>NZ_JBIXJO010000001.1:0-910637 GCF_052871235.1 Caulobacter sp. LARHSG274 | reverse complement strand
GGCTGGCCATCGAGGCCAGGGGCGCCCAGTTGGTCTTCCTGCCGCCCTACTCGCCCGATCTCAACCCCATCGAGATGGCGTTTTCCAAGCTCAAGACCCTGCTGCGCAAGGCCGCCGAACGAACCCGGGACAATCTGTGGGACCGCATCGGGCTGGTCCTCGACGCCTTCACCCCCGACGAATGCGCCAACTATTTTCGGCATGCCGGATATGTGTCAACTTAAGCGACGAATGCTCTAGCCGGCGAGCGCCCGCCACTCGCGCAGCACATCCTGGTCCGTCTCTTCGATCGGCGGGCCCAAGCTTGAGAGCTGTCGCGCCGCCAGCCGCCCCGCCGCCCACACCGCCGCGCCGCGCACCACCGGCGCGGCGTCGGCCAGCAGCGGTTCGACCACCGCCATCAAGGCCGCGTCGCCGCTGTTGCCGATCGCGTAGAGCACGTTGCGCACGAAACGGTCGCGGCCGATGCGCTTGATCGGGCTCTTGCTGAACAGGGCCCGGAACGCCGCGTCGTCGAGCCGGACCAGCTGCGCCAGGGACGGACCCTTCAGGGTCTCGCGGGCGTGGAAGGCCGCCTCGCTGGACAGCTGGGCGAACTTGTTCCAGGGGCAAACGGCCAGGCAGTCGTCACAGCCGTAGATCCGGTTGCCCAGCGCCTCGCGGAACTCGACGGGGATCGGCCCCGACAGCTCGATGGTCAGGTACGAGATGCAGCGCCGCGCATCCAGCCGATAGGGCGCGGGGAAGGCCTTGGTCGGGCAGATGTCGAGGCAGGCCCGGCACGAGCCGCAGTGGTCGACCTCCGGCGGGTCGGCCGGCAGGTCGAGTGTGGTCAGCACGCTGCCCAGGAACAGCCAGGAGCCGAACGGGCGCGAGACCAGGTTGCTGTGCTTGCCCTGCCAGCCCAGGCCGGCGCGCTGGGCCAGGGGCTTTTCCATCAGCGGCGCGGTGTCGACGAACACCTTGACCTCGCCCCCGAACCGGCCGTGCATCCAGCGGGCCAGGGCTTTCAGCCGCTTCTTGATCACTTCGTGATAATCGTCGCCCTGGGCGTAGGCCGAGATCGCCGCCCGCGACGGGTCCTGCAGGGCCAGCAGCGGATCCTGCTCGGGTCCGTAATTGACGCCCAGCACCACCGCCGTCCTGGCGTCGGTCCACATCGCCGTGGGGTGGGACCGCCGGTCCAGCGTCTCCGCCATCCAGCCCATCGCCCCGTGGAAGCCCTCGGCCACGAACTGCCGCAGCCAGTCGCCGTTCGGCCAGGCGTCGCTGGCGCTGGCGAAGCCGCAGGCGTCGAAGCCCAGGCGCAGGGCCTCGGCGCGGATTTCGTCTCTCAGGGCAGTATGGGGGTGGTCAGAAGTCGAGATCGTCATAATGGGCGGCCGGCGCGAGTCCGGGCCAGCGATCGGCCAGGATCGGCCGAAAGGCCGGCCTCGACTTCAGCTTCATGTACCAGGTCTTGGTCGCCGGGAAATCCTTCCACGGCACGTCGCCGAAATAGTCGATCACCGACAGGTGGGCGGCGGCGGCGAAGTCGGCCAGACTCATCCGCCGGCCGGCCAGCCAGTCGCGGGCGTTCAGCAGGCCCTCGACATAGTCCAGGTGCTGGCGCAGGGCGTCGCGGCCGCGGCGCAGGGACGCCAGATCCGGCGCGCCCAGCCGCAGCAGGCGCTTTTCCATCTTCTCGTGCAGCAGGAAGCCGTTGACCTCGTTGTCGAACTTGCGGTCGAACCATTGCAACAGGCGGCGCGCCTCGGCGCGTTCGGCCGGCTCGCGACCCAGCAGGGCCGGTTCGGGCTCCTGTTCCTCGATATGTTCGAGAATGGCCCGGCTCTCGCAGATCACCGCCGTGCGCTGGTGGCGGGTCTCGACCAGCACCGGGGTCACGCCCGACGCGTTGAGCTGGACGAAGGCGGGCGGCGATTCCCAGTAGCGCACCTGCACCTCGACGAACGGCAGGCGCTTTTCGCCCAGGGCGAGGCGCACCTGGCGCGAGGCCGGGTCGAGGGGGAAATGGTGAAGGGTGCGATCGACGCTCATGCCCACGCGCATTCAGGCTGCATCGTTCGATCGATGCGCCGCTTTGCTTAACAACAGCTTGCTGAACGGCGTTTATCGACGGCGTTCGTGGTCAAATTAGGGGCGGGCGCACCTCAGGCCTTGGCGTTCATCCGGCCGATCAGGTTGGTGGTGCTCTGGCCGGGCTTGAGGTCGGCCAGCAGCACCCGGCCGCCATAGCCCAGCACCACGTCGGAACCGACCACGGTCTCGACCGTGTAGTCCGCTCCCTTGACCAGCACGTCGGGCCGGAAGGCCTTGATCAGGTCGAGCGGGGTCTGCTGGTCGAACAGCACCACCAGGTCGGCCGACGACAGCGAGGCCAGCACCGTGGCCCGGGCGGTCTCCGTCTGCACCGGCCGGGTCGGGCCCTTCAGCCGCTGGACCGAGGCGTCGGTGTTGAGGGCGACGATCAGCCGGTCGCAGGCGGCCTTGGCCTGGGCCAGCAGCGAGACGTGGCCCGGGTGCAGCAGGTCGAAGCAGCCGTTGGTGAAGCCCACCTTCAGGCCGCGGGCCCGCCAGCCGGCGACCACCGCCAGGGCGCGGTCGAGATCGGCGATCTTGTCCTGGGCCGGGTCGGCGTGGGCGCCGAGGCTGAGGGCCAGCAGCTCGTCGGCGGTGACCACGTCGGTGCCCAGCTTGGCCACCACCAGGCCGGCGGCGAGGTTGGCCAGGCGCGCGGCGTCCAGCGGGCTGGCGCCGCGGGCCAACGCGAGCGCCAAAGTCGCGGCCACGGTGTCGCCGGCCCCGGAGACGTCGAACACCTCCACCGCCGTGGCCGGAAGGTGCACGGTGGCCTGGCCGCGCTGGGCCAGGGTCATGCCCGCGCCGCCGCGGGTGATCAGGGCGGCGGCGAGGTTGGGCGCCGCGGCCAGGATGGCGTCGGCGGCCTCGGCGGCGGCCGCGTCGTCGGAGCCGGTCACGCCGGTGGCCTCGGCGGCCTCGCGGCGGTTGGGCTTGATCAGGGCGGCGCCGTCATAGCGGGCCAGGTCGCGGCTCTTGGGGTCGACGATCACCGGCTTGCCGGCGGCGTTGGCGGCGGCGATGGCGGCGCGCAGCACCGGCGGGCTCAGCACCCCCTTGGCGTAGTCGGACAGCACCACGACGTCGACCTCGCGCAGATGGGTCTTGAACGCCGCCAGCAGGGCCGCGGCGTCGGCGTCGCCGCGATCCTCGCGGTCGGCGCGCAGCATCTGGTGTGAACCGGAGATGTAGCGGGTCTTCTCGGTGGTGCGGCGGGCGGAGTCGACGATCAGGGCCGAGTCCAGGCTGGGTTCGCGGTCGATCAGTCCGACCAGGGTGCGGCCGGCCTCGTCGTCGCCGATCACCCCGATCAGCACCGCCCGCCCGCCCAGGGCCGCGACATTGCGGGCCACATTGCCGGCCCCGCCCAGCATCACCGTCTCGCGCTCGACGGCGATCACCGCCACCGGCGCTTCGGGCGAGATGCGGTCGACCGCGCCATAGACGAAGCGGTCGAGCATGACGTCGCCCAGCACCAGCACGGCGGCGCCCGCAAAGGCTCTCGGCAGCTTGGCCAGGGTGTCGTCCATCGGGTGTCGGCTCGTCCAGTTCGAAACGTCGCCGCCATTTGGCCCCGCCCGAGCCCGTGCGCAAGCGTCCGGCGTCGGTTCAGGCCGGCGCGCTCTCGCTGAACGCCCCGCCGTGCGGCTCAGCGACGCCCCGCGGATCGGGGTGCAGCAGGATGTCGGCGGCCGGAAAAGCCTCCAGCACCCGCTTCTCGGCCGCCACCATCACCGCATGGGCGGCGCTGAGCGGCAGGGCCGGATCCAGGTCCATATGGGCCTGGACGTGCATGTAGGGGCCGGAGGCCCGGGTTCGCACCTGATGGACGCCCAGCACCCGCGGATCGGCGGTCATCAGGCCGATGATCCGCTCGCGGTCGGCCAGCGGCAGTTCGTGGTCCATCAGCTGGTGCGACGCCTCGCGGAACACCCCGATCGCCCCCCACAGCAGCCACAGCGCCACCAGCAGGCCGGCGGCGGCGTCGACCCAGGCCAGGCCCAGCAGGCCGGCCGCGGCGATGCCGACCAGGGACACCGCGTTGGCGGCCAGGTCGGCGGCGTAGTGGGCCCGGTCGCCGGACACCGCCACCGACCGCGTCCGGCGCGTCACCGCCGTTTGAGCGCGGATCAGCAGCAGGGTCAGCAGGATCGAGACGGCCATCACCCCCACGCCCAGGACGCCGTGCTCGGGCGCGCGGGCCCGGAAGAAGGCCCGCACCGCCTCCTGGCCGATCAGCGCCGCCGAGGCGAACACCAGCCCGCCCTGGGTCAGGCTGGCGAAGGCCTCGGCCTTGCCGTGGCCGAAACGGTGTTCGGCGTCCGGCGGGGCGGCGGCGTAGCGCACGGCGTAGAAGGTCACCAGCGAGGCGACCAGGTCCAGGCCGCTGTCGGCCAGCGAGGCCAGCATGGCCACCGAATGGCCGGCCAGCCAGGCCGCGCCCTTGATGACGATCAGGACCGTCGCCACCGCCACCGACAGGGTCGTGACCCGGCGGGTCAGGACCAGGGACTCGGCGGCGGTCAGGGCGGGAGCGAACATGCCCACTGTGTAGCAAGCGCCGCGAGACGACCCCAGCGAGAACGACTCGCGCGAGCGGTTCGCAGATCTAGGCGCTGTGGGCAGTTGACGATCTGGGCCGAATTTCTTGGGCCGAATTCCTCGTCCTTCGACAGGCTCAGGATGAGGAATTCTACTGAACCGCCCTACCATTAGCACCGCCCTACCATTAGCCCTCATCCTGAGCTTGTCGAAGGACGAGGGCGGCTCCTCCGCGCTAAACACTGAACTGTTCACCGCCCCCTACGCCGCCGCCTTCGTCCTGGGCCCGACATAGACCGACTGCGGGCGGATCAGCTTGCCGGTCGCCCGCTGTTCGCGGGCGTGGGCGATCCAGCCGGCCGTGCGGCCCATGGCGAACACGGCGGTGAAACTGGCCGGCGGCAGGCCCAGGGTTTCCAGCAGCAGGGCGGTATAGAACTCGACATTGGTGTCCAGCGGCCGGCCGGGCTTGCGCTCGCGCAGGATCCGCAGCGCCGCCTGCTCGACGGCCTCGGCCAGGGCCAGGCGGCCGGGCGCGGCGCCGGAGACCTGGACCAACTGGCGCAGCGCCGCCTTCAGGGCGTCGGCCCGCGGATCGCGCACCCGGTAGATGCGGTGGCCAAAGCCCATCAGCCGGTCGCCGCGGTCGAGGGCCGCCGAGATCCAGGCCTCGGCCTTGTCCGCGGTCCCGATGGCGTCGAGCATCTCGATCACCGGACCGGGCGCGCCGCCGTGCAGCGGACCCTTCAGGGCCGACAGCCCGGCCAGCACCGCCGAGGTCAGGCCGGCGCGGGTCGAAGCCACCACCCGGGCGGCGAAGGTCGAGGCGTTGAGGCCGTGGTCGCAGACCGTGGCCAGATAGGCGTCCAGCGCCCTCGCCTCCCCGGCCGCAGCCGCCGCCCCGCGTGTCATCCGCAGCACGTCGGCGGCGTGCGGCAGGGCCGGGTCTGGCGCGACCGGCGGCTGGCCGGCGGCGATCCGCAGCACGGCCGGGGTGAAGACGGCCGGCGCGGCGATCAACAGCAGGGCGACGTCCAGCCCCTCGCCGTCGGGCAGGCGGGCGACCAGGGCCCGGACCGCTTCGACCGGATCGCGCCGGGCCAGGGTCTCGTCGAGCGCCGCGACCTCGGCGAAGACCCGGACCCGGGCCGCGCCCAGGGCCGGGGCGAGGTCGGACGGCAGGTCGTCGAAGAAGCCGTCGAGCAGCAGGTGGACGACGTCCTCGAAGCCGGCACGATAGGCCAGGTCCTCGACCGCGTAACCGCGGATGATCAGGCGGCCGGCCTGGCCGTCGACCTCGGACAGCGCGGTGCGGGCGGCGACGACGCCTTCCAGGCCTTCATGGGCGGGGCTTTGCGACATGGATGAAGTCTCCTTTCGCCGCCAATCCCATGCTCGGACGACTTGATCGTCAATCTTGATCAATATAATCAATGTGAATGACCGATTGGATCGAGGCGGAGCAGGCGATGGCGGCCCTGGGGGTTCGGGCCCAGACGCTGTACGCCTATGTCAGCCGCGGCCGGGTGGCCGCCGCCGCCCATCCGGACGACCCCCGCCGCAGCCTCTACCGCGCCGCCGACATCGCCGCCCTGGCCGCCCGCAAGGCCCGCGGCCGCCGCGCCGCCGACGTGGCGGCCGAGGCCATCGCCTGGGGCGAGCCGGTCCTGCCGTCGGCGATCACCACGGTCATCGGCGGCCGGCTGTTCTATCGCGGCCAGGACGCCGTCGACCTGGCCCGCATGCACAGCCTGGAACAGACCGCGCGGCTGCTGCGCGGCGGCCACGGCGCGCCGCTCAAGGGCCCCGAGCCGCGCAAACCGAAGAAGGGCGACACCCCGCCGGCCCGGCTGTTCTCGACTCTGGCGATGCGGGCCGGCCTCGACCCGCCGGCCCGCGGCCGGGCCCCGCTGGCCCTGGCCCTGGAAGCCGCCGGCCTGCTGGAGGCCGCCGCCGACGCGGTGGCCGGCGCCTTGGGCGAGGGCCCGATCCACCACCGCCTGGCCCAAGCCTGGCGCCTCGATGCGGCCGGCGCGGACCTGGTGCGCCGGGCCCTGGTGCTGCTGGCCGACCATGAGCTCAACGCCTCGACTTTCGCGGTGCGGGTGGCGGCCTCGACCGGCGCCTCCCTGGCCGCGGCGTCCCTCGCCGGCCTGGCGGCGCTGTCGGGGCCGCTGCACGGGGGCATGGCGGCGCGGGTCGAGGCGTTCGCCGACGAGGCCCGGCGGCGCGGGCCCGGCCGGGCCGTGGCCGAGCGCCTGACCCAGGGCGCGCCGACCCCGGGCTTTGGCCATCCGCTCTATCCCGACGGCGACCCGCGGGCGACGGCGCTGCTGGAGGCCTTCGCGGTTCCCCAGGACCTGGCCGACCTGCGCCGCGAAACCGAGGCCGCCACCGGCCAGCCCCCGAACATCGACTTCGCCCTGGTCGCCCTGGCCCAGACGCTGGCCCTCCCCGCCGACGCCCCGTTCAGCCTGTTCGCCGTCGGCCGCATGGCCGGCTGGCACGCCCACGCGATCGAGCAGCTGCAGACCGGGCAGCTGATCCGGCCCCGGGCGCGGTATGTGGGGGAAGTTCCGCGCGCTCCTGCATCGATCGCGCCGGCGAAGACGGGGACCTAAACGGCCTGAACCTGACGTCTGGCGGGTCAGGCGGCGACGCGATCTCCGTTTGCCTTACGGGAGAAGGCCGCCTCGCGGAACGAGATCGGATGAAGGATTGCACCGCCCCACGCCCGATCATCCCCGCGCAGGCGGGGGCCCAAGCGGCGTTGGCCGCTTCAGGTTCGGTGTGAAATCCTGGACTCAGTTTGGGTCCCCGCCTGCGCGGGGATGATCGGATTGGGGAGGCGCGCGGCGTGTTGCGGTGCTCCATCCCCGCGGTTCACGGGGATGGAGGGCGGTCGAACTCAACGAAATCAACGCCTTGCGATTTTCTCACTTTTTTCGATCCTCACCCTCCCAGGCTGGCCCGATAATGTCCTCACCTGAGAGCACGGGGAGGGCGCACGTACGGCGACCGCTGCGGTTTTCAGGGGTGGACGAGCGGGAAGGCTGGTCCGCCGCGTTTCCCTCGGGAGACGTCTTCGGGACGGATCGGATGCAGGCTCACCCTGGTCGTGACGAAGCTCCGGCGCTGAAGGCAGGCGGATCGGTCAGCAGGCATGCGGGGGTTACGCATGCGGTCGGGCGCTATCCTGAACCGACACAAGCTGTCGGTCGCCATTTAGGGTTCCCGACACACGCCCTTGTGGTGACGCCCCCTTTGCCCGCAAAGGCTCGCGCCACAGGGGCGTGTGTTCACCAGAAACGACACTTGCTGATGGCAACCATCTGAGCGTCCGAAGGTCGCGTCGGCGCCGACGGTGCTTTTTCTCGTTTCGGGCCTAAATGCGGATCTCGTAGCGTCGGCCTGCTCGTGCCAACACCAGCACCCAGCTGTCGAACACAAACGTCTTGTCCTTGCCGGACGAGAAGTAACTCACTGCATTGCCATGCAGATCGTAGCCCATCCAGTAGGGACCTTGGTTGGGCGAGCGCACGGCAAGGATCAGAGCTCTGTCTGGGTTAGGCGGATCCGCTACGGTCTGGGCGATCTGCGGCGTGAGGCGCGGCGGACAGAGACCTGTCGGTGGCCCTGGTAGAATATACGGGGCAGCGTGCGTTAGGTCTATCTCGGTGGTCACCTCGACGTCCGTGATCTGGACCCCGAGTTCACCGTGAAGTTCGTAGAGCTGGCCAGGCGCAAGACCAAGAGTGGTCCAGGGTGTGAAGGGCAGCAGTCCCTCCGCGTCCCCAAGTTTGACGATCATGCCAATGCCCGGCGCGGCTGACGTCTGTTGCTTCGCCAGTTCCATGGCAATGGCCCCGATCGGCATCGAGCTCAGGTAATCAGCCTTCATACCTGTCGGGTCGAGCAGGGTAGTGATAGGTTGTGGCGTCATTTTCTCTCCTCTCCTGTTGATGAGCAGATTCGATATGGGCGGAACGCTGCTATTCGGCAATGTCAAGAAATCGACGTTTCTCGACCGAGATCATTGGGTAGGACAGGGAGATTTAGATGGAAGCCGATGCCTAAGCTGTCGGGAGTGGTAGTGTTATGCTGGGAAACTTGGGTCTGATCATCTCAATCAGCCGGTCAAACTGGTGAGGGCTTAGAAACCTCCCCAAGGCTTTCCGGCCATCGTAGAGTTCCGCCGTGCCAAGGTGCAGGGTTAGCCCGACGAACCTCTTCGCGCCACCGACGCAATGTGCGTGTGGATTCGATGGGTAGGGATCGGCATCCCCCTTATGCACGCGCCAGACCTCGCCAGAGACGCGATAATCTTCCTCCAGAATGTAATGCCCGTTCGGCAAAACCATCTCGATAGCGCCGAGGGTTAAATCTACGTAGTCACTGGTGTCGCCTAACACGCCCCGAAAATCCCGTTCGCCCTCGTCATTCTCGCGTTGGGACATCACTTGCTCCGACTTGGGGGGGCAAACGCAAACCAGGGTGTTCGATCAAGGAAGAGCAACGACGACAGGATTGCGTTGGCTGCCACTATCGCGTTTTCAGGCTGCGCCTCGGAAGATGGCCACGCATTGACGACATCGGCCACTCGAAACACATCATGGCCAACTGTCCAGATGAGGTTAGTGCCGCCATCCATTCGCTCTTCATCGAAGTGCGTAAAGTCTCCTGGCAGGTATGCCGTAAAGGCGTGGCCATCCAACTCCCACATGCTTTGGTCGAAGATGTCGCTGAGGCCCAGTAGGCTTGCAGCACGAAGAAGCACCGCTGTCGTCTCGGCAGGGCGCTCGACAAGATCGGGAGCGCGGTCAAAGGTGCCACTTCTGCGGGCCAGCAAGTAGTTCAGGACCGTATCGGCCGGTATGTCATCACGGGCAATTTGCCCTCCGCAGTCCGTCAGTGAACCGAAGAGCAGCCCGGCGAGCGCCTCGGCTTCGTCGACTAGACCCAACTCCCTTGCACCAGCCAGAGCTACCGCCCAACAGGGGGCCTGCGCGTCGCTCATGGCAACCACCGAGCCGGAATAGTGCGTCAGGACGAGTCGAAGGACCCTTGCAAACGCCTCAGCCGCCTCATCCCGTTGAGGAGCACCGTCGTCAAACATCCATCGAGCAGCAACTGTCCAACCAAGGACGTTCGCAATTCTCAAGGGCAGGTAGAAGAGATCCGCGAGCCCTCCGCCCCTACGTGCAAGGAGCACAAAACGATCTTCCTCAAGATCGTCGCAGAGATGCCGGGCTGCCGCGATCAGCGTGCCGCCGATCTCAGATTGAAGAGCGCGCACCTGCCGCCGGATCAATTCATGACCAAGGTGCGGCATCAGGCACACGGCGAGCGCCGCACCCGTCAACGCCGGTCGAAACACATCGTCGGATAACTGAGCCCGTTCCTGGACCGCTGCTCCCAGACGCTCGACGAACCCGGCGAGTGCTTCCGGCGTCGCCACCAGGGGGGCGATGGCGGATTTGACGACCGTCGTAAACTCCCTCGCATTCCACACGCCGCTGGTCGATGCATACGCTCGCCACAGTGCATCGTAGTTCGCGCGCACGGCTGTGTCGCTCGCCGCCGGCCAAGCCTGAAGAACCTCGCGCAACGGCCTGGATGGATCGGCGCCAAAGCGGGGATTCCGGCAGAACCGAGGAGGTCCATAGAGGTTGAGGCCCCAGACGACGGGGGTTTGGTCGGTCGATGCGCGCAACGTGGTTGAGACGTGTCTCCCGATCTCGACCAAGTCCAGCGCACTGGTCGTGTCTTGCACCAGCGCCCGCCCTTCGATGCAGTCCAAAATGGCGTTGGTGCCAAAACCACCTGCCGCGGTTTCGCCCGAGTACTGGTCCTGGGCCGCGGTTGCCACGAGCGTGACGCCCGGCGTGTCAGCATCGCCCAGCACATTGGATTTGAGCAGGGTATTCAGGTCCGAGATAAGGCCGCCAGCTTCGCAGGCGTCGATAATGATATTGCTTTGCGAGGGCGCGGCTTCGTTGAGCGCCAGGAACAGATCCGAAAGCGAGATGGCCGAGAACGAAAGAGCGGTCGAGATCGAATCTTGGACGAGCATGTAGAAACTGCCGCCTCGAACCCCGCCATGGCCGGCGAAAAAGAACGTGAAAGTATCGACGGCGCCGTTCGAGAACAGAACCGCCCGCAGCGCATCACGAACCTCGCCCGACGAAGGGGAAAGAAGAAGCCGTGACCTAGCCCGGTCATAATCACCAAGCTCGGGTCGGGTGAGTGTGTCGAATATCCTCTGCGCGTCGCCCTCGGCACCGGTGAGGGGATTCTGATGGTCGTAGGCGTTGCAGCCAATCGCAATCAGGACTCGCATCACGCAGGCCCGTATCGAACGAACTTGGCCTTGCGCTCGACTTCTCGGGCAAGCGCTTCCTCCGATTTGCGAGCCTTCAAGGCTTCAAGCCGGTCTTTGAATTCCTGCGGCGCCGCCTCTAGCGCCGCCATCATTTTCGCTCCGGTCTCGGGATGCACATGCAGCTCTGGGAGGCTCACTTCACCGTTCTTGTCCGCCATGAATTCTATTTTTTCGATGGTCGCCATGAAGGCGTCGGCCAGCGATGGCTGAGCTTGGGCGTCGACCACATTGCCGACCTGCCCAGCCGCCTCAGACACGGTCGAATAGAGCATCTCCGCAAATTGCCGCTCCATGGCCTCCTTGAAGGCGGCAAACGTGCTGTTGATTATCGAAAGATCGTTGTTGGCGATGTCTTCAAAGCGAATGGCCGTCTCCGCTGAGTGAGTGTGCCACTTCACCTCCGGCGCCTGTGGATTCGCCGGATTGTTCCACCCTCCACCATGCCGGAAACGCTGGGTGTTTTCAGGGCGCAGGTACTTGCCAACAACGGCTTTCTGGAGCTCCGCGAACACCCGGAGCTGGCTGCCCAGAAATGCGCGGGTTTCGTCGTCGTACGCGAAATAACTCCGCGCTTCCCGTTCCTGCGACTCAGCCATTTCTGCTTGCACCGCTCGTTTGACAGCAGATCATCTCACCATGATTCCGGGTGTCGGCCTCTATTGAACCTTTCCACGCGAGCTGGTTACGCCCGGCAGCCAAGGGCCGGGCCAAGAAGGCTTAGCCATGAGCTGGTGGCAGGGAATTCAAGCCGATGTCGAAGGCCGCTCGTTCGCGACGCGGGACGAATGGCATCGGTATCTTGTCCAGCAGGATGCGGCGGCACACGGGTACAGGCCCAGTGCGTCGTCTCGCCGAACAGCCGGCGTCCAAGCCAAACTTGATGAGCGCGCGCCGTATATGAACGACGCTGGCGTTCTACTGAACTGGTTGATGTACCAAGGCCCGGGTTCGTCGGAACACCGGATCAAGGCCGCCATGGCGCACATCGCAAAGTGCATTAGCGGATAGCGCATGCCCGCTACCCAGCGGGTTCTTGCCGGGTTGCAACCCTGCGACCAGGGTGACGCTGACGGCGGGGGGCGAGATCGCCACTTCTGCTGGACGAGCGACCAACAGCCCGGCGATCAGCACGATCGCGACTTGGCCGCCGAAGGAGGCGACCGCCATACGGCGAGGGTGGGCCTCAGGGCGGAGCGCTGTGGATCTTCGCATCGAGGACTGGCTATCGGACCTTGGTCCTGGTGGAGGAGCGGTTGAGCCTACCGGCCGACGCCCGGCCCGTCCACACGCGGCTCAGCTTGACGCCGTTGAGAGTTGGCCGATCAGCGGCCAAGCGGAATTGATCGACTGAGCCGCACCATGGCATGGCGCCTTTGTTCGAGGCGAAGCGGAAAATTCCTTCGTCCGCCGGTTGCGCCCTGGAAAACACATCTCTACGGTCAAGCTGCGCAATCGGGGGCGGTGCAAGGTGGCTTTTTGTCGGTGGTCGCAGGTCGCGACCTGCTTGGGCGCGCTCGCCCTGGTGGCGGCGGCTGGGCCCGCCTCAGCTCAGGTGACGACCACCTACAACTATGACCTCCAGGGTCAGGTGACGACGGTCGCCCGGCCGGCCAACACCGTCACCTACGGCTATGACGCGGCAGGCAATCGCACGGCGCTGTCGGTGAGCTATCCCGCTCCGGGCGCGGCCGCCGGTTCGTTGTCCGTGCCGTTCGGCGGCTCGGCCAACCTGGCCCTGCCGGTCTCGGGCCAGGTCAACAACGCGGTCACCGACACAGCCCCGACCAAGGGCTCGGTGACGATCTCCGGCACGACCGCGACCTACACTGCTTCGGGCTCCAACTACGGAGCCGACAGCTTCACCTATCATGCGGTCGGACCGGGCGGGAACTCGCCGGTCCAGACCATCAGCGTCACCATCGCCAATCCGCCCGCCCCAAGCGCTGGCGCGGTTTCGGCCAGCGTCGCCTACAACACCGCCAAGGCCATCACCCTGGCGCCGGGCGGCGTCTATACGTCGCTGGCGGTCGCCGCAACGCCGTCGCACGGTTCGGCCTCGATCTCCGGAACGACGGCGACCTACACCCCGACCAGCGATTACTCCGGCGCCGACGCCTTCACCTATACGGCGACGGGCCCGGGCGGCACGAGCTCAGCGGCTACGGTGTCGATCACCGTGGCCAATGCCGCCGCTCCAACGGTCGCGGCCGTGTCCGCAAGCACCGCCTACAACACCGCCGCCAACATCGGGCTGTCGCCCAGCGGCCTCTACAGCTCGCTGGCGGTCGCCAGCGGCCCGTCACACGGCTCGGCCTCGATCTCCGGCACGACCGCGACCTATACGCCGACCAGCGGCTATTCCGGCTCCGACAGCTTCACCTATACCGCGACCGGCTCCGGCGGGACCAGCGCCGCGGCCACGGTCAGCGTCACGGTGGGCAACCCGGCCCCGACGGTGGCGGCGGTCTCGGCCAGCACCGCCTACAACACCGCCAAGGCGATCGCCCTGTCGCCCAGCGGCGTCTACACTTCGCTGGCGGTGGCCGCCGGCCCGTCGCACGGCTCGGCCTCGATCTCCGGGACGACGGCGACCTACACGCCGACCAGCGGCTATTCCGGCTCAGACAGCTTCACCTACACCGCCACCGGTCCGGGCGGCACGAGCGCGGCGGCCAGCGTCAGCGTCACGGTGGGCAACCCGGCCCCGACGGTGGCGGCCGTCTCGGCCAGCACCGCCTACAACACCGCCGCCAACATCGGGCTGTCGCCCAGCGGCGTCTACACTTCGCTGGCGGTGGCCGCAGGCCCGTCGCACGGCTCGGCCTCGATCTCCGGCACGACCGCGACCTATACGCCGACCAGCGGCTATTCCGGCTCCGACAGCTTCACCTACACCGCCACCGGGCCCGGCGGGACCAGCGCCGCGGCCACGGTCAGCGTCACGGTGGGCAACCCGGCCCCGACGGTGTCGGCTGTCTCGGCCAGCACGGCCTACAACACCGCGGTCAACATCGGGCTGTCACCGAGCGGGGTCTACAGCTCGCTCGCCGTGGCCGCCGGTCCGTCGCACGGTTCTGCCTCGATCTCGGGGACGACGGCGACCTATACGCCGACCAGCGGCTATTCCGGCTCCGACAGCTTTACCTACACCGCGACCGGACCGGGCGGGACCAGTTCAGCGGCAAGCGTGTCGGTCACGATCGCCGCGCCCGTCAATCATGCGCCAGTCGCGACCAATGACGGCTACGGCATGCTGCAAAACGAAACCCAGGATTTCTATGTCCTGGGCAACGACAATGATCCGGACGGCGATCCGCTGACGATCACCGCGGCGAGCACGCCCGTCCGCACCGGCGGCGCAACCTTCGGCGGGGTCGGATCGGCCACGATCAATGGCAATCACATCACCTATACCGCGCCGCTGGTCAGCAAGTTCTCCACCGGCGAGTTCAAGTACATCAGCTTCACCTACACGATCACCGATGGACGCGGCGCGTCCTCGACCGCGACGGTGAACGTCAGCGTCGAAGGGTCGTGATCGTGCGACGCCCCCATGGTGCAGAAAACGCCGCTCGCGACCGCCATTTGGCCGGTCGCGCCGTCCTCAGAGCCAATCGCTGGAACTCCGCCTTGAGAAGTCACCCATCCGTGTCGCTGAGCAGCGCTGGTTTTGCTCGCATGGCGCTGTCCCTGCTCCTGGCCTATGCGACGCTCTCCTTTGGCCCGGCAGCGTCAGCGCAAGATGTCGCCATCCCACCGCCGCAGCATTCGGCCGTGGACGCCAACGGCGTGGACCTGATCAGCGGCGCCGCCACGCCGAGCCAGAACATCAACAACATTGGCCCTTCGGGACCGGGAGGCCTTTCCGAGACCCAGGTCCTGCGCGCCGGCTCGCCCTATAACTCGCTCTATTCCTACCTGGAGCAGCGATATTCCAGCACCAGCCTGACGACCACGGTGTCGTTCATGGGGCGCACCGAAGCGTTCAACGGCTTGGCCGCCCAGGGCGTCAGCATGGGCTCGCTCAACGGGTCCATCGCCGACGACGGGACCGATTTTCTGTACATCCTGCCCAACGGGACCGTCGCCCGGTTCGCCTGGACCGAACCGAACTATACGCGAACCAACGTGGTGCGCTCGACGCTCAAGAGCGTGACCTATCCCTCCGGCGAGGTCCTGACCTTTACCTACGACCAGCCCGACACCGGATTTGGCAATCTCCAGAAGGTCGAAAGCAGTCTGGGCTACGCGCTGATCGGGACCTTTTCACAAATGTCGTCGACGGGGGCCGTGGCCGCCAACCTGACCGGCGGCGGCTGCACCGCGACCGCCTGCTCGGGCTCGACCTTCGCCAATCAGGCGACGCTGGGCCGGACCCTTACGAGCTCTTCCACCACCGGTTCGCCGATGACTTTCACCGTCAATAGTCCGGCCGGGGGGGCGGCGCGGGTCTACACGGTCACGACCTCCGCACTGGGAAAGCGACGGGTCACCGCCTTCAGCGACGGGGTGGGTACATGGACCTACGGCTATGCCGACGTCATCGACGAGCGTGACGCCAGCAACAATCCGACCGACTGGATCACCACCGCCACCGTCACCGATCCGCTTGGCGATAAACGCATCGTGGTGTCGCGCTACAAGACCCAGCTGATCATCAGCGACACGATCGGGGCCACCGCTTCGGACCCTGGCAAGACCACCACCTTCCAGTATAGCGCTGACAACCAGGGCCAGGGTCATGGTCTGCTGACCGGCATCACCTATCCCGAAGGCAATCGCACGGTCTACGAATACGACGCCTATCGCAACGTCACGGCCAAATGGGACTATCCCAAGCCAAGCTCAGGCGCGCCGACGGTCGTGGTCCGCGCGTCCTATGGCTCGGTCTGCGCCAGCAGCAGGGTCTGCGACAAGCCCGATTGGGTGAAGGACGCGCGCGGCAATCAGACCGACTTCACCTATGACCCGGTCCATGGCGGGGTGCTGACGGTGACGGGGCCAGCCCCGGTCTCCGGCGCGGTGCGTCCCCAGACCCGCTACGCCTATGGCCAGTTCACGGCGATGTACGTGCGCGGCGGGGTCCTGCAGGCGGCGGCCGCGCCGGTCTGGCGGCTGACCCAGACCTCGACCTGCCAGACCCAGGGACCGGCCGTTGGAACCACGCCGGCTCCGTGCGTCGGCAAGGCCGACGAGGTCGTCACCAGCTACGCCTATGAGCCGAGCAATGTCGCCAACAACGTGCGGCTGCTGTCGACCACTACGCGGTCGGGCGACAGCTCGCTGTCGGCAACCACGACCTACGCCTACAATGACCGTGGCGACGTGATCAGCACCGATGGTCCGCTGGCGGGCTCAGCCGACACCACCCGGACCTATTACGACGCCTCGCGCTGGAAGATCGGCGAGATCGGGCCCGACCCGGACGGGACCGGACCGCTGCTCTATCGCGCCAGCCGCACGACCTATAGGGCCGACGGGCTGGTGACGCTGAGCGAGACGGGCACGGCGACCGGTCAATCGGACACGGCGATGAGCAGCTTTGCGCCGCTGGCCTTCACTCGCAGCACCTATGGCCCGACCGGCCAACTGATCAAGACCGAGGCGGGCCAGCCATGATCACCGACGGGGGGAGCAAGGGTTTGGGGCGCGTGAAGGCTTGGGCCCTGGCCCTGTTGCTGGGGATGTCGGCGGCTTCCGCCCAGGCCGAGACGGTCACCAGCGTCACCCAATACGCCTATGACGCGGCGGGCCGCCGAACCTGCACGGCGGTGCGGATGAACCCGGCCACGTTCGGTTCGGCTCCGGAGGCCTGCAGTCTGGGGACCACCGGGACCGACGGCCCCGATCGCATCACCTACACCGCATACGACGCCGCCAACCGGGTGACCCAGGTGACCAGCGGCTATCTGGCTCCGAGCGGTTACGCTTCACGGATCGAGAAGACCGTCACCTATACCGCCAACGGCCAGGAGCAGACGGTCGCCGACGGCAAGGGCAACCTGACCACCTACGAGTACGACGGCTTGGATCGGCTGGCCAAGGTCCGCTATCCCAACCCGACCTGCTGCGCGAGCTCGATCGCCGACTACGAGGAATACGGCTATGACGCCGCCAACAACCGCACCAGCTGGCGGCGGCGCTTCGAAACCTCGCCGGTGATCTTCACCTATGACGCCTTGAACCGCGCCAATAATGGCCTGCGCGGCGAAACCTACGTCTACGACAACCTGGGCCGCCGGACCTCGGCGACCTATGCCGGCGCCGTGGCCAAGGCGACCTATGACGGCCTGGGGCGGATGACGTCCGAAACCACCAACGGCAAGACCCTGGCCTACTGGTACGACCTGGCCAACCATCGCACCCGGATCATCTGGCCTGATAGTTTCTACGTCACCTATGCCTATGACAAGGTCGGGGCGGCGACCGCGATCAAGATGTCCGACAACAGCGCGCTGGTCGCCTTCGCCTATGACAACCTGGGTCGTCGCTCGAGCCTGAGCCGGCTGAACGGCCTGACCACCAGCTACGGCTATGACGCCGCCTCGCGGCTCACCTGCCTGAGCCACGCGACGACTTGCCCCAACGCAGGCGCGACCTGGACCTTCGCCTACACCGCCGCCGGCCAGGTCAAGACCCGCACGGCCGCCAGCAGCCTTTACGAGTGGAGCAGCGCCCAGGCGGCCAAGAGCTACACCGTCAATGGCCTCAACCAATACGCCACCGCGGCCGGGACGACGCTCGCCTACGACGCCCGCGGCAATCTGAGCAGCGATGGGGCCAAGACCTATTGCTATGACCTGCTCAACAATCTCACCGGCGTCTGGACCGGCGCGATCAACTGCGCCAGCCCGCCCGGCGGCGCGACCGCTCTGCTGAGCTATGAGCCCACCGGGCGGCTTGGGCAGATCACGGCCGGTACGACGACCACCAACCTGGTTTATTCGGGGCCGGACCTGGCGGCCGAGTATGACGGCGGCGGCGCCTTGGTGCGCCGTTACATTCCCGGCCCTGGGACCGACGAGCCGCTGGTCTGGTTCGAAGGGGCGGGCACCACCGATCCGCGCTGGTTGCTGGCCGATCCGCAAGGCTCGATCGTCGCGGTGACCAACGCAGCCGGGACCTCGATCGCCACCAACACCTATGACGAATACGGCATCCCCGCCGCCGGCAACCTCGGCCGCTTCCAGTACACCGGCCAGGCCTGGATTCCCGAACTGGGGCTGTACCACTACAAGGCCCGGGCCTATTCTCCGACCTTGGGGCGGTTTCTCCAGACAGATCCGATTGGATATGGGGATGGGCTGAACTGGTACGCCTACGTCGATAACGATCCTCTGAATCGGAGCGATCCCACAGGTAATGACGGCGTGGCCGCCGGCGCGGCAATAGGTTGCGGAATTACAATCGAGATCGGCTGTTTCGAGGGTGCCGCAGTTGGAGCTTTCCTCGGCGGTGTTGCTGATGGCGTTGCAATTTCGGGCATAGTTGTGGGCGGGGGCGCCCTTATCGACAAATTTATCCATCGCAATGACGAGGCAAAACCGCCGACGGCCGTGGCTAACCCCGATGGAACGGTGACAGGGTCTGACGGAAAGCCAGTTAATACCTCTTCAGGTGGACCAGGGGCCGGAAAGCGATTCCGTCCTGCGACGGCAGCCGATAAGGCGCGCACCGAGGGGAAGCCATGCACATATTGCGGGAAACCGATGACCTCCCAACCGGGCAAGCCCAATAGCGCCCAGCAAGATCACGGCGTTGCTAAATCTCGCGGCGGTAATAATACTTCTGGAAATAACAATGACGGCTGCGCTTCGTGCAATCAAAGCAAGGGGGCGAAGCCGGTATGGGATTGGGTGAAAGATAAGTTTGGAATTTCGCTATGACGAAACTTGTCAAAATTGCTTTCCATTTATCTGGCGATGATGCTCGAAATGGGTTTGAGATTGAGAGGCTTTGGGCCACACCCTTAGAAGATGATTTATATGTTTTGGATAATTCCCCATTCCAGGTCTACGGCGTCAGCTTTGGCGACAAGGTTTTGGCTCGCTCACAGAATGGCGACCTGACCTTCATCTCTGTGGCTGAACGAGGGGGGCACTCGACTTATAGAGTTATGCTGCCGACCGGAAAGGGTCATGACTATTTTTTAAAATATTGGCCGAAGCTTGAGGCGTGCGGGTGTAGTTACGAGGGCGCTACCGGCGATCAGCAATTATATTCACTAGACGTTCCAAGTTTAGACGCTGTGCAGGGCGTGTATGATGTCCTTCAGGAAAACGAAAATGCGGGTGTCTGGGAGTTCGAAGAAGCGCATTATTTTGGCAATGATTAGTGGTTGGTCATGCGCAGCATCATTGCGTGTCCGCGACCCATACCGGTAACGCCGGCTGCGACGATCGCTCGCTACGGCGCCTTGTGGTGGTGCGCTCCACGAGCGTCGTGGTTTTGTCGATAATCGCATCGGGTGTAGCCTGGCCTCGGATCGAAAGGGCATTCGCATGACGCCTTCGCAGACCACGCCCCAACCTGGCGACCGCCTCGTCGCCGCCATCGAGACGCAGACGGTGGCGATCGAGCGCGCGATGGTGAAGGCGTTCTGGATCCAGCTCGCCGGCCTGACGGTGATCATATCGGTGGCCATGACGGCGTTCGTGGTCGTGGTGAAGGCCGGCTGAGGCCATCCTTCAGGTAGCCGACGCGGCGCCGATCGCCCCAACCTGAGGGGGCTGTTCCCGTGTTCACGGCACCACAGATCGTCGCGGGTGCCGGACGTCAATCTGCCCCTCAAGGGCGGCTACGCCGTCGCCAACGGCGATGCGCTTCGCGCACCCTTGACCGTCAGCTTGCCGCCCGGCCAGGGCTCGGCAATCGGTTTAAGCCTAAACAGGCGCTACGCGCCTGCGGCTTAACCGCGATCTAGGCTTTGAGGCGCACGCCTGGGCCGCCTTCGCCTGCATCGAGAAAAACGACGCCAGCCCCTTCTAAAGCGCGGCGGACGGCCTCGATGTTGGGCGCGGAGCTACGCCCGGGACCGATGGCGCTCTCCATACGGCGGATCGTCTGCAATGAGACGCCAGAGGCTTCAGCCAGCTTCGCACCAGACCAGTCAACAAGCGCCCGGCCAGCACGGATTTGCGCGGCGGTTATCATGATTTGGCACTTTTAGAGTTATACGGCACTTTTAGTTTGATCTCATCGAGTCGTGGTGGTACAAAAAGGATAACCACTGAACCGGGATGTTCGCTATGGGCTCGCGTCGAAAGACGGGCGGCAAAGACGTGCGCCTGCCTGACCTCACCAGACGATCAGTTATCGGCGCCGCCAGCGCCGCGCCCGTCCTCGCTAACGCAGGCGGTGAGACCGCCGCAGACGACCTGATCGTCCGCTGCGCCAGCTTCGTCGCCATCGACATCAGGACCGGCCGCTTGGTGCGCCGCTGGGGTGATCTTGAAGGCGAAGCCTTCAAGCTGCCCGGCTGGTTCGACCTGTCGAAAGAGGAGCAGCTGGCGCTCCCCCAAGGGCGGGAGATGGCCGAGATCGATCGGATGCTCTCCAGCCTGTTCGAGCAGAGGGAGAAGCTGCTGGCGGAGCTGCCGGGTGTGGCCGCCAACGACCCGACCGGCGTCGCCGCCAAAATCGCGGTGGCCGCCAGGGCGGTCGATCCCGAAGACCACGAAGAAGCCCATCACCTCATCGCAGGCGCCGCCCGTGATCTGGCCAACATGCGCTGCCCCGACTGTCATCGCCCCTTGGTGCTTGAGAGCTGGATCGACTGGTCGATCCGCACGGGTCGGGAGTGAAAGCGGGTGAGCCGCGCTCTAACCGTCGTTGAGGCCTTGCGGGTCTGGGTCGAGGCTTGGCGTTTCGCTCGTCAGGAATCGCCCGCCATGACCGACGACCCGCGCCCCACGCTCCAACACTTCCGCCCTGCCAACGAAGACGCCGCTCTCTACGCTGTAGGTACGGTTTCGCCGCAGCAGGACGCGGTTCTGGCCCTGGCCCGCTTGATCGGCCGCCAGATCGCCCGAGAAGAGTTCCAGCGCAGCTTTGCGCCCGCCAACGACCACGCCCCGCGCTCGGAGATCGACCAGGGCTAGCTTCAGGAGATCGTCATGACCCGCGTGGCCATCTACGCCCGCTATTCCGACGATAAGCAGAGCGCCCATTCGATCGAGGATCAGGTCCGCATCTGTCGCTTGCACGCCGACAAGGCCGATTGGCGGGTCGTGAACACCTATTCGGACGCGGCCATCTCGGGTTCGACCGTCATCCTTCGCCCCGGCGTCCAGGCCTTGCTCCGCGACGCCCTGGCCGGCGAGTTCGATGTGGTCCTGGCCGAGGCCATGGACCGGCTCAGCCGCGATCAGGAAGACATCGCCGGACTCTTCAAGCGCCTGCGGTTCGCGGGAGTGCCCATTGTCACCCTATCCGAGGGCGAGGTGTCCGAGCTTCACGTCGGGCTCAAGGGCACGATGAACGCGCTCTTCCTCAAGGACCTTGCCGCCAAGACCCATCGGGGCAACCGGGGGAGGGTGGAGGCCGGCAAGGTCGCAGGCGGCAATTCCTACGGCTACAAGGTCGTTCGCGAGATCGACGCGGCCGGCAAGGTGACGACCGGCGAGCGGGAGATCATCCCCTATGAGGCCGAGATCGTGCGCCGCATCTTCCGCGACTATGTCGCCGGCAAGAGCCCGCGCCAGATTTGCATCGAGCTGAACGCCGAGGGCGTCGCCTCGCCCAGAGGCCGGGCCTGGGGTGAGATGACCATCCGGGGCCACCAGTCGATCCAGTCGGGCATCCTCAACAACCACTTCTATATCGGCCAGATGGTCTGGAACCGGCGCCGCGACGTCCGCAATCCCGACACCGGCCGGACGCGTCACCGCATCAACCCTCAAAGCGAATGGGTCTACGCCCAGGCGCCGCACCTGCGGATCATCGACGACGACCTCTGGAACGCCGCCAAGGTCCGCCAGGCCCACCACGCCAAGGCCTATCAAGAGGCCGTCGCCAGGGGCGCGCAGGGCTTCCAGGCCGCCGCCACCAGCCGCAGGCCCGCGACCCTGCTGTCGGGCCTGATCACCTGCGGTCTGTGCGGCGGCACGATCGCCAAGCGCGGGAACAATCGCTTGGCCTGCGTCGCCCACATCAAAGGCCAGGGCTGCACCAACGCCAGCGCGGTTCGCAGCGACAGCCTGGAGGCGCGGGTTCTCGTCGGGCTCAAGGAGCGCTTGATGACGCCCGAGGTGATGGCCGAGGCCATGCGGTCGTTCATCGAGGAGACCAACCGCCTCAACCACCATCGCCGGGCCAGCGAGGCGGCCGACCGTCTGCGGCTGGAGAAGGCCAGGAAGGCCATCGACGGCATCGTCTCGGCTATCGAGGATGGCGGCTATACCCGCCCGCTCATGGACCGCCTGAAGAGCCTGGACGCCGAAGTCGAAGCGATCGAGCGCTCCCTGGCTGAAGCCCCGCGCGACGTGCCCGACGTTCACCCCAACGTCGCCGAGCTTTACCGCCGCAAGGTCGAGCGATTGGTCGAGGCGCTGAACAACCCGGCCGACCGCACCGAGGCGGCGACGGCGCTGCGCGCCCTCATCGAGAAGGTCGTGGTCACGCCGACCGGACGGCGCGGGGAGGTCGATGTTCGGCTGTTTGGCGATCTGGAGACCGTGCTGGCCTGGGCGGAGGACAAGGAGTTGGAGTTTCGCAGCCCGGCGAGGCTATTCCTGAAAGCCGCTGGGGATGGCTTGTCGGTCCCGGCGAGTGACCGGTCCGGGACCGGGGCTCGCCGCCCTGGCCCGCCCGTCGGGGGCGCGAGCGAAAGCGTCCGGTAAGGGGTTAAGACCCCCGCCAGCCGGACCGCTCCCGGATAACGGCTCTGCGCGAAGCGCCAGACTTCGTCGAAACGGTACACACACTGCAAACCCTCCGGGCGAGGCCCGGGCGCTTCGCACCCTCCCCATCCCATCGCAGCCTCTGGCGCGTGAGCGTAGAGCCGCGCCTGCGGAAGATCCCCTCCGGAGTCCCTGACGGAGACGCCGGAGGGGATCGCGCGATCAAGCCCGCTCGTGGACCGCCTCTTCCGCCGCCAACGGCTGCGGCAGGCGCGAGACCATCTCCTTGGGGCAGACCTGCCAGAACAGGTCGCGCACCCGGTCCCAGTCGCGCAGCAGGCTTTCGGCGAACACCGAGTCGGTCTCGCGGGCGTGCTCGGCCACCAGCGAGCGCAGCACGCCTTCCCAATAGGGCGAGGCCAGGCGCTGGATCAGCACGCTGTCGGGATTGACCAGGCGCTCGAACCGGTCGTGCTGGTCGAGGACGAAAGCCATGCCGCCGGTCATGCCGGCCCCGAAGTTGCCGCCGGTCGAGCCGAGGATCACCACCTGGCCGCCGGTCATGTATTCGCAGCCGTTGGCGCCGCAGCCCTCGACCACCGTGGTGGCGCCGGAGTTGCGGACCGCGAAGCGCTCGCCGGCCTGGCCGGCCGCGAACAGCCGCCCGGCCGTGGCCCCGAACAGCACGGTGTTGCCGAGCAGGGCGTTGGTCTCCGGCGCCGCCAGACCGCGGGCCGGCTTGATGACGATGGTCGCGCCCGACAGGCCCTTGCCGACATAGTCGTTGGCCTCGCCGGTCAGCTCGATGCGCAGGCCCTGGACCGCGAAGGCGCCCAGGCTCTGGCCGGCCGAGCCCTTGAGCTGGACGGTCAGGTGGCCGGCGGGCAGGCCCTTCATGCCGAACTTGCGCACGATGTGGCTGGACGTCCGCGTGCCGATGGTCCGGGCGGTGCTGCGGACCGTATAGGTCAGCTGCATCTTCTCGCCGCGCTCCAGCAGGGGCGCGGCGTCGCGGACGATCTGGGCGTCGAGCGTGTCGGGCACGGCGTTGCGGCCCTCGACGGTGCAGTAGGGCTTGTTCTGGCCGGGATCGGCGCGGACCAGCAGCGGGTTCAGGTCGAGGTCGTCGAGGTGCTCGCCGCCGCGGCTGACCTGGGCCAGCAGGTCGGTGCGGCCGACGATCTCCTGCAGCGACTTGAAGCCCAGCCCGGCCAGGATCTCGCGCACCTCCTCGGCCACGAAGCTGAACAGGTTGATGACCTTTTCGGGCGTGCCGGTGAACTTGGCGCGCAGGGCCTCGTCCTGGGTGCAGACCCCCACCGGACAGGTGTTGGAATGGCACTGGCGGACCATGATGCAGCCCATGGCGACCAGCGACGCCGTGCCGATGCCGAACTCCTCGGCCCCCAGCATGGCGGCGATGACCACGTCGCGGCCGGTGCGGATGCCGCCGTCGGTACGCAGCACCACCGAATGGCGCAGATTGTTCAGGGTCAGCACCTGGTTGGCTTCCGACAGCCCCATCTCCCACGGGCCGCCGGCGTACTTGACGGAGGTCTGGGACGAGGCGCCGGTGCCGCCGACATTGCCGGCGACCAGGATGACGTCGGCCTTGGCCTTGGCCACCCCGGCCGCGATCGCGCCAATGCCGGTGGCGGCGACGAGCTTCACCGTGACCCGGGCGATCGGATTGATCTGCTTGAGGTCGTAGATCAGCTGGGCGAGGTCCTCGATCGAATAGATGTCGTGGTGCGGCGGCGGGCTGATCAGCATCACGCCGGGGGTGGCGTGGCGCAGGCGGGCGATCATCTCGGTGACCTTGAAGCCGGGCAGCTGTCCGCCCTCGCCGGGCTTGGCGCCCTGGGCGACCTTGATCTCGATCTCGCGGCACTGGTTCAGATATTCGGCCGTGACGCCGAACCGGCCCGAGGCCACCTGCTTGATGGCGCTGTTGGGATTGTCGCCGTTCGGCAGGGGCTTGTAGCGGGCGGAGTCCTCGCCGCCCTCGCCCGACACCGACTTGGCCCCGATGCGGTTCATGGCGATGTTCAGCACCCCGTGCGCCTCGGGGCCCAGGGCGCCCAGGCTCATGCCCGGGGTGACGAAGCGCTTGCGGATCTCGTTGACGCTTTCGACGTCGTCGGTGGAGATCGGGTTGCGGTCCGAGCGCCAGTCCAGCAGGTCACGCAGCTGGATCGGCTTCTGTGTCCGCAGGCCGTTGGACCAGCGGCGATAGAGCTCGAAGTCGCCGGTGTCGCAGGCGCTCTGCAGGGTGTGGATCAGCCGCGCCTCGAAGGCGTGGGCCTCGCCCGAGCGGCGCAGCTTGTAGAGCCCGCCGACCGGCAGGGTCACGGCCGGTTCGCCCCAGGCCTTGCGGTGCAGCTCGACCGCCTTGCTCTCCAGGCCGGCCAGGCCGATGCCCGAGATCCGCGACGGCATGCCGGGGAAGAACTCGGCCGCCAGGGCCCGCGACAGGCCGACAGCTTCGAAATTGTAGCCGCCGCGGTACGAGGAGATGACGCTGATGCCCATCTTGGAGATGATCTTCAGCAGGCCGCCCTCGATGGCGGTCTTGAAGTTGATGCAGACGTCGCGCAGCGACTTGTCGCCGATCAGGCCGCGCTCCAGGCGGTCCTGGAAGCTTTCCTGGGCCAGGTAGGCGTTGACCGCCGTGGCCCCGACCCCGACCAGCACCGCGAAATAGTGGGTGTCCAGGCACTCGGCCGAGCGGACGATGATCGAGACGTAGGAGCGCAGGCCCTTGTTGACCAAGTGGGCGTGGACGCCGCCGGTGGCCAGGATCATCGGCAGGGCGACACGGTCGGCCTGACTGGCCTCGTCGGTCAGGACGATGGCCCCGCAGCCGCGCAGCACCGCGTCCTCGGCCTCGGCCCGGATGCGGTCGAGATTGGCGCGCAGGGCGTCGCCCGGCCGCGCCTCGGGGGCGGGCAGCGGCATGGTGCAGTCGATGACCGCGACGTTCTTCTCGCCCAGCAGGCCGCGGATGCGCTCGTACATGCCGGTGGTCAGGACCGGGCTTTCCAGCACGTAGACATCCGCTTGCGCGGCGTCCTGGGCCAGGATGTTGCCCAGGTTCTTGAACCGGGTCTTCAGGCTCATGACGCCGGTTTCCCGCAGGGGATCGATCGGCGGGTTGGTCACCTGGCTGAAGTTCTGGCGGAAGAAGTGGCTGAGCGGCCGGTACTTTTCCGACAGCACGGCCAGGGGGGCGTCGTCGCCCATCGAGCCGACGGCTTCCTTGCCCTCCTCGACCATCGGCGCGAGGACCATTTCCAAGTCCTCGAGCGAGAAGCCGGCGGCGGCCTGGCGGCGGGTCAGTTCCTCGCGGCCGTACTTGCGCGGCTCGGGGCCGGGGCCGATCTCCTTTTCGAGATCGACCATGTTGCCCAGCCAGTCGGTATAGGGGTGACGGCCGGCCAGCTCGTCGATGATGGCCTCCTCGCCGTAGAGCTTGCCCTCGGCCAGGTCGATGGCGATCATCCGGCCGGGCGAGATCGCCAGCTTGCGGGTGATGCGGCTCTCGTCGACGCCGCACATGCCCGCTTCCGAGCCCATGATCACCAGGCCGTCGTCGGTATAGGCCACGCGCAGCGGCCGCAGGCCCGAGCGGTCCTTGCCGGCCACGACCCAGCGGCCGTCGGTGGCGCACAGGGCGGCGGGGCCGTCCCACGGCTCCATCACCGCGTTGCAGTAGGAATAGAGGGCCTTGTGGGCCTGCTTCATGTGCGGGCTGTTGGCTTCCGGCACCAGCAGGGCCTTGGCCATCGGCGCATCGCGGCCGGCCCGGACCAGCACCTCGAAGGTGTTGTCGAGACCGGCGCTGTCGGAGCCGCCCGGCTGGATCACCGGCTTCACGTCGTCCCCGAACTCGCCGAAGGCGTCGGCCGCCATCTTGATTTCGTGGGACTTCATCCAGTTGATGTTGCCCTTGACGGTGTTGATCTCGCCGTTGTGGGCCAGCATCCGGAACGGCTGGGCCAGCCGCCATTCGGGGAAGGTGTTGGTCGAATAGCGCTGGTGGAAGATCGCCACCGCGGCGCTGAACCGCTCGTCCTTGAGGTCCGGATAGAATTCGTCGATGTGCTCGGCCAGGAACATGCCCTTGTAGATCAGGGACTTGGCCGAGAACGAGCACAGGTAGAAGCCCGCCAGATTTTGGGCGTGGACGCGCTTTTCGATGCGCTTGCGGCACAGGAACAGGGCGCGCTCCAGCGCTTCGCCCTCCAGGCCGGCCGGGGCGGCCAGCATGATCTGCTCGATCTCGGGCCGGGTGGCGTTGGCCTTCTCGCCGATCACGGCGGTGTTCACCGGCACCTGGCGCCAGCCGTAGATATAGAAGCCGAAGCGCAGGGCCTCGGCCTCGACGATGGTCCGGCAGGCCTCCTGGGCGCCGAGGTCGGTGCGCGGCAGGAAGACCTGGCCGACGGCGATCGGGCCCTGGCGCAGGGCGTGGCCGGTGCGGCGCACCTGATCGACGAAGAAGTCCTGCGGCACGCTGACCAGCACCCCGGCCCCGTCGCCGGTCTTGCCGTCGGCGTCGACCGCGCCCCGGTGCCACAGGGCCTTGAGGGCCTTGATCGCCAGCTCGACGACCTCGCGGCGCGGCTGGCCGTCGATGGCGCAGACCAGGCCCACGCCGCAGGCGTCGCGCTCGGTCGACGGATCATAGGCGTGGCCGTCGATCAGGGCCTGGCGGTTCTTCAGATAGAGGTCGATGTCTTGGGCCATGGCGGCCTCCGAAGAGTTTTCTTGGTCCGCCCTCGTCCCCCAAGCTGTCTTGGCGACAGGCTCAGGATGAGGGCTACTTAAAAGCTCGCTATGAAATCCTCATCCTGAGCTTGTCGAAGGACGAGGATTTCACGCACTTACTCCGCCGCGATCGAAATCGCGGAAACCTTGGCCTGTAGATAGCGGTGCATGGCGTCGGCGGCGTCGCGGCCGTCCTTGATGGCCCAGACCACCAGGGAGGCGCCGCGGACGATGTCGCCGGCCGCGAACACCCCGTCCAGATTGGTCATCTGGTGACGGACGTCGGCCTTGACCGTGCCCCAGCGGGTGACCTTCAGGTCGGGGGCCGAGAACAGCTCGGGCAGGTTCTCGGGCTCGAAGCCCAGGGCCTTGACCACCAGCTGGGCCGGACGATCGAAGTCGCCGCCCTCGATCTCCTCGGGAGTCTGGCGGCCGGAGGCGTCCGGGGCGCCCAGGCGCATGCGGATCGAGCGCACGCCGGTGACGCCGGCGGCCTCGCCGAGCACGGCGCGTGGCGCGGCCAGCCATTCGAAGGTCACGCCCTCCTCCTCGGCGTTGGCCACTTCGCGCAGCGAGCCGGGCATGTTGGTCTTGTCGCGGCGATAGAGGCAGGTGACCGAGGTCGCGCCCTGGCGGATGGCGGTGCGCACGCAGTCCATGGCGGTGTCGCCGCCGCCGACCACGACCACGTCCTTGCCGGCGGCGTTCAGCACGCCGCTCTCGTAGTCGGGCACGCTGTCGCCGAGGCCGACGCGGTTGGAGGCGATCAGATAGTCGAGGGCCGGGAATACGCCGTCGCTGCCGGCGCCGGGGACGGTCATCTCGCGGGCCGCATAGACCCCGACGGCGATCAGCACCGCGTCATGGCGGTCGCGCAGCTCCTGCAGGGTGGCGTCGCGGCCGACCTCGAAGCCCAGCTTGAACACCACGCCGCCGTCGGCCAGGCGCCGGGTGCGGCGCTCGACCACTTCCTTCTCCAGCTTAAAGCCGGGGATGCCGTAGATCAGCAGGCCGCCGGCCCGGTCGTGGCGGTCATAGACGGTGACGGCGTAGCCTTCCTCGCGCAGCTTCTCGGCCGCCGACAGGCCGGCCGGCCCGGCGCCGATGATGCCGACCGACTGGCCGCGGTCCTCGCGCGCCGTCAGCGGCTTCACCCAGCCCATTTCCCAGGCCTTGTCGGTCAGGTAGCGTTCGACCGAACCGATCGTCACGGTGCCGTGACCCGACTGCTCTATGACGCAGTTGCCTTCGCAGAGGCGGTCCTGCGGGCAAATCCGGCCGCAGACCTCGGGCATGGAGCTGGTGGCCTGCGACAGCTCATAGGCTTCCTGGATCCGGCCTTCGGCGGTCATCCGCAGCCAGTCAGGGATATTGTTGTGCAGCGGACAATGGGTCTGGCAGAACGGCACGCCGCACTGCGAACAGCGCGAGGACTGCTCGGCGGCCTTGGCGTCGATGAAATCGGCGTAGATTTCATGAAAGTCGCCACTGCGCTCGTCGGCCGCCCGCTTTTCAGGCGTGCGGCGGGCGACCGTAGTGAATTTCAGCATGCGCTCGGCCATGCGTCTTCCCTCGCCCCCGTTTCCGGGGAAAAATTTGCGTGCGAGGGCCTCATACGGACTCTTGACGGCAAGAAGAATGCGTTAGTCCACAAAGATGACAAATTTATCCGTGATGGCCCAGGGGTTATTGCGAAGGACTCTCATCTGTGGGTGAAGATCGTCCACTTTATGGATAAACCGATTGTTTACCGTGTCGGGCGCACGCCGGACCGCGTGTTTCAAAGGAATGACGAATGCCAGATTGGCTGACCGCAATCGTGCTGGGCCTGGTCGAGGGCCTGACGGAGTTCATTCCGGTGTCCTCGACCGGACACCTGCTGCTGACCAAGATCGCCCTGGGCCTGACCGATCCGGCCTGGGACACCTTCATCGTGCTGATCCAGCTGGGCGCGGTGCTGGCCGTGGTCGCCCTCTACTTCCAGCGCCTGTGGACGGTGGTCGTCGGCCTGCCGACCCGGCCGGAGGCCCGCCGCTTCGCGCTCAGCGTGATCATCGGCTGCATCCCGGCCTTCGCCGCCGGACTGGCCCTGCACGGCGTGATCAAGCACTTCTTCGAGAGCCCCTTCCTGCCGCAGGTGATCTGCGTGACGCTGATCGTCGGCGGGGTGCTGCTGCTGATCGTCGACAAGAAGGCCCCGCCGCCGCGCGAACGCGACGGCATGGCGCTGTCGCTGAAGACCGCCTTCCTGATCGGCCTGTTCCAGTGCCTGTCGCTGGTTCCCGGCGTCTCGCGGTCGGGCTCGACCATCGTCGGCTCGATGCTGCTGGGAGTCGAGCGCAAGGCCGCGGCCGAGTTCTCGTTCTTCATGGCCATCCCGATCATGGTCGGGGCCTTCGCCCTCGACCTGCTCAAGAGCTACAAGGACATCGACTCCAGCCACGCCGGGACCATCGCCATCGGCTTCGTGGTCTCGTTCCTGTCGGGGATGGTGGTCGTGCGCTACATGCTCGACTTCGTCGGCAAGCGCGGCTTCACCCCGTTCGCCTGGTGGCGGATCGTGGTCGGGGTGATCGGGCTGGGGCTGATCTACATCCCGCGGTGAGGTGCTAAAAATCCTTCCCCCGCACGGGGAGAAGGGAAACTTAGAACGCCCCCGCCGGGACCTCGGCGTACTGGCCGCCCTTGCGGTAGCGGTAGAGGTAGGACGGGACCACCGACTCGACGGGGGTCGGGACGATCCCGGCCTCGGCGAAGCCTGGCAGGCCGTTGCTGGCGACATTGTCGCTCCTTAGCGCCTCGACCTGGTCGGCGGTCAGCGGCGGGGCCACGGGCAGCAGGCCGGCGACCAGGTCGCCGACCTTGCCGATCAGCCCGGCGGCGAACCAGGGCAGCGGGACGAGGACGCGGCGGCGGCCGGTCTCGCGCAGGATCAGCTCCATCAGGTCCTTGAAGCTGTAGACGGTCGGACCGCCCAGCTCGTAGGTCAGACCCTCGGCGGCCGGGCTGGCGACGGCCTTGGCGATCACCGCGGCGACGTCGCCGACGAAGGCCGGCTGGTACCGGGTGTGGCCGCCGCCGACCAGCGGCAGGGCCGGGAACAGGGCGGCCATCTGACCGAACCTGTTGAAGAACCTGTCCTCGGGACCGAACATGATCGACGGGCGGATCACCACCGCGCCCGGGAAGGCGGCGCGGACGGCCTGCTCGCCCAAGGCCTTGGTGCGGAGGTATTTGGACGGCGAGTCGGCGTCGGCGCCGACGGCCGAGATGTGCACCAGCCGCTTGACGCCGGCCGCCTGGGCCTGGTCGGCGACGGTCTTGGCGCCCATGACGTGCAGGGTCTGGAATTTCTGGCGGCCGGTTTCCCACAGCACGCCGACCAGGTTGATCGCCGCCTCGGCGCCGTCCAGCGCCCGGGCCACCGAAGGGGCGTTGCGGAGATTGGCCTGCACCACCTCGATCTGGCCGACATCGCCCAGCATGCGCAGCCGATAGCCGAGGTTCGGATTGCGCACCGCCACCCGCACCCGATAGCCCGCCTTGGCGAGCGCCCGAACGACCTGGCCGCCGACGAAGCCGGAGCCGCCGAACACCGTGACCAGACCTTGCATGTTGAACCTCGTCCTAAAGCCGTGAGGCGGGGGATAGACGAGCCGGAGCCCAATCGCAACGAAATGCGCACTAAGCGATTGACGTGGTCAGAACCTTTGCATAAACGTCCCGGCCTCGCGGCGATCCACGGATCGCCCCGCAGGCCCAGGTGGCGGAATTGGTAGACGCGCTGGCTTCAGGTGCCAGTGACTGAAAGGTCGTGGAGGTTCGAGTCCTCTCCTGGGCACCACCCCCTACCAACCTCGAAAGAGGTCGGGGTGGAGCCGAAAGTTTCCAGACTTTGAGACCCGACCAAGCTCTGCCGGGGCTGGCGATCCCCGTGACCAGCGGATAGATATCCCGTTCATCCGGCCTATAGTGCCGGCGCCGCATTTTAGCGCATCGGGAATTCGGACGTCGGTGCGACGAGACCGAGGCGCGGAGACGAAGAGACTTGGCCAACTTCCTGCACGAGGGCGACCTGCCCGACGGCGTCTTCGCCGGCGCGACCGCCATCGCCATCGATTCCGAGACCATGGGCCTGCGCCTGGGCCGCGATCCGCTGTGCGTGGTCCAGTTGTCGTCGGGCGACGGCGACGCCCATGTGGTGCGCCTGGACCGCGAAACCTATGACGCGCCCAATCTCAAGCGCCTGCTGACCGATCCCGCGATTGTGAAGCTTTTCCACTTCGGCCGCTTCGATATCGCCATGTTCCTGTTGCATCTGGGGGTCATGACCGCCCCGGTGTACTGCACCAAGATCGCCTCGAAGCTGGCCCGCACCTATACCGACCGCCACGGCCTGAAGGACGTGACGCGCGAACTGGTCGGCGTCGAGCTGTCCAAGGTCCAGCAGAGCTCGGACTGGGGCGCGGCGACGCTGTCGCCCGACCAGATCGCCTACGCCGCCTCCGACGTGCTGCACCTGCACGCCCTGCGCCAGCGCCTGGACGCCATGCTGGTCCGCGAGGGCCGCATGGCCCTGGCCCAGGCCGCCTTCGACTATCTTCCCCACCGCGCCGCCCTCGACCTGGCCGGCTGGGAGGACGTCGACATTTTCGCCCACAGCTGAAGGGCGTCGGATGACCACCCTGGACGCGAATCGGGGCGCTTTCAAACGGGACCTGCGCCGCTGGCGGCGCCGTTCGCGGCGCGTCCTGCTGGCCCGCGTCGCCCTGCCGATCGCCATGGTCGCGGTCCTGGCGGCGGTCGGCGGCCAGGTGGCCTGGCGCACCTTCACCGCCGGCGACCGGCGGCCGGCCGACACCAAGGCCCAGATCCGGATGATCACGCCGCGGTTCTACGGCCAGTCCAGCGACGGACGGCCCTTCGTCATCACCGCCCGCTCGGCGGTGCGCGACGAGGCCGACCTCAAGCGGGTGTTCCTCGACGCCCCGACCCTGACCCTGGGCGTCGGCAGCCCGGCCCCGACCCGGTCGACCGCCGATCGCGGCGTCTATCGCGAGGACACGCTGAAGCTGCAGCTGTTCGGCAATGTCCGGCTCGACGACGGGGCCGGCTATCGCTTCGCCTCGAACGAGGCGCTGGTCGACACCCGCAACGGAAACATCACCGGCGAAACCACCTTGCAAGGCGAAGGTCCCACTGGACAGGTGCAATCCAACGCCTACTCCGTATATGACAAGGGCGACCGCATCGTCTTCCGGGGCGGCGTGAAGACGCGTATCGATCGGAAGACGGGCCAGGCGGTCGCGGAATAGATGAGGACGTGGTTGATGAATCGATGGATGGCGCCAGCGGCGATCGCCCTGAGCCTGTTGAGCGGCCCGGCCCTGTTGAGCGGCGAGGCCCAGGCGCAGCAGAGTGGCGCCAGCGACTCCAGCGCGCCGGTGGACATCTCCGCCGACGAGCAGGAAGTCATCACCAGCCAATGCAAGACCATCTTCCGCGGCTCGGTCGAGGTTCTGCAGGACAAGGCCCGCATGCGCGCGGCGACCATGACGGTCTATAATCGCCGCAAGACCCCGGGCAAGACCTCATCGGGCCCGGGCGGCAACGACGACTGCGGCGACGTCGATCATGTCGAGGCCGACGGCAATGTCTTCTATGTGACGCCCGAGCAGACCGTGCGCGGCGATCACGCCGTCTACGACTACGGAACCGACACCATCGTCGTCACCGGCGACGTCGTCGCCGTCCAGGGCCAGGACGTGGCCCGCGGCGACCGCATGACCATCAAGACCAAGACCAACGACGTGAAGATGGAATCCAACGCCACGGGTCGCGGCAAGACCCGGGTGCGGGCGGTGCTCTATCCCGACCAGAACAAAGACAAGAAGCCCGCCGCGGGCAAGCCGTAGGATCTGATGGCGTTCTCTATGCAATCCTTTGGCCTCGATCGCGTCGGCGACGGCCTGTTCGTCGATGCGATCGGCAAGTCGTTCGGCGACCGCCCGGTGGTCAAGAGCGTCTCGCTGAGCCTCAAGCGCGGCGAAGTCGCCGGCCTGCTGGGCCCCAACGGGGCCGGCAAGACCACCTGCTTCTACATGATCACCGGCCTGGTCGCCGCCGACTACGGCTCGATCTATCTGGACGGCGAGGACATCACCGGCCAGCCGATGTTCCAGCGCGCCCGGATGGGCGTCGGCTACCTGCCGCAGGAAGCCTCGATCTTCCGGGGCATGACGGTCGAGCAGAATGTCATGGCCGTGGTCGAGATGCGCCAGAAGAACCAGCGCAAGGCCCGCGAACAGGTGACCAGCATCCTTGAGGAGCTGCACATCACCCATATCCGCAAGTCGCCGGCCGTCGCCCTGTCGGGCGGCGAGCGCCGCCGGGTGGAAATCGCCCGCGCCCTGGCCAGCGAACCGTCGTTCATGCTGCTGGACGAGCCCTTCGCCGGCATCGACCCCCTGGCCATCGCCGACATCCGCGAAGTGATCGGCTACCTCAAGGGTCGCGGCATCGGCATCCTGATCACCGACCACAATGTGCGCGAGACGCTGGACATCATCGACCGCGCCTCGATCATTCATGCCGGCGAGGTGCTGTTCGAGGGCTCTCCCCAGGAGATCGTCGACAATCCGGAAGTGCGCCGCGTCTATCTGGGCGAAAGCTTCGCCGAGCGCGTTTAGACGTTTCGAGCGATTCGCGAGCCTGGATCGGGGCCGTCAGCGACCCTCCGCGGTCGGATTCGACCCCGCAGATTCTGTGCCGGATCGGCCCTCGAGGCCTTTCGAATAAGAAAAACGCTGCTTTCTCGTGACGGATGGTCGCGGCGGCACGCTTTTTGCTGACGTTCGCGCCCCGTTAACCAGACTGCCCTTCAATGGCGATCGAAACCTCGTTCGATTTGCCCAGGAGGGCGTCTTGGCTCTCGGCCACAGATTGGAGCTTCGGCAAGGCCAGGGCCTCGTCATCACGCCGCAGCTGCAGCAGGCGATCAAGCTCCTGCAACTGTCGAATCTCGAGCTCGACGCCTTCGTCGAGGCCGAGCTGGAGCGCAATCCGCTGCTGCAGCGCGACGACGGCGCCGAGGTCGAACGCAGCGCCGACGAGATCGAACGGCCGGCCGAGAACCTCGGCCTGGACGCGGTGTCCGACAGCGCCGCCAGCCAGCAGATGGACGCCGTCCCCGACGACGCCTCGCCGGGCGAGCGCGCCACCGGCGACGGGGCCGGCGCGGAGGCGGCGGCCGAGCAGGCCGGCGGCCAGATCGACTGGTCGCGGACCGGCGGCGGCGGCAATTTCGAAAGCGACGACAACTACGAAGGCGCCCTCTCGCGCGCCCTGACCCTGGTCGAGCACCTGACGGCCCAGCTCGCCGCCGCCGGCCTGACGCCGGCCCAGACGGTGGTGGCCGGCGTGCTGATCGACGCCGTCGACGAGGCCGGCTACCTGCGCGCCGATCTGGCCGAGGTCGCCGACCGCCTGGGCTGCGACTTCGCCTTCGTGGAGGGCGTCCTGACCGTTCTGCAGGGCTTCGAACCGGCCGGGGTGATGGCCCGCGACGTGCGCGAGTGCCTGGCCCTGCAGCTGAAGGACGTCAATCGCTACGACCCCTGCATGGCCGCCCTGCTCGACAATCTGGACCTGCTGGCCCGGCGCGACATGAACGGCCTGCGCAAGGCCTGCGGCGTCGACGACGAGGACCTGCGCGAGATGGTCGCCGAGATCCGCGCTCTCAGCCCGCGTCCCGGGGCGGCCTTCCACAGCGATCCGCCCCAGACCCTGGTGCCCGACGTCCATGTCCGCGAGACCCCTGGCGGCCTGTGGCATGTGGAGCTGAACACCGACACCCTGCCCCGGGTGCTGGTCGACCAGCGCTACCACGCCCGGGTCTCCAAGGGCGCGCGCAGCGACCAGGAAAAGACCTTCGTCTCCGACTGCTTCGCCACCGCCAACTGGCTGGTCAAGAGCCTGGACCAGCGGGCCCGAACCATCCTGAAGGTGTCCAGCGAGATCGTCCGCCAGCAGGACGGCTTCCTCGCCTACGGCGTCGAGCACCTGCGGCCGCTGAACCTGAAGACGGTGGCCGACGCCATCGGCATGCACGAGAGCACGGTCAGCCGGGTGACCTCGAATAAGTACATCGCCACCCCGCGCGGGGTGTTCGAGCTGAAATATTTCTTCACCTCGGCGATCCAGGCCACCGAAGGCGGCGAGGCCCATTCGGCCGCCAGCGTCCGCCACAAGATCAAGGCCCTGGTCGAGGCCGAGCGCGCCGAGGCCGACGTCCATTCCGACGACCGCATCGTCGAGATCCTCAAGGAAGCCGGCGTCGACATCGCCCGGCGCACGGTGGCCAAGTATCGCGAGGCGCTGCGCATCCCCTCGTCGGTGGAGCGTCGCCGCCTGATCAAGGAAACATGCTAGGTCCTCGATCCCCCAAAGCCCGTTTGGCGTTGTATGGCGAGGGGCCGAGGCGAGGCATGGCGAACCAGAGCTTGTCCGACGTGATCGCGGGATTTGGCGAGGATACGCGCCCCGTGCTCACCGTGGGCCAGATGCTGGAGCAGTTCGAGAGCCGGGCGTTCGGGGCCATGCTGTTCGTGTTCGGCCTGCTCAACTGCCTGCCGCTGCCGCCGGGCTCATCGACCCTGCTCAGCCTGCCGATCCTATTGCTGGCGCCGCAGGTCGTCTGGGGCGCCGACGTGCCGTGGCTGCCGCGGCGGCTGAAGGACTATCCGCTGAAGCGCGACGACCTGCGCGGCCTGTTCCGCAAGCTGACCCCGATCGTCCGGCGCATGGAACTGGTCACCCGGCCGCGCCTGGAGATCCTGTTCGGGCCCGCAGGCGAGCGGCTGATCGGCCTGACCTGCACCCTGCTGGCCTTGGTGCTGGTGCTGCCGATCCCGCTGGGCAACCTGGCGCCGGGGGCGACGGTGGCGGTCCTGTCCCTGGCCCTGCTGCAGCGCGACGGCTTGCTGGCCTTGCTGGGCTACCTGATGGCCGCCGCCAGCGTCGGCCTGCTGGTGCTCAGCGCCAGCGTCGTCATGGCCGCGATCGACAAGCTGCTGCACGTCTTTTCCGGCCTTTTCTAGACGCTCCGGCAGTGCTTGACACCGGAGGCGGACGGGCGCGTTGTTAGGCCATGCAAGTCCAAATCTCCGGCAAGCATGTCGACGTTGGCGAGGCTCTGCGTGCGCGAGTCTCCGACGAAATCACCCTGAGCATCGGCAAGTATTTTGACCGCGGCGGCGACGCCGACGTGGTCATCAGCAAGGAGGGCTTCGCCTTCCGGGTCGATTGTTCGGTCAAGCTGGCTTCGGGCCAGCAGCTGATCAGTCACGGGTCGGGCGGAGACGCTCACGCGGCCTTCGACGCCGCCCTGGCCAAGATCGAGACGCGCATTCGCCGCTACAAGCGGCGGCTGAAGAGCCACTCGATCGCCGCCAACGCCAAGCAGGCCGAAAACGCGGCGATGTACGTACTGCGGGCCCCCGACAGCGACGAAATCGACGACGACGACTGGACGGCCGAGGACGACCATCCGACCGGCGCGCCGTCGGCCATGATCATCGCCGAGAGCCAGGCCTCGCTGAAGACCATGACCGTTTCCATGGCGGTCATGGAACTGGACTTGACCGAGTCCCAGGCAATCGTGTTTAGGAACGCCGCCCACGACGGATTGTCGGTGGTCTACAGACGGCCAGACGGAAATATCGGTTGGATCGACCCGGAACGCACCAAGGTGCTGAACGGGCACGGGCCGACCGCGAGCTGACCGAACCCTGGGGCGGTTGGGGCGTTTCGGAAGGCCCGCGAAGACGCGGCGACGACCGATAACGAGCGAGCTTCAAGACAATGACCATCGGCGATCTCCTGGAGCCTGGCGCGATCACCCTGCGGGTCAACGCCGCCAACAAACGCCAGGTTCTGGGCGTCATGGCCGATGTCGCCGCCCGCGCCTTCGGGGTCGACGCCGACGAGGCCTTGGAAGGCTTGATCGAGCGCGAGGCGGCCAGCTCGACCGGAGTCGGCCAGGGCGTCGCCATCCCGCACGCCCGCCTGTCGGGACTGGACCGGGTCCGGGCCGTATTCATGCGCCTGGAGACGCCGGTGGCGTTCGGGGCCGTCGACGACAAGCCGGTGGACCTGCTGGTGGCGCTGTTCGCGCCCAAGGACGCCGATTCCAGCCACCTGCGGGCCCTGGCCCGGGTGTCGCGGATGATGCGCCAGCCCGACCTGCGCGAGCAGCTGCGCAAGGCCCGCTCGGCCGACGCCGTGCATGTGCTGCTGGCCCAGGCCCAGGAAAGCAAGCCGACGGCGGCCTGAGGTTTCGGGCCAGCTTGCCGATTTTCGCGTCCCATGTGAGCATCGCTCAACTCAGGGGGCGTTATGGGCAGCTTCTCAATTTTTCATTGGTTGATCTTGATCGCGATCTTGGCGGTCTTCGTGGTTCCGTGCGGACTGATTTTCAAGCGCGCCGGCTGGTCGCCGTGGCTCGCGCTCATCTTGGTTGTTCCGGGCGCCGCCATCGTTCTGCTGTGGGTTTTCGCGCTGGCTCGCTGGCCAAGCTTCGATCACGCCAAATCGCCAGCCTAACCACCGCGGAATAACCATCTCACCACCGACATAGGCCGATGGTGAGATGGCGGAACCTCAGTGCACCGAGACCGGCGCCAGCTCGTGGGCCAGGGCGGCGGCGATGGCGGAATCCTTGTCGGTCAGCACCGCCAGGCGCGCGCCATCGGCGCGGCACACCGCGTACAGGGTCTGGTCGGGCGACAGGTCGATGTCGCCCGCGTCGGCAGGCACGTCGGCCAGGATCTCCGCGGCCTTGATCGGCCGGACATAAACCAGATCGGGAGCGCCCAGGGCCAGAAAGGCCTCGGCGGAGAAGAACGGGGAGTGGGGGTTCGGTGTCATAAGACCACCTCCTTGATAGGGAACGCCCGCGATGCGCGTCGGTTCAGACCCCGCCGCGGGACGGGTCGGGCGGCTCAGCCCAGGGAACGGATCGGGATTCGGCGGACCAGCCGCTCGGGCTCGGGCCGGGCGAGGTCGACATGCAGCAGGCCGTGCTCGAGCGTGGCCGCCGTGACCTCCATGCCGTCCGCCAGCACGAAGGTGCGCAGGAAGCCGCGGGCGGCGATGCCGCGATGCAGATAGGCCCGGTCGACCTCGGACTTGCCTTCGGCCTCGCGCCGTCCGGCCACCACCAGCTGGCCGCCTTCGACGGTCACCTGCAGCTGGTCGGGCGAAAAGCCGGCGACCGCCAGGGTGATGCGCACCCCGCCGTCCTCGGCCTGCTCGACATTGTAGGGCGGATAGCTTTCGGCCGCGGCCTTGGCCGCGCGCTCGATCAGGTCTCGTGTATGCTCGAAGCCCAGCAGGAAGGGGCTGTCGAACAGGATCGTCCGGGTCATCGCGAAGTCCTCGCTCAAGCGACTTCGTGCGCGAAGACCAGGCCCGGGATCGGCGCCTGGCCTCACGACGTGGACCTTAGGTGGCGACGGACGACCGCGGGTTCAAGATGGGCGACGGGGACGCGCTCAGGCGCGCCCCGCCGCGACGTTCCTACTTCTTCGTCCAGCCGCCGTTTAGCGGCTTCCAGTACTGGCCGGGGGTCAGGCGGGCGTAGAGCTGCTTGGCGGTGGCCTGGCCGGCCGCTTCGGCCGTCACGCCGGTCTTGGCGGCGGTGTCCTTGTAGACCGCGGCGCGGCCGGCGTTGATTTCGGCCACCGCGGCGCGCAGGTCGGCGTCGCCGCCGGACACCACGCCCAGGAAGCCGTCGGCCTGTTCGCCCACCGTGCCGGCCGCCTTGCCGGCGTCGACTGTGGCCTTGGCGGCGGCGGATTGGGCCAGGGCCGGAAGGGCCCCAAATCCCACGGCGGCGCCCAGCGAAGCGGCCAGGGCCAGGACCGTCATAGTCTTGCGGATCATGTCGGTTCCTCTCTTAGAACAGGTTGGGGTTCTGCTGGATGGCGGACTGGACTTCCTTGTCCAGTTGCACGCGCACGTTGGCGTCCAGCTTGGCGTAGATGTTGATCGGGTCGACCTTCACCCGGACCGTCGGGGTGCACGCCGCCAGGGCGCCCACCGTGAGGAGGGGAAGGATCAGGGCGCGCTTCATGGTGCGTGTCTCCAGTTCTTGGGAAATCTGCGGTTTCAAGGCTGAACCGCGTCTGAACGCGGAGCGGGGGGCGGCGCGACGGCCGCCGAAGGCGTTGCGCGGGCCTGGGCCTCCTCCCAGGTGCGCTTGGCCGCGGCGATCAGCTCGTTGAAGTTTAACGACGTATCCAGCGTCAGGTCGACCGGCGTCTTGGCGGGCAGGGGAATGCGGCGCTGGAAGGCGCTGCCGTTCAGCAGTTCCATCAAGCCGACCTTGGCCTTTTCGGCCACCTTCGGGTCGTGCTCGCCCTTGATGTGGAACAGCACGCCCAGCCGACCCTTGTCGGTGCTGTTGACCCCGGCCTCCAGCGTCTCGAAACGGAGGTTCTCCATGGCCTGGTAGGCGAAGTCCTGGATGGCGTTGACCGGCGCGGCCTCCTTGACGGTCAGCGGATCGTTGGGATCGACCATCCCCTGCCCCGCCTGCACGCCGGTCAGGGCCTCGCGGGCGATCGACACCCGGCCTGGCTGGGTTGCATAGACCTTGCCGTCGAGGAACCGGAAGCCGTCGGGACCCAGTTCGAACGGCAGGCGGCCGTCGACGATCGCCTCGACCTTGACCTTGTCGGCCATCGACGAGCCGGCGACCAGTTCGCCCAGGTCCAGGTGCTCGATATTGATCACGCCCTTCAGCACGCCCTTGCCGTCCAGCGGCACGTCGATCGGCTCGATCGAGATCCGGCCCTTGGCCGCCTCCAGCGTGGTCGACTGCACGTGCAGGGCCTCGGGGCCGAGGGTGAAGGCCGACTGGACCGTCTGCACCGGCACGATGGCGTCGATCCGGGCGATCTTCAGGGTCTGGTCCGGGGCGCTGGTCAGCGGAGCCAGGCTGGTGAAGGCCACCTGGCCCTGCAGCGTGGCGACCAGGCCCAGCGGGCTCTTGAAGTTCAGGCCGCCGGTCGAGACCTTGCCGTCGCTGACCATGGTCTCGCCGGCCCAGGCGAACCGGCCGGTGAAAGCGGCGGGCCCTTCGGCCTCGCGGGCGAACTGGGCCAGGGGCGTCAGCTCGGCCGGCTGCAGGCCGCCCTTGGCGAAGGTCAGGGCCGAGGCGTCGATCAGGGCCTCGCCGCGTTCGGCGGCGACATCGTGATGGACGGCGATCCGGCCCAGGGGGTGGCCCGCGGGGGTGGCGGCATCGAAGCCGCCCGTCCACTGGCCGCGCGCCAGGTCGATCGAGCCGGTGACCGACACCGGCTCAAAGCGCTTGACCGCGGCCGCATCGACCAGCCGGGCGGCGGTCACCCGCACCTGGGCCTCGTCGAAGCCGCCGCGGCCGCCGCCGGTGAAGGTGGCGGCGACGCCCTCGGCTCGCGCCTCGGCGACATTGATCAGGCCCTCGCCGCCGGTCAGGCGCGCCGAGGCCCGCCAGGCCCCGCCGGCGGCCCGCAGCAGCGGCTCGGCGGTCGGGCAGAGGTCGAGCTTGACCTGGCTGATCGGCGGCTCGCCCATCTCCCAGGTCCGGGCGGTGACCGGCGTGCAGCGGGGCAGGCGGAAGCTGAATACGTCGCCGCTCAGCCGGGCCTGGCCGGCCAGGGTCGCCGAGACGCCTCGCGCCGGCGGCATGTCGAAGGTCCCGGCCAGGACCACGTCGCTGGCCAGGCCGTCCGCCGCCCACCGCCAGTCGGGGGCCTTCAGGGTCAGGTCGGGCAGACCCCCGCCGCCCACCGCCAGGGCCAGGGCGCCGCCCGCCGTCCCGTTCGTCGCCGCCGCGACCAGGGGACCGCCCGGTGCGCTGAGCGTCGCCTTGGCGCCGGTCGCGGCGGTCAGGGCCACGGGACGCGAAAGATAGAGGCGGGTCTGGCCGTCCTGGGCCGCCAGCCTCAGGCTGGGCGCCGACAGTTCGAATCGCGACAGGGCCTGGGCCGCGGCCTTGGCGTAGTCGGGATTGGGCAGGGCGGCGGTCAGGCGCTCGGCGTCGGGACGGGTCACGGCGCCGTCGGCCCCGGCCTGGCCGTCCAGAGCCGCGGTCAAGCCGTCGGTTCCGGCCGAGAACCGGCCGCGGGCGCTGGCCGCCACGCTGGACAGCGCCACGCCGCCGAACGCCATGCGGCCGCCGCCGAGGCTGACCGACACCGGCCCGCTGACCGACCGGCGGCGGGCGTCGGAGACCGCCGTCAGGCTGGGGGCGTTGATCTCGACCGCCGCCCGCGACAGGGCCGCGCCGCCGGACACCGCCTTCTCGGCCGTGGCCGCCAGGCGCGTGCGGGCCGCCCCGCGGGCGCCGGACGGATCATAGGTCAGGGCCAGGCTGGTCAGGTCGAGGTCGGCGACGAGGTCGCGGCCGTCGAGGGCGGGGGCGGTCAGGCGCGCGCCGCGCGCATGCAGGCCGACATGGCCGGTCAGGCCGCCGCGCTTGAGGTCGCCGCTCAGCAGGCCGGTGACCGCCAGGGTGGCCTCGACGTCGCCCAGGGCCGTGGCGTCCAGGTCCGCGCCGCGGGCCCGCAGCGCCAGCCGCAGGTCGGCCGGGCCGGCGACCGACAGCTTTTCGAGGTCGGGATAGGCGATGTCGGCCTGCAGGGTCCCCTGGGCGTCGGTCAGGTCGACCCCGCCGGCGCTCAGGGTCCGCAGGTCGAGATTGGCGTCGAGGGTCAGCCGGTCGCCGCGCTTGCGGGCCTTGACCAGCACCCCGTCGGTGTCGAACGACAGGTCCTTGGCGGCGTAGTGCATCGCGCCCAGCCGGCCGTCGAAGCGCAGCAGCTTGCCGTCGTCGAGGCTGGCGTCGCCGGTCAGCCGGGCCGCGCCGCCGGGCGTGCGCAGCCGCACCCGGGCGTCCTCGATCAGGATCGCCGGGCCCGGGGTCTTTTCGCTGGGCGCCTTCAGGGCCTCGTCGATCAGCGACTGCAGGGCGCCGAAGTGCAGGCCGTTCTGGTCGAGGCCGACGTCCAGCCGCGGCCGCACCAGGCGGATGGCGCGGGTCTTCAGCGCGAACCGGCCGCCGCTCCAGGGCGAGGTCAGGTCGTAGGCCACCTCGATCCGCTCGGCCGAGAACACCGGGGCGTTTTCCGGACCCAGGCGGATCGCGCCGGCGAAACCGGTGGCGTCCAGGTCATCGAGCTCAAGCGAGGCCTCGACCCCCTTGTCCTCCAGCCAGGCCAGGGCCAGCTCGCGGCTGATCTCGCGGCGGCCGGCATAGGCCGAGAACCCGACGACGACGAAGGCCAGGGCGGCCAGCGACATCGCCTCCAGACCGGCGTCAAGCAGCGCCCCCCGGCGGGACCGGCGGACGGGGGGGGACGGCTGGGCGTCAGGCTGGGGGTCGGGCGGGGGCTCGGCCATCGGGGGCACAATGCCGCAAGAGGCGGCATTTGTGAGTCCTAGTTTTCAAAACCGAGCACATCTTGCATGTCGTAGAGCCCCGGCGGCCGTCCGCGGGCCCAGATCGCCGCCGCAATGGCCCCGCGCGCGAACAGCCCCCGGTCGCGAGCCGAGTGCGACAGGGTCAGCACCTCGTCCTCGCCGGCGAAGATCACGCTGTGTTCGCCGACGATGCCGCCGCCGCGCGCCACCGAGAAGCCGATCGCCCCCTCGCGACGCGGGCCGGTCAGGCCGTCGCGGGCCCGGTCGGCGACGGCGTCCAGCGCCACCCCGCGCCCGGCGGCGGCGGCCTGGCCCAGCATCAGGGCGGTGCCGGAGGGGGCGTCGACCTTGCGGCGGTGATGGGCCTCGAACACCTCGATGTCCCAGTCGGCGGCCGGCAGGGCGGCGGCGGCCTGGCGCACCAGGCCCAGCAGCATGTTGACGCCCAAGGAGAAGTTGCCGGACTGGACGATGGCGATCTTGCCCGCTGCCGCGGCGATCCGCGCCGACTGCTCGGGCGAGAACCCGGTCGAGCCGAGGATCAGGGCTGGCCCGGGCCGGCCGTCGCCCGCCAGGGCGGCGCAGGCCTCGGCGAGGTCGACCGAGGCCTCGGGCAAGGTGAAGTCGATCACCGCCTCGGCCGCGGCCAGGGCGGCCGCGCGCGGGACCAGGCCGGCGGCGGTCGCGCCGGGACGGCCGAAGCGGGCGGCCAGGACGGCGTCGGGCCGACCCTCCAGCGCCCGGGCCACCGCCTGGCCCATCCGGCCCTGGGCGCCGGCCACGGCGATGTTGACGGCGGGGTGGGTCTGGCTCACGGCGATCTCCAAGCAGCGCTGCGGTAGTCTCCTGACAGGCCCCCTCAGGTCAATGGCGGAGGCCGCTCGCAGGCCGCCATCACTCTCGCAACGTCAAGCAGAACAAGCGTTTGCGCGCAAACTTATCGGCCGCGAGGTTGTGACGGCGAGGCCGCGTCGCTACGGTGCGCCGATCATAAGGGCGCGTCGCATTGTCCGCCGCGCCTCATCGACTGACTTGCAGGACAGGGAAACGCGGGATGAGCGACGCGGAGAAGAAGACCTTCACGGACGAGGAAGCGCTGAACTTCCACCGCTACCCGACCCCCGGCAAGATCGCCATCGTGGCGACCAAGCCCATGGCCACCCAGCGCGACCTTTCCCTGGCCTATTCCCCCGGCGTCGCCGTGCCGGTCCACGCCATCGCCAAGAACCCGGACGCCGCCTACGACTACACCTCCAAGGGCAACCTGGTGGCGGTGATCTCCAACGGCACCGCCATCCTCGGCCTCGGCGACCTGGGGGCCCTGGCCTCCAAGCCGGTGATGGAAGGCAAGTCGGTGCTGTTCAAGCGCTTCGGCGACGTCGACTCCATCGACATCGAGATCAGCTCCAAGGATGCCGACGAGATCATCACGGTGGTCAAGAACATCGGCGTCACCTTCGGCGGCATCAATCTGGAGGACATCAAGAGCCCCGAATGCTTCCGCATCGAGACCGAGCTGCAGGAGCTGCTCGACATCCCGGTGTTCCACGACGACCAGCACGGCACGGCGATCATCTGCGCCGCCGGCCTGATCAACGCCTGCCACATCACCGGCAAGCGCATCGAGGACGTCAAGGTCGTGCTCAACGGCCCGGGCGCGGCCGGCATCGCCTCGCTGGAGCTGATCAAGGCCATGGGCGTCAAGGCCGAGAACTGCATCGCCGTCGACAGCAAGGGCGTGCTCTACCAGGGCCGCACCGAGGGCATGAACCAGTGGAAGAGCGCCCACGCGGTCGACACGCCGCTGCGCACCCTGGCCGAGGCGGTCAAGGGGGCCGACGTGCTGCTCGGTCTTTCGGCCAAGGGCGCCTTCACCCCTGAGATGATCGCCAGCATGGCCCCCAATCCGGTGATCTTCGCCATGGCCAATCCCGATCCGGAGATCACCCCGGAGGAGGTCCACGCCGTGCGCAAGGACGCCATCATGGGCACCGGCCGCAGCGACTATCCCAACCAGGTCAACAACGTCCTGGGCTTTCCCTACATCTTCCGCGGCGCCCTGGACGTGCGGGCCCGGCGGGTCAATCACGAGATGAAGATCGCCTGCGCCAACGCCCTGGCCATGCTGGCCCGCGAGGACGTGCCCGACGAGGTCGCCGCCGCCTATCACGGCCGCCAGCTGAAGTTCGGCCCGCAATACATCATCCCCTCGGCCTTCGACCCGCGGCTGATCTGGTACGTGCCGCCGTTCGTCGCCCAGGCGGCGATGGACACCGGCGTGGCCCGCAAGCCGATCGAGGACATGGACGCCTACCGCGCCAGCCTGGCCCAGCGCCTGGACCCCACCGCCGGCTTCCTGCAGAAGATCGCCGGCTCGGTGCTGGCCAATCCCAAGCGCATCGTCTTCGCCGAGGGCGAGGAGCCCAGCGTCATCCGCGCCGCCTACGCCTTCCAGACCGGCGGCTACGGCAAGGCCATCCTCTGCGGCCGCGAGAACCTGGTGCAGGAGAACATGCAGGTGGTCGGGCTCGACCCCGCCACCGTCGGGCTGGAGATCGTCAACGCCCGCCTGTCCGACCGCAACCCGGACTATGTCGACGCCCTCTATCTGCGCCTGCAGCGGCAGGGCTATCTGAAGCGCGACGTCCAGCGGCTGATCAACCAGGACCGCAACAGCTTCGCCGCCTCGATGGTCACCATGGGCGAGGCCGACGGCATGGTCACCGGCGTCACCCGCAGCTTCGACCAGGCCCTCGAGGAGGTGCTGCGCGTCGTCGACCCCGCCCCCGGCGGCCGGATCATGGGCATGACCGTGGTGCTGGCCAAGGGCCGCACGGTGTTCGTCGCCGACACCAACGTCACCGAGCTGCCCGAGGCCGAGGAGCTGGTCGAGATCGCCTGCGAGGCGGCCCGCGCCGTCTCCCGCCTGGGCTTCAAGCCGCGGGTGGCCTTCATGAGCTATTCGACCTTCGGCAACCCGATGGGCGTGCGCTCGGAAAAGGTCCGCGAGGCGGTGGCGATGATGGACGAGATGGACGTCGACTTCGAATATGAGGGCGAGATGCCGCCCGAACTGGCCCTGGACCCTGAGCGTAGACAAAGCTACCCGTTCATGCGCCTGACCGGCAGCGCCAACATCCTGATCATGCCGGCCATCCACTCGGCCTCGATCGCCACCAAGCTGGTCCAGTCCCTGGGTGGGGCGACGGTGATCGGCCCGGTGCTGCTGGGCCTGGGCAAGTCGGTGCAGATCGCGCCGCTGTCGGCCTCGGTGTCGAAGATCCTCAACATGGCGATGATGGCGGCGTACGAGGGGTCGGGGGACGCGGGGGCGGCGGAGTAGGGGGGCGCACACCACCATTCGTCGAACGAGATTCGCCAAAGTCGCGGTAGAGGTGTAGCTTCAGCTATTCGATCCGAGTCGCCATGGTTTCCCATGACGACTCGGCTCCGGATCAGCTTGGCCGACCCGCTCTTGTGCAACCCCGATAGTAAGTATTGGGAAGACTGCGTCTAGCCAAGTTGGGCACCACCCCAACCACTTGAAAAGGCTAGAAAATTATGGCTCCAAGCAGCCCCCTCACCACCACCCCTGAACAATTGCGCCTGGATTTGCAAATCACCGTCGAGCGAGAGGTCGACGGGGTTGGCATGGGCGTGCTGAGCGACGGCACTCCCTTTCTGAATCTGCGCGGTCTGGCTCGGATGTGTGGTGTCGACCACACAATGATTATTCGCATTACCAACGATTGGTTGGAGGTTCCGCTAAAGCCTCGTGAGCAAAAGATCCGGGAGCTAGTGAGAGCTCAGGGAGCTGACGACAGCATCGCCTTCATTGCGATAAACAGAAACGGAACCATTCATCACACCGTTCCGGCTGCGGTATGCATGGCTATTCTTGAATATTATGCTTTCGAAGCGCGGTCTGAAAGCGATACGGCATCTAAAAGTTACCGAACCCTAGCGCGAAAGGGATTCAATGATTTTATCTATGCCCAAGTGGGATACAATCCTACCGGCGCTGCTAACGTTGCCTGGCAACAATTTCATGACAGGGTATCCCTCTCATATCACACCGTTCCGGCTGGGTATTTCAGCATATTCAAAGAAATAGCAGACCTATTTGTCACGATGATCCGCGGCGGCGCCAATCTTGGAAAAGATTTTATTCCAGATATTAGCGTTGGCATGGCTTGGGCTAAGCACTGGAAAGACGAACATCTCGACATAGTTTATGGAGATCGCATCCGCTACAACCATAACTATCCGAACTATTTCCCGCAGTCAGCATCAAATCCCCAACCGGCTTATTGTTACCCAGACGATGCGCTAGGAGAATTTCGCAAATGGGTGCGAGACGAATACGTCAAAAACCGGATGCCTCGTTACCTTGAGGATAAGGTGAGGTCGGGCCAGCTCGCAGCGCCAGCAGCCGTTGCTGCGCTGGATGCTTTCGCCGCACCAAAAGCACTGAGCTGAGCCTTATCCTATTTACAACTGTCAGCGGCGCAGCTTTCACGAGCTGCGCCGTTTGAGACGAAACAGGTCATCCGCCCCTCAGCGGATGACGCCACGTCCTGAAACCCTTGGTGGAATTGGAGCTCTGGGGTCTGACCGTGTCAAGGACGGCCCTCCGGGCCGCCGCGGCGCGGTCGCCGGAGGCGATCCTTGACACGGTCAGACCCCAGAGCAAGCTCGCCACCATGGATTTCAGGGCGCGGCCTGGCCGCCGCGGGCGGTCCAGCCGGGCGAGGGGGTTACCGGTGATCCCGGCCGGCCGGACCGCCGCCCGTTTACCCCAACAGCGGCGAAGGCCCGCTCGGCTGGCACAGGGCCGACAGGCCCAGCAGGCCGCTGTCGGCGGAGCCGACCAGGTAGAGCGGGATGTCGGCCAGGTAGGCGGCCATGCGGTCCTTGGCCTCGAAGCGGGTCCGGCACAGGCCGCGGTCGAACAGCTCGCCCCAGCTCTCGACGAACGGGCTGAACATGAACACCCCGCTGCGGGCCCCGGCGATCAGGGCCAGGTTGCCGGCCACCGCCCCCAGCCAGGCCGACAGCAGCCGGAAGGTCTCACGGGCGATCGGGTCGCCGGCCAGGGCCAGGGCCTGGATGGCGTCGGCCTCCAGCCGCGCGTCGGGGCCGCCGGCCAGCAGGACCAGGGCGCGGTGGATGTCGCGGCGGCCGTCGATCGTCAGCACCGTCTCGGCCGAGACGTGGCCGTGCTGGCGGCGCAGGATCGAGATGACCTCGGCCTCGCGGTCGTCGGCGGCGGGCAGGTCGGCGTGGCCGCCCTCGCCGGGCGAGGCGCTCCAGCCCACGAAGCCGTCGGGATTGAGGATGGCCATGCCCAGGCCGTCGCCGGCGATCGGTCCCATGGCGGCGGCCGCCGCGGCCAGCTGCGGCCGGGCCTGGCCGATCGGCTCCAGCCAGTCGTCGGACAGCAGCGGCATGGCCGCGGCCCGGGCCAGGAAGTCGTTGACCAGCTTGACGCCGCTGACCCCGCAGGCGGCGGCCAGGCGCTCGCGGTTCAGGCGCAGCGGATGGCGGGTCAGCTGCAGCTCGCCGTCGATGGTCGGCCCCGGGGCGCAGAACGCCGCGCCGGAAATGTCGGGCCCGCCGCTGTCGTACAGAAAGTCGCCGACTGCGGCGACCAGTTCGTCCTCGGTGGCGCAGGGGAAGGTCTGGCGCGTCCAGGGCAGGCCTCCGGCCGGCGCCAACGCCAGAACCACGGTCTTGCCGTCAGCCTCGCCCAGCAGCACCTGCATACTCATACGCGTCCCCTGATCCTCGGCGGCTCCCGGCGCCGACCGGCCCATGCTGGGGCTGTGGTCCTTACCGATATACCAACGGCGGATGCGAAGGTCTGCGGCTTTTCGCCCTGCCTGCCGCGACGATCGATTTCGCGCCGAGCGGCGCTTCCTCACGGGTAATTCTGGCGGGCGTGAAGGACGGCGAGCACTTCGATCCCATCATCAATAAGGCGATAGACGAGGATGTAGTTGGGATGCACGACGGCTTCACGCGTCCCAGGGACCCGGCCGGTTCGATACAGTCGCGGATACCTCGGCAGCCGGCGCGCGGTCGCCTCAATCTGATCGCCGAGCCGCTCCGCAGCGTCTGGGTCGTCCTCGGCGATATGAGCGATAATCCGCCGAACGTCCTGGCGAGCTTTATTTCGCCAGACGAGTTTGGCCATCAGCGCGTCTTTTTTCTTCGATCAATGCGCGCATCTCGGCCATGACCTGTTCGTGCGGGACGGTCGGGCCGTCATCATCCAGCGCCGCCTGGACCTTGGCGCGGAACCAGCCGTCATAGGCCTCGGCGTCTTCCGGCGTCGCGAACTCGGACTCGATCTTTGAGTGAGCGGTCATGGCCGCCAGGCTACCACGCGCCGCCGAACCGCGCAAAACGCACTGAACGCTTGTTCCCGGGCCGGATGCGCCCTAACTCCCCGCCATGACCAAGGCCAAGATCTGCGGGCTGTCGACCCCCGAGACCGTCGCCGCCGCCGTCAACGGCGGCGCGGCCTTCGTCGGCTTCGTGTTCTTCGACAAGAGCCCGCGCAACCTGGCGCCGGAGGCGGCCGCCCGGCTGGTCGCGCCGCTCCGCCAGACGCCCATGAAGACCGTGGCGGTGACCGTCGACCCCGACGACGCTCTGGTCGACCGGCTGATGGCGACGCTGAAGCCCGACCTGATCCAGGTGCATGGCCGCGAGACCCCCGCGCGGGTCCGCGAGATCGCCGCCCGCTCCGGGGCCGGGGTGATCAAGGCCTTCTCGGTGTCGACCTCGGCCGACGTCGACCAGGCGAGCGCCTTCGAGACGGTCGCCGAGCACCTGATGTTCGACGCCCGGCCGGTCGAGGGCGCGGCCCTGCCCGGCGGCACGGGCGCGCGGTTCGACTGGAGCCTGCTGGCCGGCCGGCGGTTTTCGCGGCCGCATTTCCTGGCCGGGGGGCTGGACCCGTGGAACGTCGGCGAGGCGATCCAGGCCTCCGGCGCGCCCCTGGTGGACGTTTCCTCTGGCGTCGAACGGGGTCCCGGCCTAAAGGACCCGGCTCTGATCACGGCGTTCCTGGACGCCGTCAAACGCGCCTGATGTTCGGAAGGCCCCGTGAACGTGCCTGCAAAACCCAACGACTGGTCGGCCTATCCTGACGCCAAGGGCCGCTTCGGCGACTATGGCGGCCTCTATGTGGCCGAGACCCTGATGCCGCTCGTGCTGGAGCTGGACCGGGCCTATACCGAGGCCAAGAACGACCCGAGCTTCCAGGCCGAGCTGCGCGGCTACCTGACCCACTATGTGGGCCGGCCGAGCCCGCTCTATTTCGCCGAGCGCCTGAGCCGCCACCTGGGCGGCGCGAAGATCTATTTCAAGCGCGAGGAGCTGAACCACACCGGCGCGCACAAGATCAACAACTGCATGGGCCAGATCCTGCTGGCCCAGCGCATGGGCAAGACCCGGATCATCGCCGAGACCGGCGCCGGCCAGCACGGGGTGGCCAGCGCCACCGTCACCGCCCGCTTCGGCCTGCCCTGCGTGGTCTATATGGGCGCGGTCGACGTCGCCCGGCAAAAACCCAACGTCTTCCGCATGAACCTGCTGGGCGCGGAAGTCCGCCCGGTGACCTCGGGCGCGGCGACCCTGAAGGACGCCATGAACGAGGCGATGCGCGACTGGGTCACCAACGTCCACGACACCTATTACATGATCGGCACGGCCGCCGGGCCGCACCCCTATCCGGCCATGGTTCGAGACTTCCAGGCGGTGATCGGGACCGAGGCCCGCGCGCAGATCCAGGAGGCCGAGGGCCGGCTTCCCGACGCGGTCGTGGCCTGCGTCGGCGGCGGCTCCAACGCCATCGGCCTGTTCCACCCGTTCCTGGCCGACGAGAGCGTCAAGATCTACGGCGTCGAGGCCTCGGGCCACGGCCTGGAGACCGACAAGCACGCCGCCTCGCTGACCGGCGGCCGCCCCGGCGTGCTGCACGGCAACAAGACCTACCTGCTGCAGGACGACGACGGCCAGATCCTCGACGCCCACTCGATCTCGGCAGGGCTGGACTATCCTGGCATCGGTCCGGAACACTCGTTCCTGCACGACGTCGGCCGGGCCCAGTACCTGACCTGCACCGACGACGAGGCGCTGAAGGCCTTCCAGCTGTGCGCCGAACTCGAGGGCATCATCCCGGCCCTGGAAAGCGCCCACGCCCTGGCCAAGCTGCCGCAGCTGGCCAAGGAGATCGGCGAGGGCGGGGTGATCGTCCTGTGCCTGTCGGGCCGGGGCGACAAGGACATCTTCACCGTGGCCGACGCCCTCGGGCGGACGATCTAGGGCTAGAGCGACTTTGACCAAAGACCGTATCGACCGCCGTTTCGCGGCGCTGAAGGCCGAGAACCGGGCCGGCTTCGTGGCCTATGTCATGGCCGGCGATCCCGACGCCGCCACGGCGCTGGAGATCCTCAAGGGCCTGCCCGCGGCCGGCGCCGACCTGATCGAGCTGGGCTTTCCGTTCTCCGACCCGATGGCCGAGGGCCCGACCATCCAGCGCGCCAGCCAGCGCGCCCTGGCCGGCCAGATGACCCTGAACGGCACGCTCGACCTGGCCCGCGCCTTCCGCGCCGGCGACGCCGACACCCCGCTGATCCTGATGGGCTATCTGAACCCGCTGCTGAACAAGGGTTTCGAGGTCTTCGCCCGCGAGGCCGCCGCGGCCGGGGTCGACGGCCTGATCGTCGTCGACTGCCCGCCCGAGGAGGCCGACCCGCTGGCCGACGCCCTGGAGGCCAATGGCGTCGCTCTGATCCGCCTGGCCACGCCCACCACCGACGACGCCCGCCTGCCGGTCGTGGTCCGCCGCACCTCGGGCTTCGTCTACTATGTGTCGGTGGCCGGGGTGACCGGCGTCAAGTCGGCGGAGGCCGGCGACGTCGCCCCCGCCGTGGCGCGGGTCAAGGCGGCCTCGGGCCTGCCGGTCGCCGTCGGCTTCGGCATCCGCACCCCCGACCAGGCCGCCGCCGTGGCCCGCGTCGCCGACGCGGCGGTCGTCGGCTCGGCCCTGGTGGACGAAATTGAGTCGGCGGCCAAGTTGAACGAAAACGTGACCGAGAAGGTTCTTTCCAAGGCGTCGCAGCTGGCTAAGGCTGTGCGATCGGCGCGACTCGGAACGGCGTGAGGCTAAAGGCTATGGCGATGGCTGAACCCCAGGGCCCCAAGAAGGGCGACAAGACCAAGGCGCAGGCCGAGGGCCGCCGCGGCGGCTGGCTGTCGCGGATCGCGCCGGGCGTGCGCGGCGCCTTCACCAAGCGCGAGACGCCCGAGAACCTGTGGGTCAAGTGCCCCGACACCGGCGAGATGATCTACCGCTCCGACCTGGAGGCGGCCCTGTGGGTCACCCCGGCCGGACGCCATATGCGCATCGGTCCCGAGCTGCGCTTCAAGTTCACCTTCGACGACGGCGTCTATGAGGTGCTGCCGACTCCGGCCGTGTTCGAGGATCCGCTGAAGTTTTCCGACGGCAAGTCCTACAAGGACCGCCTGGCCGCCGCCCGCAAGGCGACCGGCGAGCAGGACGCCATGGCCATCGGCTATGGCAAGGTCGGCGGCGTCGACGCCGTGGCCCTGGTCCAGGACTTCGCCTTCATGGGCGGCTCGCTGGGCATGGCCGCCGGCGAGGGCTTCATCGCCGCCGCCCACGCCGCCATCGCCCGCCAGGTCCCGCTGGTGGTGTTCACCGCCGCCGGCGGCGCGCGCATGCAGGAAGGGGCCCTGTCCCTGATGCAGATGGCCCGCACCACCCTGGCCATCAACGAGATGAAGGACGCCGGCCTGCCCTATGTGGTGGTGCTGACCGACCCGACCACCGGCGGCGTCACCGCCTCCTACGCCATGCTCGGCGACGTCCACCTGGCCGAGCCGGGGGCCCTGATCGGCTTCGCCGGCCCGCGGGTCATCGAGCAGACCATCCGCGAGACCCTGCCGCCGGGCTTCCAGCGCTCGGAATACCTAGTCGAAAAGGGCATGGTCGACCGCGTCACCCCGCGCAAGGAGCTGCCGGCGGTGCTGGGCTCGATCCTCGGCACGCTGATGATGGGCCGTGGGCTGAAGGCGGCGTAAGCCGGAACGCTTTTCCCTCCCCCTCGTGCGGAGGGGGGACCAGCGAAGCTGGTGGGTGGGGCCCACCGCCCCTCAGACACCCTGCACCGAACCCCACCCGACCCCTTCGGGGCCACCCTCCCCGCAAGGGGGAGGGAAGGTTGAATGGATGACCGACCACCTCCGCGTCCACGACGCCGCGCTCGCCCGGCTGCAGGCGCTGCATCCCAAGCTGATCGACCTGTCGCTGGACCGCATGCGCCGGCTGTGCGCCGCCCTGGGCGATCCGCAGGACCGGCTGCCGCCGGTGATCCACGTGGCCGGCACCAACGGCAAGGGCTCGACCGTGGCCTATCTGCGGGCCATGGCCGAGGCGGCCGGCCTGAAGGTCCACGTCTTCACCTCGCCGCATCTGGTGCGATTTTCCGAACGCATCCGCCTGGCCGGGACCCTGATCGCCGACGATCACCTGGCCGATGTGCTCGAACGGGTCGAGGCCGCCAACGCCGGCCTGCCGATCACCTTTTTCGAGATCACCACCGCCGCCGCCTTGCAGGCCTTTTCCGAGGTCCCGGCCGACCTGTGCCTGGTCGAGGTCGGGCTGGGCGGGGTGCTGGACGCCACCAATGTCGTGACGCCCGCCGTCAGCGTCATCGCCCCGGTCGACATCGACCACCGTGAGTTCCTCGGCGACACCCTGGCGGCCATCGCCCAGGAGAAGGCCGGCATCATCAAGCCCCGTCGCCCCGTGGTCAGCGCCCGCCAGGCCGAGGAGGCCGAGGCGGTGATCGACCGCGAGGCCGACCTGGCCGAGGCGCCGCTGACCGTGATGGGCCGCGACTTCGACGCCTGGAACGAACGCGGCCGGCTGCTGGTGCAGATGCCGGACCAGCTGCTGGACCTGCCGGCCCCGGCGCTGCCGGGCGACCACCAGTTCGCCAACGCCGGCCTGGCCGTCGCCGCAATCCTCACGCTCGGCGATCCGCGCATCGACGAGGCGGCTATCGCCCGGGGCGTCGCCGGCGCCACCTGGCCGGCCCGCTTCCAGCGGCTGACGGTCGGTCCCCTGGCCGAGCGGGCCCGGGCGGCCGGGGCCGACCTGTGGCTGGACGGCGGCCACAATCCGCACGCCGGCCGGGCCGTGGCCCGGGCCCTGGGCGACTTGGCCGCCCGCGACGGCCGCCCGGTGGCGCTGGTCTCGGGCCTGCTGGCCAACAAGGACGCTACGGGCTTCTTCGCGCCGTTCGCGCCGCTGGGGGCCAAGGTGTTCAGCGTGACCTTCGAGGGCCACGCCGCCGCCAGCGCCGCCCAGACCGCGGCGGCGGCCGAACTGGCCGGCCTGCGGGCCCGGGCCTGCGACGGCGTCGAGGATGCGCTGGAAAAGGCGCTGGCGATCACGCCGACGCCGCACGTGCTGATCTGCGGCTCGCTGTACCTGGCCGGCGAGGTGCTGGCGATGAGCCCGGAGACCTGGCCGGCCTGAGGCTAAACCAGGATGTTCAGCAGCGAGCCGGGGCGCAGGACCTTCTGCGGCGCTTCGGCCGGCTGGACGAAGGGACGGGGCGGCGCCTGGCGCTGCGGCTGGGCCTGGGTCTGCAGCTGGACGGCGATCGGCGGGGCCGTCGGCCGGGTCGGGGCGGCGTCGGCCACCGCGGCCTGGAAGAACGCCGCCGCGCGCGCGCCGCCGGTTGAGGCCGGCGCCGAGGCGGGTCTCTGCGGAACGGCGGGCAGGCCGGCGGGGCGGATCGTGCTCATGAACGCGACTCTATCATGGTTAATGCAAGGTCGGCGAGCATGGTCAACACGCGGTTAATGGCCGCAGCTTGGCGGGGTGGAAAGCTGAACGCCAGATGAAGGACCGCCCCCGGAACCGTTCAGGCCGATGCACGTAGGGTGTCTGCAAGGTCGCCCCGGTCGGGGCAGGGCGGCCGGTCGATTTCAAGTTCGGACACCGGAAGGGACACCCGATGAACACCGCCGCCAAGACCACGATCTCGATGATCGCCGCCGCCGCTTCGGCCCTGAGCCTGACGACCGCGCCGACCCTCGCCTCGGCTCATGAGCGCCACTATTACCGCGACCACCATCGCTATGAGAGCCGTTATGACAGCCGCTACGACCGCTATGACCGTTGCCGCTCGGACCGCAAGCGCGGCAAGGCCACCGGCGCGGTCCTGGGGGCGCTCGGCGGCGCGCTGATCGGCAATGCGGTGTCGAACGGCAACCGCACCCCCGGCACCCTGCTGGGCGCCGGCGCCGGCGCCTATGTCGGCAGCCAGGTCGGCAAGGGCCATCGCTGCTAAGGCTGAGGCTCCACAACCTTGGAAGGCCCGGACGGTTCGCGCCGTCCGGGCCTTTCGCCGTTCAGCGCAGCGTCTTCAGCAGATCCTCGAGGTCGGCCTCGGTCAGCGGGCCGCTGTGCTTGGCCAGGATCACGCCGTCGGCGCCGACCACGAAGGTCTCCGGCACGCCGGTGACGCCGAACTCGACGCCGGCCCGGCCGTTGCGGTCGGCCAGCTTGACCGCGAACGGATCGCCGAGCTCGTCCAGGAACGCCTGGGTCTTCACCGGGTCGTCCTTGTAGGCGATCCCGACCACGGTGACGCCGCGGGCCTTCAAGGCCATCAGCTGCGGCTGCTCGAACCGGCAGGGCGCGCACCAGGAGGCGAAGAAATTGATCAACCGGGGGCCGGCCGGAGCGTCGCGGACCGCCACCATCGCCCCGCTGTCGAGGTCGGGCAGGGTCACGGCCGGGACCGGCTTGCCGACCAGGGCGTGCGGCTGGACATGCGGGTCGTGCTTGAGCGCATAGCCGGCGAACAGCGCCGCCAGGGCGGCCAGCACCAGCAGCGGCGCCAGGGCGATCCAGCGCCTCACCGCCGGGCCTCGTCGCGCAACGCCTGCAGGCGCTCGGCCTCGCGCCGCCAGCGGCGGGCGGCGGCCAGGCTGTCGGCCACCATCCAGACGAAGGCGGCGGCGGTCAGGGCGAAGGCCGGCCAGACATAGACGGCGTATTTGCCGGCGTCGAAATCGAAATGCATCGGCTAGCCCTCCGCGACCTGCAGCGCCAGGGTCCGGGCCTTGCGCCGCCAGACCAGGGCCCGGATGCGCACCAGCCACAGGGCCCCGAAGGCCGCCAGATAGGCCAGGCTCATCACCAGCATCGGCCAGGCATAGACCGCCGGCAGGCCGTTGCCCGGCTTGGCGAACAGGGTGGAGCTGCCCTGGTGCAGGCTGTTCCACCACTCGACCGAGAACTTGACGATCGGCAGGTTGATCAGGCCGACCAGGGCCAGGATGGCGGCGGCGCGGGCGGCCTTCTGCTCGTCCTCCAGCGCCGAACGCAGGGCCAGGTAGCCGAGATAGAACAGCAGCAGCACCAGCACCGAGGTCAGGCGGGCGTCCCACACCCACCAGGTTCCCCACATCGGCTTGCCCCACAACGAGCCGGTGGCCAGGGCCAGGGCGGTGAAGGCCGCGCCCAGCGGCGCGCAGGCCACGGCGGCGGCGTCGGCCAGGGCGTGGCGGAACACCAGGGCCAGGAAGCTGGCGATCCCCAGGCACAGATAGACGAACAGGCTGAGCGAAGCGGCCGGCACGTGGATGAACATCATCCGCACGGTGTCGCCCTGCTGGTAGTCCTCCGGCGCGGCGAAGGTCAGCACCAGGCCGATCGCGCCCAGCGCCCCGGCGATCACGCCCAGCAGCGGCGCGGCCCACCGCGAAAAGGCCATGAACCGTTCGGGGTTGGTCAGGAAGTCCAGCGGATGGTGAGGATCACGGGCGCCCATCTGGGTGCATTAGAATGACTGAGGAGCGCCCGCAATCGTCGTCAGCTGGGTTTGCGCCTGCCGGAGGCTGGCGGGGCGCCGTTCATCCGGCGCACCTCGATACGGCGGAGCATCGGACCATGCTCGCCGAGCATCGGGCCCAGAGCGTCGAAAGCCTTCTGCTGGCTGGGCGACAGGGCGGCGTAGAAGGTGCGGGTGGCGGCGGCGCGGGCCTTGAAGGCTTCGGTGGCGCGGGCCAGGTGCTCGGCCTCGCGGTCCAGGCGTTCGGGGGTGGTCAGGCGCGGCGGCGGGCCGTCGGCGGCCGGCTTCATGTCCGGGCCATTCTTGTCGTCGTCCTTGCCCCAGGCCTTGGGCTCGGTGGCGGCCAGATAGGCCTTCAGGGCGCCGTCCTGGTCGGGGCGCAGCTGCAGCACGTCGCGCAGGTGCTGGGCGCGGGCTTCCGGGTCGCGATGGCGGTGCATCATCATCATCGGCGGGCCGCCTGGGGCGCCGGGGCCGTCCTCCATCATCGGCGGCGGACCGGGCGGCGGCGGCGCGTCCTGGGCGACAGCGGCCGAAACGCAGAGAAGGGCGGCGGCCCCGGCCAGCAGGGCGAGGCGGCGCGGCGTGGAGTGCATGGTCTTGCTCCCGTGAACGATCATCGGGGCATTGCTCAGCTGTGCATGTAACGCTGGAATGTCAGAAATCTTGGCGAATGTTGCAGGATTGACGGACAAGCTCCTCCGCCGTCCGCACAAGAGGGATCCGCCCATGCTCTATCTGCTGATCAAGGCCGCCGCCTCGGGGGTGATCATCGCCCTGGTGTCGGAAATCGCCAGACGCCAGCCCGGCTTCGGGGCCCTGGTGGCGTCGCTGCCGCTGATCTCGATCCTCGGCATGATCTGGTTGTGGCGCGACACCCATGATGTCGGTCGGATGGCGACCCATGTCGAGGCGACCTTCTGGTACGTGCTGCCGTCGCTGCCGATGTTCCTGCTGGTGCCGGCCCTGCTGCGGCGCGGAATCGGCTTCTGGCCGGCGCTGCTGACAGGTTGCGGCGTGACGATCGGGCTCTATCTGCTGATGACCGCCGTTGGGCCAAGGTTCGGGTTGAAGCTCTAGCCGCCTATCGCCCGATCCCGAACTCCGGCAAGAGGCCCGCATGAAACGCATCGCCTTCCTCGCCCTTGCCCTCTCCGGCGCCTGCTGGGGCCTGGGCTTCCCGCTGGGCAAGTTCATCCTGACCGAGACCGACGCCGCCCACATGGTGCTGCTGCGGTTCGCCGTCGCCGCCGTGGCGGCCCTGCCCTTCGCCCTGGCGCGAGCCGAGACCCGGGCCCTGTTCCGCTCGCCGGTGGTGCTGGCGGCCGGCGCCTTCTACGGCGTGGCCTTCATGGTGCAGTTCGAGGGCCTGGCCCATGTCAGCGTCACCCTGGCCGCCCTGCTGGTCGGGGCCATGCCGGCCCTGATCGCCGTCAGCGCCAGGCTCCTGGGCGACCGGGTCAGCCCGGCCTCGTGGGTCGGGGTGGTCGCCGCCACGCTCGGCGCGGCCCTGATCGCCGGCAAGCCGGACGGGGCCGGCTCGCCGCTGGGCGTGGCCCTGTCGCTGGGCTCGCTGCTGATCTTCCTGGCCTGGCTGATCACCCTGCGGCGGGCGCCGCCGGCGCCGACGCCGATGGCCATTCCGGCCGTGACCATCGTCATCGCCGCCCTGACGGTCCTGCCGATCGCCCTGGTCATGCACGGCCCGCCCAAACTGGACCTCAGCCCGCTGGTCTGGGCCGCCATCGTCGGCCAGGGCGTGCTGGCCACCCTGCTGGCCACCGCCGCCTGGCAGTTCGGCTCGGCCCGGGTCGACGCCGCCAGCGCCGGGGTGTTCATCAATATCGAGCCGCTGATGGGCGCCAGCATCGGCGTGCTGCTGTTCGGCGACCATCTGAGCCTCGCCCTGGGGCTGGGCGGCCTGCTGATCATCGCCGGCAGTTTCATCGTGGTGCTGGGCGAGAAGCGCGAGGCCCCGGTCTGCGCCAGCGCCGGGCCGATCTAGGGGCGGCGCGTTCCCCTTTCAACCGTCATCCTCGGACTTGTTCCGAGGACCCCTGTTTCAGGCCCGCTGACCTCTCCGCTGTGGCCGCTGTGGCGACCGTGCCCTTCCGGCCACGCCTGGGGAAGCGGGGCGAGGGGTCCTCGGAACAAGTCCGAGGATGACGATTTGAGGGTGGAGCTTGCTCAGTCCAGCGCGTTCCGGCACGCCGCCGCCATGGCGAGCGGACCCAGGGCCACCGCCGCCGCCGAATAGGCCAGCAGCAGCAGCAGGCCGCCGGTCCAGGGCAGGCCGCCGGCCAGGGCGTCCAGGGCGCCGGCCCCGAAGATCACCGGCGGCACATAGAGCGGCAGAACGATCACCGCCACCAGCAGGCCGCCGCGCTTGCTGCCCAGGGCCAGGCTGGCCCCCAGGCCGCCGAGGAACGAGAAGGCCAGGCCGCCGGCCAGGGCGCAGGGGATCAGCAGCGGGATGATGGCCGGCGAGGCCCCCAGGGCCAGGGCGGCGATCGGGGCGGCCAGGGCCAGCGGCGCGCCGGCCGCCAGCCAGTGAGCCAGGCATTTTGCGACGGCGACCGCCTCAAGGGGGGCTGGACCGAGGGCCAGCAGGTCCAGCGCCCCGTCCTCGAAGTCGCGCTCGAACAGACGCTCCAGCGACAGCAACGCCGCCAGGGCCAGGGCCAGCCAGGCGATGCCGGGGGCGAGGCTGGCCAGGCGCTCGGGGGCGCGGCCGGCGGCCAGCGGCAGCAGGGTGACGACGCAGGCGTAGAAGGCCAGGGCCAGCAGCGGCCCGCCGCCGCGCCCCCAGGCCAGGGCCAGCTCGCGGCGCAGCAGGATCAGGAACGCCCTCATCCTTGCATTCCTTGGGCGCCGATCTCCACGACCCGACACGGCACGGGCAGGGGATCGTGCACCGCCGCCAGGATCATGCCGCCGCCCGCCAAATGCTCGGCCATCAGGGCGCCGAAGCCCTCGCGGTGGCCGGCGTCCAGCGGGGCCATCGGCTCGTCCAGCAGCCACAGCGTCCGGGGACTGGCCAGCAGCCGGGCCAGGGCGACCCGCCGGCGCTGGCCGGCCGACAGCCGGCGGACCTCCAGGTCGAGCAGGCGATTGAGGTCCAGCCGGGCGGCCGCGGCCCGGGCCGAGGCCTCGGAACCGCCGGTCCAGCGGGCCTGGAACAGCAGCTCCTCCCAGGCCGAGCGGATCGATTTCAGGCCGTCATGGTGGCCGACCAGGTGCAGGGCCTCGGCCCGGGCGGCCTCGGCCTCCAGAGCGCCGGCCGCGCCTTCGAAAGTGATCGCCCCGTCGATGGGCCGCAACAGTCCGGCCACCGCCCGCAGAAGACTGGTCTTGCCGGCGCCGTTGCGCCCCGTCAGCGCCACGGCCTCTCCGGCCGCAAGCTCCAGGTCCAGGCCCGAGAACAGCCGCCGTTCGCCGCGAACAAGACTTAAGTCCTTGATGCGAATAGTTCTCAACATAGGCCGGAAGCTCTCATGACCCTGCCCGTGCATGGACGTTGACCGCGACGAAGGCTAAGAAGCCCTCGGCCGTCACCCTCCACATTGGATGGGGCGTACGCGGCGCGGGGATGGACGCTGTGGGTCCGCCTCGATCGCGCGATCCCGGGAGTGGTTTTCCGGCGGCCGTGGACAGAGAAGGGATCTCCCGAAATGGCGTCTATAGACAGCCTCAAAACCCGCCGCGAACTCGTCGTCGGCGGCAAGACCTACGTCTATTACAGCCTTCGCGCCGCCGAGGAAGCCGGTCTGGCGGAAACCAGCAAGCTGCCGGTGTCGATGAAGGTGCTGCTCGAGAACCTGCTGCGCTATGAAGACGGCGTTTCGGTGCGCGAGGACGACCTGAAGGCCGTCGCCAACTGGCTGAACAACAAGGGCGCCGTCGAGCACGAGATCAGCTTCCGCCCGGCCCGCGTGCTGATGCAGGACTTCACCGGCGTTCCGGCCGTCGTCGACCTGGCCGCCATGCGCGACGCCATGGTCGCCCTGGGCGCCGACCCGGCCAAGATCAACCCGCTGAACCCGGTCGACCTGGTCATCGACCACTCGGTGATGGTCGACAACTTCGGCAACCCCAAGGCCTTCGAAGATAACGTCGCCAAGGAATACGAGCGCAACCTCGAGCGCTATCGCTTCCTGCGCTGGGGTTCGTCGGCGTTCAACAACTTCCGCGTCGTGCCCCCGGGCACCGGCATCTGCCATCAGGTGAACCTGGAATACCTGGCCCAGACCGTCTGGACCAACGAAGCCGAGGGCGTGACCACCGCCTATCCCGACACCGTCGTCGGCACCGACAGCCACACCACCATGGTCAACGGCCTGTCGGTCCTGGGCTGGGGCGTGGGCGGCATCGAGGCCGAGGCCGCGATGCTGGGCCAGCCGATCCCGATGCTGATCCCGGAAGTCATCGGCTTCAAGCTGACCGGCGCCATGCCGGAAGGCGCGACCGCCACCGACCTGGTGCTGACCGTCACCCAGATGCTGCGCAAGAAGGGCGTGGTCGGCAAGTTCGTCGAATTCTACGGCGACGCCCTGGCCAACCTGACCCTGGAAGACCAGGCGACCATCGCCAACATGGCCCCGGAATACGGCGCCACCTGCGGCTTCTTCCCGATCAGCGCCTCGACCGTGGCCTATCTGAAGGGCACCGGCCGCGACGCCGACCGCGTCGCCCTGGTCGAGGCCTACGCCAAGGAGCAGGGCCTGTGGTGGGAGCCCGGCGTGCCCGAGCCGACCTTCACCGACAGCCTGGAGCTGGACCTGTCGGCCGTCCTGCCGTCGCTGGCCGGCCCCAAGCGTCCGCAGGACCGCGTGCTGCTGACCGAAGCGGCCGGCAAGTTCGCCGAGTCGCTGGCCGGCGAGTTCGGCAAGGCCGAGGCGCCGGAAGCCCGCGTGCCGGTCGAGGGCGAGAACTTCGACGTCGGCCACGGCGACGTGGTCATCGCCGCCATCACCAGCTGCACCAACACCTCCAACCCCTCGGTGCTGATCGCCGCCGGCCTGCTGGCCAAGAACGCGGTGGCCAAGGGCCTGAAGGCCAAGCCGTGGGTGAAGACCTCGCTGGCCCCCGGCTCGCAGGTGGTCACCGACTATCTGCAGAAGGCCGGCCTGACCAAGCACCTGGACGCCTTGGGCTTCAACCTGGTCGGCTACGGCTGCACCACCTGCATCGGCAATTCCGGCCCGCTGCCGGAGAACATCAGCAAGGCCGTCAACGAGGCCGACCTGGTGGCCTGCTCGGTGCTGTCGGGCAACCGCAACTTCGAGGGCCGGGTCAATCCTGACGTCCGCGCCAACTACCTGGCCTCGCCGCCGCTGGTCGTGGCCTACGCCCTGGCCGGCTCGATGAAGATCGACCTGACCACCCAGCCGCTGGGCCAGGACAAGAAGGGCAATGACGTCTTCCTGAAGGACATCTGGCCCTCCAACGAGGACATCGCCGCCGTCCAGCGCAAGGCGGTCACCGAGAAGATGTTCGCCACCCGCTACGCCGACGTCTTCAAGGGCGACAAGAACTGGCAGGGGATCAAGATCACCGGCGGCCAGACCTACGCCTGGGAAGGCGACTCGACCTACGTCCAGAACCCGCCCTACTTCCCCAACATGTCGATGACCCCGACTCCGGTCACCGACATCGTCGAGGCCCGCGTCCTGGCGGTGTTCGGCGACTCGATCACCACCGACCACATCAGCCCGGCCGGTTCGATCAAGAAGACCAGCCCGGCCGGCCAGTACCTGATCGACCACGGCGTCGATCCGCTGGACTTCAACGGCTACGGCGCCCGTCGCGGCAACCACCAGGTGATGATGCGCGGCACCTTCGCCAACATCCGCATCCGCAACAAGATCACCCCGGACATCGAAGGCGGCGTGACCAAGCACTTCCCCTCGGGCGAGGTGATGTCGATCTACGACGCGGCCATGAAGTACCAGGCCGAGGGCCGTCCGGCCGTGGTGTTCGGCGGCAAGGAATACGGCACCGGCAGCTCGCGCGACTGGGCCGCCAAGGGCACCAAGCTGCTGGGCGTCCGGGCGGTGATTTGCGAGAGCTTCGAGCGCATCCACCGGTCGAACCTGGTCGGCATGGGCGTGCTGCCCCTGCAGTTCATCCAGGAAGGCTGGCAGAAGCTGGAGCTGACGGGCGAGGAGATCGTCTCGATCCGCGGCCTGCAGGACCTGGCCCCGCGCAAGCAGCTGATCGTCGAGCTCTACCGCCCGACCGACGGCCGCATCGCCCGCTTCCCGGTCCGCTGCCGCATCGACACCCCCACCGAGCTTGAATATTTCAAGAACGGCGGCGTGCTGAACTTCGTGCTGCGCAACCTGGCCCGCGCCGACTAGGCCTCGGCCAGACCTTGTGAATGGATCAAGCCGGGTCTCCTTGGGGACCCGGCTTTTTCTTTGGTCCGGGCCAGGGGGCCAAGCCTCCGGCGCGTGACGTTCTTTTACAGAAGAACGCCGCCTTCACGGCCTCGTGAACGGCCACGACGCACGATCTTGGCTTAAGTGCCCCGCACATGCGTCAAGCCTTTCTCTCCGTTCTTGTCACCGCCCTCGTCGGTTTCGCCGCTCCGGCGCCGGCCAAGACCCCGGCCGCCCGGCCGGTGGTGGTCGAGTTGTTCACCGCCCAGGGCTGCTCGTCCTGCGGCAAGGCCAACCAGGTGGTCGCCGCCCTGGCCGACGAAAAGGGCGTTCTGGCCCTGACCTATTCGGTCGATTACTGGGACTATCTCGGCTGGACCGACACCTTCGCCAAGCCGGCCTTCGCGGCCCGCCAGCGCGCCTACGCCCAGAAGTTCTCGCTACGCGACGTGCCGACCCCGCAGGTGGTGGTGGGCGGCCGGGAACAGGCCTCGGGCGCCAAGGCCGAGGCGGTGGAGTCCCTGGTCCGCGACGCCGCCAAGGCCCCGGCCAATCCCCCGGACATGGCGTTCGTCGGGACCAACCGGGTGGCGGTCGGCACAGCCCCGGCCCCGCGCGGCGGCGGCGAGGTCTGGCTGGTCCGCTATGACCCGCGCGAGCAGGAGATCGAGGTCAAGCGCGGCGACAACCGCGGCCAGACCCTGGTCCACCGCAATGTGGTGCGCGAGCTGGTCCGCCTGGGGCCCTGGACCGGCCGGCCCAAGCTGTACCGCCTGCCCCCCGTCACCGACGGCGCGCTGCGGACGGTGATCATCGTCCAGGGGGCCAAGGGCGGTCGGGTGATCGGCGTGCTGCTGCAGGACGACGCCAAATAGCTCTCGGCCAAAAGAAAAGCCCGCGCGGCAAGGGGATGACCGCACGGGCTTCTTGAGGGGGAGGGGATATCGAAGTCGCCGGCCGACCGGAGCCCGGATCTGGGGGGCTTGGGGGGCAAACAGGATCCGGACCCGAGGCGTCCGATCAGCCGACATGAGGTTTATGCCGCCGCAAACCGGCGCTCGCATGGCCCGACCAAGGTCGTTTCACGGCCGTTCGTGTCGACTCCAAGGCGGGCGTTGCCGCGGTGACGCACACGCGAAAACCCCGCGTGGAGAGGGGCGCCACGCGGGGTCTCGTCGATAGTCTAGAGGGGCTGTCGGCCGACCGGCCCACGATCAAGGGGGCTGGGGGGGCTGTTCAGGATCCTGAACCGCAGGAGTTCCGATCAGCCGACACCGTCAAACTGGCGGGCTAAACAGGCGGGCGCGGGTCGAAATTAAGGTCATTTCATGGCCCGGCGCAGCCTGTTTACGATTATGAATCCGACTGTAGCGCCGCTGCAACGCTTCCCGGACCCCTCGCCTTGGCGGCCGATTTGGGGTTAGGATTCGGCCGATGGCCCTGGATTCCCGTCCCGCCGCCCGCGTGGTGTTCTTCGAGCGTCGCGAGATCGATCAGCTCTTGCGGCTCTACGGCCGTATGGTCGCGGCCGGCGAATGGCGCGACTACGGCATGGCCGGCCTCAGCGACCACGCGGTGTTCTCGGTGTTCCGCCACGCGGCCGAGGCCCCGCTCTATCGCATCGAGAAGCACCCGGCCCTGGCCCGCAAGCAGGGCGAATGGGCGGTGGTCGGCCAGGGCGGCCTGGTCCTCAAGCGCGGCCATGACCTCGGCCAGGTGCTGCGGATGTTCGACAAGGGCCGGTTCAAGGTCGTCGACTGACGGGCGTCCGTCGGATGTCGCAACAAAAAGCCCCGGCGGTGTCCCGCCGGGGCCCTGTTGTTTCCGATCCGACCAGGACTTAGCGGCGGTTGCCGAAGATGCTGAGCAGGAACTGGAACAGGTTGATGAAGTTCAGATAGAGGTTCAGCGCGCCGTAGTTGGTGGCCACCGCCATCGACTGCTGGTCGCCGCCGAGCTGGTAATAGGTCATCTTTAGGTTCTGGGTGTCGTAGGCGATCAGGCCCGCGAAGATGAACACGCCCAGGATGCTGATGATGAAGCTCAGGCCCGGCAGCTGCAGGAACATCTGGGCCAGCGAGGCCAGCACCAGGCCAATCAGGCCCATGATCAGGAAGCTGCCGAACCCGGTCAGGTCCTTCTTGGTGGTGTAGCCGAACAGGCTCAGCCCGCCGAAGGCGATGGCGGTGATCAGGAAGGTCTGGGCCACCGAGGCGCCGGTATAGGCCAGCAGCCAGACGCCCAGGCCCGCGCCGATCGAGGCCACCAGCGCCCAGTACAGCGCGCCGGAAGAGCGGGCGGTCGGATTGCGCATGGCGAACATCGCCACGACCATCATCGCCAGCGGCGCGAAGCGGATCACCGTGCCCAGCAGGGTGAAGCCGGCCAGGCGACCGTCGGGGGTCAGCACATAGAGCAGGTTGGCGACCGGCGCATAGGCGCTGGTCAGGAAAGCCAGGCCGGCCGACAGCAGAAGGCCCAGCGCCACCTTGTTGTAGACGCCGAGCATGAAACTGCGCAGGCCGGCGTCAACCGACATGTCGGCGCGATCCACCGGGATCGAGCGCGCATAGCCGCGGTTGAAGTCGTTCATCGGGATAAGGCCCTTCGAAAAGCATCGCGTCCTTGCCGGACGCCACCCGAATATCGGGCTGCGGCGAGTATCATGCAAGATGTTGCGCTTTCCGTGGCGCGCGTCCGTCGTAAACAGGCCGTGCACATCCTCCGAAAGGAACGCCATGGATTACGTCGAACTGGGCCGCACCGGCATCCGGGTCTCGCGCTGCTGCCTGGGCACCATGACCTGGGGCTCGCAGAACAGCGAGGCCCAGGCCCACGAACAGATGGACTACGCCCTGGGCCGCGGCGTGACCTTCTGGGACACCGCCGAGATGTACGCCAGTCCGCCCAGTCCTGAGACCCAGGGTTCCACCGAGCGCCATATCGGCTCGTGGCTGACGAAGACCGGCAAGCGCCAGGAGATCGTCCTGGCCTCCAAGGTCGCCGGCCGCGGCGACGCCTTCGGCGGCCTGCCCTGGATGCGGCCGGGCGGCCAGAGCACGCGCCAGACCCGGGCCCAGATCGACCACGCCGTCGAGGGTTCGCTCAAGCGCCTGAACACCGACTATCTCGACCTCTACCAGCTGCACTGGCCCGACCGGCCGGTGCGGGTGTTCGGCGGCCAGACCTTCCAGGACTATGCGCAGGATTTCGAAAGCTTCGGCGACATCCTCGAGGCGCTGGACGCCCATGTGAAGAAGGGGACGATCCGCGCGATCGGCGTTTCCAACGAATATCCCTGGGGCGTGATGCGGTTCCTGGCCGAGGCCGAGGCGAAAGGCCTGCCGCGCATCGCCTCGATCCAGAACGCCTATCACCTGGCCAACCGGGTGTTCGAATACGGCCTGGCCGAGATCGCCATGCGCGAGCAGGTCGGCCTGCTGGCCTATTCGCCCCTGGCCCAGGGGGCCCTGACCGGCAAGTACCTGGACGGCAAGCTGCCCGAGGGCTCGCGCAAGGCGCTCTACAACCGCATGGCCCGCTATGAAGGGCCCGGCGCCGAGGCGGCGATCCGCGGCTATGTCGACCTCGCCGCCCATTTCGGCCTCGACCCGGCCCACCTGGCCCTGAAGTTCTGCGACACTCGGCCGTTCGTCACCGCCACCATCATCGGCGCCACCACCCTGGACCAGCTGAAGACCGACATCGACGCCTTCGACCTGACCTGGACCGAGGAGATGGAAAAGGCGGTCAACGCCCTGCATGCGCTGCAGCCGAATCCTTGTCCGTGATTTTCCTCCCCGGCCCAGAGGCGTAAGACAGCGCCATGATCCGCCTGTTCACCGCCGTCGCCATTCCCGCCGAGGTCGCCGAGCACCTGTTGCCGCGCCAGCACGGGATCGACGGCGCGCGCTGGCGGCTGCCCGAGGCCTTCCACGTCACCCTGAAGTTCATCGGCGACGTGCAGGAAACCGAGGCCGCCGATCTCGACGCCGAACTGGCGACCATCGAGGCCCCGGCCTTCGACCTGGAACTGGCGGGGGTCGGCCATTTCGGCGAGGGGGCCGAGATCCACGCCGTCTGGGCCGGCGTGGCCGAGAACCCCGACCTGCGCCGCCTAGCCAAGGCCAACGAGGCCGCCGCCCGCCGGGCCGGCCTCAAGCCCGAGACCCGGGTCTACACCCCGCACGTCACCCTGGCCTATCTGAAGCGTCCGGCCGTGCCCGAGGTCGCCGCCTGGATCCAGGCCAACAACCTGCTGCATTCGCCGCCGTTCCGCGTCGACTGCTTCGGCCTCTATTCCAGCTGGCGCACCAGCGAAGGCTCGGCCTACCGGCTGGAGCGGGACTATCCACTGGAGTGAGGCCCTGAAGCCGGCGCGGCGGGCCACAGCCTAGGCTTGCGGTTTTCGCCGCGGGCGCGTCAGATCACCGCCACGCCCGCAGCCGGAGCTCCGCATGTCGCTCTATCCGTTCGCCCTGCTGATCGGCGTGGTCGCCGGCCTGCCGGAGGATGTCGTCGCCCTCGGCGGCGCGGCCCTGATCGTCGCGGCGCTCTAGCCATGGCGGCCCGCAGCTTCGACGCCATCATCATCGGCGCCGGCCAGGCCGGTCCGTCCCTGGCCGGGCGGCTGACCGCGGCCGGCCAGACCGTGGCCCTGGTCGAGCGCAAGCTGATCGGCGGCACCTGCGTCAACACCGGCTGCATGCCGACCAAGACCCTGGTCGCCAGCGCCTACGCCGCCCACCTGGCCCGCCGCGCCGCCGACTATGGCGTGACCCTGGACGGCCCAATGGACATCAAGGTCGGGGTCGACATGCGGCGGGTCCACGACCGCGCCCAGACGGTCACCCTCAACGCCCGCCGCAATCTCGAGACCTGGCTGAAGGGCATGGCCGGCTGCACGCTGATCGAGGGCCACGCCCGCTTCGAGTCGGCCGACACCGTGCGGGTCGGCGACGACCTGCTGACCGCGCCGCGGATCTTCCTCAATGTCGGCGGCCGCGCCAACCTGCCGCCGATGCCCGGGCTCGACCAGGTCGACTACCTGACCAACACCGGCATGATGGCGGTCGACCGCCTGCCGCCGCACCTGGTGATCATCGGCGGCAGCTATGTCGGCCTGGAGTTCGCCCAGATGTACCGGCGCTTCGGGTCGCAGGTCACGGTGGTCGAGATGGGCCCGCGGCTGATCGGACGCGAGGATCCCGAGGTCTCCGACGCCGTCCGCGAGATCCTCAAGGCCGAGGGAATCCGTGTGCGTCTCAACGCCGAATGCATCCGCTTTTCGCCCCACAGGACGCCGGACGGCGCCGAGGGCGTGCGCGTCCATGTCGACTGCCGCGACGGCGAACCGCAGGTCGTCGGTTCGCACGTGCTGCTGGCCATCGGCCGGCGGCCCAACACCGACGACCTGGGCCTGGACAAGGCCGGGATCGCGACCGACCCGCGCGGCTACATCGTCGTCGACGACCAGCTGCGCACCAGCGTCCCCGGCGTCTGGGCGATGGGCGACTGCAACGGCAAGGGCGCCTTCACCCACACCGCCTATAACGACTTCGAGATCATCGCCGCAACCTGCTCGACCCCGATCTCGAGGGCGGCCGGCTGCGCGGGGTCAGCGACCGCATCACCGCCTACGCCCTCTATATCGACCCGCCCCTGGGCCGCATCGGCCTGACCGAGGCCGAGGTCCGCGCCGCCGGCCGTCCGGCCCTGGTCGGCCGCCGGCCGATGACCCGGGTCGGGCGGGCGGTCGAGAAGGGCGAGACTCAGGGGTTCATGAAGGTGGTGGTCGACGCCGAGACCAAGGCCGTCCTCGGCGCGGCGATCCTCGGCCTCAACGGCGACGAGGCGATCCACGGCCTGCTCGACCTGATGTACGCCAAGGCCCCCTACACCACGATCCAGCGGGCGGTGCACATCCACCCGACGGTGTCGGAACTGATCCCGACGATGCTGGGTGAGATGACGCCGCTGGTTTAGATAGACTTCGAAGCCGCTTCTGAAACGAGCGGGGAGGGATCGGCGGCCAACCGCTGCCGGATGTCCTCCGGCGTCTTGGCGTTCCAGGCGATGCGCGCCCTAACGCCGTCATCGACGTCTTGCGACAGCAGCTCGAAAAGCGGCCGATCCAGCTTGCGTTTCGTGGCCACGGCGAACCGAACCTCAGGATCGGCGTCCTCGGCGAGTCTCCGCAAAACCTCAACCGGCGCAGTCTTGTTGTGCGCGACCCAGACCTTCAGCTCCGGAAACCGTTCAATCACGTCCAACCAGACTTCGAGCGACGCCGGCGCATTGGCTGCTCGATGGCAGTCGGCGGCCTCCTGGCTGACCCGAAGGCGCGCGAACTCCTCGGCCGTCTCGATCATGCCACCGCGTGGTCCTTCAGCACCCCCAGCGGCACCACCGCCAGCATTTCCTCGTGGCTGGCCTCCAGCACCACCGGCGGGGCGACGCCGGCGTCCAGGGCCTCCTTCCAGCGGCCGGCGCACAGGCACCAGCGGTCGCCGGCCACCAGGCCGCGGAAGGCGAATTCCGGGCGGGGGGTCGACAGGTCGTTGCCGGCCGCCTTGGAGAAGGCCAGGAATTCGTCGGTCATCACCGCGCAGACGGTGTGCAGGCCCAGGTCGTGCGGCCCGGTCTCGCAACAGCCGTTGCGATAGAAGCCGGTGACCGGATTGAGCGAGCAGGGCTGCAGCTCCTGGCCCAGGACGTTCTTGGCGGTGTCGTCATAGCGCGTGGTCATGGCGCGAGCTTAACCCCGTTTGGGCGAATCTCGACAGGGTTCCCCGATCACAACGCGTGACGACTTCCGGCGACGCTCGCCAGATGCTTAAGAAGGGGACAGGATCGATGACATCCGCGGGAGTCCCATGTCCGACATCGCCCGGCCGCGCCGCAGCGCGCTCTACATGCCGGCCTCCAACGCCAAGGCGGTGGACAAGGCCCGCGGCCTGGACGCCGACGTCGTCATCCTTGACCTGGAGGACGCCGTCGCCCCGGAGATGAAGGACGCCGCCCGTGACGCGGCGGTGGCGGCGGTCAAGGCCGGCGGTTTCGGCCCGCGCGAGGTGGTCATCCGCACCAACGGCCTGGACACCCCCTGGGGCGAGGCCGACCTGAAGGCCGCCGCCGAGGCCGGGCCCGACGCGGTGCTGGTCCCCAAGGTCAACGACGCCGCCGACGTCTACGCCTACCAGGCCGCCCTGCACGCCGCCCCGGCCGCCACCCGGCTGTGGACGATGATCGAAACCGGCAAGGCCGCCTTCCACCTGTGGGAGATCGCCGCCGCCAGCCGCACCACCCGCCTGAGCGGCTGGGTGATGGGGGTCAACGACCTGGCCAAGGAGATGCGGGCCCGCCAGACCCCGGGCCGCGAGGCCTTCCTGCCGATCCTGTCGCTGTCGGTGGCCGCCGCCCGCGCCCACGGCCTGACCATCCTCGACGGCGTCCACAACGACATCGACGACCTGGGGGCCCTGGAGGCGGTCTGCCGTCAGGCGGCGGATTTCGGCTTCGACGGCAAGACCCTGATCCATCCCAAGCATCTTCCGATCTGCAACCGCGCCTTCTCGCCGACCGCCGACGAGATCGCCTGGAGCCAGGCGGTGATCGCCGCCTTCGCCGCGCCGGAGAACGCCGGCCAGGGCGCGCTGCGGGTCGAGGGCAGGATGGCCGAGCGCCTGCACCTGGCCCAGGCCGAGCGGCTGGTGGCGGTGGCCGCCGCCATCGCCGCGCGGTCGGCCGCCTGAAGACCGGGACCCGATGCGCGCGCTCCTGATCCTGCTGCTGGCCTTCGCCGCCGGTCCCGCCCTGGCCCGGCAGGCCTCGGTCCCGGAGACGCCGGTGGTCACGGCGCCGCTCGCCGCTGCACCCGCTCCCGCCGTGCCGGTGGTCCAGGCTTCCCCGGCCGATCCCGGGGTGATGTCGGCGACCGACGCCGTCGATCCCCTGGCCGACCTGATCGCCAAAAGCGGGCCGCAGACCACCGACGAGGAGGGACCGGCCGCCGACGCGCCGCTGCCGCCGCACAAGCCGACCATCCTGCCGATCCCCCCGCCGGAACCGCCCGCGGGCCCCTCCGCGTCCGGAACGCCCTCCGGCGGCGCCATGCCCCTGGCCGAGGTCTATGACCTGCGAATCAAGAGCTCGATCGTCGCCGCCCAGGGCCTGCAGGGGCCGCTCGACGGCGGCTGGTCGGTGTCGGGGCCGGACGGGACGGCGCTCTACGCCCTGCAGATCGCCGACCCCGTCGGCGGCGAAGCTCCGCCCGAAGGGGCCTGGCGCGACCCGCGCCGCAACGGGGCCGTAGGCGCGACCGGACTGATCGACGCCATCGATCGCGCCGGCGAGGGTTTCCAGGCCCGGTTCTCGCCGCGGGCCGGCCAGTCGGCGGTCCTGAGCCTGAGCCCGCGCGGCGACGGGACCTGGACCGGCAGGCTCAGCGACGGCGGCGTCGAGACCGCGGTGGTCGCCCGCCGGGTCGCCCAGGCCGTGCTGCCGCCGGGCTACGCCGCCCAGGGCCGCGGCCCGGTGGTCTGGCCCCGGCCCGCCGCCCCGCGCCTGGTCGCCGCCGCGCCGGCCAAGACCCCCGCCTGCGCGACCCGCGGCAAAAAGGGCAAGGCCCTGAAGGCCGCCAAGGCCCGCTGCGCCGCCGCCGTCCGCAAGGGCGGCAAGGGCAAGGGCGCGGCCGTCAAGGGGAAGCGAGGCGCCAAGGGGAAGGAGACGGCCCGAGGCGGCAAGGCGTCGAAACGGAAGAAGCGGCGCTAATGTCGAGCTGCTGAATGGGCGACGCGAAGAACGCTTCGCGTTCACTCCTATCCGACCCCTTCGCGGCCACCTTCCCCGATCAAGGGGGAAGGATTCCTAGGGCGGCTCGCGCCGTCGCGACCGCCCGTTCCAGCGCCTCGGCCTCATAGGCCACCGGAGCCGAATGGCCCCACACCGGTCCCGGCCAGGCGGGATCCCCGATCCGGCGGCCCAGCACGTGGACGTGCAGCTGCGGCGTGACATTGCCCAGGGCGCCGACATTGAGCTTGTCGACCGCCAGGCCCAGCACCGTCGCCACGGCCCGGACGGCGGACCCGGCCAGGACGATCTCCTCCATCAGCGTCGCGCGGTCGGCTGCCGACAGGTCCTCCAACTCCCGCGCCCCGCCGACCCGCGGGACCAGCACGATCCATGGATAGCGGGCGTCCCGCTGCAGCCGGGCGTGGCACAGGGGCAGATCCCCCAGCTCGGCGGCGGTGGCCACGAAGGCCGGGTCGAGGACGAACTCAGCCACGCTTCGGAACCGCCGCCCAGTAGTCGAGGTCGAGGATCACGCCCGGCGCATAGGCCCCCGCCTCATCCTTGTCGGGGAAGTCGGCGCAGGGCCGGTCGACCGTGGCCACCAGCCGCAGCCGCAGCGCGCCGATCGCGCCGCCGGGACCGCCCAGCTCGGCCTTGTCCAGCACCTGGCTCCAGGCGAACACCGTGCCGCCGGCGAAATAGGGGCTGACATGGCGGCCGCCATTGATCGCCAGCACCAGGCCGGCGTTCTGCAGGCCGTTGAACGACAGGGCCTTGGCCGTCGAGATCACCACCCCGCCATAGACCAGCCGCCGGCCCGACGGGTCCTGGGCGCGCTCGAACTGATTGAAATGGACCTTGGCGGTGTTCTGCCAAAGCCGCGTGGCCATCTGGGCCTCGGCCTCCTCGACCACCATGCCATCGACATGGTCGATCTTCTCGCCGACCGCATAGTCCTCATAGGCGTGCGGCGCGCCGGCCAGGGCGAAGTCGTACTTGCGGAAATCCAGGCCCGGCGGCGGGGCCAGGTCGGCGGCGGGCACGGCCGGAGCCAGGGTCGGGACGCTCTGCTCCCCCACCGCCGCGGCCGGGTCGCGCTTGCGCACCATCACCCAGCGCACATAGCTCAGCACCGCCACCCCGCGCTGATTGACGCCGGTGGTGCGGACATAGACCACGCCGGTCCTGCCGTTGGAGTTCTCCTTCAGCCCGATCACCTCCGACGCCGCCGAGAGGGTGTCGCCCGGATGCAACGGGGCCAGGAACCGGCCCTCGGCATAGCCGAGATTGGCCACGGCGTTGAGGCTGATGTCGGGCACGGTCTTGCCGAACACCAGGTGGAAGGCGATCAGCGGGTCGACCGGGGCGGTCTCCAGCCCGCAGCCGCGGGCGAATTCGTCCGACGAGAACAGCGAAAAGCGCGGGCCGTAGAGGGCGTTGTACAGGGCCACGTCGCCGGCGGTGACGGTGCGCGGGGTGGCGTGGGCCAGCCGCTGGCCCAGCTTGAAATCCTCGAAAGCGTTGCCTAGATCGGTCTTGCCCGTCGCCATCTCGTCCCTGCCTGGCTTTTATCGTTGTGGGGATCTGTTTTGCCGCACCGCAGCGAAACCGGAAAGGGGGCTTGAGGCCGAGCCTTTGCGGGTCTAGACCGCGCCCGACATTCATCGTCCACAAGCCTTGATGGAGACCCCATGGCTCGCGCGAAGATCGCCCTCATCGGCGCCGGCATGATCGGCGGCACCCTGGCCCACATCGCCGCCCGAGAGGAACTCGGCGACGTGATCCTGTTCGACATCGCCGAGGGCACCCCCCAGGGCAAGTCGCTCGACATCGCCGAGGCCTCGGCCGTGTTCGGCAAGGACGTCATCCTGAAGGGCGCCAATTCGTACGAAGAGATCGCCGGGGCCGACGTCTGCATCGTCACCGCCGGCGTGCCGCGCAAGCCGGGCATGAGCCGCGACGACCTGCTGGGCATCAACCTGAAGGTCATGAAGGCGGTCGGCGAAGGCATCAAGGCCCACGCCCCCGACGCCTTCGTGATCTGCATCACCAATCCGCTGGACGCCATGGTCTGGGCCCTGCAGCAGTTCTCGGGCCTGCCCAAGAAAAAGGTCATCGGCATGGCCGGCGTCCTCGACTCGGCCCGCTTCGCCTATTTCCTGGCCGAGAAGACCGGCGTCTCGGTCGAGGACATCCACGCCTGGACCCTGGGCGGCCACGGCGACGACATGGTGCCGATGGTCCGCCACTCGACGGTCGGCGGCCTGCCGCTGCCCGAACTGGTCAAGCAGGGCTGGATGACCCAGGACGAGCTCGACGGCATCGTCAAGCGCACCCGCGGCGGCGGCGGCGAGATCGTCGCCCTGCTGAAGACCGGCTCGGCCTTCTACGCCCCGGCCGAAAGCGCCATCGCCATGGCCACCAGCTACATCAAGGACAAGAAGCGCGTCCTGCCCTGCGCTGCGTTCCTGACCGGCCAGTACGGCCTCAGCGGCCTCTATGTCGGCGTGCCGGTGGTGATCGGCGCGGGCGGCGCGGAGAAGGTCATCGAGTTTGAAACCAACGACGACGAAAAGGCGATGTTCTCCAAGTCCGTCGAGTCGGTGAAGGGCTTGATGGAAGCCTGCAAGGCCATCGACAGCTCGCTGGTCTAGGCTTTTTCAGCTTCGATTACGGAAAGGGCGGCTCCTCGCAGGCCGCCCTTTTTCTTTAGCCCTCTCCCAGCGGGAGAGGGAGGGGCCCGCCGCGCAGCGGTGGGAGGGTGAGGGATCACGCCCTCGCCGTTTTCACCGAACGCCCTGCCGGCGCGCCGGCTGACTCGGCGCCCCCTCATCCTCCCACGCCTGCGGCGCGGGCCCCTCCTTCTCCCCATGGGAGAAGGGCTTAGTGCGCCGCCTCGCCGCCCTCCGCCGAAATCTCCTCCAGCGTCTTGCCGACCTGCTTGGCGCCGTAGTCCTTGGCGACATCGCCGAGCGACAGGATGCCGGCCAGCTGACCGGCGTCGTTGAGCACCACCAGTCGGCGGATCTGGTGGCTGGCCATCTTGGCGGTGGCGTCGGCCAGGATGTCGTCCTCGCGGACGCTCTGCACCTCGCCCTCGCTCATCGCCTCGGAGACAGGACTGTCGAAGCTGCGGCTCTCGGCGACCACGCGCAGCACGATGTCGCGGTCGGTGACCAGGCCGACCACCTTGCCGCCCTCGACGACCGGCACCACGCCGCTGTCGATATGAGCCATCACCTGGGCGACCTTGCGGATGCTGTCGGTGGGAGCGGCGGTCGAGACCTGGCCGGTCATGGCGTCGCTGACTTTCATCGGAAGCTCCTTGGGGAGTGAATCGAACCCCTGAGAAACCCCGCGGCGCCGCGCCCGTTCCGTTCCGGCCTAGCTGAAGGCGGCCCGGTTCCCCTCTAGGAAGGCCGCGACCGAGACGGGCGCCTGACCCGTCAGGGCCTCGACCGCATCGGTGACAATGGCGTGCTGGCCCTCGGCGGCCGAGGCGTCGAAATCGACCAGCACCCCGGCCATGAACGGCGGCAGGCCGGCGGCCAGCAACCCTTGGCGCAGGGCGTCGGCCGGCAGGTCGTGGTGCGTCACCGGCCTGCCCGACAGCTCGGCCAGCAGGACGGCGATCTCGTCCTGGGTCACGGCGGCCGGGCCGGAGACGTCGAGAATCTGACGGCCCTCGCCCTTGATCAGGGCCGCGGCGTCGACCCGGGCGCAGTCCTCGCGACTGACATAGGCCCGGCCGGCCCCGGCCGTGGCCGAATATAGCGCGCCGCTGCTCACGGCCTGGCCCGCGCCCATCAGCAGCAGCTCGACGTAGAGGTTGTGGCGCAGGATGGTCCAGCCGGGGATGGCGCTGGCGGCCAGGGCCTGCTCGGTCCAGAAATGGTCGTCGATCACCCCGCCGCCGACCTGGGGCCGCGCGCCCGGCGCGGAGGTGTAGACCACGTGCTTGACCTTGGCCGCCTCGGCCGCAGCGACGGCGGCGCGGTGCTGGGCGATGCGATGGCCGGGGGCGCCCAGGCTGTCGGTGCTGATCAGCAGCAGGCGCTCGACACCGGCGAAGGCTTCGGCCAGCGAGGCCGGGTCGTCGAAATCGACGCGCCGGGTCTCGACGCCCCGCGCCGCCAGGTCGGCCAGCTTGGAAGGATCGCGACTGGCGGCGACGAGGTTGGGAACGCCGGCCTCGAGCAGCAACTCGACCGCGCGACGGCCCAGCTGGCCGCCGGCGCCGGTGACCAGCAGGCGGGGAGAAGAGGCGCTCATGGGGTTGGTCCTTTTCCGTGGTCTCCAGATAAGACCACGTGTAGATGTGAGACTTACTCGCCACCGTAAAGACGGCAGTTTGACGGGAGATAGGCACCTTGAGGGAACCCCCTGAAGCGAAACCGCTCAGCGCCGCGGCGGCCAGCCTGGTCCATGGCTTCCAGTGCTGGATGTCGGCGAACGACCTCAGCCCCGCCAACTGCCCGGTGCGCGACGTGCTCGATCAGTTGGGCGACAAGTGGAGCACCCTGCTGCTGATCGCCCTGGCCGATGGGCCGCGCCGATTTGGCGTCCTGCGTCGCACGGTGCCCGACATCTCCCAGCGCATGCTGACCCAGACCCTGCGCGACCTGCAGCGAAACGGGCTGATTGGCCGTCAGGTGTTTCCGACCAAGCCCCCCAGCGTCGAATACAGCCTGTCGCCGCTGGGGACCTCGCTGCTGGAGCCTTTGGCCGCCTTGGTGACCTGGGCCGAACGCCATCATGCCGACATCCGCGCCGCCCGGGCGCGCTACGACGCCGAGGACGCGGCCGCCTGATCCCACCTTGGTTCCAGAGCGCCATCCTCCCGACCTGTTCGACGACGACCGCTGCGAGATGCTTCCGCCCCGTCGCGACGCAGCCTAAGACCACCCGACCTTTTCCCCGGAGCCTTCATGACCCTCACCATCCACCAGGCCAGCGTTCCGGTCTTCGTCCAGGGCCTCAAGGGGCTGAAGGGCGTGCTGGCCAAGGCCGCCGCCCATGTCGAGGCCCGCAAGCTCGACCCCGACAGCCTGCTGAAGGCGCGGCTGTTTCCCGACATGTTCCCGCTGCTGCGCCAGGCGCAGATCGCCACCGACTTCGCCAAGGGCTGCTGCGCCCGCCTGGCCGGCGAGGAGGTTCCCGCCTGGGACGACGTCGAGACCAGCTTCGAAGAGCTGATCGCCCGCGTCGACCGCGCCATTGCCTATGTCGAGGGCCTGGACCTGGCGAAGTTCGACAACGCCGAGGACCGCGACATCACCCTGGTCCGCCGCGGCGAGACCAGCGTGGTCAAGGGCCTGGCCTATCTGCAGGGCCAGGCCCAGCCCAACTTCTTCTTCCACCTGACCACCGCCTACGCGATCCTGCGCCACAACGGCGTCGAGATCGGCAAGCGCGATTTCCTCGGCGCGGCCTGACGATCCGGCGGCGGCGGTCACGGCCGCCGCCGCCAGGCCCAGACCAGCCCGGCCAGGGCGGTGACCACCCCGGCGAACGCCGACAACACCATCGGCAACTGACGCAAAAACTCCTGATCCATGATCGCACCCACTGACCCGTCCACCAGCGGCGGGCTACGGGCGACAATGACTCGCGGGGACGTCGAGTCCGGACGTATGTTCCGTGTTTGTTCTACTTCTCCCTTCCCGTTGGCGGATGGGGGAAGGGCCGGGGATGGGGGTGACTGCTGAGCTGGCCGCGCAAGGAACGTTCGCGTTCACCCCCATCCGACCGCTTCGCGGCCACCTTCCCCCATCCGCCGACGGGAAAGAAAAGGTTTGAACCGCCGCGACCTCAAACCACAGCGCCGCATCAACAGCGTAAACGCCCCTTAACCCTCTTGCGGCACAACATCCTCGTTCGACGAGTAAAGGTGGACGGTTCATGGCGCGAGCGGCGCGGCGATCGGGTGTGGAGCTGGTCTGGGATGCGGTGCGCTACGGCTGGGCGCAGCCGTGGTCGGCCCGGTTCCGGGGCGGGGTGATCTGCGTAGTCGGGGCGGGGCTGCTGCTGGCCGTCGCCACCTACAACGCCGCCGATCCCAGTCTCAACGCCGCCACCGGCCAGGCGGCCAGCAACGCCCTGGGCGGTCCCGGCGCGGCCCTGGCCGACATCGTCATGCAGTCCCTGGGGCTGAGCGGCTGGGTCGCGGCCCTGCTGATGCTGGTGTTCGGCCTGACGAGGGTGTCGCAGCCCGATCCCGCCGCCCATCGCCGCGACCTGCGCGTCCGCGCCCTGGTCGGGGGCCTGGGCCTGCTGGCCCTGGCCGGCCTGCTGGCCGCCCCGCCGCATCCGTCCGCCTGGCCGCTGGCCCGGGGACTTGGCGGCTTCTGGGGCGACGGCCTGCTCGACCTGATCGCCGGCGTCCTGGCCTTCGCCCGCCTGCCCGGGGCCCGGCTGATCGCCGCCCTGCTGCTGGCCATCGCCGCCGCCGTGGCCCTGGGCTATGCGATCGGCGTCCGCCGCGTCGATCCCGAGGCGATCGGCGACCTGCTGCACGGCCTGGCCCGGCCGCGCGAGCGGGCCCCGGCCCCGGTCGCGGCGCCTGAACCGGTCGCCCGCACCCGCCCGGCCCGCAAGATCGCCGAGGCCATCGCCGCCACGCCCGAACCGGCGCCGCGCAAGGCCGCCAAGCCGGCCAAGCCTGCGCCGCCGCCGCAGGTCGAGGACGACGACGCCTTCGAGCCCAGTTTCGAGGTCCGCCCGCTGGCCATCGCCCAGCCCAAGACCCCCAACCGCGTCAACACCCGCGAGCAGCGCGAGCAGCAGAAAGCCTTCGACTTCGACGACGAAGGCGGCTTCCAGCTGCCCGAGCTGGCCATGCTGGCCAAGCCCAAGCCGCGCTCGGCCGAGTTCGACGAGGAGGCCCTGCGCCAGAACGCCCGTCTGCTGGAAAGCGTGCTGGCCGAGTTCGGCGTGCGCGGCCAGATCGATCAGATCCGCCCCGGCCCGGTGGTGACCATGTACGAGCTGGTGCCGGCCGCCGGCACCAAGACCGCCCGGGTCGTGGCCCTGGCCGACGACATCGCCCGCTCGATGAGCGTGATCTCGTGCCGCGTCGCCGTGGCCCAGGGCCGCAACGCCATCGGTATCGAGATGCCCAATTCGCGGCGCGAGACAGTCTATCTGCGCGACCTGCTGTCATCGTCCGACTATGACAAGGCCACCCACATACTGCCCATGGCCCTGGGCGAGACGATCGGCGGCGAGACCTACATCGCCGACCTGGCCAAGATGCCCCACCTGCTGATCGCCGGCACCACCGGCTCGGGCAAGTCGGTCGGGGTCAACGCCATGATCCTGTCGATCCTCTACAAGCTGCCGCCCGAGAAGTGCCGCTTCATCATGATCGACCCGAAGATGCTGGAACTCAGCGTCTATGACGGCATCCCGCACCTGCTGGCCCCGGTGGTCACCGATCCCAAGAAGGCGGTCGTGGCCCTGAAGTGGACGGTGCGCGAGATGGAGGACCGCTATCGGCGGATGTCGAAGATCGGCGTGCGCAACATCGGCGGCTTCAACGAAAAGGCCGTCGAGGCCCTCGACAAGGGCGAGCATTTCGAGCGCACCGTCCAGACCGGCTTCGACGACGCCGGCCGGCCGATCTACGAGACTGAAAAGATCCGTCCCGAGCCGATGCCCTATCTGGTGGTGGTCATCGACGAGGTCGCCGACCTGATGATGGTGGCCGGCAAGGACATCGAGGGCGCCGTCCAGCGCCTCGCTCAGATGGCCCGCGCCGCCGGCATCCACCTGATCATGGCCACCCAGCGGCCGTCGGTCGACGTCATCACCGGCACCATCAAGGCCAACTTCCCGACCCGGATCAGCTTCCAGGTCACCAGCAAGATCGACGCCCGCACCATCCTGGGCGAGCAGGGGGCCGAGCAGCTGCTGGGCCAGGGCGACATGCTGTACATGGCCGGCGGCGGACGCATCACCCGCCTGCACGGCCCGTTCGTCAGCGACGGCGAGGTCGAGGCGGTGGCCAAGTTCCTGCGCGACCAGGGCATCCCCAATTACCTGGAAGAAGTCACGGCCGGCGGCGACGAGGAGCAGGAGGAGGCCATCGAGGGCGCCTTCGCCGGCGAGGGCGGGGCCAACGACCTCTACGACCACGCCGTGGCGGTGGTCACCCGCGACCGCAAGGCCTCGACCAGCTACATCCAGCGCCGCCTGCAGATCGGCTACAACCGCGCCGCCTCGCTGATGGAGCGGATGGAGAAGGAGGGCGTGGTCGGCGCCGCCAACCACGCCGGCAAGCGCGAGATCCTGGCCCCGCCGCCGCCGCCGATGTAGCGCGATGAACGGCGCTTCATCGGAGCGCCGGAAAATGGTCGCGCCGCGGCCTTTCGCTGGACGCGAGGGCAGGGCAAAGGGAAAAGGCCAGGAGATCGCCATGACCGCCACGACCCCGACCCGCCGCCTGATCCTCGCCGCCGCCGGCATCGGAACCGTCGCCGCCCTGTCGGGCCAGGCTCTCGCCGCCTCAAAGCCGGCCGCCGCGCCGCTGTCGGCCGAGGACCAGGCCCTGGTCGACAGGGCCACGGCCTATATCCAGGCGCTCGGCGCGGCCAAGGGCCGGTTCGTGCAGACCGACTCGCGCGGCGGCCAGACCGAGGGGACCGTCTATCTGCAGCGCCCCGGCAAGGCCCGCTTCGCCTATGACGGCCCCGGCGGCCTGCTGGTGGTCAGCAACGGCAGCGCCGTCAACATCTACGACAGCCGGCTGAAGAGCTTCCAGAGCTATCCGCTCAGCCGCACGCCCCTGGCCCTGCTGCTGGCCCGCGAGGTGCGGCTGGACCGCGGCGTGGTCATCACCGGCGTGCGCAAGTTCACCGACGGCTTCACGATCGTCGCCCAGGACGCCAAGCGCCAGACCCTGGGCCGCATCAGCCTCGACTTCAGCCACGCCCCCGCCCTGATGGGCTGGACGGTCACCGACGCCAAGGGCGGCGAGACCCGGGTGCGGCTGGTCGACTTCGAAAAGACCGCCGACCTCGACCCCAAGCTGTTCGTCCTTAACGATCCACGTCGGCGGGTCGGCAAGCCCTAGTTGCGGAAACCGCCGCCGACGCAACCGAATTGCGACAATTGCACAACATGCAAGCTAGGAATGCGATTGCGCTTGACTTAGCCCCCGGCCGTGGCAGATTTAACACGCATGGCGATGAGCGCCCGACCCGCCCATCGCAACCGTGCCGGACCTATCCCCTCCCGGCGGCGGCATGAGAGACCCGACTTTCGCCCAGGCGCTCAGCGCCTGGGCGTTTTTCGTTGGCCGCGGCCCTGTCCAAGCTCTAGAGGAGCCGCATGCGCCTCCGTATCGCCACCTGGAACGTCAACTCCGTCCGCCTGCGCGCCGAACAGGCCGCCCGCTTCGTCGACGAGCAGGCCCCCGACGTGTTCTGCCTGCAGGAGATCAAGTGCCAGGAGGGCGAGTTCCCGCGCGAGGCCTTCGCGGCCATGGGCCTGCCGCACCTGAAGATCATGGGCCAGAAGGGCCGGCACGGGGTGGCCATCGCCTCGCGCCTGCCGCTGGAGGACGCCCCGGCCCTCAACGCCTGCCGCGAGGGCCACGCCCGCTGCGTCTCGGCCAAGGTGGCCGGCGTCGAGATCCACAACTTCTACATCCCGGCCGGCGGCGACGTGCCCGACCGGGCCCTCAATCCGAAATTCGACCACAAGCTCGACTTCTACGAGACCCTGACCGCCGAGATGAAGCGCCGCGACCCCAGGGCGCCGCTGGTCCTGACTGGCGACCTCAATGTCGCCCCCGGCGAGAACGACGTCTGGAGCCATCGCCAGATGTCGAAGATCGTCAGCCACACGCCGGTCGAGCTGGAGGCCTTCGCCGGCCTGGTGGGGTCGATGGACTTCCTCGACCTGCCGCGCCTGGCCACCCCGGAGCCGGAAAAGCTGTTTTCCTGGTGGAGCTACCGCGCCGCCGACTTCCGCAAGTCCAACCGCGGCCTGCGCCTGGACCACATCCTGGCCAGCCCGGGCCTGCGCGAGGCGGCGATCGTCGACGGCAAGGTGTCGTCGAAGGTGCATGACACCGTGCGCGAATGGGAGCGGCCCAGCGACCACGCCCCGGTCACGGCGGACCTGTTGGTCTAGGCCGCGGCCTCCGCGGCGCGGGCGTCGACCAGGGACTCGACGAGCGCCCGGTCGGCCGGGGTCGCCGGGTTGTAGACGATCAGGCTGAGGTCGGGCCGGGCGTCGACCGCGAAGGCGGAATATTCCAGGGTGATCGGCCCCAGCTGCGGATGGCGCAGCTGCTTCACGCCGTCGCCGTGCGCCAGCACATGGTTGTCGCGCCACAGCGACGCGAACTCGGGACTGGCCTGGCTCAGCTCGTCGACCAGCCGTGCGACCTCGACGTCGGCGCCCGCCCGGGCGGCGTCGATCCTGAACGCGGCCACGACGAAGCGGGCCACCGCGTCCCAGCTGGACTGGGCGGCGCGAACCCGCGGATCACAGAAGATCAGCCGCAGGATGTTGCGCCGCTCGGGCGGCAGGGCGCCGTAGTCGGTCAGCACGGCCGCGGCCGCCCGGTTCCAGGCCACGACGTCCCAGGTCGGCGTCCTGACGATCGCCGGGCTGTAGGTCAGCACATCCAGCAGGCGCTGCAGCCGCGGCGTGGTCGCGTCGTCGCCGAGGTCGCCGGGGTCGCGAACCCTGGCCGGACGGCCCAGGCCCAGCAGGAACAGATGTTCGCGCTCGACCGCGGTCAGGGTCAGGGCCCGGGCGATCCGGTCGAGCACGTCCGCCGACGGACGCCCGCCGCGCCCCTGCTCCAGCCAGGTGTACCAGGTGGGGCTGATATTGGCCCGCTGCGCCACCTCCTCGCGACGCAGCCCCGGCGTTCTCCGCCGGCCGCCGGCCAGGCCGAAGGCGCTGGGATCCAGCTTGGTGCGGCGGGCCTTCAGATAGCCGCCCAGCGAATTGACCTCAGACACGGTCGGCATCCTGTTAAGTCTTATACTAGGATAATCTCACAACTTTAACCGGATACTGGATTGGCTCCAATAGCCCCATCGGCAATCTTTGGAGCTTAAGCCATGCATGTATTCGTAACCGGCGCCACCGGCTGGGTCGGCTCGGCCGTCGTCGACGAGCTGATCGCCGCCGGCCACACGGTGACCGGCCTGGCCCGGTCCGACGACAAGGCCGCCGTCCTGGCCGCCACGGGCGCAAAGGTGGTCCGGGGCACGCTCGACGACCTCGACCTCCTGCGCGCCGCCGCCGGATCGGCCGACGGGGTGATCCACACCGCCTTCAACCACGACTTCTCGCGCTTCGCCGACAATGCGGCGCAGGACCGGCGGGCGATCGAGGCGCTGGGCGAGGCCCTGGCGGGATCGGCCCGGCCGCTGCTCGTCACCTCCGGCGTCGCCCGGCTCGTGTCCGGCCGGGTGGCGACCGAGGCGGACAGGCCCTCATCCGATCCGTCCTATCCGCGCCGGTCGGAAGCCGCCGCCCAGGCCTTGGCCGAGCGCGGCGTACGCGCCGCGACCATCCGGCTCGCGCCTTCCGTCCACGGCCTTGGCGATCACGGCTTCATTCCGACCCTGATCGGCATGGCCCGCGAGAAGGGCGTGTCGGCCTATGTCGGCGACGGCCTGAACCGCTGGGCCGGCGTGCATCGGCTGGACGCGGCCCGCCTCTACCGGCTGGCGATCGAACAGGAGCGTCTTGAGCCCGCCTATCACGCGATCGCGGACGAGGGCGTGCCGTTCAAGGCGATCGCCGAGGTAATCGGCCGACGGCTTGGCCTGCCCGTCGAGTCGCGCGACCGCGAGCATTTCGGCTGGTTCGGCCCGTTCGCGGGGTTGGACATGGCCGCGTCGAGCGCCCGCACCCGGTCGCTGCTGCACTGGACACCGACCGGGCCGGACCTGCTCAACGATATCGACCAGCCGGGTTATTACGGCGAGTGAGGGCGCAAATCGCCTTCCGCTCAATAGGGATCTGGGGTCGAAAAACTTCAGTTCAAGAATTGGCGGCCGGCGATTTATGCGCAGTCTGTGGCGCCTTCGAGCCTTCGGAAGGACCATCGACCATGACCGCCACAGACACCCCGGGCGCCCAGCCGCTGTACCACGGCAGCAAGGCCGATCTGAAACCCGGCGACCTGATCGGGCCCGGCTACGCCTCCAACTACGGCGGCCGCAAGCCGGCCGCCTATGTCTATCTCAGCGCCACTTTGGACGCGGCGACCTGGGGGGCGGAACTGGCGGTGGGCGACGGGCCGGGCCGGATCTACATCGTCGCGCCGACCGGACCGTTCGAGGACGATCCCAACCTGACCGACAGGAAATTTCCCGGCAATCCGACCAAGTCGTATCGCACGCGGGATCCGCTGCGGATCATCGGCGAGGTCCGCGACTGGCAGGGCCACCCGCCCGAACGGCTGCAGGAAATGAGGGACCACCTGGCGCGCCTGAAGGCGCTCGGCGTCGAGGCGATCGAGGACTGAGCGCCTTCAGGGGAAAAGGGCGGCTCCCAGAGCCGCCCTTTTTGTCTCAGGCGTGCTCCAGCGTCCGGACCTGCGGCTGGTGCGAGTCCAGGGCCGCATTCGGGTCGGCCAGACCGGTGACCGCATCGGCGAAGCCGAGATATTCCGCGGCGAAAGCCGGCGGCAGGATCTCGACCAACCAGGTGTTCTCGATCCACACTTCGACGACGTGGAAGTGGCCGCCGCGATCGCAGATAAAGGCGTCCCAACCCTTGGCGCGGGCCCGGGCCAGGACCTCGCTCTCGGCCACGTCGACGCTGAGCGCGAAATGGGTCGGCGAGCGGCGGTCGGCGCCGTCCGGCTGACGCACGAACACCGCACCGGGCGCGCCATTGGCGACCATGACGCTGCCGGCCGGATAGACCTCGAGCGCGGTGCCGCGGCCGTCGGCCTTGAACACCATGTAGCTGCCGGGATTGGGCGGAAAGTCGACGACGATGCCGCCCATGACGTCGGCGAAGAATTCGGCCGCGCCCTTGGGGTCTTCGGCGCTGATGGAAAGATGATGGATCACGGGTCTTCCTTGTGGGTGGTGAGGCGGCCGATCCTCTGATCCGGCCGCATTTCGATGTTCACAAACCGGCGTTACGCGCCGAGGTCGGGCGGTTTAAGGGCCGGCCCGGGCGAATTCAACCAAAAAGGTGGTTATGACAGCGAATTCATGTTTGGCGTGATCCCGCCCCGATCACCCACGCGAAGGCGGGGGAGAGGGCGCTCTCTTTCTACCTTCCCTCCCCTCGAGGGGAGGGAAGGTATTTCAAGGGGATCGGAAGGGCTGAGGGGTTGAGGGACACAGGGGTTGAGGGTTGGACACACACTCGGTTGAGGGTTGAGGCACACACACTCATTTCTCCAACTGGACGTCAGCGGCGGAGCCGGATCGGAAACGAGTGTGTGTCCCTCGCTTCTCCTCGCTTCCGCCAAATTCTCCTCACCGCTCCCAGCGTGTTTCTCCAACAAATTCAACGCCCCAAAATCGTTTATCCTCCCCGTTTCCCGCCGCCCGCATAATCGACCCACTTCAAGGCGATGGGGAGGGCGTGAGGCCTGCGACCTTCGCGGCCTTGGGGGGCGGTCGAGCGGGACGCGCTCGTCGGCAGCGGTTCCGAAAGGAGCCGCGACCTCGTCATCTGGTGCCGGCCGGGCCCGTTTACGGATACGACGTTGACGAAGGGCCGATGAGAGCGACAGGCCTGTGGTGACGCAGGCGTTCCGGGACCGGGCTTCGTAGGCCCGGCCCGCCCGTCGGGGGCCAAGACCGGCGAGGTCCGAACAGGACCGACCGCCGGACGCTCCTGAATAACGATCGCGCGGAGCGTTGGTCTCGGTCGAAACGGTAATTCTTCAAAAAGCTTCCGGGCCTGGCCCGGCGCTCCGCCTCCCTCCCCAACTTCAGCGGCCCGCCGCGTGAGGCGGCTCCGTCATGCCAGGAGAAGAGACATGCCCAGATCCAGGACCCGCGCCCTGATCCGCGCCGCCGCGCGGACCGCCCGCGAGAACGCCGGCGAAACCGAGGATGACAGCGATCGCACCCCTGCGCGCGTCGAACAGGTCCGCCGCGAGATCCGCAGGCGGCTGGGGCTGACGGCCGAGACGAAGGCCCGGCGCGCCGCGCGCCTGGGCGAAGATGCGTGAGGCGGCCGGTGAAGGCCTCAGGCCTCGATCGCCGCCCCGACCCCGAACTGCAGCCAGACGGCCTTGTCCTTGAGGTTCTTCTGCACGAAGGCCGCGTGGACCCGGCGCTCTTCCTCGGTCGAGCGGGGCGCCAGCGGCCGCGGCCTCGTACCATATTCGCCGGCGGTCAGCAGGGCCGCGGCGGCGGCGGTGACCACCGCCGTCAGCTCCAGGGCCCGCTCCTTGCCGCCCTGCAGCTCCAGATAGACCTCGGCCAGCAGGTGGGCGTCGATCAGGGCCCCGTGCTTGTCGCGGCTGTCGAGGCTGATCTTGAAGCGTTTGCACAGGGCGTCGAGCGAGTTGTACATGCCCGGAAAGCGCTTCTTGGCCATGGCCAGGGTGTCGACCCAGCGGCTTTCCGGCAGCACGGCGCGGCCGCACTTCTCCAGCTCGAAATTGACGAAGCTGCGGTCGAAGGCGGCGTTGTGGGCGATGACCGGGCTGTCGCCGACGAACTCCAGGAAACGATCGGCGATCTCGACGAACTTCGGCTTGCCGGTCAGGAAGGCGCTGGACAGGCCGTGGACCTTCTCGGCCTCGGCCGGCATGTCGCGCAGCGGATCGCAATATTCGTGGAACGACTTGCCGGTGGGCATGAAGTCGACCACCTCGATGCAGCCGATTTCGACCAGCCGGTCGCCGGTCTTGGGGTCGAACCCGGTGGTTTCGGTATCGAGGATGATTTCCCGCGCCATCGGATTTTAATGGGCCGCTTCGCCGCCGGCTTCAAGCGGCGGCGGGGCCCGCAGCCGCGTCAGGAGGTCGCGAACCTGTTGACGGGCGTGGTCCAGGCCCTGGCCGGTGTCGATGACGAAATCGGCCCGGGCCCGCTTCTCGGCGTCGGGCGTCTGGCGGGCCAGGATCGCCTCGAACTTGGCCCCGTCCATGCCCGGCCGGGCCAGCACCCGCTGCCGCTGGAGATCCGGCGGGGCCGAGACCACGACCACCTTGTCAACGGTGCGGTCGCCGCCGGTCTCGAACAGCAGGGGCACGTCGAGCACGGCGATATCGGCCCCGGCCTTGATCGCGTCCTTGAAGAAGCCGGCCCGGTGGGCGGCGACCAGCGGATGGACGACAGCCTCCAGCGCCTTGAGGGCCTCGGGGTGGCCGACCACCCGGGCGCTGAGCCGGGCCCGGTCGACCGCGCCGTCGACCACGACGCCGGGGAAGGCCGCCTCGACCGGGCCGACCGCCGCGCCGCCCGGAGCGTAGAGCGCATGGACGGCGGCGTCGGCGTCGTAGACCGGCACGCCCTCGGCGACGAACATCTGGGCCGTGGTCGACTTGCCCATGCCGATCGAGCCGGTCAGGCCCAGCACGATCACCGGACGGCCTCGCCCAGTTGCGCCAGGGCCAGGGCGCGGACGTCGACCGAAGCCGGCGGGGCGACGCCGAAGAAGGCTTCGAAACTGGGGACCGCCTGGCGCAGCAGCATCTCCAGCCCGTCGACCGTGCGGCGGCCAGCCGCCTCGGCGCGGCGCAGGAACTCGGTGCGCAGCGGCTTGTACACCATGTCGACGACCACCGCCGTTTCCGGCGTCAGGTCCAGCCGCGCGGCTGGACCTGCGCCGCCGCCGAGGCCCAGCGAGGTGGCGTTGATCACCAGCCCGGCTTCGCCCAGCAGGGCGTCAAGCTCGGCCTCCGCCGCCGCCTTGACGACGCCGCCGATCGAGGCGGCGATGGCCTCGGCCCGCGCCAGGGTGCGGTTGACGAGCGTGATCTTCGGCGCGCCGCCCATGGCCAGGGCGGCCGCCGCGCCGCGGGCCGCGCCGCCGGCCCCGAGGATCACCACCGGCCCGGCCGCTGGATCAAAGCCCGGGACCTGGACGGCGATGGCGTCGATCAGGCCCGGACCGTCGGTGTTGTCGGCCGTGATCGTCCCGTCAGCCTCGAAGACCAGCAGGTTGGCGGCCCCGGCCAGACGGGCCAGGTCGCTGCAGCGGTCGGCGCAGGCCAGGGCCCGCTCCTTGAACGGGATGGTGACGTTGAGCCCGCGGATCGCCCCGCCCCGCAGGCCTTCGATGAAGGCCTCGAAGCCGCTCTCGGGCGGGGCGAAGGGCGCATATGCCGCGTCCAGTCCGGCCGCGGCGATCCAGGCGTTGTGGATCAGCGGGCTCATCGAATGGCGGATCGGCTGGCCGCAGACCCCGGCGACGATCGCCGCGCCCGTAACGCTCATGTCTCGAGGGCTCCATGCAGACGCAGAAAATCGAACAGGCCGGTGACCGGCAGCCCCAGGATGGCGAAATAATCGCCGTCGATGCGGTCGAACATCTGCAGGCCCTCGCCCTCCAGGAAGTAGCAGCCGACCGACGAAAGGATGTCGGGGGCGTTGCGGTCCAGGTAGCCGTCCAGCCAGGCGTCGCTGAAGGCGCGGACCGACAGGCGCGAGGTCTCGACCGTCCGCCAGATCGGCCGGCCGTCGCGGGCCACGACCACGGCCGAATGCAGCTTGTGGACCTTGCCGCGCAGCTGCAGCAGCCGCTCGCGGGCGGCCTCGAGCGTTTCGACCTTGTCGATCAGCACGCCGTCGAGGTCGAGCGTCTGATCCGAGCCGATCACCAGGCCCGGTCGCTTGGTGGAGACCTTGAAGGCCTTCAGCTCGGCCAGGGCGTCGGCGACCTCGCGCGGCGAGGCGCCCTCGGCCAGCAGGCCGGCCTTGGCGGCGTCCTCGTCGACGCCCGAACCGACCGCCTCGAAGGCGACGCCGGCGTTGCGCAGGATCGCCTGGCGGGCCGCGCTCTTCGACGCCAGGGTGACGGGGGTGGGCGGCGAGCCGGTCATCCCAGCACCTCGACCTGGCCGCGGCCGCCCGACAGCAGGTTGATGATCGCCGCGGCCGTCTCTTCCACCGACCGGCGGGTGACGTCGATGATCGGCCAGCCCTGGCGCTCGAACAGCCGCCGGGCGGCGATGATCTCCTGCCGCACGGCGTCGGTGTCGATATAGTCGCTTTCGCGGTTTTCCTTCAGCGACAGCAGGCGGTTGCGGCGGATCTGGATCAGCCGCTCGGGCGAGGTCATCAGGCCGACGATCAGGGTGTTCTTCAGGGTGAACAGCTCGTCGGGCGGCGGCCGGCCCGGCACCAGCGGCACATTGGCGGCCCGCACGCCGCGGTGGGCCAGATAGATGCAGGTCGGGGTCTTGGAGGTGCGCGACACCCCCACCAGGATCACGTCGGCCTGGGTCAGGTCCTGGCCGCCCTGGCCGTCGTCATGGGCGATGGCGTAGTCCAGGGCTTCGATACGATCAAAATAGTCGTTGTTCAGGGCGTGCTGGGCCCCGACCCGGGTCGAGATCCGCGCCCCCAGATAGCGCGACATGGCGCTGACCACCGGGTCGAGGGCGGCGATGCAGGGCATCTCCAGACGCCGGCAACCTTCCTCCAGCGCCGCGCGCAGGTTGCCGTCGATGATGGTGTGCATCACCACCCCCGGCGCGCCGGCGATCTCCTCCAGGGCCCGGTCGAGCTGACGGGTGGAACGGACCAGGGCGTAGATGTGTTCGATCGGCAGGATGTCGGTGAACCGCGCGCAGACCGCCCGGGCCATGGCGTTCAGGGTCTCGCCGGTGGAGTCTGAGACGAGGTGGATATGGAAGTAGGTCGCGAACCGCGGGGCGGCCCGTTCGGCGTCGCCGGCTCCAGGTTCCTGTGGATCATCCGTTAACGGTTGCTTAACCACTGGCCTGGCCTCTGGGGATGAGCGGGCATGGAATCCGCCCCGTTGCGCCCTGTCGGGCCGCCCCTGTGTTAAACGGTCACGTTGACGACGGACAATCCCCAGTCTCGCATTGTCGGCACAAGATCGTCGGACCGAACTTTCCCCGGCCGGGGATGAGCGAACGCTCAGGGTTACGGCGCCGTTCACCATCTTAACGTTTCGTTAGGAATTTCGAAGGCCTAGCGGACTGTCCCCAAAGTTCACAGCCCCGAACCCACATGGGGACCGAGCTTGGACGGATCTGCGATGGGCAGGGGGCAGGGTGCATCGCAAACGGGTTTTCCCCGTTAGGCACTTGCTCACCATCTCCTACAAACTTCCTTAAAATCTTCTTAAAGAAAGAAGGAAGAAGGGAAGAAGGCCTCCGGGGCGATACGGGCTTGAGCCCAAGGGCCTGACGGGATTTAACGCGGCCATGACGACGCCCGATCAAACGCCCAAGATGCTTTCGGTCCTGGCCGGCCGGAAGGCCGAGCGCCCGCCGATCTGGTTCATGCGCCAGGCGGGGCGCTATCTTCCCGAGTACCGGGCGGTGCGGGCCACCGAGCCGACCTTCATCGATTTCTGCCTGAACCCGGAAAAGGCCGCCGAGGTCACCCTGCAGCCGATGCGGCGGTTTCCCTACGACGCGGCCATCGTCTTCGCCGACATCCTGCTGATCCCCCAGGCCCTGGGCCAGAAGGTCTGGTTCGAGGCGGGGGAGGGGCCCAAGCTGGGCGAGCTGCCGTCGATCGAGTCGATGCGCGAGCTGACGGGGCAGGCGGGCCAGGCGTTGGGCGCGGTGGGCGAGACCCTCAGCCGGGTCCGTTCGGCCCTAGAGCCGGACCGGGCGCTGATCGGCTTTGCGGGCGCGCCCTGGACGGTGGCGACCTACATGATTGAGGGCGGCTCCAGCGATCGCGCCGGGGCCCGGACCTTCGCCTACCAGAACCCCGACAAGCTCGACGCCCTGATCCAGGTGCTGGTCGACGCCACAATCGATTACCTGGCGATGCAGGCGGCCTCGGGCGCCCAGGTGCTGAAGCTGTTCGAGAGCTGGGCCGAGGGCCTGTCCGAGCCGCTGTTCGAACGGCTGGTGACCCGGCCGCACACCGCGATCGTCGAAGGCCTGCGGGCCCGGGGCGTGACCGTCCCGGTGATCGGTTTCCCGCGCGGCGCCGGGACCCTGGTCGAGGCCTACGCCAAGGCCACGCCGGTGCAGGGGGTGGCGCTGGACACCCAGGCCTCGGCCGCGCTGGGCCGGTCGATCCAGAGGACCAAGGCCATCCAGGGCGCGCTGGATCCGCTGCTGCTGCGGGCCGGCGGCGACGCTCTGCTGGCGCGGGTGGACCAACTGCTCGAGCAATGGTCGGACGGTCCCTACATCTTCAATCTCGGCCATGGCATCCTGCCCGATACGCCGATCGCCCATGTCGAGGCGGTGCTGGCGCGGGTCACTGGGCGATGACGGCTAAGAGCGGGCGCAGGATCGCCGTCGTCCTGTTCAATCTGGGCGGACCGGATGGACCCGGCGCCGTGCGGCCGTTCCTGTTCAACCTGTTTCGCGATCCGGCGATCATCGGGGTTCCGGCCCTGCTGCGCTATCCGATCGCCGCCCTGATCGCCGCGACCCGCACCAAGCTGGCCAAGCAGAACTACGCCCTGATGGGCGGGGGTTCGCCGCTGCTGCCGGAAACCGACAAGCAGGCGAGGGCGCTGGAGGCCGAGCTGGCGGCGCGCTTCCCGGACGCCGAGGCGCGCTGCTTCATCGCCATGCGCTACTGGAAGCCGCTGACCGGAGAGACAGCCAAGGCCGTCGCGGCCTTCAAGCCGGACGAGGTGGTGCTGCTGCCGCTCTATCCGCAATATTCCTCGACCACGACCGGATCGTCGCTGAAGGCCTGGAGCAAGGCCTACAAGGGTCCCGGGCGAGTTTCGACCGTTTGCTGCTATCCGACCGACGAAGCCTTCGTCCAGGCCCATGCCGAGCTGGTCCTCGCCGCCTATCAGCAGGCCGGCCGGCCGGGCCCGGCCCGGCTGCTGTTCTCGGCCCACGGACTTCCGGAGAAGGTCATCGCGGCCGGCGATCCCTACCAGCGCCAGGTCGAGGCCACGGCCGCGGCGGTCGCCGCCCGGTTGGGCGAGGGCTGGGACTGGCGGGTGACCTACCAGAGCCGGGTCGGGCCGATGAAGTGGATCGGTCCCTCGACCGAGGACGAGATCCGCGCCGCCAGCCAACAGGGCCTAGCCCTGGTCGTGACCCCGATCGCCTTCGTCTCGGAGCACATCGAAACCCTGGTCGAGCTGGATCACGACTATCGCGAAGTGGCGCTGAAGGTCGGCTGCCCGGCCTATGTCCGCGTGCCGGCCCTGGGCGTCGCGCCCTTCTTCATCAAGGCCCTGGGCGGGATCGTTCAGGACGCCCTGGCCGCCGCCGCCCCGGTGACCGCGGCCTGCGGCTGGCGCTGCGGCGTCGACCGCGTTCAATGTCCCCATCCGCAGGGAGCCCAGGCGTGATCGATTTCCTGGTCGCCAATTTCAACCTGATCCGCGGCCTGCACATCATCTTCGTGATGGCCTGGATCGCCGGCATGCTGATCCTGCCGCGCCTGTTCGTCTATCACATGAAGGCCGCGCCCGGCTCGGACATGGACGGCGTCTTCAAGCTGGCCGAGCTGCGGACCATGAGGATCATCATCAATCCGGCGATGATCCTGGCCTTCGCCATGGGCCTGCTGCTGGTCCTGGCCGACAGCCGGATCCGCGGCTGGAGCTTCCTGCTGCAGCCGTGGATGCTGACCAAGCTCGCGGCCCTGGTCTTCCTGTTCGGCTGGCACGGCTTCATGTCCAAGGCGCGCAAGCGGTTCGCCGCCGACCAGAACACCCGCAGCGAGAAGTTCTGGCGGATGACCAACGAACTGCCGTTCGTGGCGGCGATCATCATCGTGCTGTCGGTGACCACGAAGTTCCTGAACCACTGAGCTTCCGGCGCGGCTCCGCTTGACCCGGCGGGCCGCTTGTGGTTCCCATCCAGGCAGGCGCGGCGCCCAAGCTCCGCGTTCCCGCCTTTCACGGACCGGCGCTCGTCCTGATGCGCCCCCGGAGCCCGGCTCCGAAGGTCCGTTCCCCGCACCGATACGCGCCGTCGTCATGGCGCGACCCGCTCGCCGTCTTACCGCGACGAGTCCGTTCTAGAACCAAGGCCCGGCTCGCGTCCTCGCGGGCCGCGCGACGTTGAGTGTCACTATGACCGACCCGATTGAAAACGAAACCCAGGCCGAGCTGGAGCCCGTCGTCGACACGACGACCCCCGCGGCCGCTCACGACCCGCAAGGCGACGACGCCAACGGCGACGACGACTCCGAAGTCGGCGCCACCGTCGCGGCGATGGGCCTGAAGACCATGTCCCTGCAGGAGCTGAAGGAGAAATCCCCGGCCGACCTGCTGGCCTTCGCCGAGACCTTCGAGGTCGAGAACGCCAATTCCATGCGCAAGCAGGACATGATGTTCGCGATCCTGAAGACCCTCGCCGAGGAAGGCGTGGAGATCTCGGGCTCGGGCACCATGGAAGTGCTGCAGGACGGCTTCGGCTTCCTGCGCTCGCCGGAAGCCAATTATCTTCCGGGTCCGGACGATATCTATGTCTCGCCGTCGCAGATCCGCAAGTTCGGTCTGCGCACCGGCGACACCATCGACGGGGCCATCCGCGCGCCGCGAGAGGGCGAGCGCTATTTCGCCCTGACCGGCGTGACGCTGATCAATTTCGAGAGCCCGGACAACGTCAAGCACAAGGTCCACTTCGACAACCTGACGCCGCTCTATCCCGAAGAGCGCCTGCACATGGAACTGCCCGATCCGACCATCAAGGATCGCTCGGGCCGGGTCATCGACATCGTCGCCCCGCTCGGCAAGGGCCAGCGCTGCCTGATCGTCGCCCCGCCGCGGGTCGGCAAGACGGTGATGCTGCAGAACATCGCCAAGTCGATCGAGACCAACCACCCCGAATGCTACCTGATCGTCCTGCTGATCGACGAGCGGCCGGAAGAAGTCACCGACATGCAGCGCACCGTGAAGGGCGAGGTCATCGCCTCGACCTTCGACGAGCCGGCGACCCGCCACGTGCAGGTGGCCGAGATGGTCATCGAAAAGGCCAAGCGCCTGGTCGAGCACAAGCGCGACGTCGTCATCCTGCTGGACTCGGTCACGCGCCTCGGCCGCGCCTACAACACGACAGTGCCGTCGTCGGGCAAGGTGCTGACCGGCGGCGTCGACGCCAACGCCCTGCAGCGTCCCAAGCGCTTCTTCGGCGCGGCGCGCAATGTGGAGGAGGGCGGTTCGCTGTCGATCATCGCCACGGCTCTGATCGACACCGGCAGCCGGATGGACGAAGTGATCTTCGAAGAGTTCAAGGGCACCGGCAATTCGGAAATCGTGCTTGACCGGAAAGTGGCTGACAAGCGCATCTTCCCGGCCATCGACGTGCTGAAGTCCGGCACCCGCAAAGAAGAGCTGATCACTCCGCGCGACCAGCTGCAGAAGACCTATGTCCTGCGCCGGATCCTCAATCCGATGGGGGCCTCGGACGCCATCGAGTTCCTGCTCGAAAAGATGCGTCAGTCGAAGACCAACGGCGACTTCTTCCAGTCGATGAACACCTAGGGTCCGCACGGCGCCAGATTGTCGCACGTGAAACATTGAAGGCGGCGGGTGTGAGCCCGCCGCCTTTTTTGTTGCTGCCGTCGACACCCCCAGGGCGCCGTGGACAGCGTCTAGCGTGAAGGGTCCGCCCTCGTCCTGAGCCTGTCGGAGGACGAGGAATTTGGCCCAAGATCGTCAACGCTCCACGGCGCCTAAGGCGTCATGGCGTCGGCCCGGCTTTCCAGAAGGCCGGGCCGTTGCGATTTCAACTCCGCCCGCAGCGCCAGCAACCTGGCCCTCTGCGCGCCCGGCGGCGCCCGGCCGACAAGATCGTCGATCTGCGCCACCGTGGCCTCATTCAGAAGCAAGGCGTACTTGGTGGCCTCGATCATCAGCACGCGAAGGTCGTTGCCGCGGCGGATCTTGCGGCGGCGGGGCGGTTTGGACTTGGGCATGGCGTTCTCCATTTCTGGACGGTTTGCGGCGGACACGGCTTTTCGACCTCGGGCTTTCGCTGCGAGTTGGATGAGGAGGTGCGGAGCGGCCGGGCCAGGCCCGGAGACCGTGGGGGTAGTGTGTGCGTTTCGGCGTGGACTGACCGCTCCGCGGAACCGTTTTTCTCGAGGGACGGCGACTGAGGGCCTGTTTCATCCCGATCGACGTTCCCCCTCGGACGGGCAGGATCAAAGTCGCCCGGAAGGGGCCGTCAGCGACTCCGACAGATCCTGGAACAGGCCGGTTTGAACCTCCCGGCCCCGTCGACCCGCCTGTCCCGCCATCGTCCGCGAAGGACCTTGGAGCCTTCTGAGCCCCGCCGCCCGCCGCGATCCGATCGCCAGGCCCAGGCGGCCCCGCTCGGTTCCATCTCCATCGCCGCTTCGGGTCGGTACCAAGCGCCCTCCTCCGCGACGGAGACAGCCGTGATTGTGCGGGAGGTTCGAGCCCTGGCGGGTTGGTGACGGTGGTTATTTTTCAGGGTGTTGAAGTTGCTGGGGTTCTTGGCGTCAGCGCCGGGGATGGAGCGGCGTCGATCCCCCTGAAAACCCTTCCCTCCCCCTCGTGGGGAGGGTGGCCCTGGCGGAGCCAGGGTCGGGTGGGGCCTGCTGAGCCCGCCGATGATCCACCACCCTGCACCGTTCCCCACCCGTCGGCTTCGCCGCCACCCTCCCCACGAGGGGGAGGGACGGACCTAACGGGCGCCGCACTTCCCCCAGGCCTTCTCGGGACCTACGGAATCAGCAATGTCGCCCCGGTCGTCCGCCGGCCCTCCAGCGCCTCGTGCGCGGCCCGCGCCTGGGCCAACGGAAACGTCTGCCCCACCTCGATCCTCACCGCGCCGGACTCCAGCACCGCGAACAGGGCTGCGGCGCTGTCGTCCAGTTCGGCGGTCGTGGCGATGTAGTCGAACAGTCGCGGCCGGGTCAGGAACAGGGACCTGGCGCCCAGCTCCAGTGGCGCGATCGCCGGCGCCGGGCCCGAGGCGTTGCCGAAGGTCGCCAGCACGCCGCGGCGGCCCAAGCTCTTGAGGCTGGCCTCGAAGGTGTCCTTGCCGACCCCGTCATAGACGACGGCCACGCCCTGGCCGCCGGTGATCTCCGAAACCCTGGCCGCGACATCCTCCTCGCCGTAGAGGATGACATGGTCGGCGCCATGGTCGCGGGCGAGGGCGGCCTTGGCCTCGGAACCGACGGTGGCGATCACGGTCGCGCCCAGCGCCTTGGCCCACTGGACCAGGATGGACCCGACGCCGCCGGCCGCCGCATGGACCAGGACGGTCTGACCCGGTTCGACCTTGTGACAGCGGCGGACCAGGAACTCGGCGGTCATGCCCTTGAGCAGGACGGCCGCGGCGGTCTCCAGGCTGACGCCGTCGGGAACCTTCACCGCCCGGTCGGCGGGCACGACCGCGGCCTGCGCATAGGCGCCCAGCGTGCCGTTATAGGCGACGCGGTCGCCGACCCGGAACCGGTCGACCCTGTCGCCCACCGCCTCGACGATGCCGGCCGCTTCCAGGCCGAGCACCGCCGGCATCGTCATCGGATAGAGTCCGCTGCGGTGGTAGACGTCGATGAAGTTCAGCCCGACGGCCTGGTGACGGACCAAGACCTGGCCGGGACCCGGGGCGGGCAGGGGAAGGTCGACGGCCTCGAGCACCTCGGGGCCGCCGGTGCGGACGGCTTGTACGGCCAGCATCGGGTCAGCCCAGGTTGGACTTGAAGAAGGCCAGGCTGCGGGCATTGGCCTGACCGGCGTCGGCGGCGTCGTAGTGCGCGCCGCCGACCCGGGCGAAGGCGTGGTCGCGGCCGGGATAGGTATGAATCTCGATCTGCGGGTGATCCTTCAGTGCGTCGAGGATCACCTTCTGGGCCTCCTTCGGCACGAACTGGTCTTCCTCGGCGATGTGCATCAGCAGCGGCCGGGCCAGCTTCTCGGCCTCGGCCACGTGCTTTTCGACGCCGACTCCGTAATAGGCGACCGTGGCGTCGGCGTCGGTGCGGGTCGCCGTCAGGAAGGCCAGCAGACCGCCCAGGCAGTAGCCGACGGCGCCGACCTTGCCGTTGACGCCGGGCAGGGCGCGGGCGGCGGCGATGGTCGCGGCGATATCCGAGACGCCGGCGTCGACGTCGAACGCGTTATAGAGTTCGAAAGCTTTCTTCCATTCGGCTTCGCTCTGGTCGGTGATGTCGATTCCCGGCGCGATGCGCCAGAACAGGTCGGGGCAGATGGCGATGAAACCCTCGGCGGCCAGGCCGTCGCAGATGTCGCGCATCACCTTGTTGACGCCGAAGATCTCCTGGATGACGACGATCGCCGGGGCCGGCGTCGCCGACGGCCGGGCCACATAGGCGGAAAAAGCGCCATCGGGCGTTTCGATCGTGAGGGTCTCGCTCATGCCGGTCTCATTCATGGGGGGCTCTCCGTATCCGCAAGGCGTCGATGGGAGTTTCGACCGAAGCGCTCTAACGTGCTGCGGCGCGCCTGACGCATAACAATGTCGTGCCCTGACCTGGGGAACCAAGACCATGAAGATGACGATAGAGATCGACTGCACCCCGGTGGAGGCTCGGGCCTTCCTCGGACTGCCCGACGTGAGCGGCCTCAATGACCACCTGGTCAAGGAGATGCAGAACCGCATGGACGCCAACATGGCCATGCTGGCGCCCGAGGAGCTGATGAAGAACTGGATGGCGTTCGGGGCGGGGGCCCAGGACCAGTTCCGCAAGCTGATGACGGCGGCGGCCGGGGCGGCGGTGGGCGGCGGCAAGCGCGAATGAACGACACGATCTACGCGCCGGCCACGGGAGCGGGGCGGGCGGCGGTGGCGGTGGTGCGGGTCTCCGGACCCGCGGCCGGCGTGGCCGTGCGGGCCCTGGCCGGCGACCTGCCCAAGCCGCGCCGCGCGGCCCTGTGCCGACTGACCTGGAACGGCGTCGCCCTCGACGACGCCCTGGTGCTGTGGTTCCCGGGACCGGCCAGCTATACCGGCGAGGACGCCGCCGAGTTTCACGTGCATGGCGGCCGGGCCGTGGTCGAGGCGGTGCTGGAGGCGCTGACCGCCCAGGGCCTGCGCTTGGCCGAGCCCGGCGAGTTCACCCGACGGGCGTTCGAGAACGGCAAGCTGGACCTGACCCAGGCCGAGGGCGTCGCCGACCTGATCGACGCCGAGACCGAGGCCCAGCGCCGACAGGCCCTGGGCCAGCTGGGCGGGGCGTTGAGCGAGCGCTACGACGTGTGGCGCGGGTTGCTGGTCCAGGCCCTGGCGATGCTGGAGGCCGCGGTCGACTTTCCCGACGAGGAACTGCCGGAGGACGTGGCGGCGCGGGCGCGGCCGGGCCTGGAGATGCTGGAGGGCCAGATCGCCGAGGCCCTGGCCGACGCCGGGCGCGGCCGGCGCGTGCGCGACGGCTTCCGCATCGCCCTGGTCGGGGCGCCGAACGCCGGCAAGAGCACGCTGCTCAACGCCCTGGCCCAGCGCGAGGCGGCGATCGTCACCGCCACGCCGGGCACCACGCGCGACATCATCGAGGTGCCCTTGATCCTCGGCGGCTACAAGGTGCTGCTCGGCGACACCGCCGGTCTGCGCGCCACCGACGACGCCATCGAGGCCGAGGGCGTGCGGCGGGCCCTGGCCTGGGCGGCCGAGGCCGACCTGCGGCTGTGGGTGATCGACGCGGCCCTGTTTCACGTGGAACAGGTCGGGGCTCAAGAGCAGGGGGTCGTTCGAGCGGGCGACTGGGCGGTGATCAACAAGATCGACCTGGTCGACGCCGAGCGGCGGGAAGCGCTCCGCAGCGCCCTTTTGGTCCGGGATCTGTCGGTGATCGAGCTGGCCGCTCGCAAGCCTGGGGGCGTGGAGACGGCGCGTGCGGCTCTGACGTCCCACGTGGTGGCCTCGCTGTCCGGCGCCGAGTTCCCGGCCGCCACCCGCATCCGTCACGCCGAGAGCCTGAAGGAGGCGAGGGGCTATCTCCGGCGGGCCTTGTCGGAGGTGGGGTTGGAGGTCGAGCTCGCCGCGGAGGATGTGCGACTGGCGGCCCGCGCCCTCTCGCGGATAACCGGCCGGATCGATCCGGAGGATGTGCTCGACCGGGTCTTTTCGAGCTTCTGCATCGGCAAGTGATGTCGCACGTGAAACATCGGCTTGAATCATCCACAGGCTGACCACAGATCTGTAGGCGCTGTTTCACGTGAAACACCCCGGAGCGACTCGCGATCAGGGCGGGTTCCGCGTATAAGGCTCCCACGCCCCCGCCGAGACGGGGGCGTTCGCATTGAGGCGCGTTCGCTTTGTCCAACACCTGGGATGTCATTGTCATCGGCGGCGGTCACGCCGGCTGCGAGGCCGCCTCCGCGTCGGCCCGCACCGGCGCGCGCACCCTGCTGCTGACCCACAAGCGGGAAACCGTCGGCGAGATGTCGTGCAACCCGGCCATCGGCGGCCTGGCCAAGGGGCACCTGGTCCGCGAGATCGACGCCCTGGACGGCCTGATGGGCCGGATGGCCGACAAGGCCGGCATCCAGTACCGGCTGCTGAACCGCTCCAAGGGTCCGGCCGTGCGCGGCCCGCGCTCGCAGATCGACCGCAAGCTCTATCGCCAGGCCATGCAGGCCGAGCTGTTCTCGCACGTGAACCTCGACGTCATCGCCGCCGCGGCCGAGGACCTGATCGTCGAGGCCGGCGCAGTCGCCGGCTTGATCGACGGGGAGGGGACGGTCTATCGCGCGCCCCGGGTCGTGCTGACCACCGGCACCTTCCTCAAGGGCGTCATCCACCAGGGCGAGACCCGCACCCCGGCTGGCCGGGTCGGCGACGCGCCGTCGATCGGCTTGTCGGACCGCCTCTACGGCCTGGGCTTCGACATGGGCCGGCTGAAGACCGGCACCCCCGCCCGCCTCGACGGCCGGACCATCGCCTGGGACCGGCTGGAGATGCAGGCCGCCGACGATCAGCCCCAGCCGTTCTCATTCCTGAATGCCACGGTGGACGTGCCGCAGATCCAGTGCGGCGTCACCTATACGACGGCGGAAACCCACAGGATCATCGCCGAGCGCCTGGGCGAGTCCGCCGTCTATGGCGGCCGCGCCACCGGCATCGGCCCGCGCTATTGCCCGTCGATCGAGGACAAGGTCGTCCGCTTCGCCGACAAGACCAGCCATCAGGTGTTCCTGGAGCCGGAGGGCCTGGACGATCCCACGGTCTATCCGAACGGCGTCTCGACCTCGGTTTCGGCCGAGACCCAGCTGCTGTTCCTGCGCACCATGCCGGGCCTGGAGCAGGTCGAGGTCATCCGGTACGGCTACGCGATCGAGTATGACTATGTCGATCCGCGCGAGCTCTACCCGACCCTGGAGACCAAGCGCTTGCCCGGGCTCTACCTGGCCGGCCAGATCAACGGCACCACGGGCTACGAGGAGGCGGGGGCCCAGGGCCTGGTCGCCGGCCTCAATGCGGCGTTGGCGGGGCAGGGCCGGGAGCCGGCGATCTTCGCCCGCGACGAGGCCTATATCGGGGTGATGATCGACGACCTGGTCACCCGCGGCGTCACCGAGCCCTATCGGATGTTCACCAGCCGGGCCGAGTTCCGCCTGGTGCTGCGGGCCGACAACGCCGACCAGCGCCTGACCGACCGCGGCCTGGCGCTGGGCTGCGTCGGCGCGGTGCGGGCCCAGGCCTGGGCCGCCAAGAAGGCGGAGCTGGAGGCCGTGCGCGCCTTCGCCGGTTCGGTCAGCCTGACCCCGGCGACGGCGGTCAAGGCCGGGTTCAAGGTCAATGCCGACGGCCAGCGCCGGGATGTCCTGGCCATGCTGGCCCTGCCGGGGGTCGACCTGGACGGCCTGGCGGCGGTATGGCCCGAGATCGCCGCCTGGAGCCCGATGGCGCGCGAGCAGATCGAGATCGAGGCCGCCTATGCCGGCTATCTCGACCGCCAGCGCACCGACGCCGAGGCCTTCCGCAAGGAAGAGGACCTGCGCCTGCCCGCCGATCTCGACTACGGCCTGGTCGGCAGCCTGTCGAACGAGGTGCGCGAGAAGCTGGCGCGGGTGCGGCCCCTGACCCTGGGCCAGGCGGCGCGGATCGAAGGCGTGACGCCCGGCGCCTTGACGGCCCTGCTGGCCCATGTGCGACGCGCCCGTGCGGCCTGACGCCATGACCCCCGAACTGGTCATCGAGACCCTCGACCCGGTCGACGCCGCCGCCTTCCAGCGGCTGACCGGCTGCAGCGACGCCCGGCTGGCCGAGCTGCAACGCTTCCAGACCCTGCTGGCCGAGTGGAACGCGGTGATGAACCTGGTCGGGCCGGCGACGCTGCCGACCTACTGGAACCGCCACGCCTGGGACAGCGCCCAGTTGCTGCAACTGGCGCCCGAGGCCAGGACCTGGGCCGACCTGGGCGCCGGGGCTGGACTGCCAGGGATCGTGCTGGCCATCCTGCTGAAGGACACCTCGGGGGCGAAAGTCCACTTGGTCGAGAGCATGGCCAAGCGCTGCCGGTTCCTGCGCGTCGTCGTCGACGAACTGGGCCTGCCGGCCGAGATCCACAACGCCCGCGCCGAGGACCTGGACCTGACGGTCGACGTGGTCACCGCCCGGGCCTGCGCGCCGATGGTCAGGCTGCTCGGCTATGCCCAGCCCTACCTGAAGCGCGGTGCGGCCGCCTGGTTCCTGAAGGGACAAGATGTCGCTTCGGAACTGGCCGAGGCCGCTACATATTGGAAATTCGAGTCTGACCTGCGGCCCTCCCTCAGCGACCCGCGCGGCCAGATCGTGCATGTGAAAGGACTCAAGAGTGTCCGTAAAGTCTGACCAGCCCCTGCGCGTCCTGGCCATCGCCAACCAGAAGGGCGGGGTGGGTAAGACCACGACCGCGATCAACCTGGGCACCGCCCTGGCGGCCTGCGGCGAGCGGGTGCTGCTGATCGACGCCGATCCGCAGGGCAACTGCTCGACCGGCCTGGGCATCACCCGCCTGCAGCGGCGCACCACCCTCTATGACGTGCTGATGGGCGAGAAGCCGGTGATCGACGCCGCCGTCCCGACCGAGCTGCCGGGCCTGGACGTGATCCCCGCCGACGCCGACCTGTCGGGGGTCGAGATCGAGCTGGGCCAGACGGCGCGCCGCTCCTACCGGCTGCGCGACGCCCTGGAGCCGCTGCGCACGAGCGGGGAATATAGTTATGTGCTGATCGACTGCCCGCCGTCGCTGAACGTGCTGACCGTCAACGCCATGACCGCCGCCGACGCGGTGTTCGTGCCGCTGCAGTGCGAGTTCTTCGCCCTGGAAGGCCTGACCCAGCTGATGCGGACCATCGAGCGGGTGCGCGGCAGCCTCAATCCGAAGCTGGAGATCCAGGGCGTGGTGCTGACCATGTACGACCGCCGCAACAGCCTGTCGGACCAGGTGGCCCGGGATGTCCGGCAGCACTTCGGCGACAAGGTCTATGACGCGGTCATACCGCGCAACGTCCGGGTCTCGGAAGCGCCGTCGTTCGGCAAGCCGGTGCTGCTCTATGACCTGAAGTGCGCCGGCAGCCAGGCCTATCTGCGGCTGGCGCGCGAGGTGATCAGCCGGGAGAAGTCCCGCCAGGTCCAGGCGGCCTGAGGATAACCATCCAAGTCATTGTCGAAGTTGAGTGTTGAGCGCGTGAGGGAGTCGGTCGTGGTGGGAGAGCCGGGGATGTCTGAAGGTCGTCGTGGACTGGGTCGGGGCCTGTCCGCCCTGCTCGGCGAGGTCGAATCCGCGCCCGCCCAGGCTCCGGGCGACACCGCCGGCGGCTCGCGCGAGGCGCCGATCGAGCTGATCCGCCGCAATCCCGACCAGCCGCGGCGGACCTTCCGCGAGGAAGACCTGGTAGAACTGGCGGACTCGATCCGCGAGAAGGGCGTGCTGCAGCCGATCCTGGTCCGACCGGCTCCAGGCGCGGCCGGGGAATACCAGATCGTCGCCGGCGAGCGCCGCTGGCGGGCCGCCCAGCGGGCCGGTCTCAAGACCATCCCGATCATGGTCCGCGAACTCGACGACCTGGCGGTGCTGGAAATCGGCATCATCGAGAACGTCCAGCGCGCCGACCTCAACGCCCTGGAAGAGGCGCTGAGCTACAAGGCGCTGATGGACCGCTTCGGCCGCACCCAGGAAGCCATCGCCCAGACCGTCGGCAAGAGCCGCAGCCATGTGGCCAACACCCTGCGCCTGCTGGCCCTGCCGGAGGCCGTGCAGGGGCACCTGACCTCGGGCGCGCTGACCGCCGGCCACGCTCGCGCCATCGCCTCGGCCCCCGACCCGGCCGCTCTGGCGCGCCAGGTCATCGACAAGGGTCTGTCGGTCCGCGACGCCGAGGCCCTGGCCCGCCGCACCCCCAATGCCGAGGGCGAGGTCCGCGGCCGCGCCGCCGCCAGCCGGCCGGCCCGGACCAAGGACACCGACACCCAGGCCCTCGAAGCCGACCTGTCGTCGGTGCTCGGCCTCGACGTCGAGATCGACCACCGCGGCGGAACCGGCGCCCTGACCATCCGCTACGCGACGCTCGAGCAGCTGGACGATCTCTGCAACCGCCTGACCCGCGGCGTCTGAGGCCGCCGGGGAGGGTCGTCTGTCGCGCACGGAGCGGGACCTTGCCGTGGTCCTGGCCGGTTCGTCCGTGAGAAACGACGCCCACGGACATGGGAAATGCGATTAAGTCGTTGATCTGTAATCTCTATATGGAAATCCGGCCGCGAATTTGGTCGAGCGCCATTTGGATTTCCTCCACAGGAAAATGAAGCGCGCCGCACAGCGGAGTTTGACCGTCGGCGCAAATCACGGAAGGGGCGGCCCTTTGTTGGGTGCTTGCAAACGCGCCCTGCGAGGTTTGACGCCGGCGGCGCTCTCAAGGTCATTCCCGCCCTGAAGCGACGGCGAGACCCCGTCGCCGAGAATGTTCACGGCCAGTGGCGCCAGCGGACGTGTCGATCGTCCACTTGGGATGGTTCCGAGACGATGCCCAGTCCATGTTTGGCTCATGACCGAGACGATGGAGTGCCGAGTGCCTTGACCACAAGTCACGCAACCGGGAAGCTTCGCTCTAAGGCGGCGAGGAGGACTGGGCAGTGCGGACGGTATGGGGCGCGCTGCTGATTGCGGCGCTCGGCTTCGGCGAGGCGCGGGCGCAGGCGGGTTCAGCGAACTTCGAGCGATGGTCCGCCGTCTGCGACGAGGTCGGCGAATGCTCCGCATGGGCCAGCAACGGAAATTGGTTGGCACCGAGCTATCTCCTGCTGCGGCGATCCGCCGACGGTCAATGGTCGGCGCACTTCGGCGTATCGACCTCCGACAACGAGCTTAAGGCGATCGAGCTGAAAGTGATCGGTCCCGACGGCGCGGCGACCTGGACAGGTCGTTTCAGTTCCGCGCCTGACGACCAATCGATGCGACGGACCTCGGTGTTGGCCACCAGCGAGGTCGCCGTCCTTCGGGACGCGATAGCCCAGGGCCTGACTCTGGGGGCTTACGCGAACGGCAAGATCGATGGGCCCAAGACGATATCGCTCAAGGGAAGCGCGGCGACCCTGTTGTGGATTCAGAACCGGAGACCCGATCCGCATTATCCCGCGATCCGGCGCCCGCCCGTCGCCAGCCAGACCCATCTGCCAAAGGTCTCTTCGATGGGGGATTCGCTTTGCTACGAACCCGACCTGACACGCCTGTCGCCCGGCAAAATCCTGGCTGAGACCAGTTGCCGGGTCTTTGAAGACAAGAGCGGGAGCTATACGACCATGCAGTTGTTAGACGAAAATGGGAGCCGCCTGCCCGGCCCAGAGATCGAGGACTATGTCGAGGAAGACAGCTACGGCCTCGCCGGGGCGACCTACGATCCCAAGACCCTCACGCTGTCGGGGTCCCAGTACGGTGAGTATCGGCCAGGCTCGTGCGGCTGGAGCACCGAATGGGTTTGGGACGGGGAACGGTTTCGCGTGGCTCACGAGAAAGGGATGATCGACTGCGTGGGCATTCCCCGGGAACTATGGCCTTCCAAGCGGCGGGTGCGCGTGATCGACGCCCGAGCACACCGCTAGGCGCGCACCAGTTTCGAATGCCGAATTGGTCACGCAGGTCGGACGGTCCAGAATTCAGCCCGGCGCCTGAAACCGAACCCTCGGCGCATGCGAAACGCAGGATGGAGCGAAGGGCTGCTCAGGTTCGAAACGCGCCATCCATCAGCGCCTTGCCCCGCAACCCAGCCCTACAGCCCCAGCCGCCGCGCCTTGCCGGCGATCTGCAGGGCCAGGCGTTCGGAGATCAGCTGGTCGGGCGAGCCGGAGGTCTTGCAGGCCTTGTCGGCGGCCAGCACCTCGGCCTGGACCATCAGCAGCTGGTCCAGGGTCCAGGCGCGGGCCTGGCGGAGGAATTCGCGCTCGCTCTTCCAGAACACGCCCGAGGCCTTGGCGGCCGCGGCGAGGTCGACGCCGTTCTTGTGCAGGGTCAGGGTGCGGCGCAGCCGGCCCAGGTGATAGCCCATGGCCCGCACGGCCGCGGGTCCGCCTTCGCCCTCGGCGGCGGCGCGGCGCAGGCCGGCCTGGGCGGGTCCGAGGCGGCCGCCGAAGGCGTCGACGGCGGCGTCGCCCAGCGAGGCTTCAGGCTCGACGCCGAGGAACTCGACCAGGTCGGCCGGACCGGCGTTGACGCCGCTGCCGGGGCCGAGGAACAGGGCCAGGCGCTCGATCTCGGCCCGGGCCACGCCGCGCTCCTTGGGCAGGCGCGAGACGAACAGCTCCAGCGCCTCGCTGGTCAGGCTGACCTTGTCCTTGGCCAGGGTCTCGCGGGCCAGGCGCGCCAGGTCGCCGGCCTCGTCCTCGTAGCAGGGGATCACCGCCGCGCCCGAGGCCTTCTCGCCGGCCTTGCGCAGGGCGGAGTCGCGGCCCAGGGCCCCGGCCTCGACCAGGAAGAAGGCGTCGGGGTTCAGCTGGCCCTCGACATGGCGGACCAGGGCCTCGGCCGCCTGCTTGTCGGGGCCGCCCTTCTCGCCGGTCAGGCGCAGGCGCACCAGTCGCCGGCCGCCCATCATCGACAGGGCCGACAGCTCGTCCTCCAGCTTGCCGGCCTGGGAGTCGAGGTCGCTCTCGGTCAGCTGGGCGGTGTCGAACGGATCGTCCGGCCGCTCGAACAATCGCCTGGCCAGCTGGTCGGCCCGGTCGCGCACCACCCCGCGGTCGCGGCCATAGATCACCACGGCCCGGATCTCGGGCGTCGGGTCCTTCAGGAAGCGTTCGACGTCCTGGCGCTTGGACAGGATCATGGCGGTGGCTAGGCGGCCGCCTTGCCCGCCAGCCAGGCGGCGAGGTCGAGCTGGATCTTGCGGGCCACCTCGGTCGCGGCGCGTTCCTGGGCGTCCTGCTGGGCGGCGATCGACGCATAGGGCTGGTCGGCGGAATCGTAGGTCACCGTCGCATTGGTCGAGCCGTTGCGCACCTGCTGGCCGGTCTTGGCGTCGAGCAGCCGCCAGTTGGCGGTCATGTTCAGCTCGTAGCGGTTGGCGACGTTGTCGACGCGCACGCCGCGGGCGTAGCGCTGCTCCTTGATCGAATAGACCAACCGGTGCGAGGGCAGGACGTTGGCGTTGCGGGCCAGGGCGTCGTCGAGCTTTTCGCGCAGCAGGTAGCCGGCGCGACCGTCGGAGGCGACCACCTCGATGGCGCCGAGGCCCTTGGTGACGCCCTGATTGCCATACAGGGGCGTGAAGCCGCAGGCCGACAGGGCCAGGGCGGAAACGGCCAGCAGGGCCGCAGGGAGGATCTTGAGGGGCGGGAAGCGCTTCATGGATCAGCCGGCCACGATGTTGACGATACGGTCTTTCACCACGATCACCTTGCGAACGGTCAAGCCCTCAAGGTGGGCCAGGACGGCGGGATCCGCCAGAGCGATTTTCTCGACCTCGGCCTCGGCCGTGCCGGCCTTGACCTTGATCTCGCCGCGGCGCTTGCCGTTGATCTGGATCGGCAGCACGCGCTCGTCGTCGGCCGCCAGCAGCGGGTCGGCCTTGGGCCAGGGGGCGTCGACGACCATGCCGGCCTTGCCCAGCCGGGCCCAGGCCTCCTCGGCCAGGTGGGGGGTGAAGGGCGAGATCAGCCGGGCCAGGATATCCAGCGCCTCGGCGCGGGCGGCCAGGACGCCCTGCGACGCGCCTTCGGCCGGCGCGGCCTTCAGCATGTTCAGGAACTCATACAGCCGGGCCACGCCGCTGTTGAAGCGGAAGCCTTCGATCGAGTCGGTGACGAAGCCGACCAGGCGATGGGCGCCCTTGCGCAGGGCCAGGGCGGCGGCGTCGGCCGCGTCATGGGCGAAGTCGCCGGCCGGCTGGCTGTCGAACTCGTTCCAGACCCGGTGGGTGAAGCGCCAGGAGCCCTCGACGCCGCTGTTGGTCCACTGCACGTCGCGCTCGGGCGGGCTGTCGCTCATCACGAACAGTCGGGCGGCGTCGACGCCATAGGCCTCGAAGATGTCCTCGGGGGCGACGACGTTCTTCTTGGACTTCGACATCTTCTCGACGTCGCCGATGGTGATCGGCTCGCCGGTCGCGGCGTGGCTGGCGGTGCGGGTGGCGCCCTCGACCGTGATGCGGATATCTGACGGCTCGACCCACTCGCCGGCGGCGTTCTTGTAGGCCTCGTGGGTGACCATGCCCTGGGTGAACAGGCCGGCGAACGGCTCCTCCACCGAGACCAGGCCCTCGTCCTTCAGGGCGCGGGTGATGAAGCGGGCGTACAGCAGGTGCAGCACCGCGTGCTCGACGCCGCCGATATATTGATCGACCGGCATCCAGTGGTCGGCGGCGGCCTTGCTGATCGGCTCGGCGGCGGTCGGGTCGGTGAAGCGGGCGAAGTACCAGCTGCTGTCGACGAAGGTGTCTAGCGTGTCGGTCTCGCGTTCCGCCTTGCCGCCGCAGCTGGGGCAGGCGGTATGGCGCCAGGTCGGGTGGCGCAGCAGCGGATTGCCCGGCTTGTCGAAGCTGACGTCGTCGGGCAGCACCAGGGGCAGCTGGTCCTCGGGCACGCCGACGGGGCCGCAGGCCTCGCAGTGGATGACCGGGATCGGGCAGCCCCAGTAGCGCTGGCGGCTGACGCCCCAGTCGCGCAGGCGATAGACGGTGGCGCCCTGGCCCTGGTCCATGGCCTCGATGCGGTTGACCGCCTCGGTCTTGGCCGCCTCGATGTCCAGACCGTCCAGGAATTGCGAATTGAAGATCGACCCGGGGCCGACATAGGCTTCCTTGCCGACCTGGAAGGTCGCGGTGTCCTCGCCCGGCGGCAGCACCACCGGCAGGACGGGCAGGTCGTACTTGCGGGCGAAGTCGAGGTCGCGCTGGTCGTGGGCCGGGCAGGCGAAGATCGCGCCGGTGCCGTAGTCCATCAGGATGAAGTTGGCGATCCACACCGGCAGGGTTCGGGTCGGGTCCAGCGGGTGGACGACGCGCAGGCCGGTGTCGCGGCCCAGCTTCTCGGCGCCCTCGATGTCGGCCTCAGAGGTGCCGCCCTTGCGGCATTCGGCGACGAAGGCGGCCACGGCCGGATCGGCCGCCGCCAGCTGCTCGGCCAGCGGATGCTCGGGGGCGATCCCCACGAAGCTGGCCCCGAACAGGGTGTCGGGGCGGGTGGTGTAGACCTCCAGGCCGGTCTCGTGGCCCTTCGGAGCTTCGCCCTCGAACTTGAACGTGAACCGCAGGCCCTTGGAGCGGCCGATCCAGTTCTCCTGCATGATCCGGACCTTCTCAGGCCAGCGATCCAGGGTCTTCAGGCCGTCGATCAGGGCGTCGGCATAGTCGGTGATGCGCAGGAACCACTGGGTCAGCTTGCGCTTCTCCACGGTCGCGCCCGAGCGCCAGCCCTTGCCGTCGATCACCTGCTCATTGGCCAGCACGGTCATGTCGACCGGGTCCCAGTTGACCGAGGCCTCCTTGCGATAGACCAAGCCGCGCTTGAGCAGGCGCAGGAACCAGGCCTGCTGCTGGCCGTAATAGGCCGGGTCGCAGGTGGCGAACTCGCGCGACCAGTCGACCGACAGGCCCAGGGCCTTCAGCTGCTCGCGCATGGCGGCGATGTTGTCGTAGGTCCAGCCCTTGGGATGGACGCCGCGCTCCATGGCGGCGTTCTCGGCCGGCATGCCGAACGCGTCCCAGCCCATCGGGTGCAGGACGTTGAAGCCCTGGGCGCGCTTGTAGCGGGCCACGACGTCGCCCATGGCGTAGTTGCGCACATGGCCCATGTGGATGCGCCCCGACGGATAGGGGAACATCTCGAGCACATAGTACTTCGGACGACCATCCGGCTGGATCGGCGTCAGGAAGGTGTCGGCGTTCGCCCAGGCGGCGCGCCACTTCGGCTCGGTGTCTTTGGGATTGTAGCGGGCCATGGAACCAGACTGTAGGTGCGGGGGCGTCCAGGACGCGCTCCGCGGAAGTCATAAGCGGTTTCGGCCTGGGCGCGCTTCTAAAAGTGCGGACGGGAGCCATTTGCCACGCGACAAAGGGCTCCCGCGAAGAACCAGGAAAAGTCCTAGTTCTTGATGTTGGAAAGTCGCAGCTGGCGGGCGCGAGTCAGGATGGCGTTCTCGATGTCGGTCGCCGTCTGATCGGTGACGGCCGTATCGGTCCAGGCTCCGCCGGCGTCCTTGATCTGCTTGAAGATCGTGACGTTCAGGCCGTCGGCCCGCAGGCGGGTGTCGAGGATGTAGACGGTCGCCTTGAAGCGCTCGTCCGGCTTTTCGGGATTGGTGTACCAGTCGGTGACGATCACGCCGCCGTACGGATCGGCCGAGGCCAGGGGCATGAAGGCCAGGGTGTCGAGGCTGGCGCGCCACAGGAAACCGTTGACGCCGATCGCGCCCGGGGCTCCGGCCGCCTTTTTGCCGCCGCCGTGGCGGAACGGGTTGAAGCCCGGCTCGTCGCTCTGGGTGGTGAAAGTTCTCGGACCCTTCGTGCTGCCGCACGCGGACACGCCCACCACGACCGACAGCGCCAGAACGCCAGCGGCGACGCCGCGCAACACCGACCCACGCTCAAACGCCATAGTACCTCGCTCCAATGTATCGCCGGCGCGTTCGCGCGTCCTGGCGCGCCCCCGCAGCCGGAGCGGTCTATAGCATGGTCGCGCTGGGTCAAAACAGGAATCGCGTGGCAGGACCGCCACAGGCCCTGCTTGAATCGACTCCCGCGACGCTTTGCCCGATCCAACTGCGGTTGACCGCGCTGTACCCAAGCCTTTAATCGATTTTCAGGGAGCCCGCTCCTATATGTAGGCGTGGGCTGGGGATTGGGTTCGAGTAGCGATGTTCGCGCGACGGTATTTCACGGCTGGGGCGGCGGCGTTGATCCTGTTGGGATCGACCTCGGCTGTCTATGCCCAGAGCAAGTCGCACGCCGGGCCCGACTTCACCGTCAAGAGCGATTTCAGCAATCCGCCCCAGGCCGTTCCGTTCAGCCCGCAGGGCCCGAAGAAGTCCCTGCAGTGGGACGCCAAGAAGGGCAAGTGGGGCCTCAAGCTCGACCTGGACCAGCCCGTCAACCGCGACCTTGAGCTGAAGGACGTCCAGGCCGGGGCCTATTTCAGCGTCACCCCGTCGATCCGCGTCGGCGGCGCCGTGGCCCTCGGCGACCAGAACCCGGCCCTGGCCGCGCGCAAGAACGAGATCCAGGAGCCTGCCCCGCGGGTGAAGCTGGAAACCGCGTTCAAGTTCTAGGCCTGCGCGCCTAAGGCGCGTTCAGCGCCTCCACCGCTGCGATCCCGACAATTCCGCTGCCCAGCAGCCGCTCGACCGTGTCCGCCCGGACTCCGCCCAGGGCGTAGACCGGGGTTTCGACGGCCTCGACGATGGCTTTCAGGCCCTCCAGGCCCACCGGCCGTCCCGCCGAAGGGCTGCGGCTGGCGAAGACCGGTGAGGCGACGAGGGCGTCGGCCCCGGCGGCCGCGCCGATCCGCGCCGCGTCAGGGTCGTGGGCGGCCACGGTGATCAGCCAATCCGGATGACCGGCGCGGACCGCCGGCAGTTCGCCCGCCATCCGCTGCGGCAGGTGCAGGCCGTCGGCCTCGACCTGCATGGCCAGCTCCGTGTCCGCCCCGACCAGCAACAGCAGGCCGCGCCGGGCGGTGATAGCCCGCAGCCTCAGGCCTTGTATCAGCGCGTCCGGCGCGCCGAAGGCCCGGAACACCACGGCCGCGCCGCTTGGCAGCCGCTCGGCGACCCGCTCGGGATCGGGCGCCCGCTGCGGATCGGTGAAGAACATCAGGGTCGGCAGCGGCTTTCCGCGCACCAGCCATGGGCCAAAGCGCGCGGCCGTTCTAGACAGGACCTCCATCTCGTCGATCACGCGTCCAGATCCCATGTCCGAAGATCCCATGTCCGTCCTCGCCTCGATCCAGTCGCGCATCCGGGCCGCCGCCATCGCCGCCGGCCGGCCCGCCGACGCGGTCACCCTGGTGGCGGTGTCCAAACTGCAGCCCTGGGACCATATCGCCCCCATTCTGGCCGCGGGCCAGCGGGTGTTCGGCGAAAATCGCGTCCAGGAGGCCATGGGCCGCTGGCGCGACCGGCGCGACGAGATCGAACTGCGGCTGATCGGGCCGCTGCAGAGCAACAAGGCCCGCGAGGCGGTTTCCTTCTTCGACGTCATCGAAAGCCTTGACCGCGAGAAGCTGGCCCAGGTCCTGGCCGGCGAGATCCAGGTCCAGGGCCGGGCCCCGCGACTGTTCGTCCAGGTCAATACCGGCGAGGAGCCGCAGAAGGCCGGGGTGATCCCCGGTCAAGCCGACGCCTTCATCGCCCGCTGCCGGGCCCTGGACCTGCCCATGGAAGGCCTGATGTGCATCCCGCCGGCCGAGGCCGATCCCGCGCCGCATTTCCGGCTGCTGGGCCAGATCGCGGCCCGGAATGGGCTGGACAAGCTGTCGATGGGCATGAGCGACGACTTCGAGACCGCCATCGCCTGCGGGGCGACCTCGGTGCGGGTGGGCTCGGCGCTGTTCGGCGCGCGAACCTAGCGAGCTAGCGCAGGATCGGGCCAGATAGAAACGCCCACCTTATCCCGTCTCCCCGAAGGCCGGGGCCCAGATCATAGGGCTGTGTATTTCGGACAAGCGGTCAGCACGACGGCTGAACCTGGGCCCCGGCCTTCGCCGGGGAGACGGGGTGAAATCATCATCGGCTAGCGCGTGATTTCCACCGCGTCGCCTGGCTGCGCGACGGCCAGCAGCGCTTCGACATCCGCCCGCGCCAGGGCCACGCAGCCCTCGGTGCCCGGATAGTTCTCGCGCGCCAGGTGCAGGAAGATCGCCGAGCCCAGGCCTGGGACCGGCGGATCGTCGTTGTGGCCCAGCACCACCACCAGATCGTAGACGGAGTCGTCGCGCCACATCCGCTCGGCGCTGGCGGGATAGGGCAGCTTGACGGGCCGGTTGTAGGCGGGGTCGTCGGGGGCGTCGCACCAGCCGTCGTCGGGGGCGATCGGCCGGGCGGGCAGGGCGGTGGCCGGGCCCTGCGGATAGACGTCGGGGCGGTAGAGCACCTCGCGGATCGGCCACAGGCCCAGGGGGCTTTTGTGGTCGCCCTCCCGCTTGTCGGCGGCGGCGATCACGCCCGCCTTGCCCAGGGCGCAGCGTGCGACCCGTCCGTCCCAGGCGATCTGGCCGTCGGCATGGGCGCGAAAGATCGTCAAACCGGTTCTCCAGAAGCGCCTTGGCGCCGGGGGCCGCAGCGGTGCATGTTCAGCCCTATGGCGCAACGCAAAACCCTACTCCTGGTCGATGACGACGATGATCTGCGCGGGGCTCTGGCCGAGCAGCTCGCCCTGCACGAGGAGTTCGCCGTCGCCGAGGCCGCCACCGCCGGCGAAGGCGTGCGCATGGCCCGCGAGATCAAGCCCGACCTGGTCCTGCTGGACGTCGACCTGCCCGACATGGACGGCCGCGAGGCCTGCCGGCTGATGCGCAAGAACGGCGTCACCGCTCCGGTGATCATGCTGACCGCCGCGGCCAGCGATTCCGACACCATCCTGGGCCTGGAGTCCGGGGCCAACGACTATGTCACCAAGCCCTTCCGCTTCGGCGTGCTGCTGGCTCGAATCCGCGCCCAGCTGCGCAGCTACGAGGCGTCCGAGGACGCGCTGTTCCGCATCGGTCCGTACGAGTTCCGCCCCTCGGCCAAGCTGCTGATCGACGAGAAGCAGAAGAAGGTCCGGCTGACCGAGAAGGAAACCAACATCCTCAAATACCTCTACCGCGCCGGCTCCAAGCCGGTGTCGCGCGAGGAGCTGCTGACCGAGGTCTGGGGCTACAACGCCGGGGTGACCACCCACACGCTGGAAACTCACGTCTATCGCCTGCGCCAGAAGATCGAGCCGGACCCGACCATCGCCCGGATCCTGATCACCGAGATGGGCGGCTACCGGCTGCAGCCTTAGGTTCCATTGTCCCTCCCCATAAAGGGGAGGGAAAGACGCAAAAAAAGCCCCGGCCGCTGTTCGCGACCGGGGCTTTTCAATTCAGCGCGACGCCAGGGATCAGGCGTTGCCGACCGGTTGGCCTTCGGCCTGGGCCTTGCGGGCCGCATAGACGCCGGCGAAGTCGATGGGGTCGATCAGGAAGGGCGGGAAGCCGCCTTCGGTGGTGACGTCGGAGATCAGGCGGCGGGCGTAGGGGAACAGGAAGCGCGGGCACTCGATGAGCAGCACCGCCTCCAGTTCGCTTTCCGGCACGCCGGCGATGTGGAACAGGCCGCCGTACAGCACCTCGACGTGGAACACCGGCTGTTCGTCGCGGGTGGCGCGGGCCGACAGCTTCAGGTCGACCTCGAACAGGCCGTCGGTGCGGCCGCGGGCGTTCATTTCCACGCCCATGTCGATGGCGGGCGCCGCGGCGCCGCTGCGCAGGGAATCGGGCGCATGCGGGCTCTCGAACGAGAAGTCGCGCACGAACTGGGCGATGATGCGGATGCCGGTTTCCGTGGCCGCGATCTCGTCCTGCGAGACGGGCGGTGCGGCGGTCGAGTCGGTCATGGGCGATAAATCCGTATTCGGCGTCGAAATTGGCCGCTAGGAGAGAGCGGGGCTGCTAACACGCGAGCGGCGGGCGCGCAACGCCGGCCGCCTCCCAGGCGAGCCTCTTCTCGCCTAGACCGGCCGGCTCGCCTATATAGGCATGATACGTCGCCCCGGCCGCCCGCCGGGACTGAACGAGCGGAAATTATCGTGTTCGAATGGATTATCCTCGCGGTCCTGGCCGCGGTCATCCTCTACCAGCTCTACGCCACCCTCGGCCGCCGGGTCGGGCGGCAGCCGGAGGACGGCCCCGTGCCGGCCCCGGCCAATGCGCCGCCCCGTGACCTGAAGGCCCCGGAGGTCGTCGGCGACGCGCTGAGCGGCCTGGCCGCCCTGCGCGCCCGCCAGGCCGATTTCGACGTCGGCCGGTTCCTCGTCGGCGCCCGCCAGGCCTATGAAGTCATCGTCAAGGCCTTCGCCGCGGGTGATCGCGAGACGCTCAGGCCGCTGCTGTCGCCCGACGTGATGGCCAATTTCGAGACCGCCATCGCCGCCCGCGAGGCCGAGGGCCGCACCGAGAAGGCGGAATTCCTGACCCCCCCGCGCACCGACCTGGATTCGATCACCGTCAGCGGCGACACCGCCAAGGCGGTGATCCGCATCCTGGCCGAGGTTCGCACCCGTTCCACGTCCGCCGAGGGCGAGGCGGTGGACGATCGCCGCACCGCCGACCTGTGGACCTTCGAGCGGGACCTCAAGAGCCGCAACCCGAACTGGACCCTGGTCCGCGTCGACGTCGCGGAGGCCTGATGCCGCGTCCTTTCGGGATGCGAGGGATCCTGGTCGCCGCCTTCGCCGTTCTGGCGTTGGCAGGCTGTACGACCGCGCCGCTCAAGCCGGCCGGCCCAGCCGCCGTCGGCCCGTCGGCCCAGGCCCCGCCCGCCTCGCAAGGTCCGTCCGGTTCGCTGTCGTTCGGCGACCTGCCCGGCTGGCCGCAGGAAGACCATCTGGCCGCCCTGGCCGCCTTCCGTCAGGGTTGCGGCGTCGCCAAGGAACCCGCCATGGCCGAGGCCTGTCGCCGGGCCCGCGCCGAGACCGCCGCCGACGAGACCGGGGCTCGCCGCTTCTTCGAGGCCAATTTCCAGCCGGAGCCGGTCGCCGGCCCGGGCCTGCTGACCGCCTATTTCGCCCCCGAATACGAGGCGCGGATGTCGCGCTCGGCCGAGTTCAGCGCCCCCCTGCGCGGCAAGCCCGCCGACCTGGTGATGCTCGACCTCGGCGCCTTCGATCCCAGCCTGGCGGGCAAGAAGATCGCCGGGCGGGTCGAAGACGGCCAATTCGTTCCCTATCCCGATCGCGCCGCCATCGAGGCCTCGCCGGAAATCCGGCCCCTGGCCTGGATGCGGCCCGAGGACCTGTTCTTCCTGCAGATCCAGGGTTCGGGCATCCTGACCCTGCCGGACGGCCGCCGGGTGCGCGCCGCCTTCGCCGGCCACAACGGCCGGCCGTTCGTGGGCGTCGCCAACGCCATGCGCGACAAGGGCCTGCTGCCCGACGACAACACCTCGGGCGAGGCGATCCGCGCCTGGCTGGCGGCCCACCGCGGGCCCGAGGCGGACGCCGTCATGCGGCTGAACCCGCGCTACGTGTTCTTCCAGACCCTGCCGGACGACGGCAAGCAGGCGGTCGGCGCGGCGGGGATCCCGCTGCCGGCCGGCCGGGCCATCGCCGTCGATCCTGGCCAGCACGCCCTGGGCGAGCTGTTCTGGCTGGACGCCGACGCCCCCAAGCTGGCCGGCGCCTTCCCGACCTATCGCCGCCTGGCCGTGGCCTTGGACGTCGGCGGGGCGATCAAGGGCGCGGCGCGGGCCGATCTCTATGTCGGAACCGGCCCGGCGGCCGGGGTCGAGGCCGGCCGCGTGCGCCACGCCCTGCGCCTCTACCGCCTGACGCCGCGCCCCCGGTCCTGACGCCGTGAAACGCCCCCCGCGCCAGGACGAGATGCGCCTGTGGGGCATGGTCACCGCCACGGTGAAGGCCAAGCCGACCCGCAAGGCGGCGGGCTGGACGGCGAAGGCCGAGAAGTCGCTGGTCCAGCCCACGACCCTGCAGCCGATGGCCCCGCTGCTGGTCGATCCCAAGTCGATCAAGCCGGCCCACGCCCAGCGGCCGGCCGGTCCGCTGGAGGGCATCGAGCCCAACCGCAAGCGCAAGATCGTTCGCGAGCATACCCCGCTCGCCGCCCGCCTGGACCTGCACGGCCTGGACCAAGACCGGGCCCGGCCGATGCTGGAGGCCTTCCTGCGCCGCGCTTGGGAGGACGGCCATCGCGCCGCCCTGGTGATCACCGGCAAGGGCAAGGTCGGCATGGGGGTGCTGCGCACGCGCACGCCCGAATGGCTGGCCGGTCCGGCCCTGCGCGACATCGTCGCGGGGGTGTCGCCGGCCGATAAGCGCCACGGCGGCGACGGTGCGCTCTATGTCGCCCTCAAGCGGCGGCCGCCGAAGATCTAGACCGCCCAGACCTCGCCACGATGCGGCGCCAAGCTTGGCCGGGTTGCGGAGCGAGCCATGGACATCGAGATCGGGGCCGAGGCCAAGGACAAGCGCTTCAATCGCCGGGTGGCGATCACGGTGGTGGCGCTGTCGATCTTCATGGGCCTGTGCGGCGTCAAGGACGGCAACATCGTCCAGGCCATGCAGCAGGCCCAGTCGAGCGGCGTCGACGCCTGGAGCGAATACCAGGCGACCAAGACCAAGCTGCACATCGACGAGACGGCGCGGGCCCAGGCGCGGTTTCTGGCCCTGTCCGGCGGCGAGCGCATGGCGGCGGCCGTCGCGCCCGAGGCGGCCCGGCTGGACGCCGAGACCGCCAAGTACCGGGCCGAGATCCCGGCCCTGAAGGCGCGGGCCGAGGGCTTCCAGGCGCAATATGACGCGCTCAATGTCCATGACGACCAGTTCGACGCCTCGGACGCCCTGATCTCGATCGCGGTGTCGATCGCCGCGGTGGCGGCGCTGGTCGAGGTTCCGGCCGCGCTGTGGGGCTCCTGGGCCTTCGGGGCGCTTGGGACCGTCATGGGCCTGGCTGGCTTCCTGGGCTGGAGCCTGCACTCGGATTTTCTCAGCAAGCTGCTGAGCTAGGACCTTCAATCCGCGGTTTCGTCGGGCCCCGTCTTGCGGCGTCGAAGGCCCCAGACCGCAAATGTCCAAATCCAAAACAGCGGAATCGCAGTCCAAAACCACAAGGTTTGAAACCGCTCGGACTGGTCGTCCGGTGGAAGCAGGGTCATGGCCAGCATGTAGAGGATCGAGACGATCCAGGCGCTGAGCGGAAGGCGGCGAGCGATCTTCAACCACATGCCGGTCAGTCCTTCCGCGACGCCTTTTCAGCCAGGCCCGACACGCCCTCCCGCGCCGCCAGCTTGTCGGCGACGGCGTCCAGTGAGACGTCCGAGGCGGCCAGCAGCACCAGCCAGTGGTAGAGCAGGTCGGCGCTTTCCGAGGCCAGGGCGTCGGGACCCTGCGCGACGGCGGCGATCACCGTCTCGACGGCTTCCTCGCCCAGCTTCTTGGCGGCCAGGGCGGGGTCGGCCAGCAGCCTGGCGGTGTAGGAGGCGGCAGGGTCGGCGCCCTTGCGGGCCTCGATAGTCGCCGCCAGGCGCCCCAGAACCGCGAACAGCCGGCTCATGCGGCCCCCTTCAGGTCGTCGAGGCGCACGGGGATGCCGGCCGCGGCCATGGCCCGCTTGGCCTCGCCGACGCTGATCTCGCCGAAGTGGAAGATCGAGGCGGCCAGCACCGCGGCGGCGCGGCCGTCGCGGGCGGCCTCGACCAGGTGCTCGGTCTTGCCGGCCCCGCCCGAGGCGATCACCGGCACGGTCACCGCGCCGGTCACGGCCTGCAGCAGCGGGATGTCGTAGCCGATCTTGGCGCCGTCGCGGTCCATCGAGGTCAGCAGGATCTCGCCGGCCCCGCGCTCGACGACCTTGGCGGCCCATTCGACCACGTCCAGGCCGGTGTCCTTGCGGCCGCCATAGGTCCAGACGTTCCAACCCGAGCCGTCGGGGCGGGCCTTGGCGTCGATGGCCACGACCACGCACTGGGCCCCGAAGGCGTCTGCCCCCGCCGCGACCAGGGCCGGGTTCTCCACGGCGGCGGTGTTGACCGAGACCTTGTCGGCCCCGGCCAGCAGCAGCCGGCGCATGTCGGCCACCTCGCGGACGCCGCCGCCGACCGAGACCGGCATGAAACAGACCTCGGCGGTGCGGGCGATGACGTCGAGCAGCAGGCCGCGCTTTTCGCTGGAGGCGGTGATGTCCAGGAACATCAGCTCGTCGGCCCCGGCGGCGTCATAGGCGCGGGCTTGCTCGACCGGATCGCCGGCGTCGCGCAGGGCCACGAAGTTGACGCCCTTGACCACCCGGCCGTCCTTGACGTCGAGACAGGGAATGATCCGGGTCTTCAGCATCAGGCGGCCGCTATGGTCAGGGCTTCGGCCGGGCGGATGGTGCCGGCATAGAGCGAGCGGCCGAGGATGGCCCCGGCGATCTCGACGCCCTTGCGGGCCTTCAGCCGTTCGATGTCGGCCACCGAAGCCACGCCGCCCGAGGCGATGACCGGGATCGACACCGCATCGGCCAGCTCGCCCACGCCTTCGACATTGACGCCGGTCAGGGCGCCGTCGCGGTTGATGTCGGTGACGATCAGGGCGGCGACGCCGACATCCTCGAAGCGCTTGCCCAGGGTGATGGCGTCCAGGTCCGACAGGCCGGTCCAGCCGTCGACCGCCACCTTGCCGTCGCGCACGTCGACGGCCACGGCGATCTGTTCGGGCCACAGCTTGGCGGCCTTGCGGACCAGGTCGGGATCATGGACGGCGACGGTGCCGAGGATCACGCGGCTGACGCCGGCCTCGATCCAGGCCTCGACGCCCTCCAGGGTGCGGATGCCGCCGCCCAGCTGCACGGGGATCGAGACCGATTCCAGGATCGACTGCACGGCGGCGGTGTTGACCGACTTGCCCTGGATGGCGCCGTTCAGGTCGACGACGTGCAGCCAGGTGAAGCCGTCCTTGACGAAGCGCTCGGCCTGGTCGGCCGGCGAGGTGTTGAACACCGTGGCCTTGTCCATGTCGCCGTGCAGCAGGCGCACGCAGTGGCCGTCCTTCAGGTCGATGGCGGGATAGAGGATCATGGGCGCCATTCCAGGAAGTTGGCGAGCAGGGCGAGGCCTGCGGCTTGGGATTTTTCAGGGTGGAACTGTACGCCGGCCACATTGCCCTTGGCCACCGCCGCGGTGAAAGGGCCGCCGTGGTCGGTGGTCGCCAGGATGTCTTCCGGGTCGGAAGGCGTCAGGGCGAAGGAGTTGGCGAAGTACATGTGGGCGCCGTCTTCGACGCCCTTGAACAGGGCGTGGTCGCGGGCGAAGGCGATCGCGTTCCAGCCCATGTGCGGAATGGTCAGGGCCGGGTCGTTCGGTTCCAGCTTCTTCACCTGGCCGCCGATCCAGTCCAGGCCCGGCGTGACGCCGAACTCCAGGCCTTCGCTCGCCAGCAATTGATGGCCGACGCAGATGCCCAGGAACGGCGCGCCCTTGCCGTGCACGGCCGCGTTCATGGCCTCGTAGACGCCCGAGGCGTCCAGGCCGGCGCGGCAGGAGGCGAAGGCCCCGACCCCGGGCAGCACCACGCGGTCGGCGGCGGCCACGATCGAGGGCTCGGCGGTGACAACGATGTCAGCGTCGATCCCGTGGCGGCGGGCCGCCTCGCGCAGGGCCTTCTCGGCCGAGCGCAGGTTGCCCGACCCGTAATCGATCAGGGCGACGGTCTGCATGAAATCAAATTCCCTACAGCACGCCCTTGGTGGAGGGGGCATGGCCGCCGGTCTTGGGGTCGATCTCGACCGCCTGACGCAACGCCCGGGCCAGGGCCTTGAAGCCGCTTTCGGCGACGTGGTGGGTGTTGTCGCCGTACAGGGTCTCCAGGTGGACGCAGGCCCCGCAGTTCATCGCGAAGGCGTGGTGGAACTCCTTGAAGAGCTCGGTGTCCATCTCGCCGACCTTGGGCCGCTTGAAATCGACCTTCCAGATCAGGTAGGGCCGGTTGGACAGGTCGATGGCGCAGCGCGTCAGGGTCTCGTCCATCGGGATATAGGCGTGGCCGAACCGCCGCACGCCCTTGAAGCCGTCCAGCGCCTTGTGGATCGCCTGGCCCAGCACGATGCCGGTGTCCTCGACCGTGTGGTGCATGTCGATATGCAGGTCGCCCTTGGTCTCGATCTTCAGGTCGAAGCCGCCGTGGCGTGCGAAGCTCTCGAGCATGTGGTCGTAGAACCCGATGCCGGTCGAGATCGTCGAGACGCCGGTCCCGTCGAGATCGATCCAGACGCGGATCTGCGTCTCCTTCGTCTCGCGGACCACTTCAGCGGTGCGGGCCATGGCTTGGTCTACAGTCCTTTGACCTTAGAGGCCGTTCTGGGCCGCGAGATCCCGCAGGTTGACCTGCGGGCGCGGACCATAGTGCGCGATCACCTCGGCGGCCGCCAGGGACCCCAGCTGTCCGCAGACGGGCAGGGGGCGGCCCTGGGCCAGGCCGTAGAGGAAACCCGCCGCGTATTGGTCGCCCGCGCCGGTGGTGTCCACGACTTTTTCGACGGGGAAGGCTGAAATCTCGTGCAATTGCCCGTTCGAGGCCACCACCGAGCCATGTTCGCTGCGGGTGACGGCGGCGATCTCGACCTTGCCCGCCAGCGCCTGGACGGCGGCGTCGAAGTCGGTGGTCTGGAACAGGGCGCGGACTTCCGAGGCGTTGGCGAAGACGATGTCGCACTGGGTCTCGATGAAGCCCAGCAGGGCGTCGCGGTGGCGCTCGACGACGAAGCTGTCGGACAGGGTGATGGCGATCTTGCGGCCGGCGCCGTGGGTCAGGGCCGCGGCCTTGGCGAAGGCGCGGCGGGCTTCCAGCGGATCGAACAGGTAGCCTTCGAGATAGACGTACTGGGCGGCCTCGATGATCGCCGGATCGACGTCGTCGGCGGTCAGTTCCACGCAGGCGCCCAGATAGGTCGACATGGTGCGCTGGGCGTCGGCGGTGACGTTGATCAGGCTCTGGGCCGTGGCCGGGCCTTCCGTCAGGGGCGGGGTGTTGAAGGTGGCGCCGATGGCCCGCATGTCGTGGGTGAACACCCGGCCCAGCTGGTCGTCGGCGACCTTGCCGATGAAGGCGGCCTTGCCGCCGAAGCTGGCGACGCCGGCCACCGTATTGCCCGCCGAACCGCCCGAGGCCTCAAGGCCGGCGGCCATGCGGTCGTAGAGGGTGCTCGCCCGTTCCAGATCGATCAGGGCCATAGAGCCCTTCACCAGGCCCTCGCGCTCCAGGAAGGCTTCGTCGCACTGGGCGATGACGTCGACAATGGCGTTGCCGATGGCGGCGACGTCGTAGAGGGCGGTCATGAAAGATCTTTTCCGAGAGAAGCGACGCGCGCGAAGTAGCGGATCGAGGCGGCCAAGGCAACGCGAGCCTTGCCGGACGCGCCGGGGCGTTCTACCGGCAGGCCATGACCGACGTCCTGATCCTGACCCCCGCGCCCGATGAACCCAGCTTCGCCGACAGCTGGTCGCCGCTGTTCGAGAACCTCGCGGCGCCGCTGCGCGCCCGGGGTCTGGAGGTCAGCCCCGCCAGCTGGGTGGACGCCGATCCGAGCCGGGCCCGCATCATCCTGCCCTTGCTGAGCTGGGGCTATCACCTGCGGTCGGACGAATGGTTCGCCCGGCTCGACGCCCTGGAGGCGGCCGGAGCCCGGCTGGCCAATCCGGCCGCGGTGCTGCGCTGGAACACCACCAAGACCTATCTGGCCGAGCTGGCGGGCCAGGGCGCGCCGGTGGTGCCGACCCGGGTCTCCGACCGGTTGACCCTGGACGACCTGGAGCGGGCCCGCGACCTCTTCGGGGTCGAGGTGCTGGTCGCCAAGCCGCAGATCTCCGGCGGGTCGCAGGACACGGTCAAGCTTGGCCGCGGCGACGGACTGGACGGCTGTCCCGCCGGTCCGGCGCTGATCCAGCCGTTCCTGTCGGCGGTCGGCGAGGAGGGCGAGCTGTCGCTGTTCTATTTCGACGGGGTGTTCAGCCATGCGGTGACCAAGGTGGCCCTGCCCGGCGATTTCCGGGTCCAGCCGCAGTTCGGCGGCCAGGTCAGCGGCGTCGCCCCCGAGCCGGAGGCCCTGCACGCGGCCGAAATGGTGCTGAACGCGGCGGGGACGCCCCTGACCTATGCCCGCGTCGACCTGATCCGCGGCCTCGACGGCACGCCGCAGCTGATGGAGCTGGAGGCGATCGAACCCCACCTGTTCCTCGACCACGCCCATGACGGCGGCGCGGCCTTCGCCCAGGCGGTGGTCCGGGCGCTGTAGACGGCGTCAGCCGCCGACGAACAGCTCCCGCGACGGGCAGAGGTCGGCGATGCGGCAGATCTCGCATTTGGGCCGTCGGGCCACGCAGACATAGCGGCCATGCAGGATCAGCCAGTGGTGGGCGCGGGTCTTGTAGCGGTCGGGCACGATGCGCATCAGGTCCTGCTCGACGGCGTCGGGCGTCTTGCCGGCCGACAGCTTCAGCCGGTGCGAGACGCGGAACACATGGGTGTCGACGGCGATCGCCGGCTCGATGTCGAGTTCGTTGAGCACGACGCTGGCGGTCTTGCGGCCGACGCCGGGCAGGTTCTCCAGCGCGGCGCGGTTCAGCGGCACCTCTCCGCCGTGGCGCTCGACCAGGATGCGGGCCGCGGCGATGACGTTCTTGGCCTTGGTGCGATAGAGGCCGATCGAGGCGATATAGGGGATCAGGCCCTCTTCCCCCAGCTCAAGCATCTTGGCCGGACTGTCGGCGACCTGGAACAGCGGACCGGTGGCCTTGTTGACCTGGACGTCGGTGGCTTGGGCCGACAGGGCGACCGCCGTCACCAGGGTGTAGGGGTTGGAATAGTTCAGCTCGGTCTTGGGGTGGTCCTCCAGGCTCTCGAACCGCGAGAACAGGATCTCGACCCGCTCGCGCTCGGCCGGCGAGGGGCGGCGGGCGGCGGGACGTTTCTTGGCGACGGACTTCGGGGCGACGGACTTGGAGAGGGCGGGCTTGGCCATGCGGCGACCATGGCGTGATGCGCGCGCCTCGCCAAGCGGCCGGACCGGGGGTAAATCACCGTCATGGCCGCGCCGCTGTACATGGACGCCGTGATCAAGCCGAACCGGTCGATGAACCGGCAGGGGCTCTATGTGCTGATGGGCGTGATGATCGCCTTCAACCTGATGATCGCGATCTTCCTGCTGGCCCTGGGCGCGCCGCCGGTGCTGCCGTTCCTGGGGCTGGACGTCCTGGCCCTGGGCCTGGCCCTGCGCGCCAGCTTCCGGGCGGCCGAACGGTCCGAGCACGTGCGGGTCACGGCCGAGGCGGTGACCGTCAGTCGCGAGGACGACAAGGGTGCGCGCCTGGTCTGGACCTCGCCGACCGCCTTCACCCGGGTCGGGGTCGAGCAGCCGGGCGAGCACGAGACCCGGGTGCGGTTGATGATGTCGCGCAAGCGCCTGACCCTCGGCCGGGCGCTCAGCCCGCCCGAGCGGGTGGATTTCGCCCGGGCCCTGGAGCGGGCCATCCTGCGGGCGCGGGCCGAGCGGGTCTCCGGATAGCGTCAAGGCGCAAGAACCGGGCGGACGGACGCGCCCGGCCGCACTATCTTTCGCTCATGGCTCTCGATGTTTCCCCTTCCCAGGCCTTCGCCCACCTGACCGAACGGTCGGCGGACTATGACCGCATGGCCAAGGCCCTGACCTGGCTGGCCGACCGCTGGCAGGAGCGGCCGTCGCTCGACGAGGCGGCCCAGGCGGTGGGCCTGTCGCCGTTCCACTTCCAGCGGGTGTTCAGCCGCTGGGCCGGGGTCAGCCCCAAGACCTTTGTCGCCGCCATCGCCCATGCCGAGGCGCGGCGGTCGCTGGAAGAGGGGGCCAGCGTGCTGGACGCGGCCTATGACGCGGGCCTGTCGGGCCCTTCGCGGCTGCACGACCTGTTCATCGCCCAGGAGGCGGTGACGCCGGGCGACGTGCGTCGGCGCGGCGAGGGCATGAACCTGACCTGGGGCTGGGCGCCCACCCCCTACGGCAAGGGCCTGTTCGTCATGGCCCCGCGCGGGCTGGCGGGCCTGGCCTTTTCCGACGGCGACGACGAAGCGACCTTCGACGACATGCACCGGCGCTTCCCGGCCGCCGACTGGCGGCGCGACGACGCGGTCGCCGCCCGGACGGCGATCCACGCCTTCGCCGGCGGCGAGGACCCCTTGCCGGTGGTGCTGATCGGCTCGCCGTTCAACATCCAGGTCTGGAAGGCCCTGCTGCGAATTCCGCCGGGGGCGACCAGCACCTATGGCGAGATCGCCGCCTGGGCCGGCAAGCCGCGCGCTTACCAGGCCACCGGCGGCGCGATCGGGGCCAATCCGATCTCGCTGCTGATCCCCTGCCACCGGGCGATCGCCAAGGACGGCCGGCTGACCGGCTATCACTGGGGCCTGGGCCGCAAGGCGGCGATGCTGGGGATGGAAGCCAGCGCCCGGTTTTCAGCCTGATTTCTGGCCGGCGTCGGCGCGCCGGGGCATAGTGTTCCGCGGCGATCGCGCCAGATCGCTGGCGGGGACAGCGCCATGACCACCTCGATCAAGGCTTCGACGCGGGGCTACGAGGCCTGGCTGAGGAGCGAACTTGGCGCAGATCTCGTCGAGGCCGACCTTGCCGAGAAGCACGACAAGATGCGGTCCGGCCCCTTCGCCTTCCTGCGGGCGACCTACTGGCGCTGGGCGGAGACCATTCTCGACATCTGCCCGGACCTGGCGACCGCGCCGCCGGTGCTGGCGGTCGGCGACATCCACGTCGAGAACTTCGGCTGCTGGCGCGACGCCGAGGGCCGGCTGGTCTGGGGCGTCAACGATTTCGACGACGCGGCGATCATGCCCTATCCCCTCGACCTGGTGCGGCTGGCGGCCAGCGCCTTGCTGGCGCGGACCGACAAGGCCTCAGGGGCCCGCGAGATCTGCGACGCCATCCTGGCCGGCTACGCCGCCGGCCTGGCCGCCCCCGCGCCGTTCATCCTGGAGCGCGATCACAGGTGGCTGCGCCAGGCGGTGATGCTGCGCGAGGCCGAGCGCGCCGCCTACTGGCGAAAGTTCACGGCGCCTTCGTCCCAGGCCATTCCGCCGCGTTATCGGGAGGCCTTGCGGACCGCCTTGCCCGATCCGGCCGGACCGTTCGAGACCTTCGCGCGAACCGCCGGGGTCGGCAGCCTGGGACGGCCGCGCTTCGTGGCCCGGGCGGACTGGCGCGGCGGGCCGGTGTTGCGCGAGGCCAAGGCGATGGTGGTCTCGGCCTGGCTGCTGAGGCATGGCGGCGATCCCGCCATTCGGATCCATGACATCGCCGCCGGTCGGTTCCGGGCCGGGGATCCGCACTATCGGGTCGCCGACGGGATTGCGGTTCGCCGCCTCTCGCCCAACAGCCGCAAGATCGAGGCCCAGGATTCGGGCGGCGCGTTGCTATCGTCGGACATGCTGACCGCCATGGGCCACGAGATCGCCAACTGCCACGCGGGCGACGTCGAACGCGTTCCAGCCTTGGCCGAGCATTTCCGACGCCTGCCCCCGGACTGGCTCCGCGACCACGCCAAGGCGGCCGCGAGTCAGGTCGAGGTCGAGCAGAAGGCCTTCTCCTGAACCCTCTCCCCGGGCGGCGTCCTTTTAGAGGATGAACCGGCTGAGGTCGGCGTTGGCGGCCAGGGCTCCGATCCGCTCCTTCACATAGGCCGCATCGACGGTCACCGTCTCGCCGGAACGGTCGGCGGCGGTGAAGCTGATGTCCTCGACCACCTTTTCCAGAATGGTCTGCAGGCGCCGGGCGCCGATGTTCTCGACCGAGGCGTTGACCGCTACCGCCGCATCGGCCACGGCGTCGATCGCCTCGTCGGTGAACACCAGGGTCACGCCCTCGGTCAGCATCAGCGCCTGGTGCTGGCGGACCAGGTTGGCCTCCGGTTCGGTCAGGATGCGGCGCAGGTCGTCGCGGGTCAGGCCCTTCAGCTCGACCCGGATCGGCAGCCGGCCCTGCAATTCGGGCAGCAGGTCGCTGGGCTTGGCCACGTGGAAGGCGCCGGAGGCGATGAACAGGATGTGGTCGGTCTTCACCGGCCCGTACTTGGTCGAGACGGTGGTGCCCTCGATCAGCGGCAGCAGGTCGCGCTGCACGCCCTCTCTCGACACGTCGGCGCCCCCGCGCTGGCTGGAGGAGGCGACCTTGTCGATCTCGTCCAGGAAGACGATGCCGTGGTTCTCGGCCAGCTCCAGGGCTTCCTGGGTCAGCGCCTCCTGGTCGAGCAGCTTGTCGCTCTCCTCGGCAATCAGCGGGGCCCAGGCCCCGGCGACGGTGGTCTTGTGGGTCTTGGTGCGGCCCCCGCCCAGCGACTTCATCATCTCCGACAGGTTCAGCACCGACGCGCCCGGCTGGCCGGGGATCTCGAACATGCCGCCGCCGCCGGTGTCGGCCAGCTGCAGCTCGACCTCCTTGTCGTCCAGCTCGCCGGCCCGCAGCTTCTTGCGGAAGCTGTCGCGGGCCGCGGTCGCGCCGGGACCGGTCAGGGCGTCGAGGATCCGTTCCTCTGCCGCCGCCTCAGCCTTGGCCTTGACCCCGGCCCGGCGCTTGTCGCGGACCATGGCCAGGGCGCTTTCCACCAGGTCGCGGACGATCTGGTCGACGTCGCGGCCGACATAGCCGACCTCGGTGAACTTGGTGGCCTCGACCTTCAGGAACGGCGCCTGGGCCAGGCGCGCCAGGCGGCGGGCGATCTCGGTCTTGCCGACCCCCGTGGGACCGATCAGCAGGATGTTCTTGGGCGTGACCTCGTCGCGCAGGTCGGCCGGCACCCGGCGGCGGCGCCAGCGGTTGCGCAGGGCCACGGCGACGGCCTTCTTGGCGTCGGTATGGCCGACGATGTAGCGGTCGAGCTCGGAAACGATCTCGCGGGGGGAAAATTCGGTCATGGGTCGGTGTTCAGGGTCTCGAAGATCAGGCGCCAGCCTTCGGCGCGCTTTTGCCAGACATGCATATAGTGCGCCGTGACCGGTTTGGGACCGGCCAACGTCCAGCGAACGGCGCCGTAGGTCCAGGCCAGGTCGCCGGCCGCCGAGGCGCCGCCGCCTTCTGGCGTGAGGGCCATGGCCGCGGGGCGGACCGCCAGCCGGCCCTTGCGGTCGTCGGCCGCCAGGGCTTCGGTTCCGGTCGGGCCGGTCAGCAGGGCGTCGGTCGCCAGCAGGCGCTCATAGGCCCTCGGCGCGTCCTTGGCGGCGGCGGAGGCCAGGTCTCGCTCGGCGGCCTGGGCTTGCGCCAGGCCGGCGGCGGCCGAGCCTGCGCCGCTGGTCGAAACGGGGCCATAGCTAGCCCGGCTCTCCGGATCGGGCGCCTTGGCGGCGTCGGCCTCGGCCCCGCCGTCATAGACCCATTTCCACGCGCCGGCCGCATCCTTGCGCCAGATGGTGGCGTAGTAGCCGCCGCGCTTGCCGTCGATCGCCCAGGGGCCGACCGACAGGCCCAGGTCGCCGGAGCGGGCGATCACCACCGTCTGCGGCCACCATTGCAGCTGGGGCGTCTTGCTGGACGGCCGTTTGGCGTAGAGCGCCTTGGCGCCGACCGGGCCTGGGCGAAAGACGATGGCGTCGTCGGCCATGTGCTTGAGGAACGAGTCGCGGATACCGAGCGCCAGGCCGTCGGCGGCGAAGGCGCGCTCGGCCTGCTCGATCTCGGCCGGCGACGGCGTCGCGGACCCGGCCGGCGCGGCGGTCGCCAGGACGGCGGTGATCAGAACGGTCTTGAACATGCGCGGGCCTCCCGGGCCCAGCTTAGGTCAGGCGCGGCCGCTGGCATGTGAAATCCGCGCCGCCGGACGAGATTCAGAGGCTTTCGACCGTCAGATTGCCATTGGTGTAGACGCAGATCTCGGCGGCGATGGCCATCGCACGCCGGGCGATCTCTTCGGCGGAGAGGTCCTGGTCGATCAGGGCCTTGGCCGCGGCCAGGGCGTAGTTGCCGCCCGAACCGATGGCGGCCACCGAGCCGCCGGCGTTCTCCCCCGGCTCCAACACGTCGCCGACCCCGGTGACGGTGTAGATCGAGGTCGCGTCGGCGACCAGCAGCATGGCTTCGAGCCGGCGCAGATAGCGGTCGGTGCGCCAGTCCTTGGCCAAGTCGACGCAGGCCCGCGCCAGCTGGTCGGGATATTGCTCGAGCTTGGCCTCCAGCCGTTCGATCAGGGTGAAGGCGTCGGCCGTGGCCCCGGCGAAGCCGGCCACCACCTTGTCGCCGGCCAGGCGACGCACCTTGCGGGCGTTGCCCTTGACGATGGTAGGGCCCATGGAGACCTGTCCGTCGCCGGCGATCACGGTCCGGCCGTTCTTGCGCACCGCCAGAATAGTCGTGCCGTGCCAGTCTGGAAAATTGCCGGCGGGGGAGGAATGGTTGCTTTGCATGGCTTCGCATGTGGCGAGGCGGACGGTGAGGGTCAAGCACGATGAGCTTTTCAGCGGCCGAAGTCGAACGCTACGCCCGCCATCTGGTGCTGCGGGAGATCGGCGGACCGGGCCAGCAGAAACTCAAGGCCGCCCGGGTGCTGGTGGTCGGGGCGGGGGGGTTGGGCTCGCCCGCCGCCCTCTACCTCGCCGCCGCCGGGGTCGGGACCCTGGGCCTGGCCGACGCCGACACCGTCTCGCTGTCCAACCTGCAGCGCCAGGTGCTGTTCGCCACCGCCGATGCGGGTCGGTCCAAGGTCGAGGCGGCGACCGAGCATCTCGTCGCGCTGAACCCGCACCTGGTCGTCGAGACCCACCCGGTATGGCTGGACGAGACCAACGCCCGGGCGGTCATATCGGGGTATGACCTAGTGCTCGACGGCACCGACGACTTCGCCACCCGTTTCGCGGTCAGCGACGCCTGCCTGGCCGAGGGCAAGCCCCTGGTCAGCGGGGCCCTGGGCCGCTGGACCGGCCAGGTGGGGGTGTTCCACGGCCGCCCCTGCTACCGCTGCCTGGTCCCCGAGATCCCGCCGGACGCCGAGACCTGCGCCCTGGTCGGGGTGGTCGGGGCCCTGGCCGGTGTCATCGGCTCGACGATGGCCCTGGAAGCCGTGAAGGTGATCACCGGCGCAGGCGAGCCGCTGTCCGGCCGCCTGCTGATCTACGACGCCCTGGCCGCTGAGGCGCGGACGGTGCGGATCGGCGCGGATCCGGGGTGTTCGAGCTGTGGCGGCTGACGCCTACAGCATCGACGGGATCACCCTATCCGGCGGCCGGTGTCCGTCCATGAAGGTCTTGACGTTGACGATGACCTTTTCGCCCATGTCGATGCGGCCCTCGACGGTGGCCGAGCCCATGTGCGGCAGCAGGACGACGTTGGGCAGCTTCAGGAGCTTGGGATTGATGGCCGGCTCGTTCTCGTAGACGTCCAGGCCGGCTCCGGCGATCTCGCCGCGGGCCAGCATGTTGGCCAGGGCGCCCTCGTCGATGACCTCGCCGCGGGCGGTGTTGACGACGATGCTCTGCGGCCGCAGCAGCTTCAGCCGGCGGGCCGACAGCAGGTGGTAGGTGGCGGGCGTGTGCGGGCAGTTGACCGAGATGAAGTCCATCCGGGCCAGCATCTGGTCCAGGCTCTCCCAGTAGGTGGCCCCGACCTCCTCGGCGATGCGCGGGCTGACGGGCTTGCGGTTGTGGTAATGCACCTGCATGCCGAAGGCCTTGGCGCGGCGGGCCACCGCCTGGCCGATGCGGCCCATGCCGATGATGCCCAGGCGCTTGCCCCACAGGCGGCGGCCCAGCATCCAGGTCGGCGACCACCCATGGAAGCCGCCGGCCTTGACCACCTCGGCGCCTTCGACGATCCGGCGCGAGGCGGCCATGATCAAGGTCATGGTCAGGTCGGCGGTGTCCTCGGTCAGCACGCCGGGGGTGTTGGTGACGATGATGCCGCGGGCGTTGGCGGTGGCGACGTCGATATTGTCGACCCCGGCCCCGAAATTGGCGATCAGCTTGAGCCGGTCGCCGGACCGCGACAGCAGGCGCGAATCGATGCGGTCGGTGATGGTCGGCACCAGCACGTCGCAGTCGGCCATGGCCTCGACCAGTTCATCGGCCGTCAAGGGTTTGTCGGTGACGTTGAGCCGGGTGTCGAACAGCTCGCACATCCGCGTCTCCACCGGATCGGGGAGTTTGCGGGTGACGATGACTTTGAGCTTGCGAGCTGACATGAGCGGTTCGAAAAGCCTTCCCTGACGGGGTCTGGGAAATCTGTAGCAAAGGGGCCCCATGCGGCCAAGCAACATGCCGACGAATCGCAAACATCGTTCGCTCGGCCTCCTGGTCCTGATCGCGCTGGTTTTCGGCGCGGCGGGCGGCGCGTGGGCCCAGGCCCCCCGGGTGACGCCGTCGGGCATGGACGTGCCGCGCTACGTCTCGCTGAAATATGGCGAGGTGAACGCCCGGGTCGGGCCCGACGAGGAGCATCGGCTGCTGTGGATCTACAAGGCCAGGGGCCTGCCGGTGCAGGTGGTGGCCGAAACCCGCGAGTGGCGGCGAATCTGCGATCCGGAGGGCAATCTGGCCTGGGTCCACAAGCGCACCACCGACGGCCGCCGCACGGCCATGCGGGTGCAGGCCTCGCCCTTGCCGCTGCGGGCCCAGCCCAAGGCCAGCGCCCATGTCACCGCCTATCTGGCCGGCCGCTCGACCGCCGGGCTCGACCGCTGCGAGAAGGGCTGGTGCCGGCTGAAGGCCGACGGGGAGTCCGGCTGGGCGCCCCAAGGCGAGATCTGGGGCGCCGCGCCCGGCGTCCAGTGCCGCGAATAAAGGCGGGATCGGCGCGCCGATCCTTCACGCGCGTTACCGAAAGTAACATTGAGGCGCGCCCCGCCCTCGTGCTAGGGCGGGGCCATGCAAAAGAGTTCCTACACCTTCGACGAGCTTCTGGCCTGCGGCCGGGGCGAGATGTTCGGCCCCGGCAACGCCCAGCTGCCGGTGCCGCCGATGCTGATGTTCGATCGCATCGTCCGCATCGAGTCGGACGGCGGCAAGTACGGCAAGGGCTATGTCGAGGCTGAGTTCGACATCAATCCCGACCTGTGGTTCTTCGCCTGCCACTTCATCGGCGACCCGGTGATGCCCGGCTGCCTGGGCCTGGACGCCATGTGGCAGCTGGTCGGCTTCTTCCTCGGCTGGTCCGGGGCCCCGGGCCGCGGCCGCGCCCTGGGCGTCGGCGAGGTGAAGTTCACCGGCCAGGTCACGCCGGTCGTCAAGAAGGTGACCTACAAGATCGATCTGAAACGGGTGATCATCCGCAAGCTGGTGATGGGCATCGGCGACGGCGTGATGGAGGCTGACGGCCAGCCCATCTACGAAGCCAAGGACCTCAAGGTCGGCCTGTTCACCGCCGAACAGATGGCGTCATGATCCTGCCATAGGGTCGGCCCTCAGAGTCGACCGCTTGGGATCATGGGGAGAGAAGAGGATTTTTCATGCGTCGCGTCGTCGTCACCGGACTTGGGATCGTCTCGTCCATCGGCAACAACGCCAATGAGGTGCTCGCCTCACTGCGTGAAGCCAAATCCGGCGTGGTCGCCGCGCCGGACTATGCGGAACTGGGGTTCCGCTGCCAAGTCTACGCCGCGCCCCAGATCGAGTGGGAGCCGCTGGTCGACCGTCGCGCGGCGCGTTTCCTGTCGCCCGGCCTGGCCTACGCCCACATCGCCATGGAACAGGCGATCGCCGACTCCGGTCTCGGCGAGACCGAGGTTTCGAACGAACGCACCGGCCTGATCGTCGGTTCGGGCGGTCCCTCGACCAGCATCATCGTCCAGGCCGCCGCGACCACCAAGGAAAAGGGCCCCAAGCGCATCGGACCGTTCGCGGTGCCCAAGGCGATGTGCTCGGGCCCCTCGGCGGTGCTGTCGACCTGGTTCAAGATCCGCGGGACCAACTATTCGATCAGCTCGGCCTGCGCGACCAGCGCCCACTGCATCGGCGCGGGCGCCGAGCAGATCCAGATGGGCAAGCAGGACATCGTCTTCGCCGGCGGCTGCGAGGAGCTGGACTGGACCCTGTCCAACCTGTTCGACGCGATGGGCGCGATGAGCAGCGGCTTCAACGACCGCCCGGCCGTGGCCAGCCGCGCCTATGACAAGGACCGCGACGGCTTCGTGATCGCCGGCGGGGCCGGGATCGTGGTGCTGGAAGAATACGAGCACGCCAAGGCGCGCGGGGCCAAGATCTATGGCGAGGTCGTCGGCTACGCCGCCAATTCCGACGGCTACGACATGGTCGCCCCGTCCGGCGAGGGCGCGGCCCGCTGCATGAAGATCGCCATGGCCCAGGCCGGCGGCCGCGCCATCGACTATCTGAACCCGCACGGCACCTCGACGCCGGTCGGCGACAGCAAAGAGATGGGGGCGGTGCGCGAGGTGTTCGGCGACAAGCCGCCGCTGATCTCCTCGACCAAGTCGCTGACCGGCCACAGCCTGGGGGCGGCCGGGGCGCAGGAGGCGATCTATTCGATCCTGATGCTCGACAACGACTTCGCCGCCGAGAGCGCCCACATCGAAAATCTCGACCCCGAATTCGCCGACCTGCCGATCCTGCGGGCGCGCAAGGACGGGCCGCTGACCACCGTGATGTCCAACAGCTTCGGGTTCGGCGGCACCAACGGCGCGCTGATCATCGGCAAGCCGGACTGATTGTCCGGCGTCGCCAGGGGCGTGGCCTTGCCGGGCTTGGCCGTCGGCGACGTCTGAAGGGTTCCGAAGCGCGCGGCGGCCTGCTAGCTAGCGCTCAAGGATCCCAGGAGAGCCAACCGATGGCCGACGAATACGCATTCCCCAAGGGCGAGCTGATGGCGGGCAAGAAGGGCCTGGTCATGGGCGTGGCCAATCACAATTCGATCGCCTGGGGCATCGCCTCGCAGCTGGCCGCCCAGGGCGCCGAGATGGCCTTCACCTACCAGGGCGAGGCGCTGGAGCGTCGCGTGCGGCCGCTGGCCGAGAGCATCGGGGTGACGACCCTGATCCCGGCCGACGTCACCGACGACGCCTCGATGGACGCCGCCTTCGCCGCGATCGAGGAAAAGTTCGGGACGATCGACTTCGTCGTCCATTCGGTGGCCTTCGCCAACAAGGACGAGCTGAAGGGTTCGTTCGTCGACAACACCACCCGCGAGGGTTTCCTGACGGCCCTGAACATCTCGGCCTTCAGCTTCGTCGACGTCGCCAAGCGGGCGGCGAAGATCATGCCCAATGGCGGCTCGCTGATCACCATGACCTATCTCGGGTCGGAGCGGACCATTCCGAACTACAACACCATGGGCGTGGCCAAGGCCGCCCTGGAGGCGGCGACCCGCTACATCGCCCGCGACCTGGGCCCCAAGGGCATCCGCTGCAACGCCATCTCGGCCGGGGCCATGCGCACCCTGGCCCTGGCCGGCATCGCCGGCGGCCGCGGCATGATCGCCCAGGGCCGGGCGTTCAGCGCCATGAAGGAAGACACCTCGATGGAGGGCGTCGCCGGCGCCGCCCTGTGGCTGGTCTCGGACCTGGGCCGCTCGACCACCGGCGAAGTGGTCCATGTCGACGCCGGGTTCCACATGATGGGCATGCCCGACGAGGCAGAGGCCTGATCGGCAATCAGGGCGCGTAGGCCCGCAGGAAGCGCACGGCGGCTTCGGCCGCCGCGGCGTGATGCTCGGCCGCGGTCTTTTCCGACGGCAGGCTGAGCAGGACCCGCAGCTGGTTGTGGCCCATGACCATGCCGGCGAAGAATTCCGCCGCCTGCTCGGCGTCGTCGACCTTCAGCCGGCCGCGCGCGTTTTCCTGGCGCAGGAAGGCGGCCAGCTGGTTGCGGGCCTGCCGCGGGCCGGCCTCGAACACCTCGCGGGCGACGTCGGGCATCTCGCCGGCGCTCTGGATCACCACCCGCAGCACCGAATAGCCCTTGGGGACGATCACCATCTCCAGCATCGAGCGGGCGAAGGCCTCCAGCGTTTCCCGCGGGCTGTCGGCCGCGTCGGCGGTGCGCAGCGGCGCGGTGACCTGGTCGACGCGCCGGGACATCAGCGCCCGCACCAGCTCGGCCTTGGAGCCATAGTGGTTGTAGACGGTCTGCTTGGAGACCCCGGCCCGCGTGGCGATGGCCGCCATCGGCGCGCCCAGGCCCCGCTGGCTGATCACCTCGACGGCGGCGTCGAGGATGGCCTCGGTCTTGGCGAGATCGATCTGTCCGACGACTCTGGGCATCAGTGGGCGTCCGAAGGCGGCGGCGGCGCGTTCCGGGCCGGCCGGGCCAGGAGCGCTACCCCCGCGGCGATGAAACAGCCGAAGGCCAGCAGGGTGAAGGTGTCGCCGAAGGCCAGCACGGTGGCCTGCTGCTCCAGCATGCCGCCGATCGCCTTGCGGGCCGCGCCGCCGGGGTCGCTGACCCCCAGCTGGGCCATGCGCGCGGTCAGGCCCTGCATCATGCCGGCCATGCGGGCGTCGCCCTGGCCGATCTCCGACGACAGGCCCATGTAGTACAGCGCCGTCTGGTTGCTGATCGAGGTGGCCAGCAAGGCCAGGCCGATCGCGCCGCCGGTGTTGCGCGACAGATTGACCAGGCCCGAGGCGTTCTTGACCATGTGCTGGGGCAGGGTGCTCATGGTGATCTGCTGGGTGGCGATCATGGCGATCATCACCCCGACTCCGCGGCAGGCCTGGACGCCGGCGAATTCCCAGAACCCCCAGTCCTTGGTCACGGCGTGGGCCATGTACATGCCGATCCCGGCCATGGCGAAGCCGACGCACATCGGCACGCGCGGATCGACCCGGCGCACCAGGCGGCCGGCCAGCGGTCCGGTGGCGAACATCGACAGGCCTGAGACCATCATGGTGGTGCCGACCTCCGAGGCCGAATAGTGCCGCACCCGGCCCAGGAACTGCGGCAGCAGGAAGGTGCCGCCGAACAGGCTGGCCCCCGACATCGCCGTCATCGCCACGCCGATCGTGAAGTTGCGATTGGCGAAGGCCCTCAGCTCGACGATCGGATTGGCGTAGGTCAGCTGCCGCCAGACGAAGACCACCCCGCCGACCGCGGCGACCACGGTCAGCAGCAGGATGCCGCCGTCCTCGAACCAGTTGTCCTTGGCGCCTTCCTCCAGTACGAACTGCAGGCTCATCAAGAACACGGCCATCACCGCCAGGCCGAACCAGTCGAAGCCCTTGGCCAGGCTGGGATCGCCCTTGTCGAACGCCCCCCAGCGGGCGACGCCGAACAGCACCAGCACGCCGGTCGGCACGTTGATGAAGAACAGCCACCGCCAGCTGAGCCATTCGGTCAGGTGGCCGCCCAGGGTCGGGCCGACCGTGGGGGCCAGGGTGACGATCAGGCCCATGATGACGCTGGCCGTGATCCGCTTCTCCGGCGGAAAGGCGGTGAAGGCCACGGCGAACACCGTCGGGATCATCGCGCCGCCGATGAAGCCCTGCAGGGCCCGGGTGATGATCATCATGTCGATCGACGAGCTGAGCCCGGTCAGCACGCTCATCACCATGAAGCCCAGGCAGGACATCAGGAACACGCGTTGCGTCCCCCAGAGCCGTGACAGGTACCCGGACAGCGGGATCATCACGACCTCGGGGATCAGATAGGCGGTCTGGATCCAGCTGACCTGGTCGGTGCTGGCCCCGACCCCGGCCTGGATCTGCGGCAGCGAGGCGGCGACGATCTGGATATCGAGGATGGCCATGAACTGGCCGATGACCATGGCCCCGAAACCCAGCACCAGCCGACGCCAGTCGATCTCGGCCGCCGACCTTGCGGCCGGAGAGGGGGAGGATGGGGCGGGGAGGGCGGCGTCGGTCATGGCCTGGATCCTGCGAAGGCGCGCCTAGCGCGCGACGCCCTGCTGGGCCAGGCGGGCGGCCGGCTGGCCGGCCTCGGCGAAGGACGGGCCGGAATGGTCGCGGACGTCGACCTTGACGTCGACCGACAGGCCGGGCCGCAGGGCCGCGCCGAGCATCGAATGCTCGACGACGATCTTCACCGGCAGGCGCTGGGTGATCTTGGTGAAGTTGCCGACGGCGTTCTCGACCGGGATCAGGGCGAACTCCTGCCCGGTGGCCGGGGCGAAGCTGTCCAGCCTGCCGCGGATCACCGACTTGCCGAAGGCGTCGGCGTGGATCTCGACCGGCTGGCCGACGCGCAGGCGGCCGACCTGGGTCTCCTTGAAGTTGGCGACGACATAGCCCTCGCCGACCGGCACGATCGACATCAGGGCGACGCCGGGCTGGACCAGCTGGCCCGGACGCACCGCGCGGGCCCCGACGACGCCGGCCACCGGGGCGCGGATCACCGTACGGTCCAGATCGATGCGGGCCTGTTCGACGGCGGCGCGGGCGGCGGCGGCCTGGGCCACGGTCTGGGCCCGGGCCGAACCCAGGGATTCGGCCGCGCGGCGCTCGGCCTGCAGGGCGGCCTGGGCGCTCTGCACCGCAGCGTCGGACTGCTTGGCGCCGGCCCGCTCGGTCTGCACCTTCTGTTGCGACACCCAGCCCTGGCGAGCCAGGGCGTCATAGCGGTCGAGGTCGGCCCTGGCCCGGCCGGCGTCGGCCTGGGCGCTGGTGACGCCGGCGGCGCGCTGGGCGATCATCGCCTGCTCCAGGGCGGCCTTGTCGTCGACGCCGCGGATGGCGGCCTCCAGGGCCTGGGCGTTGGCGACGGCCTGGTCGAGCTTGGCCTGCAGCGGAGCCGGATCGATGCGCGCCACCACCTGGCCGGCGGCGACCCGCTGGTTGTCGGCGACCAGCACCTCGGCGACATAGCCGGAGACCTGCGGGCTGACCTGGACGGTGTCGGCCTGGACGAAGGCGTTGTCGGTGGTCTCGTAGCGCTGCTTGTCGACGAACCACAGTCCGGCGCCGACGACCAGGGCCGCGGCGACGACGCCGCCCACGACCAGGGGAATAAGCTTCTTGTTCGACGCGGCCATGGCCCCAATCCCGATGCAATCCAGTGGATCGAGGCCGCGATATATCGGACCACGATCGACGACAAGGGATAAATGGACGCACTCGTCCAAAAATCAACCGCCGAGCTGAACAAGGTTCATGAGATCGCCAAAAGAGCGACCCGTCGCGGCAATTGCTCGCTATCAACGAATCGCGACATCTTTGCCCGGCGTCCGCGCAACCGCGCGGTGGGGGACGTCTATTTCCAGCAGCGGGCCGGCCTGGCCCGCACCAAAGGACGCGCATGGACGCCGACGGTCCGTTCTCGATGCTTCGCCCGGTGCTGTGGCTGGCCGCCGCGGCCTTCGCCGTCGGATTCGGCGGCTATCTGGCGGTCGCCGCCAGCGCGCACGGCGGCTGAAGCCGCCGCGGCGTTTGCCTGGCGTTCAGCGTCCGCCGGTCGAGCCGAAGCCGCCGGCGCCGCGCGAGGTCTCGTCCAGGTCGGCGACCAGGCTCCACGAGGCCTGGGTCACCGGCGCGATCACCAGCTGGGCGATGCGGTCGCCGCGACGGATGGTGAAGTCCTCCTCGCCCAGATTGATCAGGATCACCTTCACCTCGCCGCGATAGTCGCTGTCGATGGTGCCGGGGGTGTTCAGGCAGGTGACCCCGGCCTTGGCGGCCAGGCCCGAGCGCGGCCGCACCTGGGCCTCGAAGCCCGGCGGCACGGCGAAGGCCAGGCCGGTCGGGGCCATGATCCGCGCGCCGGGCTTCAGCACGATCGGCGCGTCCTCCTCGACCGCCGCCCGCAGGTCCATGCCCGCCGCGCCGACGGTCTCGTAGGCGGGCAGGGGCAGGCCCTCGGCGTGGGCCAGGCGGACGACGGGGATGTTCGGGGTGGTCATGAAAGGCTCTCGGCTATGCGTTGGGCGAGGTCGTGGGCCACGGCGTCCTTGGCCGCCCGGTCCCAGCGTTCGGTCTTGTCCTTGGAGATCAGCAGGACGGCGTTCTCCTCGCCGCCCATCACCCCGGGTTCGGTGACGTCGTTGGCGATGATCCAGTCGCAGCCCTTGCGGGCCAGCTTGGCCCGGGCGTGCATCTCGACGTCGTTGGTCTCGGCCGCGAAGCCGATCACAAGCCTGGGCCGCTTGGGGCCCGTGGCCGACAGGGTGGCGAGGATGTCGGGGTTCTCGACGAAGACCAGGGTCGGCGGGCCGTGCTTGTCCTTCTTCAGCTTGGCGCCGAACACCTCGTCGATGCGCCAGTCGGCGACGGCGGCGACGAACACCCCGACGTCGGCCGGCAAGGCGGCCTGGCAGGCGGCCAGCATGTCGCGCGCCGTCTCGACGTCGACGCGGTCGACCCCCGGGGGGGTGGCCAGGGCCACCGGGCCGCTGACCAGGGTGACGCGCGCGCCCAGCCGGGCCAGGGCCTCGGCGATGGCGTAGCCCTGGCGGCCGCTGGAGCGGTTGGTGATGCCGCGCACCGGGTCGATCGGCTCGAAGGTCGGGCCGGCGGTGACCAGGGCGTGCTTCCCGGCCAGCGGCCGGGGGGCGGGTCCTTTGAGCGCCGCCATGACCGCCGCGAAGATCACCGGCGGCTCGGCCAGGCGGCCCGGACCGAACTCGCCGCAGGCCATGGCCCCCTCGTCAGGCCCGACGAAGCCCACGCCGTCGGCCTTCAGGGTCTCGATGTTGCGCCGGGTGGCCGGGTGCAGCCACATCCGCACGTTCATGGCCGGCGCCATCAGCACCGGCTTGTCGGTGGCCAGCAGGGTGGTCGAGGCCAAGTCGCCGGCCAGGCCGTGGGCGGCCTTGGCGATCAGGTCGGCGGTGGCGGGGACCACCACCACCAGGTCGGCCGAGCGCGACAGCTCGATATGACCCATCTCGGCCTCGTCGGTCAGCGAGAACAGCTCGCTATAGACCTTGTCCTCGGCCAGGGCCGACAGCGACAGCGGGGTGACGAACTTTGCGCCCGCCCGGGTCAGGATCGGCCGCACCCCGACGCCGGCCTTGCGCAGCAGCCGCACCAGCTCCAGCGCCTTGTAGGCGGCCACGCCGCCGCCGACGATCAGAAGAACCCGCCTCTCGCTCACTTGGTCGCCCACGTCGTCGGCCTCCGGTTCGCGCCTCGTCCCCAGGCGCATAGAGCGACACGGGGCAAAGCGTAAGCCCCGATCGCAAATTCCCTGACAGGGACTCGACATCCGTTCCGTCTTCGTTCACTAATCGCCAAGGTAGAGCGACAACCTGGAGATCGATCATGAGGTTAGGGTCCCGTCTTTCCGCCGCAGCCGCCCTGGGGGCGAGCCTGGGCGCGGTTCTGGTTCTCACCGCCTGCGACGGCGGGGCTTCCGCCGTGAAGGCGCCCAAGGCGGGCGATGTCGCCGCGGCCCAGCCGGCCTCCGACCTCGACCCGCCGGCCCGCTATGCCGATGCGGCCCCGCGCTCCGACCCGCGCGACGCGCCTGTGCCCAAGGTCGCCGGCAAGCCGATGTGGGCGGCCAGCCGCACCCGCACCGCCCAGGAGAACGCCGAACGCGGCTTCGAGCGCAACGGCGCGGCCTTCGCCGCCGCCGATCTCGACGACTATGTCCGCAAGGCCCACGCCTTCGTCTCCGACCCGCCGGCCGGGGCCGAGACCCTGCAGCGGGCCAACGGCGACACCCTGATCTACGACCCCAAGGGCAATGTCTTCGCGGTGGTCACCAAGGCCGGCGCGCCGCGCGCCCTGTTCAAGCCCGACGACGGCGCGACCTATTGGGCCGAACAGAAAAGCCGCGAAAGCCGGCGCACAACGGCCTCCCGCGACCGCGGCGCGACCGGCGCGAACGACAACGGCTAGGGGGCGTCGGGGCTGATCGCGCGCCCTATCCGGTCATTCCCGCGAAGGCGGGAACCCAAGCGGCCTCCGCCAGGCCGGCTTGGGCGTGCTTTCGCAGGAAGCGGGCCGAAAGGCGGTCCGGGCCGAGGCCAGCTCAGCCCAACGGATCAACGGCAGGGCCGGGGACCTGTCATCCCGACGAGGTCGAGCGTCGGTCCGGGCCCCGGGAGCGGTGCGCGCCGCTCCCGGGGGAGCTCCGCGCGGTCGGCGGTTGTCTTGGCAGGCGCATCCTCTGCGAGGAACAGTGGCGCGGTCCAAGCGGACTCGGGCCAGATGATGCGACAGCGGCGGTCGGCCCTCCCATCCGCAACCAAGCCATGACGCGCCTTGATCCCAATGAAGGGACTACGCCGCGGTCAGGGCTGGCTCTGCTGGTGCGGAGCGGGATCGGTAATGTTCGAGACGCTGAGCCCCGAGCCCAGCCAGGCTCCCGCCGCGAAGGCCAGACCCGCTACCGCTGCGCCGGCCAGGAACCACAGCAGCGGTCGGGCGGGTCGCGACGCAACCACCGCCACCGGAGTCGGCGGCGCCTCCGCCAGGCGGGCCAGGGCGCGCAGGGCCCGCAGCGCCTCGTCGGCGAAGTCCCTGGCCCGGGCGGCGGGCGACAGTTCGCGGGTGATCCAGCGGCGCACCACCGGGTCGGCGGCGGCCCACAGGTCGTGGGCCGGGTCGATGCGCCGGGCCACGCCCTCGACCGTGACCATGGTCTTCTGCAGCAGCACCAGCTCGGGCCGCAGCGCCATGTCGAACAGGGCGGTGATCTCGAACAGCTGGGCCAGCAGCCGGCCCATCGACACTTCACGGGCCTGGCGGCCGAACACCGGCTCGCCGACCGCCCGCAGGGCCTGGGCGAAGGCGTCGCGGTCCTGGTGGGCGGGCACGTAGCCGGCGTCGAAATGGATGGCCGCGACCCGGGCGTAGTCGCGATTGAGAAAGCCGTAGAGGATCTCGGCCAGGTACTTGCGCTCCGCCGGGCCCAGCCGGCCGACAATGCCGAAATCCACCGCGGTGATGGCGGCCGGGGCGGCGACGAACAGGTTGCCTTCGTGCAGGTCGGCGTGGAACACCCCGTGATCGAGGGCCTGCGCCAGGAAGCCGCGGGTCACCGCCTCGGCCAGGGCCTTGCGGTCGAGCCCGTCCTGGGCCAAGGCGGCGTCGTCCGACAGCGGCAGGCCCGGCGCCCAGGACAGGGTCAGGAACCGCTTGCCCACTCCGTCCCAGACCACGTCGGGGGCGCGCATGTAGGGATCGGCCTTCATGGCTTCGCCGAGCTCGACGCAGCCGGCGGCCTCGAACCGCAGGTCCATCTCCAGGTCCAGGGCCCGGATCACCACCTCGACGAATTCGCGCGGCCGCAGGCGGCGGGCGGCGGGGACCCAGCGCTCGGCCAGGCCGGCGGCCAGGCGCAGCACGGCGCTGTCGCGGGTCACCTGCCGCTCGACCCCGGGCCGCAGCACCTTGACCGCCACCCTGGTCCCGTCGAGCAGCACGGCCGGATGGGCCTGGGCCAGCGAGGCGGCGGCGATCGACGGCTCGAAACTGGCGAACAGGCCGGCCAGCGGCCGCCCCAGGCCGCGCTCGATCTCGGCCCGGGCCACCTCCAGCGGGAACGGCGGCAGGCGGTCCTTCAGGTGCGACAGGTCTTCGGCGAAGGCGCTTCCGAAGATGTCGGCCCGGGTCGACAGGAACTGACCCATCTTGATCGCCGCCGGCCCCAGCCGCTCCAGCACCCGGGCCAGGCGCTCGCCCGGCCGCCCCCGCCGTGCCGCGCTCCCGGCGAACAGGCGCAGGACCCGCCCGGCCAGCCGCGCCGCCGGCGGCAGCGACGGCTCGACCTCGCGCGGAACCAGGGCGTCGGCCCGGACCAGGGCCCAGCCGGCGGCGGTCAGGCGCAGCAAGGCGGCGACACGGCTCATGCGGCCAGGGTCTCGATCGGCGAACGACGGGCAGGCGGGAAAAGGCTCATGTCCCGGCCTGAAAGCCCGCTCCGCGCGCTCCGGTCAAGACCGCTTTCGCCGTCGACGGGTGGCCGGCCGCGAAAAGCTGGCCCTCGGCTGTCGCGGACCTCAGGTCTCATCTGGTTCGCCGCCATCAAGCTCATCAGGCGCGAGCGGTCTTCGCCAGGCCGTCCAGGCGGGCGCGGATCGCATCGGCCTTTTGAGTCCAACCTGGCTGGATCCGAAGTCGGCCGCGATTACCCGCATAATATGCGATGGCGATGTCGACGGCTTCGTGGGCGCGGTGCAGACCGAACGTTTCCTTCGTTAGTTCAGCCCGCAGGGCCAGCGTTTCGGCCAGGATCCGCTTCTCCCGCGCCCAGGCGTTGCCGTTGCCGCTTGTGGCGTGACCGAGCGCCGCGAGCACCCGGTCGAGGCCAGCGACGTCGAGACGCCGCTTGGCCTGACCCAGATAGGCTTCCGCCAAGCCGACATGAGCGCTGACGTGATAAGCGGGGTCCTCTAGCGCGAGAACCTGTCCAAAGACGTCGATGGCCTCTTCATAAGCCGTGGTCGCGGGACGAAGCTCGCCCAGGGCGTTGAGCAGGTGACCCATCTGCGCCAGAACGCCGCTGTGGGACATCCCTCGATGCACCTTCGGCTCGGCCTGCCGATAGATCGCCACCGCCTCTTCCAGCCAGGCGGCTTCGCCCAGCCTTTCACCCAGCGTCCAGCAGATGTCGGCGTAGAGTGTCGACGCCATAGCGGCATCGTGTGGGTCGGGGTATCGCGGACACTGGCGCAAGGCGCGCCGATAATTCTCCAGGATCTGCTTTGCCTCGGCGAGATCCCCGCTCTCGACGACAGCGTCGATCCGGACTTCGAGGGTCGCACAGAAGTCGTGATGTCGTCGCTGCCGTGTCTTCGGCGTCGGCAGGGCGGCTTCGATCGACGCCCACACCCGGGTTAGCAACGGGTCTCGCGGCTCGGCGCGCCGCCTATGCGCCTCACGAGCCGCCAACCGCCTGGCGTAAAGGGGATTGGAGGCCAGGACCGCTGCTCTCCTCGCCCTCAGGGCTTCAACCGGCAGAGGCGTCCAGGCTGCGAGCGACATCAACCAGGCGGCGTTCTGAGCAATCAGCCGCCACGTGCCGTCCAGCTTGAAAAAGCGATCGTCCAGCGACTCGATGATCGGCGGAATCTTGCCGAAACCGCCGCCCTCCATCGTGACACGGCGCAGGGCGGGGTCGGTGTCCACCGCCGCGCGGAAGTCCTCGAACACCGCAAGAAAGTCGTTGGCGCCCATCGCGGCCAGACCCCTGGCGATGCTGTCCAGCGCGTCTGGGTCCATGTCGAGGTTGTGGGCGAACTGTCCGTGCCCGCCATTGTTCACTTGAGCGAGATAGAAGTCGACATAGTACGCAACCCAGGCGTCCGGACAGGTCTCGTCGATCCGCAGGGCGGCGTCGTGGCGACACCAGTTGCAGAAGTCGATGCACGCCTGAACCGGCCCATAGTCATCGCCATCGGGGCCGACGTCCCGCTCATCGACCAGAATCTCAGGCGCCACCAGGCCGAGATGGCGACCGTAGGAATACGTGCGGTCAATACCGATATTCTCCGCCCATCGATCGACGAGCGTTGAGACACTTTCTGGCATCCCCCACCCTTGGCGCATGGCCCGAACCCTAGATCGCCCAGCCCTGGTGCATCGCCGCGACGCCGCCGGTGAAGTTGGTGACCGTCACCCGCTGGAAGCCGGCGGTCTCCATCATCGTCGCGAAGGTCCGCTGGTCGGGGAAGCGGCGGATGCTCTCGACCAGGTACTGATAGGCCTCGCGGTCCTTGGCCAGCCATTCGCCGAACTGCGGGATCAGCTTGAAGCTATAGGCGTCATAGGCCTTGGCCAGGGCCTCGGTCACCGGCTTGGAGAATTCCAGGCACAGGAAGCGGCCGCCGGGCTTGAGCACCCGCCGGGCCTCGCGCAGGGCCGCGTCGATGTCGGTGACGTTGCGGATGCCGAACGAGATCACATAGGCGTCGGCATAGGCGTCGGGCAGCGGCAGAGCCTGGGCGTCGCCGACCGTCCAGGTGATCTCGGGCGCGCCGCCCTTGTCGATGCCGGCGGCGATCATCTCGGCGTTGTAGTCGATGATATGGACCGCCGCGTCGGGGCCGCCGCGCCGCGCCTGGGCCGCCCGGGCCATCTTGGCGAAGCGGCGGGCCATGTCGCCGGTGCCGCCGGCGCAGTCGATGATGATCTCGCCCGGCTGCGGGTTGAGGCGCGCGGCCACCGCGTCCTTCCACAGCCGGTGGACGCCGCCGCTCATCACGTCGTTCATCAGGTCGTAGTTCTTGGCGACCCGGTCGAACACCCCGCGCACCAGGCCGGCCTTGGCCGAGGGATCGACGTCCTGGAAACCGAAGGTGGCGGCGGGCTTGGTCATGTCATTGCTCGAATTTGGCGCTCGAAATGGCCGTGGGGCGGTTCTGGGCGCGCGGCCCCGTCGTTGGGTTCTTATAACCGCCAGCGTCCGTCCGTCACCGGTTTTGCGCGGGGCGCCTGCGGGAGGCCTAGGAACCGCGCTGCGAATGACCGATATCTGGCGGCCGTTTCCCGCCCGAGGTCCGCCTTGCCCGAACTGCCTGAAGTCGAGACCGTCCGCCGCGGCCTGGAGCCGGTGCTGGGCGGCGCCCGCCTGGCCCGGGTTCGCGCCAACCGTCCCGACCTGCGCTTTGCCCTGCCCGACGGCTTCGTCCAGCGGCTGACGGGGGCGAAGATCCTGCGGCTGGAGCGCCGGGCCAAGTACCTGCTGGCCCCGCTCGACCGCGGCGACACCCTGGTCATGCATCTGGGCATGACCGGCCGTTTCGAGATCGCCGCGCCCCCTTCCGAACCCGGAGGGCGCTCGACCCGGCCCGGCGACTTCGCCCGCCCCGTCACCCCCGATGACAAGCACGCCCACGTGGTGTTCGAGACCGAAGACGGCGCCGTCGTCACCTATTACGACCCCCGCCGCTTCGGCTTCATGGACCTGATCGCCACCGACCGGCTCGACCGCCACCCCTGGTTCGCGACCATGGGCCCCGAGCCGCTGGGCGAGGCGTTCAGCGCCAGGACCCTGGTCGCCGCCTTCAACGGCCGCAAGCAAGGCCCCAAGACCCTGCTGCTGGACCAGAAGACCGTCGCGGGCCTGGGCAATATCTATGTCTGCGAGGCCCTGCACCGGGCCCATATCTCGCCGTTCAAGCCGGCCGGGCTGGTGGCCGGCAAGCGGCTGGGGCCGCTGACCGCGGCGATCAAGGCGGTGCTGGCCGAGGCGGTCGAGGTTGGCGGCTCGTCCCTGAAGGACTTCGCCGCCGCCGACGGGGCCCTGGGCTATTTCCAGCACCGCTTCCGGGTCTATGACCGCGAGGGCCAGCCCTGCCCGACCCCGGGCTGCAAGGGGGTGATCGCCCGCGAGGTCCAGGCCGGACGCTCGACCTTCTTCTGCCCGGTGTGCCAGGTCTGACGGCATGGACCGTTCGATCTCCCGATTGTGGACGGCGGGCGCGGCTTCGCGGCTCACGCGGATATCCGCTGAGGGCGTGAGGAGGTGCGGAGCGGCCGGGCCAGGCCCGGAGACCGTGGGTAGTGTGTGTGCGTTTCGGCTTGGACAGACCGCTCCGCGGAACCGTTTGTCTCGAGGGACGGCGACTGAGGGCCTGTTTCATCCCGATCGACGTTCCCCCTCGGACGGGCAGGATCAAAGTCGCCCGGAAGGGGCCGTCAGCGACTCCGACAGATCCTGGAACAGGCCGGTTTGAACCTCCCGGCCCCGTCGACCCGCCTGTCCCGCCACCGTCCCCGGAGGACCTTGGAGCCTTCTGAGCCCCGCCGCCCGCCGCGATCCGATCGCCAGGCCCAGACGGCCCCGCTCGGTTCCATCTCCATCGCCGCTTCGGGTCGGTACCAAGCGCCCTCCTCCGCGACGGAGACAGGTTTGATTGTGCGGGAGGTTTGAGCCCTGGCGGGTGGGTGACGCTGGTTATTTTTCAGGGCGTTGAAGTTGCTGGTGTTTTCGGCGTCGGCGGCGGGGATGGAGCCGCGTTTATCCCCGCAAACGCCGCGATTTTCCTCCGCCCGCGCCTCCCCCTCATCCGATCATCCCCGCGCAGGCAGGGACCCAAGCTGAGTTTGGGATCTCGCACCCCATCGGAGCGGCCCCGGCCGCTTGGGCCCCCGCCTTCGCGGGGGTGATCGGGGGGTGGGGACGGATGCGGGTCGGACTAGGAATTTCGCGCCCTTAAACGGAAACGACCCTATGGCTTGAATGCCGCCGGTGGCGGGACCGCCTCCAGACGGTCCCGCGCCTGGGCGGTCAGGCTTGGAGCTTGCCCTCCGCGAGCAGTTCGCGGGTCCGCTTCAGCGTCGACAGCAGGGCGGCCTTGTAGCCGTTGTCGCCGTCGAATTGCGCCTGCTCGGCCTGCTCCTCTGGTCCATTGGGCTCTTTGCCGCGCAGGCCGAGGTAGCAGTAGAAGCGCAACTGCAGCGCCCCGGCCTCGTCTTCGAAGAGCTCGTTGACGATGGAGCCTTCGCGCGGCCCCGTGGCCTGGAAGAAGGTGACCTTGCTCTGGGGCTCCAGGGCGACGATCTCGCGCAGGTCGACGCCGCCGATGGTGACGTCGCGGACGAAATGGCTCGCGCTTTCCTCCATGACGTCGCAGCGGGTGCAGAGGCCCGGCGGCAGGAACAGCCGGGCGTCGCGGGCCTTGAGCTCCAGGCCGGCCCACGCCCGGGCGCGGGTCAGCCTGGGCTCGCCTTCCGGGTTCACCGGGATGGTGGCGGTGGAATAGATCATGGCCTCAATCCTTGCCGGCGGTCGCGGCGATCTGGGCCGCGAAGTCGCGATAGGCGTGCAGCGGGCGGCCCAGGATCTTGGTCAGGCGCTCGACGTCGCCGGCCTCGGGGATCATGCCGTCGCCGACGAAGCGCTCGGCCATCAGGCGCATCTCATAGGCCATCCATTTGGGCATGAAGCCCGCCAGGTTCTGCTCGAAGCCGGAAGGATCATCGCCGCCATAGGCGACCGGGCGGCCCAGGACGTCCGACCAGATCGCCGCCACGTCCGAGCCGGTCAGGGTATCGGGGCCGACCAGGTTGAGGGTTTCTACCGGCAGCTTGCCCGGCGCCTGGTCGCGGCGGATCAGTTCGATGGCCGCCACCTCGGCGATGTCGCGGGCGTCGACCATGGCCAGGCCCTTGCCGCCGATCGGCATCGGATAGACGCCGTAGTTGAGGACGACGTCCTTGATCGTCAGATCATTGTCGATGAAGTAGGTCGGACGCAGGATCGTCGCGGAAAAGCCCATCTGCGCGATCATCCGTTCGGCGCCGGACTTCACCGCGAAGTGCGGCACGTTCACGAAGCGGTCGGCGTGGATCACCGACAGATAGACGACCCGCTCGACGCCGGACTCGCGGGCGATGTTGAGGGCGATCAGCGCCTGGGTGAATTCGTCGGCCGCCACCGCATTGAGCAGGAACAGCGTGCGCACGCCGGTGAAGGCGGCGCGCAGCGCGTCGAGGTCGAGCAGGTCGCCCTGCACGACCTCGACGCCGGCCGGGAAGCTGGCCTTGGCGGGATCGCGGACCAGGACGCGCACGGACGCGCCGCGGGCGACAAGCTGCTGGACGACGTGGCCGCCGACACGGCCGGTGGCGCCGGTAACGAGGATGGTCATGGGAAAATCTCCGGGGTTCGAGGGAACACCGGAAAAATATCGATCCACGTCAGGAGCAATAGACGCTAGATTTGGACACTCTGTCTCGCTGGTGGAACACATGGACCTGCTCGCCCTCGCCGACTTCAATCTGGTCGCCCGGCATGGCGGGGTCGGCCGCGCCGCCCGCGCGGCCGGGCGGCCCAAGGCCACCCTGTCCCGCAGGGTCGCGGAGCTGGAGGCCAGCCTCGGCCTGCGTCTGTTCGAACGCGGCCAGCGGACGCTGAAGCTCACCCAGGAAGGACGGGCGCTGCATGAGCGGACGGCCGCCCTGCTCACCGAGCTCGACGAGACCGCGGCGGGGATCGCGTCGGGCGGGACTGCGCCCCGCGGACAGCTGCGGATCAGCGCGCCCTTGCTGTTCTCGCAGATCGCGATGGGCAGGCTGGCGGCCGAGTTCGCCATGAAACACCCGGCGATCCGCCTGGAGGTGACGACGGAAGATCGGGCCGTCGACATGGTCGAGGAAGGTTACGACCTGGTGATCCGCGTGAATCCCGATCCGGACGAGACCCTGGTCGGGCGCGCCTTTCTGCGCGATCGCCTGGCGGTGGTGGCCAGCCCCGACCTGGTCCGGCCGACGGACGGATCGGCCGTCCCCGCCGTCGTGCGCGGGACCGGGTCGGGAACCGAGGCCTGGAAGGTGGTGAGCGCGACCGGGCGTTCGACCATGCTGGTCGATCCCGTTCTTGGCCTGTCGTCGATGATCATGGTCCGCGACGCCGTTCGGGCCGGGGTCGGCGTCGCGCGGCTTCCGGTGTCGCTGGTCAGTCACGACCTGGCGGCGGGACGTTTGGCGCACTGGGGCGACGTCGATGGACCGGACACCGTCCTATGGACGCTCTACCCGTCGCGTCGCTTGCTGAGCGCGCGGGTCTCGGCGTTTCTCGATCATCTCAAGTCCGCCTTCCCCACCGGCGAGCCGCATGAGCTGGCCGCCTTCATCGCCATGTAGAGGGCGGCCCGGGCGATGCGCCGATCCGCCCGTCCCGGGGCTCGCCAACGCCGCCGGCCCGTCTATAACAGCGCGCGCAACAGGAGACCCGTCGATGGCCGCGTATCAGACCCTGATCGTCGAGAGCCCGGAGACCGCCCCCGGCGTGACCCTGATCCGCCTGAACCGGCCCGAGGCGCTGAACGCGCTGAACACCGTCCTGCTGGCCGAGCTGGGCCAGGCCCTGGCGGCGGCCCAGGCCGACGACGCCGTCGGCTGCATCGTTCTCACCGGCTCGGCCAAGGCCTTCGCGGCCGGCGCCGACGTCAAGGAGATGGCCGACAAGTCCTACGCCCAGGTGTTCAAGGACGACTTCTTCGCGGCCGGAGCCCGGGGCGTGGAGTCGATCCGCAAGCCGATCATCGCCGCGGTGGCCGGCTACGCCCTGGGCGGCGGCTGCGAGCTGGCGATGATGTGCGACTTCATCCTGGCCGCCGACACCGCCAAGTTCGGCCAGCCCGAGATCACCCTGGGCGTCACCCCGGGGCTGGGCGGCACCCAGCGCCTGACCCGGCTGGTGGGCAAGTCCAAGGCCATGGACATGATCCTGACCGGCCGGATGATGGGGGCCGAGGAGGCCGAGCGGGCCGGCCTGGCGTCGCGGATCTTCCCGGCCGACACCCTGGTCGACGAGACCCTGGCCATCGCCGCCAGGATCGCCGCCCAGTCGTCCCTGGCCGTGGCGATGAACAAGGAGATGGTCAACGCCGCCTTCGAGACGACGCTGAGCGCCGGCCTGGCGCTGGAGCGGCGCCTGTTCCACTCGCTGTTCGCGTTCGAAGATCAAAAGGAAGGCATGGCGGCCTTCGTCGAGAAGCGGAAACCGGCGTTCAAGGGCCTGTGAACGCGCGCCGCCCCCGGCCGGACGATTCCGCCGCCGGGATGGATTGACCCCGGGCGGCCGTTCCCGTATATCCGCGCGCTCTTGATTTCTCCTGCTTCGCGGCCGCCCGCGCGGCTGTCCGTTTGAAGGTCCGACCTATGGCCAATAATCCCGGCGCCAAGAAAGCGATCCGCAAGATCGCTCGCCGCACCGAAGTGAACACCGCGCGCCGCTCGCGCGTCCGCACCTTCCTGCGCAAGTTCGAAGACGCCGTCTCGGCCGGCGACGTCGCCGTCGCCAAGGCCGCCTTCATCGAGGCGCAATCGGAACTGATGCGCGCCGTCTCCAAGGGCGTGGTTCATCCGAACACCGGCTCGCGCAAGGTTTCGCGCCTGGCCGCCCGCCTGAAGAAGCTCGATCAGGCCGCCGCCTAATCCAAATTCCTGCCGAACGCCGTTCGGTGAGCGAATTCAAAGACTTAGAGAAGCCGGTCGAGGAAACTCGGCCGGCTTTTTCTGTGCAATCTCTTCAGGTCAAGGATTGTCCGCGAGACATTCTGTCTGGTGAACACCAAGCGCAAAAATTGCATTCCCTTGGCCGGTGAGGACCTGTCGCGAGTCAACAGAAATATCCGCGATCGGACGCAAGTTTTCCGTTTGACCGGCCGGGGCGGCTGGCTAGTTTAAACACCTCAACGCTCTTCCAGTTCATGGAGATCACTGGCGGCGGCCGAACCCTTGCGTTCGCCGATCAAGCCCCTGTGTCTGTGTGACGGAAAGGGTTGGGGGAAGCGATCGTGCGCCATGGGGGGCGGCGATCAGCAACACGATATGCACGAGGCGGTGAACTGATGACGATCAAAGGCGGCGTGGTGAGTCAGGAGTTTTCGGCTGCTTATTCGGCGGTTGCCTGCGAGCCGGCCGGCGTCGTGTGGAACAAGGTCTGCGTGGTGCTGAAGCGCGAACTGGGCGACGCCGCCTTCGGTTCGTGGATCGCCCCGGCCGTTCTGCGCGAAGGCCTGGCGGGCGACGTGGTGCTGGTCACCCCGACCGGGATCGCGCGCGACTGGATTCGTCGCAGCGCCTGGCGGCGGGTCAGCGAGCTGTGGACCGCCCACGACGCCACGGCGCGTCGGCTGGACCTCAAATCGCGGCTGGAGTTCGAGGCGGCGGCCGGCGCCTATGTCGAGGGCAAGGCCGAGCCGATCGAGATCGCCCTGCCGGTGTCCAGCGACATCCCGGCCCTGGCCTCGACCCTCGGCGCCGCCAACCTGGGCGGCAAGCCTTCGCCGGTCCAGGGTCTGCAGGAGCGCTTCACCTTCGACACCTTCGTGCCGGGCCCGGCCAACGAGTTCGCCCACGCCGTGGCGCGCCGGGTGGCGTCCTGGGCCGACGGCCATTTCAATCCGGTGCTGTTCCACGGCCCCTACGGCTTCGGCAAGACCCACCTGCTCAACGCCCTGGCCTGGGAGGCCATGCGCCAGGCGCCGACCAAGCGGGTGGTCTATCTGACGGCCGAGCGCTTCCTGTCGACCTTCGTGCGGGCGGTGATGGATCGCCAGACCGCGGCCTTCAAGGAAGAGCTGCGCGGCGCCGACCTGCTGATCATCGACGACGTGCATTTCATCGCCGGCAAGCAGTCGAGCCAGGAGGAGCTGTTCCACACCCTGACCGCCCTGGTCGAGGACGGCCGACGGGTGGTGTTCTCGTCCGACCGCGCCCCCGCGGCCATGACCGAGATGGACGCCCGCCTGCGCTCGCACCTGTCGGCGGGCCTGGTCTGCGGCCTGGAGCCGGCCGACCGCGCCCTGCGGCTGGGCATATTGGAGCGCAAGCTGCAGGCCCTGTCGCGCCAGCACGGCTTCGAGCCGACCCTGCGGGCCGAGGTGCTGCACTTCCTGGCCGACCGCTTCACCGACAGCGTCCGCGAGCTGGAAGGCGCGCTCAACACCCTGTCGGCCCGGGCCGGCGAAGGCGTCTCGCGCCTGACTCTGGACGAGGTGCAGGCGATCCTGCGGCCGCACCTGCGGGCCGGCGAGAAGCGCATCACCATCGACGACATCCAGAAGGCCACGGCCGAGCACTACGGCATGAAGCAGGCCGACCTGCTCAGCGAGCGCCGCAACCGCGCCATCGCCCGTCCGCGCCAGGCGGCCATGTGGCTGGCCAAGCAGCTGACCACCCGCTCGCTGCCCGACATCGGCCGGCGCTTCGGCGGCCGCGACCACACCACCGTCCTGCACGCCGTGCGCCGCATCGAGGCCCTGCGCGCCGAGGACCCGGTCCTGAGCCAGGACCTGGAGACCATCACCCGCAAGCTGCGGGGCTGAGGCTTTATAGCCTTCCAGATGACAAAAGGGCCGCCTGGCTGGGCGGCCCTTTTTCGTTTCTGGGAGGGCGGAGGCCCCCTACCCCACCCCGTGAGCCTTGAAGAAGGCCAGCATCCGCGTCCAGCCGTCGGCCGCCGCCTCGGGGTCGTAGGAGGGCCGGTAGTCGGCGTGGAAGCCGTGCTGGGCTTGCGGATAGACCACCAGCTCGCTGCCCCGGGCGGCCTTTGAGCCGCCGGCCTTCAGGGCCGCCCGCATCGCCTCGACGTCGGAAACCGGAATACCCTGGTCCTTGCCGCCATAGAGGCCCAGCACCGGGGCCTTCAGTTCGCCGACGACCTGCAGCGGATAGCGCCGGGCCGGGTCGGTTTCGGCCGGCTTGGCCGGGACCGCCAGGCGGCCGTACCAGGCCACGGCCGCGCCGATCTCCGGATGGGTCGCCGCCGCCATCCAGGTCTCGCCGCCGCCCCAGCAGAAGCCGGTGATCCCCAGCTTGCCGGACCCAGTGAAGGGCTGGGCCCGCAGCCAACGGATCGCGGTGGCGATATCGCCCTGGACCTGGGCGTCGGTGGCGGTGTTGACGATCTTCATGATCGCCGGGAAGTCGGTCAGCGGGGCCGGGTCGCCGGCCCGGTCGAAGAAGGCCGGGGCGATGGCCACATAGCCCTGCTTGGCCAGGCGGCGGGCGACGTCGCGGATATATTCATGGACGCCGAATATCTCGGACACGACGATCACCGCCGGATGCCGCCCCGGAGCGGCCGGCCGGGCCAGATAGGCCGGGATCTGTTTGCCGGCGGTCGGCAGGGTCACCGTCGCGGTGACCAGGCCGGCCTCGTCTGTGTGGATCGGCTCGGCCTGGGCCGAGACCGCGGCGGCGGCGTAGCCGGCGAAGAACACCGCGGCCACGCCGCGGCGCGAGAGGTTCAGGTCGCCGGGTTTCGTGCCCTCGGGGCGGGTCAGGATGGTCATCCGCGGGTCCTTTGGCTGAGTGGAGCGGTCGGCGAGGAAAGGTCTATGAGGGCCGGGCCCGGCGCAAGGTCAGATTGAGCCGCCCGCCGCCCGGGACCAGACCGGACGAGCCGGGCAGGATGCGGTCGACCCCGTGGAAGGCCAGGCGCGCGGGCCCCGACAGCCGGCAGACGTCGCCCGAGGCCAGGCGCAGGGCGCGGGTCGGGTCCTTGCGGGCGGTCCCGCCGATGCGGAACATCGCCGTGTCGCCCAGCGACACCGACAGCACCGGAAAGCGCGGGTCGGCCTCGTCGCGGTCCTGGTGCAGACCCATCCGGGCGCCGTCGCGGTAGAGGTTGATCAGGGCCGAGTCCGGCGGCACGGCCGGATCGCCCAGTTCCGCCCAAAGATCGAGCAGGACCTGCGGAATCGGCGGCCAGGGCCGGCCCGTGGCCGGATGGAGGTCGGCATAGCGATAGCCGGCCGCGTCGCTGGTCCAGCCCAGGGGGCCGAAGCTGCTCATCGCCACGCTCATGGCCTTGCCATAGGCGGTCTCGTACTGAGCGGCCGGCGCGGCCTCCAGCGCCGCCAGGGTCAGGCCGACGAGCTCGGCCTGGACCGCCGGCGTCAGCAGGCCCGGCCACAGGTCGAAGCCCGGCATGACGCTCAGGGGTGGGGTCGGAGCAAGGATCATTACGGAGATTTAATGCGCCAGACGCGGCGCGACAGTGTTGGGTCCCCGCCACCGGCGTCCGCGCCGAACTTTTTCCAATCCAAGGCCGATCATGCGTCGTCTTCTCTCCACCGCGGCCGTCGCCGCGCTTGTTCTTGCCGCCAGCCCCGCCCTTGCCGCCTCCGCCGCCCCGCCGGCCGTCACCGCCGCGACCGTGACCACCCAACTGCCGCGCGGCGTCGTCCCGACCCACTATGATCTGGCCTTCACCCCCGACGCCGACAAGCTGACCTTCACCGCCTCGGTGAAGATCGACATCGAGGTCACCGCGCCGACCCGCAGCATCACCCTGCAGGCCGCCGACCTGACCTTCGGCAAGGTCGCCCTGGCCGGCGCCGGCCAGGCCAAGGTCAGCGTCGACGCCAAGGCCCAGACCGCCACCTTCACCTTCGCCAAGCCGATCGCCAAGGGCGCCCACGTCCTGGCCATCGACTACAGCGGCAAGATCTACAAGCAGGCCGCCGGCCTGTTCGCCCTCGACTACGACACCGACCAGGGCAAGAAGCGCGCCCTCTACACCCAGTTCGAGAACTCCGACGCCCGCCGCTTCATCCCGTCGTGGGACGAGCCGTTCTTCAAGGCCACCTACGACGTCAGGGCCACCGTGCCGACCGGTCAGATGGCGGTGGGCAACATGCCGGTCGCCAAGCGCCGCGACCTGGGCGGCGGCCGGACCGAGGTCACCTTCGCGACCTCGCCGAAGATGTCGACCTACCTGCTGTTCTTCGGCCTGGGCGAGTTCGACCGCGCGACGACCAAAGTCGGCGACGTCGAGATGGGGGTGATCACCAAGAAGGGCGACCTGGCCAAGGCCGACTTCGCCCTGAAGTCGGCCGGCCCGATCCTGCAGTGGTACAACGACTATTTCGGCGCCCCCTACCCCCTGCCCAAGCTCGACCACATCGCCGCCCCCGGCCAGAGCCAGTTCTTCAGCGCCATGGAGAACTGGGGCGCGATCTTCTACTTCGAATACGCCCTGCTCGAGGATCCGGCGATCTCGACCCCGAAGGACCGCGAGAACATCTACACCACCGTGGCCCATGAAATGGCCCACCAGTGGTTCGGCGACCTGGTCACCATGTCGTGGTGGGACGACCTGTGGCTGAACGAGGGCTTCGCCTCGTGGATGGAGAGCCGGGCCACCGAGCACTTCCACCCCGAGTGGAACACCCAGCTCAACGCCGTCAACAACCGCGAATACGCCATGGGGCTGGACTCGCTGAGCACCACCCACCCGGTGGTGCAGCATGTCGAGACCGTCGACCAGGCCAGCCAGGCCTTCGACGGCATCACCTACGAAAAGGGCGAGGCGGTGATCCGCATGCTCGAGGCCTATGTCGGCCATGACGCCTGGCGGGGCGGCGTGCGCGCCTACATCAAGGCCCACGCCCATGGCGCCACCACCACCGACGACCTGTGGAAGGAGGTCGAGGCCGCCGCCGGCCAGCCGATCACCGCCATCGCCCACGACTTCACCCTGCAGCCGGGCATCCCGCTGATCACCGTCGAGCCCGGCGCCTGCGCCGGCGGCAAGACCCCGGTCAGCCTGGTCCAGGGCGAGTTCAGCCGCGACAGGCCGAGCAAGACGCCGCTGGTCTGGCGCGTGCCGGTCTCGGCCCAGGCGGCCGGCTCCAGCATGGTCGCCAAGACCCTGGTCGTCGGCGGCAAGGGCGCGCTGAGCGTCGAGGGCTGCGGCCCGGTGGTCGTCAACGCCGGCCAGGCCGGCTATTTCCGTGTCCTCTACGCGCCCAAGGCCTTCACCGCCCTGACGGCCAGCTTCGCCAGGCTGCCGGCCATCGACCAGCTGGGCGTGATCGGCGACGCCTGGGCCCTGGGCCTGAACGGCCAACAGGCCGCGACCGACGCCCTCGACCTGGTCCAGGCCACGCCGGTCGACGCCGATCCCCAGGTCTGGAGCAAGGTCGCCGGCGTGCTGACCGAGGTCGACGGCCTCTATGCGCGCGACCCCGCCGAACGGGCCGCCTTCCGCAAGCTGGCGATCGCCCGCCTGGAGCCGGCGTTCCAGCGAGTCGGTTGGACGGCCCGGCCGGGCGAGGCCAGCCCGGTGGCCACCCTGCGCGCCACCCTGATCGAGAAGCTCGGCGCCCTGGGCGATCCGGCCGTGGTCGCCGAGGCCCGGCGCCGCTACGCCGCCGACAAGACCGACCCGGCCGCCGTGCCCGGCGCGCTGCGCAAGGCGATCCTGGCGGTGGTGGCCCGTCAGGCCGACGCCGCGGCGTGGGAGGCCCTGCACGTCCAGGCGGCGGCCGAGAAGACCCCGCTGATCCGCGACGAGCTCTACATCCAGCTGGCCTCGGCCGAAGATGAGGCCCTGGCCGCCAAGGCCCTGGACCTGGCCCTGACCAGCGAGCCGAGCGAGACCTTGTCGTCCAACATGATCTCGCGGGTCGCGGCCTTGCATCCGGACCTGGCCTTCGACTTCGCCGTCGCCCACAAGGACGCCGTCAACGGCAAGGTCGATATGGCCTCGCGCACCAAGTTCATCCCCGGCCTGGCCCGGCGCTCGGCCGATCCGGCGATGATCGGCAAGGTCCGGGCCTACGCCGCCGCCAACCTGCCGGAAGGCTCGCGCGGCGAGGCTGAAAAGTCGGTCGCCTCGATCACCGATCGGATCAAGACCCGCAAGGCGGTGACGCCGCAGATCACCGCCTGGGTCGCCAAGGCCGCAGGCTGAGCCGCCCAGCGAGCGGGTTCAGCGAACGCCAGTTGAGGTTTTCGGGCCGCGCTGGCGACCTATCTGACGGAATGACCGGGCCTTTTTGCGCCCGGTCTTTTCGTTTCCGCGGGCGATTCCCCTTCTTTCCATGCGGGAATGGGCTTGCAGGCTGGTACCTATCCCCCATATCCGGCTGCGAAGCGGGGTTGACGGGCACGTCGACTTCGATTGAACGAACTTTCCGTTCGTGCGTCGGCCTCGGCCGGCGCTCGGACGGCGAGAATTTGGATCAACCGTTAGAACGCGACCAGACGGGGACGGCTCGAGAAAAACCGGGGCGCTTGCCTTAAGGCCCTTGTCACCGCCGTCCGCCATTCAGGAGCTGCAGGTCTCAACATGAGCAAGATTATCGGTATCGACCTTGGCACCACGAATTCGTGCGTGGCCATCATGGACGGTAAAACCCCCAAGGTGATCGAGAACGCCGAGGGCGCCCGCACCACCCCGTCGGTGGTCGCCTTCCTCGAGGACGGCGAGCGGCTGGTCGGCCAGCCCGCCAAGCGCCAGGCCGTCACCAACCCGACCAACACCCTTTTCGCCATCAAGCGCCTGATCGGCCGCAACGCCTCCGACCCGGTGGTCGAGAAGGACAAGGGCATGGTGCCCTACGAGATCGTCAAGGGCCCGACCGGCGACGCCTGGGTGAAGGCCCACGGCAAGGACTATTCGCCGCAGGAAGTGTCCGCCTTCATCCTGCAGAAGATGAAGGAAGCGGCCGAGACCCATCTGGGCGAGCCCGTGACCAAGGCCGTGATCACCGTTCCGGCCTATTTCAACGACGCCCAGCGCCAGGCGACCAAGGACGCCGGCAAGATCGCCGGCCTGGAAGTCCTGCGCATCATCAACGAGCCGACCGCGGCCGCCCTGGCCTATGGGCTTGAGAAGAACGACGGCAAGAAGATCGCCGTCTACGACCTGGGCGGCGGCACCTTCGACGTTTCGATCCTGGAGATCGGCGACGGCGTCTTCGAGGTGAAGTCGACCAACGGCGACACCTTCCTGGGCGGCGAGGACTTCGACCTGCGGATCGTCGACTACCTGGCCGACGAGTTCAAGAAGGAGCAGGGCGTCGACCTGCGCAAGGACAAGCTGGCCCTGCAGCGCCTGCGCGAAGAGGCTGAAAAGGCCAAGAAGGAGCTGTCCAGCACGGCTCAGTACGAAGTCAACCTGCCCTTCATCTCGATGAACGCCTCGGGCCCGCTGCACCTGAACATCAAGCTGTCGCGCTCCAAGCTCGAAGCCCTGGTGGAAGACCTGATCGCCCGCACCATCGGTCCGTGCGAGCAGGCCCTGAAGGACGCCGGCCTCAAGAAGAGCGACATCGACGAAGTGATCCTGGTCGGCGGCATGAGCCGCATGCCCAAGGTCCAGCAGGCGGTGCAGGACTTCTTCGGCCGCGAGCCGCACAAGGGCGTCAACCCGGACGAAGTCGTGGCGCTGGGCGCCGCGGTCCAGGCCGGCGTGCTGCAGGGCGACGTCAAGGACGTGCTGCTGCTCGACGTGACGCCGCTGACCCTCGGCATCGAGACCCTGGGCGGGGTGTTCACCCCGCTGATCGAGCGCAACACCACCATCCCGACCAAGCGCTCGCAGACCTTCTCGACCGCCGACGACAACCAGTCGGCCGTGACCATCCGCGCCTTCCAGGGCGAGCGGCCGATGGCGGCGGACAACAAGTTCCTCGGCCAGTTCGACCTGCAGGGCATTCCGCCGGCCCCGCGCGGCGTGCCGCAGATCGAGGTCACCTTCGACATCGACGCCAACGGCATCGTCAATGTCCACGCCAAGGACAAGGCGACCAACAAGGAGCACTCGATCCGCATCCAGGCCAATGGTGGCCTGTCGGACGCCGACATCGAGCGCATGGTCAAGGAAGCCGAGGCCAACAAGGCCGCGGACGAGAAGAAGAAGGCGCTGGTCGAGGCCAAGAACCAGGGCGAGGCCATCGTGCACTCGACCGAGAAGGCCCTGGCCGAGCACGGCGACAAGGTCGGCGCGCCTGAGAAGGCCGCCATCGAGACCGGGCTCACCGACCTGAAGTCGGCCCTGGAAGGCGACGACGTCGAGGCCATCCAGGCCAAGACCCAGGCCCTGATCCAGGCGTCGATGAAGCTGGGCGAAGCCATGTACGCGGCCCAGCAGGGCGGCGGCGAAAGCGAAGAACCCGCCCAGGACGAAGGCGTCGTCGACGCCGAGTTCGAGGAAGTCGACGACTCCAAGCCGTCGGCGTGATGATGTCGCAGGCGGTCCGCGCGTCTTGCACGCGGACCGCCTGTCCCCCAAATAAATCGCTGCCGTCGTTTGCGATCAGGACAATGTTCAACCCCCTCTCGCCGCTTCATCACCCCGGGATTTCCGGCGCACGCAAGCGTTGCAATGGCGCGTCCCTCGCGATAGGTTTTTCGCGCCTAACGGTTGGGGGAAGTGATGGGGCGTCTGGTTGCGTTTTTGCTGGCTCTGGTTCTGCTGGCGCCTTCGGTCGCCAACGCGGCCCTTCCGGTCCGGTTCGGCAAAAGCGAACAGATCGAGCGCCTCGCGCCGGTCGCGCTTCCAGGACCGGCGGGCGAGCAGCTCTATCTGGGTCACAAGGTGACCACCCAGTGGTTTTTTGGCGGAATCTATCTGAAGGACGACGGCTACGTGCTGGGCGTCGAGGGCCGGGAGAAGGCCTACTACACGCTGAAGGCGGACAAGATCGCCTTGGCCCAGAAGGTCGGATGGCTGCCCAACCCGCTGCCGCCCTATCAAATTCATCCCCTTCAATATCTGCTCGGCTATTCGCTTTGGCTATTTCTCATCGTCGTGATCGCCTGGACCATGATCGAGACGGCCTGGAAGCGATCACGGGCCGTTTCCCAACGCGCGAAAGCGAGGCCTGCCGTTCTCTGACGTCGGCGCCGCGCTTGAGCTTCGAGGTTTAAGCGATGCGCGACTATTATGAGGTTCTCGGCGTAAGCCGGTCGATCGACGAAGCGGGCCTCAAGGCCGCCTTCCGCAAGATGGCGATGGAGCACCATCCCGACCGCAACGGCGGCTGCGAGAACGCCTCGTCGCGGTTCAAGGAAATCAACGAAGCCTATTCGGTGCTGTCGGACGCCCAGAAGCGCGCCGCCTATGACCGCTTCGGCCATGCCGGCGTCAACGGCCAGCAGGGCGGGCCAGGCGGCTTCGGCGGGGCCGACGCCGGCGACATCTTCAACGACGTGTTCGGCGACGTGTTCGGCGAGATGTTCGGCGGCGGCCGTCGCCAGTCGAATGGTCCCCAGCGCGGCCAGGACCTGCGCTACGACCTGGAGATCACCCTCGAGCAGGCCTATGCCGGCGCCGAGGTCGAGATCAAGGTTCCCGCCGCCATCACCTGCGAGGTCTGCGACGGCTCGGGCGCCAAGCCCGGCACCAGCCCGACGGTCTGCGGCACCTGCGGCGGGGCCGGCCGGGTGCGGGCCACCCAGGGCTTCTTCGCGGTCGAGCGCGCCTGCCCGCGCTGCGGCGGCTCGGGCCGCCTGGTCCTCGACCCCTGCCAGAACTGCCACGGCCATGGCCAGGTGCGCCGCGAGCGCGTGCTGTCGGTGCGCATCCCGGCCGGCGTCGACGACGGCGCTCGCATCCGCCTGGCCGGCGAAGGCGACGCGGGGGCCCGCGGCGGCCCGCGCGGCGACCTCTATCTGTTCCTGTCGGTGATCCCGCACGAGCTGTTCGAGCGCGACGGCCTGGACCTGCTGTGCACCGTGCCGGTGCCGATGACGGTGGCGGCCCTGGGCGGCGAGATCGAGGCCCCCTGCCTGCGGGGCGGCGAGGCCTGCGACGGCCATTGCCGGGTCACCGTCAGCGTCCCCGAGGGCGCCCAGACCGGCAAGACCGTCCGCCTCAAGGGCAAGGGCATGCCGTCCCTGCGCAGCCGCCAGCGCGGCGACCTGGTGGTCGAACTGTTCGTCGAGACCCCGACCCACCTCTCCGCCCGGCAGAAGGAGCTCCTGCAGGAGCTGGCCGGCCTGTGCGGCGAGAAACAGAACCCCAAGTCCGCCAACTTCGTCGGCAAGGCCAAGCGCTTCTGGGAAGAGGTGACGGGGAGCTAGGCTGCCCGCATCGTGACACGACAAGGGCCCCGGAGCGAAAGCTTCGGGGCCCTTCGTCGTTAGGCCGCGGTCATCGCCGCCTGCATCTGTTCGGCCAGGCTGCGCGTATCCCAATAGACCTGGCCCTCGTACATCCTGTCGCCGCGCAGGCTGATGCGATCGACGCCGCGCCAAGTCAGGGGCTTGCCCGCCACCGTCGCCGCGCCTTCCCATTCGATCATCACCGTGTCGCCCGAGGGGGCCCAGCGCACCACCCGCAGGCGGAAGTCCGGCAGCATGGCCAGGACGTTGCGGAAATGCTCGACAACCGTCTCGCGGTCGCCCGGCGCAGCCATGGGCGGGATTAGATTGCGAGTATCGGGATGCATCAGGTCGCGCAGGGCGTCGGCGTCGGGCTTGGCCCAGCGGACCTCGAACCTCGCGACCCAATCCTGGGCGGCGGCGATCTGGGCGGGCGTCGGGGCCTGATAGGCGGCGGTCGGTTCGTGGAAATCGTACATGGACGTCTCTCCGAGATACGGACTGCACTATACATACAGTCAGTATGTAAAATGGGGCTACGCAGGTGAGTTGTCAATATGTACGGTGTCGACATGAGCGATGCGGCCCCGAACTTCGGCGTGAAATCCAGGCGCGAGGAATATGCGGAGACGACTCGCGAGGCCTTGCTGGAGGCGGCGCGTCTGCTGTTCGTGTCCGAGGGCTACGGCCAGGCCGGGGTTGAGGCGATCGCCCGTGCCGCCCGGGTGACGCGCGGGGCCTTCTATCATCACTTCGAGGACAAGGCGGCGCTGTTCGAGGCTCTGGTCGAGCGGCTGCAGGCCCAGGCCGCCGGCCGGGTGCGGCAGGCGGCCGCCGAGATCGCCGATCCGACCCGGCGGTTGCTGGTGGGGTCCGCGGCGTTCCTGGAGGCCTGCGTCGAGCCCGACTATCGCCGCCTCGTCATCGAGGAGGCCCCCGCCGTGCTGGGCGCGGCCCGCTGCCGGGCGATCGAGGACCGTTACGCCATCGGCATGATGGTGGCGGCGATCAGCGACCTCCACGCCGCCGGCCGCTTCCAGGCCGCGGACCCGGCCCTGGCGGCTCGCATGATCGCCGCCATGCTCTGCGAAGCCGCCCTGCTGATCGGCGAGGCCGAAGATCCCAAGCCGCTCCGCGCCGCCACTCTGGAGACGGTCGAGCGCGTCTTTCTTGGGTTTTTCCGGGATTAGTCCCCAGGGCTTGTGGATATCCCTAGCCGAAGCCTTAACGCCGGCCGCGACGCTCTGTACCTTCCGGCGGGATGAACGCCCCCGCCTCCCCCCTCGTCCAGACCTATGACGCTGCCGGCGCGACGCCGGTGATGCAGCAGTTCTTCGAGATGAAGGCGCGGCAGCCCGACGCCCTGATCTTCTTCCGGATGGGCGACTTCTACGAGCTGTTCTTCGACGACGCCTACAAGGCCGCCGCCGCCTTGGGCATCAGCCAGACCTTCCGCGGCACCCACAACGGCCAGCCGATCCCGATGGCCGGGGTGCCGCAGCACGCGGCCGAGGCCTATCTGTCCAAGCTGATCCGCATGGGCTTCAAGGTCGCCGTCTGCGAGCAGATGGAAGACCCGGCCGAGGCCAAGAAGCGCGGCTCCAAGTCGGTGGTCCGCCGCGACATCGTCCGGGTGGTCACGCCCGGCACCTTGACCGAGGACGGCCTGCTCGACGCCCGCGGCGCCAACCGCCTGGCCGCCGTGGCCGTGCGGGCCGGCCAGGCGGCGGTGGCGGCGGTCGAGCTGTCGACCGGCGAGGTCGAGTGCTTCCTGGTCGCCAAGGACGCCGTGGCCGCGATCCTGGCGGCCCTGGCCCCCTCCGAGACCCTGGTCGCCGACCGGCTGCTGTCGGACGAGCACCTGGCCCAGACCCTGAAGATTTGCGGCGGTCTGATCCAGCCGATGCCCTCGGCCCTGTCCGAACCGCAGGCCTCGGAGACCCGGGTCAAGCGGCTGTACGGGGTCGACACCCTGGACGGCTTCGGCGGGCTGTCGCCGGCCGAGATCGGGGCCCTGGGCCTGATCGCCGCCCACCTGGAGATGACCCAGGCCGGCAAGCTGCCGGCTCTGCGCGCCCCGCGCCGGGCCGCCGAGGCCGACGTCATGGCCATCGACCCGGCCACCCGCTCCAGCCTGGAGATCGACCGGACCCAGGGCGGCGACCGCAATGGCTCGCTGCTGGCCGCCATCGACCGCACGGTGACCGCCGGCGGGGCCCGGCTGCTGGCCGCGCGCCTGGCCCGGCCGCTGCTCGACCCCCACGCCATTGACGCCCGTCTGGACGCGGTGGAGTGGTTCGTCGAGCATCGCCAGCTGCGCGAGCGGCTGCGCGAGGTGCTGAAGGGCTCGGGCGACATGGCCCGCGCCCTGTCGCGCCTGGCCCTGGGCCGGGGCGGTCCGCGCGACCTGGGCTGCCTCCGCGACACCCTGACGACAGGCCGGGCGCTGGCGGCGATGCTGGCCGGGTCCGGCGACGCCATGACCTCGCCGCCGGCCGAGCTGGAACAGGCCTTCCACGCCCTGACCCCGTCGCGCCACGAGGGCCTGGCGGGCTTCCTGGAGGCGCTGGAGGTCGGGCTGGGCGCGGACCTGCCGGCCCTGGCCCGCGACGGCGGCTTCGTGGCCGCCGGGGTCCGCGAGGAGCTGGACGAGGCCCGCGGCCTGCGCGACGACAGCCGCCGGGTGATCGTCGGCCTGGAGACCCGGCTGGCGGCCGAGAGCGGCGTGCCGCTGAAGATCCGCCACAACGGCGTGCTCGGCTATTTCGTCGAGGCCACGGCCGGCAAGGCCGACCCGCTGTTCCAGCCGCCGCTGAACGCCGTCTTCATCCACCGCCAGACCCTGGCCAATCAGGTCCGCTTCACCACCGTCGAGCTGGCCGACCTGGACGCCCGCATCGCCCAGGCGGCCGAACGGGTGCTGGCCATGGAGATCGCCGCCTTCGAGACCTGGCGCGAGGTCGCCCGCCTGCTGGCCGAGCCGATCCAGATCGCCGCCGAGGCCTTGGCCCGACTCGACGTCGCCGCCGCCCTGGCCGAGTGGGCGGAGGATTGCGGCGCGGTGCGCCCCACCGTCGACCGCTCCCTGGCCTTCGACGCCCGCGCCGCCCGCCATCCGGTGGTCGAGGCCGCGGTCCGGCGGGCCGGCGACCCCTACACCCCCAATGACTGCCGGCTGGACGCCGCCGGCGAAGCGGGGGCGCGGCTGTCGATCGTCACCGGCCCGAACATGGCCGGCAAGTCGACCTTCCTGCGCCAGAACGCCATCCTGGCCATCCTGGCCCAGGCCGGCTGCTACGTGCCGGCCAAGAGCCTGCGCCTGGGGGTGGTCGACCGGCTGTTCAGCCGCGTGGGCGCCGGCGACGACCTGGCCCGCGGCCGCTCGACCTTCATGATGGAAATGGTCGAGACCGCCGCCATCCTGACCCAGGCCAGCCCGCGCAGCCTGGTGATCCTCGACGAGATCGGCCGCGGCACGGCCACCTATGACGGCCTGGCCATCGCCTGGGCCTGCGCCGAGGCCTTGCATGACGTCAACCGTTGCCGGGCCCTGTTCGCCACCCACTATCACGAGCTGGCGACGCTGGAGACCCGGCTGGCCCACGTCTCCAACCTGTCCTTGCGGGCCAAGGAGTGGAACGGCGACCTGGTGTTCCTGCACGAGGCCGCCGCCGGTCCCGCTGACCGCTCCTACGGCGTGCAGGTGGCCAAGCTGGCCGGGGTGCCCGGACCGGTGGTGGCCCGGGCCCGCGAGGTGCTCGACCGCCTGGAGAGCAAGACCGAATCACCGGCCAAGCTCGACGAGCTGCCGCTGTTCGCCGCCAGCCACCTGGCCCCGGCGCCCAGTCCCGCGGCGCCGAGCCGCGTTGACGCGGCGCTCGGCGACCTGGATATCGACGGCATGAGTCCTCGCGAGGCCCTCGAGGCGCTTTATCGGCTTAAAGCTCTGCTCAAGACCTGACTCCCTATAGAAGGCGTCGGGCGCGCGCCGAGACCGGCCGCCGCTTTTTGGCCCTTACGCCTCCGGTGCACCATATAGCCCTCATGCCTCGTCGCCTTCGCCCCACCCCCCTGGAACATGTCGTCGACGGCCACGCCCTGCGCGCCCGGCTGTCAGCCGCCGCCCTCGACCTGATCGGCAACGAGGCCGCCCAGCGGGCCCGGGCCATCGAGATCCTCAAGCAGGCGCTGTTTCGCGGCCGGATGATCGCCAAGGAGCGGCTGGAGAACGGGGCCGGCGGCCTGGAGACGGCCCGGCTGCTCAGCGGCGTCACCGACGAGGTGATCACCGCCCTCTACGACTTCACCACCGTCCACGTGTTCCGGGCCCGCAACCCGACCGAGGGCGAGCGCCTGTGCCTGCTGGCGGTGGGCGGCTACGGTCGGCGCACCCTGGCGCCGTTCTCGGACATCGACCTGCTGTTCCTGCGGCCCTACAAGCAGACGCCGCACGCCGAGAGCGTGATCGAGTTCATGCTCTACGCCCTGTGGGACCTGGGCTTCAAGGTCGGCCACGCCTCGCGCACCATCGACGAATGCGTCAAGCTGTCGCGCGAGGACTTCACGATCCGCACCACGATCCTGGAGGCCCGCCGCCTGACCGGCGACGAGCGCCTGGGCGCGGAGCTGAAGCGCCGGTTCCGCGACGAGGTCATGAAGGCCACGGGCGCGCAGTTCGTCGCCGCCAAGCTGAAAGAGCGCGACGACCGCCAGGCCCGGGCCGGGGCCAGCCGCTACATGGTCGAACCCAACGTCAAGGAGGGCAAGGGGGGTCTCCGCGACCTGCACACCCTGATGTGGATCGCCGAATATCTGCACCCGGTCGACCGTCCAGAGGACGTATTCCTGCTGGAGGTGTTCGACCGCCGCGAGGCCAAGGGCTTCATTCGCGCCTTCGACTTCCTGCACGCGGTGCGTGCCCACCTGCACTTCGCCACCGGCCGGCCCGAGGAGCGGCTGACCTTCGACCTGCAGCCCGAGATCGCCCGGCGCATGGGCTATGGCGACCGCGGCGACGCCCCGGCCGTCGAGCGGTTCATGCGCCGCTATTTCCTGATCGCCAAGGAAGTCGGGGCCCTGACCCGCGCCTTCTCGGCCAAGCTGGAGGCCGAGCACTTCAAGAACGAACCCAAGGGCATCTCGCGGTTCCTGCCCGGCGGCGGCAAGCCCAAGCGCAAGGCCCTGGACGTGGCCGGCTTCTATGAGGACGGCGGCCGGCTGAACATCGACGGCCCCGAGGTGTTCGAGGCCGACCCGGTCAACCTGATCCGGCTGTTCAAGACCGCCGACGCGCGCGACCTCGACCTGCACCCCGACGCCTTCACGGCGGTGACCCGCAACCTGCACCTGATCACCTCCAAGGTCCGCCGCGACCCCCAGGCGACCAAGGCCTTCCTGAGCCTGCTGGCCTTCGGCAAGCGCTCCTACCGCACCCTGACCCTGATGAACGACGCCGGGGTGCTGGGCCGCTTCATCCCCGAGTTCGGCCGCATCGTCGCCCAGATGCAGTTCAACATGTACCACTCCTACACGGTGGACGAGCACACCCTGCGGGCGGTGGGCCTGATCGGCGACATGGCGGCCGGGCGGCTGTCCGACGACCACCCGCTGGCGGTGTCGATCCTGCCGCTGATCGAGGACCGCGAGGCCTTGTTCCTGGCCATGCTGCTGCACGACACCGGCAAGGGCGGGGTCGGCGGACAGGAAAAGGCCGGGGCCCGCAGCGCCCGCAGCGCCTGCGAGCGCCTCGGCGTCGACCGGCTGAAGGTCGAGCTGGTCGCCTGGCTGGTCGAGAACCACCTGGTGATGAGCGACTTCGCCCAGAAGCGCGACGTCGCCGATCCCGGCACGGTCGCCGCCTTCGCCCGCATCGTCGAGAACCCCGAACGCCTGCGCCTGCTGCTGGTGATCACCGTCGCCGACATCCGCGCCGTCGGGCCGGGGGTCTGGAACGGCTGGAAGGGCCAGCTGCTGCGCGAGCTCTACAACGCCACCGAGGCGGTGTTCCGCGGCGGCCGCGGCAGCGACGCCGCCGCCAGCGTCCAGCGTCACCAGGAGGCCGCCGCCGAGGCGGCCCGCCACGCCCTGGTCGCCGCCGATCCGGCCGCCAAGGGCTGGGCCCAGGCCATGGAGTCGGCCTATTTCGGGGCCTTCTCGGCCCAGGACCTGCTCGACCACGCCGCCCTGGCCCGCCGGGCGTCGATCCAGGGCGGGGCGGCGGCCGAGGGCCGGGTGCCGGCCGGAGCCAACGCCGCCGAGATCGTGGTCGCCGCCAGGGACCGCCGCGGCCTGTTCGCCGACCTGGCGCTGGCCGTCTCCTCGCTCGGCGGAAACGTGGTCGGGGCCCGGGTCTTCACCTCGCGCCAGGGCCAGGCCCTGGACGTTTTCCATGTGCAGGACGTGACCGGCGCGGCCCTGGGCTGCGAGAACCCTCGCGCCCTGCGCCGGATGGCGGACGCCCTGGAGGCGGCCGGCCGCGGCGAGCCGCTGGCGGTCGAACCTCGCCGGGGTTCGGAGCTGTCGCGCACCGCCGCCTTCGCCATCGCCCCGACGGTGGTGGTCGACAACGAGGCCTCCAACGAGGCCACGGTGGTCGAGGCCTCGGGCCGCGACCGTCCGGGCCTGCTGCAGGCCCTGGCCCGCACCCTGGCCGACAACGGCCTGTCGATCCAGTCCGCCCATATCGACGGCTATGGCGAGCGGGCGGTCGACGCCTTCTATGTGCAGACCGCCGAGGGCGGCAAGGTCGCCGATCCCAAGACCCTGGCCGTGCTGAAGGCCGACCTGCTGGCGGCCCTGGAGCAGAACGAGGCCGGGGCGCCCAACACCCGCCCGGGCCTGAAGCGGGCCCGGGCCAGCGTGGCGCGGTAAGGGGCGGTTCGGCCGCACGACATCGGCCGGTGAAGGCGCTATCGTCGGCGGAGGACGCAGCCGCGTCGGGCCGGGATCGCAGCGCCATGTCAGCCATCGCCAAGCACCTCGCGGACGACCGGCCAAGGCCGCGGGCGCCGGTCGACCAGCTGCAGGCCGGCATGGCCTTCTACGCGGCCCTGGGCCTGGACGTGCGGCACTTCGGGCCGATGTGGCACGTGATGAAAGTGGCCCAGCTGGTCGAGACCGACCTGAACCGGATCAGCGGCCAGCACGGCCTGAGCATCGCCGACTTCCACCTGCTGGGCGCCCTGATGATGGAGCCGGACAAGCCGATGCGGCCGACCGACCTGGCCCTGGCCCTGAACGTCTCCAACGCCGCCCTGACGGCGCGGATCCGCAAGCTGGCGGACAGGGGCCTGGTGGTCGGCGCACCGGCCGCCGCCGATGGCCGCGTCACCGTCCTGCACCTGGCCCCCCAGGGCTCCGAGGTCGTCCTGGCCATCGGCGCGGCGATCGAGCGGGAGGGCCATTTCGTGCGCTATTTCCGCGGCCTGCCGGAGGCCGACCAGCAGGCGCTGGGCCGTATCTTGGGCGAACTGCACACATTGATGGACCGCCACTTCCTGCCTGCGCCCCGCGGCGGTCCCTTAGGGGGTTAAACAGTTCGGCTTTGCCCGGCCGCCGCCCTTCGCCCACCGTTCCCGCAGTGAAACACCCTGCGAGGAAGTCCCGTGTCGACTAGTCCCGACGTCCTGTTCGAGCCGTTCCGCGTCAAATCTCTAAGCTTGAAGAACCGCATCGTCATGGCCCCGATGACCCGCTCCTTCGCCCAGGGCGGCGTCCCGGGCGAGGCGCACGTGGCCTATTACCGGCGGCGCGCCGAGGGCCAGGTCGGGCTGATCCTGTCGGAGGGCGCGGTGATCGAGCGGCCCAATTCGCACAACGACCCGGGCGTGCCGTTCTTCTACGGCGAGGCGCTGGCCGGCTGGAAGCCGGTCATCGACGCCGTCCACGCCGCCGGCGCGGCGATGGGGCCGCAGCTGTGGCACACCGGTTCGGTCAAGAGCCTGACCGCCGACTGGGAGCCGAAGGGGCCGATCGAGAGCCCCTCGGGCCTGGTCAAGCCCGGCGAGGCCCGCGGCGTGGCGATGAGCCAGGAGGACATCGCCGATTCCGTCGCCGCCTGGGCCCGGGCGGCGGGCGACGCCCAGCGGCTGGGCTATGACACGATCGAGATCCACGGCGCCCACGGCTATCTGGTCGACCAGTTCTTCTGGGACGGGACCAACGCCCGCGCCGACCGCTATGGCGGCGCGTCGCTGGGCGAGCGGTCGCGCTATGCCGCCGAGGTCGTCGCCGCCATCCGCCAGGCGGTCGGGCCGGACTATCCGATCATCCTGCGGGTCAGCCAGTGGAAGCAGCAGGACCTGAAGGCGCGGCTGGCCCATACGCCCGGCCAGATGGCCGACTGGCTCCTGCCATTGGTCGAGGCCGGCGTCGACGTGCTGCACTGTTCGCAGCGCCGCTTCTGGACCCCGGAATTTCCGGAGATCGACGGCGAGGCGGGCCTGAACTTCGCCGGCTGGGCCAAGAAGCTCACGGGCGCGGCGACGATCAGCGTCGGCTCGGTCGGGCTGTCGGGCGACTTCATCAATGTGTTCTCGGGCGAGCGCTCGACGCCGACCGGTATCGACGGCCTGGTCCGCCGGCTGGAGCGCGGGGAGTTCGACCTGATCGCGGTCGGTCGCGCCCTGATCACCGATCCCGACTGGGCCATCAAGGTGCGGGCCGGCGACCGGAAGCGCCTGAAGCCCTTCGCCGCCGAAGCCCTGGCCGAATTCGTCTGATCGCGGCCGGAGGGTCCGCGGTCTCCGGTCGGATTTGTCATTTTCGCGTCAGCGGGCGGACCGGGTCGATCGTCGATAGTGAGGGTTCCTCGCCCTGTCGGCCCGCCCGCCGCGCGTCCGCCCCCCGGCAAGCGGCCCGCTTCGGCCTTCAGGCGCGGGGATCCCCGCTGTAGGCTGGCGCCCCGTCGCGGATCCGGTCATCGCCGCCAGGACCCGACCGCGCGTTGAAGGGCCGCCATGAAGATCCTGATCGTCGAGGACGAACCCAAGACCGTCGCCTATCTGCGCAAGGGCCTGACCGAGCAGGGCTATACCGTCGATTTCGCCAGCGACGGCGAGAACGGTCTGCACCTGGCCCAGACCCTGGACTATGACGCGGTGATCCTCGACGTCATGCTGCCGCGCCTGGGCGGCGTCACGGTGCTGGAGCGCCTGCGCCAGCGCCGCCAGACCCCGGTGATCATGCTGACCGCCCGCGACAGCGTCGAGGCCCGCCTGCAGGGCCTGGGGGCCGGGGCCGACGACTATCTGATCAAGCCGTTCTCGTTCCTGGAACTGCTGGCGCGGCTGCAGGCCATCACCCGCCGCGGCCGCAACGAGTCGACGGCGATCACGGTCGGCGACCTGCACCTGGACCTGCTGTCGCGCCGCGCCACCCGGGCCGGCAAGCGCCTGAACCTGACCGCCAAGGAGTTCGCCCTGCTGGCGGTGCTGGCCCGCCGCCAGTCGCAGATCGTCTCCAAGACCGTGATCACCGAGCTGGTCTGGGACATCAATTTCGACACCAACACCAATGTCGTCGAGGTGGCGATCAAGCGCCTGCGGGCCAAGATCGACGGGGGGTTCGACAGCAAGCTGCTGCACACCATCCGCGGCATGGGCTATGTTCTGGAGCATCGGCCGGAGGAGACCGCGTGACGCCGACCTCGATCGCCGGACGCCTGACCCTGATGTTCGCGGTGGCCACGGGGCTGGTCTCGGCCCTGGCCGGCGTGGCCGTCTTCGTGTTCCAGACCCTGGAGCTGCGCCGCCACCAGGCCGAGGAGCTGCGGGCCCGGTTCGAGATCGTCGAGACCATGGTCCACCGCCTGGGCGAGGCCGGCCGCTGGCCGCTGCTGGCCGACAAGCTGACCTCCTTCACCCCGGCCAACGACGCCATCCGCTACCGGGTCGAGAGCCCCGACCCCCGCTTCGCCTATGGCGCGCCCTGGCCGGCCGGGGCCCGGGTCGAGGGGCCGAAGCAGGGCCTGGGCTATGTGCGGTTCGAGGGGCGGCGGTTCATGACCCTGTCCAAGATGGTGGGGCCCTACCGCGAGCGTCCGGCCGTGCGCCTGACCATCGCCGCCGACACCGCCCCGTTTGACGCCTCCGGCCTGGTGCTCGGCGTCGGGGTGCTGGCCGCCTCGCTGCTGACGACCGCGGCGGTCAGCCTGCTGGGCCGGCGCATCGCCCGCGACGGCCTGGCCCCGGTCGACCGGCTGTCGCAGCACGCCGCGGCGCTCAATCCCGACGACCTCAGCCTGCGGATGCCGACCCGGCGATTGCCGGCCGAGCTGGAAGGGCTGATGGCCGCCTTCAACGGCGCTCTCGATCGCCTGCAGCACGCCTATGTCCGGCTGTCGTCGTTCAACGCCGACGTCGCCCACGAGCTGCGCACACCGCTCAGCAACCTGATCGGCCAGACCCAGGTGGCGCTGTCGCGGCCGCGGCGGCCGGACGAGCTGGAGGAGGTGCTGCACTCCAATCTTGAGGAGCTGGAGCGGCTGCGGACCATCATCAACGACATGCTGTTCCTCGCCCGGGCCGACCAGGGGGCGGTGGCCGCCAACCTGGCCCCGACCTCGCTGGCCGCCCTGGTCCGCAAGACCGCCGATTTCCTCGACGTGCTGTTCGAGGAGGCCGGCGTGACGCTGCGCATCGAGGGCGACGCGACGATCGCCGTCGAGGAGTCGCTGCTGGGCCGGGCCCTGACCAACCTGCTCGACAACGCCATCCGCCACGGCGCCGGCCCCGGCCGGGTGACCGTGACGATCGAAGACCATGGCGACGAGGTCTGCGTCGGCGTGCGCAACCGCGGCGCGCCGATCCAGGAGGCGCATCTGGCCCGACTGTTCGACCGCTTCTACCGCCTCGACCCGGCCCGCGAGAACAGCGGCGACAGCCACGGCCTGGGCCTGGCGGTGGTCAAGGCCGTCGCCGCCATGCATGGCGGCAGCGTCTTCGCCCGCTGCGAGCACGGCGAGGTGCTGGTCGGGCTGTTCCTGAAGAAGCGCGAGACCGCCGAAACGCCGGCCCCGCCGCGCGTGACCAGCGAACCGCGCGAGTCCGAACTGGCCGAGCCCGTCTGAGGGCTTCCGCTCCCCCGATCACCGCTACGAGCGGGCCGGGGCCCCGGCTTTGGCCGCGTTCTGGGGCCGCACCGGGCGGACCAGGTCGCCGTCGGCGATGGAGTCGGGCGGGTTGTTGACCACCCAGTCGGCGGCCCCGATCCCGCCGGCCAGCTCCAGGCTGGCCCCGAAGTCGCGGGCGATCCGCACCGGCCGGACCTGGACGCGGTCGCCGGGACCGACCACCGCCACCGCCGTGCCCTCCTTGCGGAACAGCAGGGCGCTGGACGGCACCCGCAGCGGCGCCGCCCCGGCCCCCGGCCCCTGCAGGTCCAGCGTCACCTGGGCGTAGGCTCCGGGCTTCAGTCGGCCGGCGCTGTTGTCGAACACCAGCTGCACCAGCATGGCCCCCGACTGGGCGTCGACGGCGTCGGCCGAGCGGACCAGCTGGGCCTCGAACACCTGGTCGGGCTGGTCGGGAGTGGTGAAGCGGGCGGTCAGGCCGGGACGGATCCCCGCCGCCAGGCTCTGGGGCACGCTGACATAGAGCCGCAGCTTGCGGGTGTCGGCCACGGTGAACAGCGGCGTCGCCCGGCCGTCGCCGGCGGCGATCAGCGCCCCGACGTCGACGTCGCGGCTGGTCACCACCCCGTCGAACGGCGCGACGATGCGCCGAAATCCGGTCAGGGCCCGCAGGCGCTGGACATTGGCCTGGGCCTCGTTGCGCATCGCCTCGCGGGCGGCCAGGTCGCCGCGCCGCTCGTCGGCCGCCTGGCGCGAGACCGCGTTGAGCTCGACCAGCCGCTCCCAGCGGGCGGCGGTGACGGCCGACAGGTCGCGCTGGGCCTGGGCCGTGGCCAGGGCGGCGTTGGCGGCGGCCAGCTGCTGGTCGACCTCCGGGGCGTCGATCTCGGCCAGCACCTGGCCGGCCTTCACCGGGGTTCCGATGTCGGCGTACCAGCGGCGCAGATAGCCGTCGGTGCGGGCGTAGACCGGAGCCTGGGCCCAGGCCTGCAGGCGGCCGGGCAGCACCAGCGCCCCGGCCTCGCCGCCGGCGGGCCGCACGACATTGACCGACGGCGTGGCGTTGTCGCGGGTCGCGGCGGCGAGGTCCTGGCGCGCGGCCAGCCGGGTGGCGGTCCCGGCGCCGAGCACCACCAGCAGGGCGGCGCCGATGACCAGGCCGGCGCGGCGCAGCCGGCGGGGATCGGTGCGGGGTAGCTCGGTCGGAGATGGCGGGGTGTCAGGCATGGACGAGACCTTCGGAGGACGCGTTCGAGGGAGACGGGCGGCGGCCGTGGACGAGAGCGAAGACGCTGGGCACGAACAGCAGCGAGGCGCAGGTGGCGAAGATCAGCCCGCCGATCACCGCCCGGCCGAGCGGGGCGTTCTGCTCGGCCCCCTCGCCCAGGGCCAGGGCCATGGGGGTCATGCCGATGACCATGGCCAGGGCGGTCATCAGCACCGGCCGGAAGCGGGTGACCCCCGCCTCGAAGGCGGCCTGGACGGCGTCGCCGTGCGCGGCCAGCCGCTCGCGGGCGAAGCTGACCACCAGGATCGAGTTGGCGGTGGCCACCCCCATGCACATGATCGCCCCGGTCAGGGCCGGCACCGACAGCGGCGTGCCGCTGGCGAACAGCATCCAGGCGATCCCGGCCAGGGCCGCCGGCAGGGCCGAGATGATCACGAACGGGTCCGACCAGGACTGGAAGTTGATGACGATCAGCAGATAGATCATCACCACCGCCCCCAGCAGGCCCCAGCCCATGCCCGAAAAGGCGGTGTTCATGGTCTGGTACTGGCCGCGCAGGGTCACCTTGACGGCGGCGGGCTTGTCCTTCTCCAGGCTCTTGAGGGCCTTCTGGACGTCGCCGGCCACCCCGCCCAGGTCGCGGCCCTGGGTGGCGGCGTAGACATTGACCATCGGCTGGATGTTGTACTGCGAGACCACGGCGGCGGTCGAGCCGCGGCTCAGCGCCCCCAGCCCGCCCAGCACCTGCGGCGGCTGGCCGGGGACGCGGGCGCCGGTGACCGGCAGGGCGGCCAGCTTCTGCAGGCTGTCGAGCATGTATTCCGGGGTCTGGGCGACGATCGGATAGGACACGCCGTTGGCCGGGTTGAGCCAGAACACCGGCGCGGTCTGGGCGCTGCCGGCCACCGCGCCGGCCAGGCTGGCGGTGACGTCGCGTTCGTCCAGGCCCAGGGCGTTGATCCGCGTGCGGTCGACGTCGAAGCGCAGCTCGGGCGCGCCGGCCGGCTGCTGGATGCGGGCGTCGGCCACCCCGTCGATCCCGCGGATCGCCCGCAGGATCTTCTGGGCGTAGGCCTGGTTCGCGGCCAGGTCGGCGCCCGTCACCTGGATGTCGATCGGGGCGGGGGCGCCGAAGTTCAGGATCTGGCTGGTGACGTCGGCCGGCAGGAACGAGAAGGTGGCGCCGGGGAACAGCCTTGGCATCTCGCGGCGCAGCCGGGCGATGTGCTCGGCGGTCGGTCGGTGGCCCGGCTTCAGGCTGATCAGGATGTCGCCGTCCTGCGGGCCGATCGTGCCCGAGGCGTTGTAGGTGACGTTGATGCCGCTGCTGCTGACGCCGATGTTGTCGACCACGGTGTCGATCTCGGCGGCCGGGATGATCGTGCGGACCTGGCGCTGGATCTGGTCGAACAGGGCCGCCGACTCCTCGATGCGCGAGCCGACCGGGGCGCGGACGTGCATGGCGATCGCCCCGGCGTCGACCGCCGGAAAGAAGTTGCGGCCCAGGAACGGGATCAGGGCCAGGCTGAGCACCGCAAAGGCCAGGAAGCCGAGCACGAAGACCCGGCCCGAACCGAGGGCGAAGCCCAGGACGCCGGCATAGCCGTCGCGGAACCGCTCGAACCGCCGCTCGAAACCCCGCTGGAAGCGGGCGAAGGGATTGCGGGACGGCGAGCGGTGGTCATGGCCGGGCTCGCCGGGGCCGCGCGGGGCATGCGGCCGCAGCAGGGCCATGGCCATGGTCGGCACCAGGGTTCGCGACAGCACGAACGAGGCGATCATGGCGAACACCACCGACAGCGCCATCGGCACGAACAGGAACCCCGACACGCCGGGCAGGAAGAACATCGGCACGAAGACGATGCAGATGCACAGCAGGCTGACGAAGGCCGGGGTGACGATCTGGGCGGCGCCGTCGAGGATCGCCGTGCGCACGTCCTTGCCCTGCTCCAGGTGCCAGTTGATGTTCTCGATGGTCACCGTGGCGTCGTCGACCAATATGCCCACCGCCAGGGCCAGGCCGCCCAGGGTCATGACATTGAGGGTCTGGCCGAACGCCGCCAGGGCGGCGATGGCGGCCAGCACCGCCAGCGGGATCGAGATGGCGATGATCGCCGTCGAACGCCAAGAGCCCAGGAACAGCAGGATCATCAGCGAGGTCAGGACCGCCGCCAGCGCCCCCTCATAGACCACCCCGGCCACCGCGGCCTTGACGAAGGCCGACTGGTCGTTGAGCGGGGTGATGGTCAGTTCCTTGGGCAGGCTGAGCTTCAGCTCCGGCAGAGCCGCCTTGATCCCGTCGACGATGGTGATGGTCGAGGTGGCGCCGGACTTCAGCACCGTCATCAGCACTGAGCGCTGGCCGTCGACATGGACGACGTTCTGCTGCGGGGCCGAGCCGTCGCGGACGTGGGCGACGTCGCTCATCCGCACGGTCGCGCCGTTGACGGTGCGGATCGGCAGGGCGTTGAGCTCCTCGACCGAGCCGGGGGCGTTGTTGAGCCTGAGGCTGTACTGGAGCTCGCCGATCTTGACGAAACCGGCGGGGGTGATCTGGGTCTGGGCGGCGATGGCGGCCCCGACGTCGCTGGCCGACAGCCCCTTGGACAGCAGCGCCTGGGGATCGATGTCGACCTGGATCTGCCGGGTGCGGCCGCCGAACGGAAACGGCATGGCCGCGCCGGGCACGGTGACCAGGCGGGTGCGGATGAAGTTGAGCCCGTAGTCGAACAGCTGCTGCTCGCTGAGGCCCTCGCCCGACAGGGCCAGCTGGACGATCGGCACGGTCGAGGCGTTGTAGTTGAGGATCAGCGGCGGGGTCGTGCCGGTCGGCAGCTGGCGCAGCAGGGTCTGGGAGACGGCGGTGATCTGGGCGTTGGCCAGGCGCACGTCGGCCCCCGGCTGGAAGTAGATCTTGACCACCCCGATCCCCGGCAGGGAGGTGGATTCGATGTGCTCGATGTCGTTGACCGTCGTGGTCAGGGTGCGCTGGTAGGGCGTCAGGATGCGGCCGGACATCTCCGCCGCCGGCAGGCCGTTATAGGTCCAGGCCACCGCCACGACCGGCACGCGAATGTTGGGAAAGATGTCGGTCGGCGTGCGCAGCACGGCCAGCGCCCCGACGATGAACACCATGATGGCCATCACCACGAAGGTGTAGGGACGTGAAAGCGCGATCCGCACGAGGGAGATCATGGCAGGTTCCGTCATCGCGGAAGGGAGATGGCCCCAGGCCTACCAGCGCCACGCGGTCGCCACGCTGACGCCAAACTGACAAGCCGGTCATTCGACACGGCGGCCGGCCAGACGCCCTCGCCGTGGTCATCGCGACCGGCGGGCGCCTAAGGATTCACCGTCGTTTTCTTTCCTTCGATCTTCCCTCCCCACTTTCTTTCTATCTTCCCTCCCCCTTGCGGGGAGGGTGGCCCCGAAGGGGTCGGGTGGGGGCCGGCGTAGGGCGTTCGACCACCGGCCGGCTCAGCAGGCCCCACCCGACCCTGGCTCCGCCAGGGCCACCCTCCCCACGGAGGGGGAGGGAAGGGTAGAAAGAACGGGGAGAAAAGCGTTTGGGGAGATCGGGACGCGTCGATCCCCGTGGGTGAGGCCGCGAACCTCAAGCTTTCCAACGCCTTGCAGAATCTTCAGCGTCACAAGTCCTCGGCGCTGAAACCGCCCCTATCCTGAACCCACCTCGTTGCAGGGAAAGGACGCATGGCCAGCGACCGATGCGGCGGCGGGGGGCGATCGAGCGGGACTGGGCTGGAGGGGGTTACTTCAGCGTGTCCGGGGAGCCTGGCGTTGCAGGCCCCGCCCGCCGTCGGCGTCGACGGGGATAAAGCGCGTGTGTCGAAGATCCGCGCCCTCGTCGCCGGGGCCCGTCGGAAACGGCGGGGTTCCGGAGTCCGGCTAGGCCTTAACAGGGCCGCCTACCGGACGCGGACGGAAAACGAGCGCGCGGAGCGGTGGCTTCGTCGAAACGGTACTCACTCAAACACTCCGGACGTCGTCCGGCGCTCCGCGTCCCTTTCCATTCCCTCAGCGGCGATCCGCGTGAGCGCGCGGCATCGCGCATGAGATGCCGGCCATTTTGAGAATGATTATCATTGCGCCTCAGCAACGCTCCAGCTAAGAACGCGTCGCAATTACGACAAAGGCCGTCAAAGGTCCGCTGGGGTTTTTCGATGCACAAGCTTTCCAAGCCCGCCATGACCGGCGTCCGCAGCCAGGCCCGCCGCGCCCTCGGGGCCGCCGCCGTCGCCGGGCTCGCCGGCCTGACCCTGGCCCCCGGCGCCTTCGCAGCGGCCGCGGCGCCTGAGGCCGACGCCGATGCGGCGGTCGCCACCGCCGCCAGCACCGAGATCAGCGGCGTCCAGGTCGACGGCCGCAAGAAGGCCGCCGAGGTCAGCTCCCTGAAGTTCACCGCCCCGCTGGTCGACACCCCCAAGGCGATCACGGTGATCCCGCAGAAGATCATCACCCAGACCGGCGCCACCTCGCTGCAGGACATCCTGCGCACCTCGCCGGGCATCACCTTCGGGGCCGGCGAAGGCGGCCAGCCCCTGGCCGACCGGCCGTTCATCCGCGGCCAGAGCTCGGGCAACGACGTCTTCGTCGACGGCGTCCGCGACAGCGGCGGCCAGACCCGCGAGGTGTTCAATCTCGAGCAGGTCGAGATCGTCAAGGGACCGGACTCGGCCTACGGCGGCCGCGGCTCGGGCGGCGGCAGCATCAATCTGAGCTCCAAGAGCCCCAAGGCCGACGACTTCGCCACCGCCTCGCTGGGCGGCGGGACCGACCAATATGTCCGGGCCACGGTCGACCTGAACCACAGGATCAACGACGGCGTGGCCGTGCGCCTGAACCTGCTGGGCACGCAGGGCGACGCGCCAGGCCGCAAGGCCGTCGAGTTCGACCGCTGGGGGATCGCCCCGTCGATCGCCTTCGGCCTGGACGGCCCCACCAAGCTGGTGGCCAGCTACTATCACCTGGAGGGGAACCAGACGCCCGACTACGGCCTGCCGCTGATGACCAAGACGACCGAGCCGCGCACCGCCTCCGGCGTCCTGGCCGTCGACCGCCGCAGCTTCTACGGGATCGCGTCGCGCGATTACCAGAAGACCAAGGCCGACATCGGCACCGTGGCCTTCGACCAGCAGATCAACGACCGGCTCGGCGTCCGCCAGGTGGTCCGGATCTCCAAGACCCTCAACAACTATATCCTGACCAATCCCGGCGACGGCGGCGCGGCCCAGTTCGTCAACGGCGCCTGGTGGATGAAGCGCGGCACCAAGACCCGCTGGAACCCGACGACGACCCTGGCCTCGGTCACCGACCTGCACGGCAAGTTCACCACCGGCGGGATCGAGCACAGCTTCGACGCCGGGCTGGAGCTTAGCCGCGAAAAGAACCTCAACGCCACCTATGCGACCTTCACCACCGGCGGCTCGGCCTGCCCGGCCGGCTATGTCATCCCGGCCGCGACCCTGGCCAGCCTGGGGGCCGGCGACTGCACCCTGGTCTACGCGCCCAACGACAAGGACAGCTGGAGCGGGATCATCGCCCGCGGCCCGGCCAACTACAACATCACCAAGACGGCGGCGGTCTACGCCTTCGACACGATCAAGTTCGGCGACAAGTGGCTCCTGAACCTGGGCCTGCGCCGCGACAACTACCAGACCTTCGGCCACGACTACACGACCACCAACGCCGGCGGCGCCTTCACCATCACCGCCATCACCGCCCGCGAAGGCGAGTGGAGCTTCACCAACTATCAGGCGGGCCTGGTCTACAAGCCGACCGAGCACGCCAGCCTCTACGTCTCCTACGGCACCGCCTCGACTCCGCCGGGCGTGGCGGGGGGCGACCAGAACAGCAACGCCAGCGCCGGCACGGGCAACCTGTTGACCACCGTCCTGGAGCCGGAAGAGAGCAAGAGCGTCGAGCTGGGCGCGAAGTGGAACCTGTTCGGCGACACGCTGGCCTTGTCGGGGGCGGTGTTCAGGACCACGCGCCAGAACGCCCAGATCCAGACCGACCCGGGCGTCTACCAGCAGGTCGGCGAGGTCGAGGTCAAGGGCGTCGAGCTGGGGATTTCGGGCAACATCACCCCCAAATGGCAGGCCTTCGGCGGCTACACCTACATGGACAGCGAGCTGGTGCGCGGGGCGATCACCGTCCTGGCCAACGGCACGATCATTTCCAACCAGGGCGACCCGCTGGCCAACACCCCCCAGAACAGCTTCAGCCTGTTCTCGACCTACCGGGTGGTCCGCGGCCTGTCGCTGGGCGGCGGGGCCTATTACGTCTCCAAGAGCTTCGGCGGCAACCAGGGCGGGGCCGGCGGCGGGGCCAACGCCATCTACGCCCCGGCCTATTGGCGCTTCGACGCCTTCGCCAGCTACGTGGTCAACGACAAGGTCGACCTGCAGCTCAATGTCCAGAACCTCGCCGACGAGCGCTACATCGCCAAGACCAACGGCGTGCACCACGCCGATCCCGGTCCGGGCCGGCAGGCGATCCTGACCTTGAACGTCAAGTACTGATCCTCTTCCTCCCCGGAGTTGATCTTTCGACGTTCGAGCGCCTCGCCCGGGAGCGGCCCCTCCCGGGCGAGGCCATAGTTCTGCTAGGGATGGGCGCATGATGCTGCAGATCGCCGACGTCCTGACCGCCGACCAGGTCGCCCATTGCCGGGCCGTGCTCGACGCCGCCGACTGGATCGACGGCAACGCCACCTCCGGCTTTCAGGCGGCGATGGCCAAGCACAACCAGCAGCTGCCGCAGGACGCCGCAGCGGCCCGCGAGGTCGGGGCGCTGATCGTCCAGGCTTTGCAGGCCAACCCGCTGTTCGTCTCGGCCGCCCTGCCGCGCGCCATCCTGCCGCCGCTGTTCAACCGCTATGGCGAGGGCATGGGCTTCGGCGACCATGTCGACAACGCCATCCGCCGCGATCCCTCGACCGGCCTGCCGCTGCGCACCGACCTGTCGGCGACCCTGTTTCTGACCGATCCGGACGCCTATGACGGCGGCGAGCTGGTGGTCGAGGACGCCTTCGGCAGCCATATCGTCAAGCTGCCGGCCGGCGGGCTGATCCTCTATCCGGCCTCCAGCCTGCACCGCGTGACGCCGGTGACCCGCGGCGTGCGCACCGCCAGCTTCTTCTGGATCCAGAGCCTGGTGCGCGACGACGCCCGGCGCGGCCTGCTGCTGGACATGGACGTGGCGATCCAGCGCCTGTCGACCGCGGTGGGGTCCGTCGACCCGTCGGTGCTGTCGCTGACGGGGACCTATCACAATCTGTTGCGCATGTGGGCGGAGGTATAATGCTCGGTCAGCGAACATAGATCGCCGACGCCAACCATAAGTTTACCCTTAAGCTGCAGCATCGCCGAATCCGTTTCCCTGGAGCCGCGATGTCCCCGCCCCCCGCCGACCGCCCCCGAGCGTCCGCCCGGCTCAGCGACGTCGAGAGCGCCCAGTGGTTCTTCGACCACGCCCACGACCTGTTCGCCGTGCTGGTCCAGGGCCGGTTCGCCACGGTCAACGACGCCTGGACGCGGGTGACCGGCTGGACCCGGCAGGAGCTGATCGGCCAGCCGGCCCTGCGCTTCGTGCATCCGGACTCGCATTCCGACTTCATCGAGGCCGCCAGCCTGATCCGCGCCGCCGGCGAGGCCCGCAACCGCCTGAAGGTGACCTGCAAGGCCGGGGGCTGGGTCTGGCTGGAGAACCAGTCGCGGCTGGGGCCGAACGGCGAGATGGTCGGGACCCTGCGCGACGTCACCGCCGACGTGGCCCGCCAGGCCGAGCTGGCCGCCGCCCGCGACACCCAGGACCTGCTGGCCACCGCCGCCGGCATCGGCGTCTGGAGCTACGAGCCGCACGAGGGGCGGATCGAATGGTCGCCCGGCATCCTGGCCGCCACCGGGCTGAAGGCCGAGCAGGTGTCACGGCCGGACCTGTTCTTCGCCCGCCTCGACCCGGCCGAGGGCGAGGGCCTGCGCGCGGCGTTCGACCGCGCGGTGCGCACCGGCCTTGGCGGCACCATCGAGCACCGGTTCCGCGACGCGGACGACCAGTGGTTCACCTACCGCGCCACCTTCCGCACCGAGCCGCGGGCCGACGGCCTGTTCGCCCTCAAGGGCATCTCGCAGAACGTCACCGACGTGGCCCGCACTCGCGACGCGGCGGTCTGGGCCGAGCGCCAGGCCCGCCGGCTGGTCGAGGAGGCTCCGTTCGCGGTCGCCCTCTACGACCGCGAGCTGCGCCTGCGGGTGGTCAGCCCCCGGTTCCTCGACATCTTCCAGGCCACCGAGGCCCAGGTGATCGGCCGCACCCTGCACGACCTGACCTCCGGCGCCCGCCGCCGTTTCGTCGCCGCCGTCGAACGGGCCCTGACCGGCGAGACCGTGGTGCGGCGCGAGGACCAGCTGACCGATGGCGTGGGGCGCTCCCACACCCTGCGTTGGGAAGCCCGGCCCTGGCGCGACGCCGACGGCGAGATCGCCGGGGTCCTCACCTATATGGACGACGTCACCGCCCTGTCGGAGGCCCGGCGCGAGGCGCGGGCCAACGCCCGGCGGCTGCGCGTCGCCCTGGGCGCGGCCCACGCCGGGGTCTACGAGATCGACCATGTGGCCAAGACCTTCTGGGGATCGCCCGAATTCCACCGCATCCTCGGCCGCCGGATCACCTATGAGGACGTGCGCGGCGCCGTCTGGCCGATGATCCACCGCGACGACGTGGCCGAGATCTATGAGGCGAGCGCCCGGTGGCGGGACACCAACCGCCAGGGCAGCCAGGCCTTCGACGCCCGCGTCCTGACGGCGGACGGCGCCGAGCGCTGGATGCGCATCTTCCACCAGGTGCGGGAAGACGCCAACGGTCGGGTGCGCAAGGCCTTCGGCCTGATCCTCGACATCGACGAGAAGAAGCGCGCCGAGCTGGCCCTGGTCGCGGCCGAGCGCGCCGCCCAGGCCGCCAACGAGGCCAAGGCCCAGTTCCTGGCCAATATGAGCCACGAGATCCGCACCCCGATGAACGGCGTGCTCGGGGTGATGCACCTGCTCAGGCGCGAGAAGCTGCCGGGTGAGGCCGACCACCTGCTGCGCGAGGCCCTGGCCTGCGGCCGCATGCTGTCGACCCTGCTGGACGACGTCATCGACTTCTCGCGGATCGAGGCCGGGCGGCTGGAGGTGACGCGCGAGCCGGTCGATCCCAGCGAACTGGCGGCGGGCGTGGCCCGGCTGCTGCGGGGCCAGGCCGAACACAAGGGCCTGGAGCTGCGGGTCGAGGCGGCGGCTAACCTCGGCCTGATCCTGACCGACCCCAGCCGCCTGCGTCAGGCGCTGTTCAACCTGATCGGCAACGCCGTGAAGTTCACCCTGGCCGGCTCGGTGACCTTGCGGGTCAGTCTGGTCGAGCCCGAAGGCGAGGCTGACACGCCGCGCATCACCTTCGAGGTGATCGACACCGGCGTCGGCATCGCCGCCGAAGCCCAGGGGCGACTGTTCGAGCGCTTCCAGCAAGCCGACGCCAGCACCACCCGTCGGTTCGGCGGCTCGGGCCTGGGCCTGGCCATCACCCGCCGGCTGGCCGAAATGATGGGCGGCGAGGTCGGCTTCACCTCCCGCGAGGGCGCCGGCTCGACCTTCCGGCTGACCATCGCCGCGCCGCCGGCCCAGGCGCCGGCCGAGGAACGGCCGATCGCCGACGACCTGCTCGAAGGCCTGCGGATTCTGGTGGTCGAGGACAACGCCACCAACCGCATGGTCGTCCGCCGCGTCCTCGAACAGCTGGGCGCGATGGTCGACACCGCCGACGATGGCCTGGCCGGTGTCGCCGCGGCCCAGCACGGCGGCTTCGACCTGATCTTGATGGACGTGCAGATGCCCGGCATCGACGGCCTGGAAGCCGCCCGACGGATCCGCGCCCTGCCGGGCCCGGCGGCCCGCACCCCGATCATCGCCCTGACCGCCAACGTCATGTCGCACCAGCGCGCCTCGTACCTGGCGGCGGGCATGGACGGCGTCGCCGCCAAGCCGATCGTCCCGGCCGCCCTGATCGGCGAGATCGTCCGCCTGGCGGGCGACGAGGGCGTCGACGAGGCGGCGGTGGCCTGAGGCCGGCCGGCGGATCGGTCTTCCCACCCCGCCGAAAACCGGGCTAATGCTGCTCGCCAGAAACCGCGGGGGAAACAACGGCATGACGGTCCAGGCCAAGGGGGAAGACCGCGCCTCGATGCGCACCGTGGTGGCGGCCTCGTCCGCCGGCACCGCCTTCGAATGGTACGACTTCTTCATCTTCGGCAGCCTGGCCCAGGTCATTTCCAAGACCTTCTTCGCCGGCCTGACCGAAACCGCCGGCTATGTCGCCGCCCTGGCCCTGTTCGGGGTCGGCTTCGCCTTCCGGCCGCTGGGGGCGCTGGTGTTCGGCAAGATCGGCGACCAGGCCGGCCGCAAGGGCGCCTTCCTGGCCACGGTGCTGCTGATGGGCGGCGCGACCTTCGCCATCGCCTTCCTGCCCACCTATCACCAGGTCGGAATCATCTCGCCGATCCTGCTGATCCTGATGCGCTGCGTGCAGGGCTTCGCCCTCGGCGGCGAATATGGCGGGGCGGCGATCTATGTCGCCGAGCATTCGCCGCCGGGCGAGCGCGGCTGGTCGACCTCCTGGGTGCAGACCTCGGCGGCGTTCGGCCTGTTCGGCGCCCTGCTGGTGATCCTGCTGACCCGCTGGCTGCTGGGCCTGCACGCCGGGCCGGGCGCGTTCGACGCCTGGGGCTGGCGCATTCCGTTCGCCGTCTCGATCGGCCTGCTGGCGGTGTCGGTGTGGATGCGCCTGAAGCTGACCGAGAGCCCGGCCTTCGCCAGGATGAAGGCCGAGGGCGAAGCCTCCAACGCCCCCTATGCCGAGGCGTTCGGCCAGTGGAAGAACCTCAAGCTGGTGCTGCTGGCCTTCTTCGCGATGATGTCGGCCCAGGGAGCGGTCTGGTACACCAGCTTCTTCTACATCCAGACCTTCATGGAGAAGTTCCTCAAGGTCGCGCCCGCCACGATCAACGGGCTGATGATGGCCGCCACGGCGGTCAGCGCCGTCTTCTACGTCGTGTTCGGCTGGCTGTCGGACAAGGTCGGCCGCAAGCCGGTGATGCTGGGCGGCATGACCCTGGCGCTGGCCTTCTACTTCCCCGGCTTCCATCTGCTCGAGCGGGCCGCCAACCCGGCCCTGGCCGAGGCCACGGCCCGCGCCCCGGTGGCGGTTACCGCCGATCCCAAGGACTGCGCCCTGCAGTTCGACCCGGTCGGCAAGGCCGCCTTCGTCTCCTCCTGCGACATCGCCAAGAGCGCCCTGGCCAACGCCGGAGTGTCCTACGCCAACCACCAGGGCCCGGCCGGGGCCCCGGCCGTGGTCCAGATCGGCGACACCCGGCTCGTCTCCCAGAGCGCCAAGGATCTGCCGCCGCCTCAGGCCAAGGCGGTCAAGGCCGCCGGCGAGGCCGCGATCAAGGCCGCCCTGGCCAGGGCCGGCTATCCGACCAAGGCCGATCCGGCCCGGATGAGCCTCTGGGGCATGTTCGGGGTGCTGCTGGTGTTCGTGATCGCCGCCACCGCCCTGTTCGGGCCCCTGGCCGCCTGCCTGGTCGAGCTGTTCCCGACCCGTGTGCGGTATACGGCCCTGTCGCTGCCCTACCATATCGGCACCGGCTGGGTCGGCGGTTTCGTGCCGTTCAGCGCCTTCGCCATCGTGGCGGCGGTGGGGAACATCTATGCCGGGCTCTGGTACCCGGCCTTCTTCACCGCCATCAGCGTGCTGACCACCCTGTTCCTGCTGCCCGAGACCAAGGCCCGGTCCCTGGACCAATAGGCCTCCTGCGGCTCAGGCCGCCGGCGCGGCCATCAGCACCTCGACCGCCACGGCCGCGGCGGCCAGGGCCTGGATCGCCGTCGGATCGACCGGGGCGACGATCAGCCGGACGATCTGCCGCCCCTCGCCGGCCAGTGCGATCAGCCGCTCGGCCCCGGCCTCGTCCAGGCTCAGCCGCTGCACGTCGCGACGGACCAGGGCCAGCACGTCCGGGTCGGCGCCGTCGTCGGCGACCAGCACGTCGGCCGCGCTCAGGGCGCGCACGGCCCGCAGGGTCAGCAGGTCGGCGGGGCCCTTGCCGGCGATGAACCGCACCTTGCCCTCGCGCCCGACGCCCTTGGCCAGGGCCTGGCGGAACAGCTCGCCGGCCTTGTCCATGTCGCCGCCCATCGCCGCCTGGGCCGCTTCGCCGGTCACCGCGTCGCGCAGGAAGGCGCGGCGCTCGTGCAGGGCCGGCAGGGCGGCGCGCACCTCGTCCTGGAACCGGCGCAGCAGGGCGGCCACCCGGCCCGAGCCCTCGGGCACCTGGACCTCGATGTCGTTGCGCAGCTTGGTGGCCAGGGTCGGCGAAGCGCCGCCGGTGCCGACGGCGGCCACCACCTCGCCGCGGTCGATCACCGCCGGGGTGTTGAAGTCGCTCATCGCCGGGCGGTCGACGACATTGACCAGCACCCGCGCCGCCCGGGCCGCACTGGCGGCCGCCTGCAGGAACACCTCGTCGTCGCCGGCCACGAAGGCCAGGACGGCGCCGGCATAGGTCCCCGGCAGGAAGGCGGCCGGACCGTCGACCCGGACCAGGGTCGCGGGCGAACCCTCGAACAATCGGGCCTTGTTGTCGGCGGCCTCGCCATGGCCGGCGATCACGACCCTGCGGCCGGCCAGGGGGAAATAGGCGGGAAACAGATCCAAGGCGCAGGTCCTGACAACATGGCGAGGAGCGCAGGCTAGAGCATCGTGCGAAAAAGGGGAGGCCGGTTTTCCGCGACAACGACGCGAAAACAAGGATCTAGGGCCGGCCGCGGAGTTCCGGACCTCACGCGACGGGCTCAAGCGCGTCGGCGGCAAGATTTCACTGGCGCCCCTGGGTTTGAGCAGTGTTAAAATCGTCAACGCAGGGTCGCGGACCCGCATGCTTTGGGAGGCGACGGCTGATGGCGACGACCCTGGACATCAATGGCAAGGCGGTCGCGGTCAAGGCCGCCCCCGAAACGCCGCTCCTCTGGGTGCTGCGCGACGAGCTGGGTCTGACCGGGACCAAGTTCGGCTGCGGCATGGCCCAGTGCGGGGCCTGCACCGTGCACGTCAACGGCGATCCGGTCCGCTCCTGCGTGACCCCGATCGCCGCGCTGGCGGACGCCAAGATCGCCACCATCGAAAGCCTGGGCGGGGCCCATCCGCTGCAGCAGGCCTGGGTCAAGCACGACGTGCCGCAGTGCGGCTACTGCCAGTCGGGCCAGATCATGTCGGCCGCCGCCCTTTTGGCCCAGACGCCTGCGCCCGGCGACGAGGACATCGACAACGCCATGAGCGGCAACATCTGCCGCTGCGGCGCCTACCAGCGCATTCGCGCCGCCATCAAGGAGGCCGCCGGCCTGGCCTCGGCCCCGGTCGTCACCGCGGCGTCCGCCAGCGACATCGATGACGAGATCGCCGCGGCCTCGGGCTCGACCGGCCGGGGAGCCCGCCAATGACCGCGCCCCTCGACATCCGCCCCGCCGATGCGGCGAACCCGGTCCCGGCGCTCAGCCGCCGCGAGCTGGTGGTCGGCGCCACCCTGGCCGGCGGCGCCCTGCTGGTCGGCTGCTCGCCCGCCGACCTGATGAGCGCCGGCTCGAAGATCAAGCCCGGCGCCTTCGGACCGTTCATCCGCTTCGATCCGGACGGGTCGGTGACCGTGCTGTCCAAGCACATCGAGTTCGGCCAGGGCAACCACGCCGGCCTGGCCGCCATCGTCGCCGAGGAGCTGGACGCCGACTGGAGCCGGGTCAAGGTGGTCCACGCCCCGGCCAACGCCAAGCTCTACGCCAACGGCGCCATGGGCGTGCAGCTGACCGGCGGCTCGTCGGCGATCTCCAACTCCTGGGACCAGCTGCGCAAGGCCGGGGCCGGAGCGCGGGCGATGTTCGTGCAGGCGGCGGCGAGCCAATGGAACGTCCCGGCCGGCGAGATCACCGTCAAGGACAGCGTCCTCAGCCACGCCGCCAGCGGCAAGAGCGCCGGCTTCGGCCCGCTGATCGCAGAAGCCTCCAAGGTCGCGCCGCCGCAGAACCCCACGCTGAAGGACCCCAAGACCTTCACCCTGGTCGGCACCGACCGCGTGCGACGCAAGGACAGCCAGGCCAAGAGCGACGGCACGGCCCGCTACACCCAGGACGTCCGGCTGCCCAACATGCTGGTGGCGGTGGTCGCCCATCCGCCGCGGTTCGGGGCCACGGTGAAAAGCTTCGACGCCGAAGCCGCCCGGAAGGCGCCCGGCGTCGTCGAGGTCTACCAGATCCCGACCGGGGTGGCGGTCGTCGCCGACAGCACCTTCGCCGCCCGCATGGGCCGCGAGGCGCTGAAGGTCGAGTGGGACGAGAGCAAGGTCGAGGACCGCGACTCGGCGACCATCGCCGCCCAGTGGCGCGACATCGCCGCCGGCAAGGGACCGTCCGACCTCAAGTGGGAGGCCTTCGACTCCAAGGGCGACGCGGCGGCCGCGGCGACCGGCGGCGGCCAAGTGCTGGAGACGACCTACGACTTTCCCTATCTGGCCCATGCGACCATGGAGCCGATGAACTGCGTGGCCCAGGTCGACGGCCACAAGGTCAAGCTGACCTTCGGCTCGCAGGGCCAGACCCTCGATCAGCTGGCCGCCGCCAAGATCGTCGGGACCCTGCCCGGCTCGGTCGAGATCGAGACCCTGTTCGCCGGCGGCTCGTTCGGCCGGCGAGCCAATTTCCAGTCCGACTATGTCGCCGAATGCGTCCAGATCGCCAAGAAGGTCGGCGGCGGCCGGCCGGTGAAGCTGGTCTGGACGCGCGAGGACGACATGCGGGCCGGCTATTTCCGGCCGCTGGTCCATCACGCGGTGCGGGTCCGGCTCGACAAGGACGGTTATCCGGCCACCTGGCGGCACCGGATCGTCAGCCAGTCGATCATGAAGGGCTCGCCGATGCCCAGCAAGGGTCCCGACCAGACGGCGATCGAGGGAACGGCGGGCTCGCCCTATCTGAAGGCGACCCCGATCGTCGACGCCCAGGTGGCGCTGCCCGAGGCCGGCGTGCCGGTGCTGTGGTGGCGCTCGGTCGGGGCCACCCACACCGCCTTCGTCATGGAGCACACGATCGACCAGCTGGCGCGCAAGGCCGGCAAGGACCCGGTCGGCTATCGCCGCGCCCTCTACGCAAAGGCCGGCGCCCAGCGCCACCTGGCGGCCCTGAACCTGGCGCTCGAAAAGGCCGGTCCGGCGGCGACGCCGGGCTGGACCCGCGGGGTGGCGGTGCACGAGAGCTTCGGTTCGGTGGTCGCCCAGGTCGCCGAGGTCAAGCTGATCGACGGCGCGCCGCGCGTCGGCCGCGTGGTCACCGCCATCGACTGCGGGACCGCGATTTCGCCCGACCAGATCGCCGCCCAGATGGAGGGCGGAACCTGCTACGGCCTGTCGGCGGCGCTCTATGGCGAGATCACCCTCACCAAGGGGGCGGTCGACCAGAGCAATTTCGACACCTATCGCGTGCTGCGGATCAACGAGGCGCCGACCGTCGAGACCCATATCGTGCCCTCGGTCAACCCGCCCAGCGGGGTCGGCGAACCGGGGACGCCGGTCATCGGACCGGCCGTCGCCAACGCCCTGCTGGCGATCTCCGGCGCCCCGACCACGCGCCTGCCGTTCGTGCGGTCCGAGGCCTGATGGGGCGCGGAGACCCTGGATCACGCCAGCCGACCCGCGACACTTTCGCCCGCTGGGCGTGCGTCGAGCGCAAGTTCGTGCAAGTCTAGCTAGACGGAAGGCGGGCGGGGACCCATTTTAGCGGCATGATGGACTCCAGCGACAACCTGGGCTTCGAGCGGCTGACTCCTCGTGAGCGGGAGATTCTGCGGCTGATCGCCCAGCATCGGCAGTCCAAGGAAATCGCCCGCCTGCTGCAGCTTTCGCCCAAGACCGTCGAGATGCACGTGCTCAGCGCCCGCCGCCGCCTGGCCGGCCTGGGCCGGCGCGACGCCGCCCTGGCCTTCATCGCCTGGGAAACCGACCCCGGTAATGACTACCGTAGGCAATCGGCCGAGCTAGCCACGGCCCAGTTCGAGGGCTCTTCTCGCAGCAACAGCGAGAACAGCGATGACCGATACCTCCACACGAGATTCGATCCACACACCGGCGTTCTTCATAGCGAGCTGGCACTCGCTGGAAGAGGGCCTGACCCTGATGGCTGGAACGCCCGAACGGGGTCGCCTGGTGCCGGAAACGGTGTCGGCGCTCCGGCGGGCGCAGGAGGCGGGGGATCCGCCGAGCAAGCTGCTGCTCCGGGTCCTGGCGGCCACGGCCTTCCTGGCGGACGACTCGCCCCTCAGGAGCGAACTGGGAGGAGCTGGCGCGATGACCTGACTCCTCTGCAATGGCTGGGCCTGATCCTCGTCATCGCCGTGCTGGGCGCCGTTCTGCTCGGTGCGGTCACCATGGGGGCCCACGAATTCCTCTACGCCCTTGAGCGGTTCCGCGACGGCTGGAACGCTCCTCGGGCGCGCTGACGCCCAAACTCACAACAACTTCATCGACTTGAAACGTACGGGGGGCACCCGTGCGACCGGGAGAGTCTTGCATGAAAAGATCCGACGCCACCCGCGCGGGGGCCGAAAAGCTGATGCGCGCCGAAGCGGCCATCGACGCCGCGCTCCGGGAGACGGCCGAACTGATGGGCCTGCTCCCGTCCCTCCGCCTGGAGGCTCACCTGTCGGCCGTGATCGGCCAGGACGCCGTGGACAATCTCGGCGAGACCCTGTCCCACATCGTCTCGGCCCGCCGGACCATCATCATTGCTCACGGCGCCCTGAACACCGTGCGCAGCCAGATCGGCTGTGGGGCGATGGCCAGCGGCGACCTGCCCAAACCGAACCTCTCGGGCGGCCTGCAAGTCGTCGGGGGGCAGGCGGCATGAGCACGACCTTCGCCTCCGCCGCCCGCGCCGAAAGCCAGGACCCCACCAGCCAGGAGATCGACGAGTTTCGTCGCCACCTGAAGACCCTGGCCCCGGTTCAGCGGCGCATCCTGTCGGTCCTCCTTCCCCAGCTGATCGCGCTGGAGGAGGCCGGCGAACGGGATCGCGCCCTGGACGTCATCGAGGAAGTGAAGCTGATCCTCTGGGAAGGACGGCTGACGCGGCACTAGAGCATCGCGCGGAAAAGTGGCCGCCGGTTTTCCGCAAAAGCGATGCGACAACAAAAAGCTAGAGCAAGCCGGGCGATTCCAACATCGCGCGGCTTGCTCTAGGCGCATGGTTTCCCGGGAGGGAGCGCGATCCGCCTTCTCCGACGGCTTAGCTTGAGGCAAGGTGGCGTCCGGAATCAGTTCCTCGGACGCCACCTTGCACGTCTATATCTCCCTGAGCCTGGCCATCCTGATCTGCGGCCTGGCGATCTGGCTGGGCGACGCCGCCGCGCGGCGCATCGGCGCGGCCTTCCTGATCAGCTGGATCGCGTCCCTGCTGGTCTATCGCAACAACGCCCAGAATACCGACCTCGGCGTCCTGCTGGTCGACGTCGCCACCCTCTTCTTCTTCGTCTGGGCCTCGATCAAGGCCCGGCTGATCTGGAGCGTCCTGGCCTCGGCCTTCCAGCTGATCGTCGTGGCCTCGCACCTGGCCGCCACCATCGACCTGCGGGTCACCATCGGCACCTTCAACCTGAGCATGGCGATGTGGAGCTACGGCATCCTGCTGTGTATCGCCTTCGGAACCTGGACCGGCCGGCGGGATCGACGCGCCGCCGGCTGAGGTCAGCCGAGATCCTCGCGCCGATCGACGTCGAACAGCACCCCGGCGTCGGGGCTGTCGACCAGAACCAGGCGAGCGCCGGCCCCGGCGAGCAGGTTTTGGGCCCCAACGTCGCCCCTGAGCGCCCGAAGCGCGGCGAAATGACCGCGACCAAACAGCACAGGGTGGCCGCGTCGGCCCTGGAAGCGCGGGGCCGCCAGGTCGACGTCGCCGGCCAGGGTCGCGGCCAGGGTCGCCGGAACCTCCGCCGGGATCCTGGGCATGTCGCCCAGGAAGACGAAGGCCCCGTCGGCGTTCTCCGGCAGGGCCGCGGCCGCAGCGGCCAAGGACGCGCCCATGCCCTCGGCGGCGTCGGCGACGACGACCACCCGCAGGTCGGATAGGCGGTCCAGGCTGCGAGCGTGATCGCGGGCGATTGCGGCTAGGGCGGGATCACCATCGGTCGCCAGGATCACCTCACGGACCGGGGCTGCGAAGGCCGCGTCCAGGGCGCCGGCGATCAGCGGGCGGCCCTCGAACAGGGCGGTCAACTTGCGCCCGCCGAACCGCCGCCCGGCCCCCGCCGCCAGGATGATGGCCTCCAGCCGCGTGCTTTCACTTCCCGCCATGCCGCCCCGCGACTATCTTGAGGGCGACATGACGCCCTATGACGCCATCCCCGCGCAAGCGGTCTCTCGTTCGCCCCGCGCCGCGGCCCGCCTAATCGACGGCTTCGGCCGGGCGGTGACCTATCTGCGCGTCTCGGTCACCGACCGCTGCGACCTGCGCTGCACCTACTGCATGGCCGAGCACATGACCTTCCTGCCGAAGGCCGAGGTGCTGTCGCTGGAGGAGCTGGATCGCCTGGCCTCGGCCTTTGTCGGCCTGGGCGTGCGCAAGCTGCGGCTGACCGGCGGCGAACCCCTGGTGCGGAAAGGGATCATGACCCTGGTCGAGCGGCTGGCGCGCCATCTGCGCAGCGGAGCGCTGGACGAGCTGACCCTGACCACCAACGGCACCCAGCTGGCCCAGCACGCCGGCGACCTGGCGCGGCTGGGCGTCAGGCGGATCAACGTCTCGCTCGATACGCTCAAGCCCGACCTGTTCCGCAAGCTGACCCGCGGCGGCGACCTTGCCAAGGTGCTGGCCGGGATCGACGCAGCCCTGGCGGCCGGGATCCAGGTCAAGATCAACGCCGTGGCCCTCAAGCACGACAACGCCGCCGAACTGCCGGCCCTGATCCAGTGGGCCCACGGCCTGGGCGCCGACATGACCCTGATCGAGACCATGCCGCTGGGCGAGATCGAGGAAGACCGCACCGACCAGTACCTGTCGCTGGCCGAGGTGCGCCGCGACCTGGCCTCGTTCTGGACCCTGAGCGAGATCCCCTACGCCACCGGCGGCCCGGCCCGCTACCTGCGGGTCGAGGAGACCGGCGGCCGGCTGGGGCTGATCACCCCGCTGAGCCACAATTTCTGCGAGGCCTGCAACCGGGTGCGCCTGACCTGCACCGGCACCCTGCACACCTGCCTGGGCCGCGACGACGCCAGCGACCTGCGGGCCGTGATCCGGGCCGGGGCCGACGACGCCGCCCTGGAGCGGGCGATCTTCGCGGCGATCGGGGCCAAGCCGCAGGGGCACGACTTCCAGATCGACGCCGCCCGGCCAGCCGTGGCTCGCCACATGTCGACGACTGGCGGCTGAGCATGGCCCGGGTGCTGCTGTTCGGACGGCTCGCCGACCTGGCCGGCTGGCGCGACCGGATCGTCGAGGCCGGCTCGCTGCAAGGCCTGCGCGCGGCGCTGGCGGAGACCGATCCTACCCTTGGCGAGGCCCTGGCCGGCCCCGGCGTGCAGGTGGCGGTCGACAAGGCCATCGTGCGGGGCGAGGCGGTTCTGGCCGCCGGAACCGAGGTGGCCTTCCTGCCGCCGATGAGCGGCGGATGACCCTCCTGGGCCCCATCTCGCTGACGCAGACGGCCTTTGAGCCGGGCGCCCTGCTGACGGCGTTCTGCGCCGGCCGCGACGAAACCGGCGCGGTGGCCAGCTTCGTCGGCCTGGCGCGCGGCGAGAAGGGCGCGGCCCTGGCTCTGGAGCTGGAGGCCTATCCCGGCTTCACCGACGCGGCGATCGCCGCCTTCGCCGAGGAGGCCAGCGCCCGGTTTGGCCTGCAGGACTTCCTGATCGTCCACCGGGTCGGCAGGATCGCGCCGGGCGAGGCGATCGTCTTTGTGGCAACCGCCGCCGCCCACCGCCGCGCCGCCTTCGAGGCCTGCGACTTCCTGATGGACTATCTCAAGAGCCGGGCTCCGTTCTGGAAGAAGCAGCACGGCCCGGCCGGCGAGCGCTGGATCGAACCGACCGCTCGCGATAGGACCGACGCGCAACGCTGGGATTAGGAGCATTTCATGTCGGCAGCCGGTCTTACTCCGGGCGGCGGTATCAAGCCGGACCTCCCGTTCACGCCGGTGCGGGTGGCGATCCTGACCATTTCCGACACCCGCGACGAGGAGAGCGACACCTCCGGCCAGGTGCTGGTCGACCGGGTCAAGGCGGCGGGCCATGAACTCGGCGGCCGGGCGGTGGTCCGCGACGACGTCGAGCAGATCCGCCAGACGGTGCGCGACTGGATCGCCTCGGGCCAGGTCGACGCCGTCGTCACCACCGGCGGCACCGGCCTGACCGGCCGCGACGTGACGCCCGAGGCCCTGGAGCCGCTGTTCGACAAGAGGATCGACGGCTTTTCGGTGGTGTTCCACATGGTGAGCTACCAGTCGGTGGGCCTGTCGACCCTGCAGTCGCGGGCCACGGCGGGGCTGATCGACGGGGTGTTCGTGTTCTGCCTGCCGGGCAGCAACGGCGCGGTCCGCGACGGCTGGGACAAGGTCATCGCCGCCCAGCTTGACAGCCGCCACAAGCCCTGCAACATGGTCGAGCTGATGCCCAGGCTGCTGGAAAAATGACCCGCCTGACCCACATCGACGACGAGGGCCGGGCCCGGATGGTCGACGTCTCCGAAAAGCCGGCGACGGCGCGCGAGGCGATCGCCGTCGGCTTCGTGCGGATGAGCCCGGAGACCCAGGCCCTGGCGGTGTCCGGGACCGGCCGCAAGGGCGACGTGCGGGCCGTGGCCGAGATCGCCGGCGTCATGGCCGCCAAGAAGACCGCCGACCTGATCCCTCTGTGCCATCCGCTGGCGCTGAGCAAGGTCGAGGTCTCGGTCGAGCCGGCCCAGGGCGGCCTGGCGGTGATGGCCCGGGTCAAGCTGACCGGCCAGACCGGTGTGGAGATGGAGGCCCTGACCGCCGTCTCGGTGGCCTGCCTGACGATCTACGACATGCTGAAAGCCGCCGAGAAGGGCATGGTCATCGAGGCCATTCGCCTGGTCGAAAAGACCGGCGGCAAGTCCGGCGACTGGCGGGCCTAGATTTCGGCGCCGGCTTCCCATGGGTTGAGCAGCGCGACTCCGGTCGCGACGAAGTCCGCGACGTTTCGGGTGACCACCGTCATGCCGTGCACGAGCGCCGTTGCGGCGATGAGCGCGTCCCGTTCAGATCGTGGATCAGGCACATGCAGGCCCGCGCAGCGCCTCGCCACGGCGGTGTCGATCGCCAGAACTTGGTCCTTGAATTCGGTCAACACCTGATCGTTGAGCCAGGCCCGCAACGCCGCGCCTTGCCTGGCGTCGCGACGTTCCATCTGCAGCACGCCCGTCTCGAGTTCCAGGACGGTGATCGCCGAGATGTAGAGCGTGGACGCGTCTGCCCGGCCGGCCCAGTCCACGACATGGAGGTCGGCCTTGCCGTGCCCGGCCTTGCGCAGCTCGGACACGACATTTGTATCGAGGATATACATCAGCCGAGATCGACGGGCCGTTTGACGATGTCCGCGCGGGGAGGCTCGAACTCGATGATCTCCTCGCCCGACATGGCGAGCGCATCGACGATGCTGCGACGGGCGCCCGTGAGGCGCCTGTAGTCCTCGATGCTGAGCAGGACGTGACGCGGCTGGCCCCGGTCGGTGATGAACACCGGGCCGTTCGCGGCGGCCTTCTTGGCGCCGCTGGCGTCCTGATTGAATTGGCGGCTCGAGAGTGTCGTGATGGCCATGGATCCATCCGGAAAACGGTTGTAGATATGTTACTACATTGACCGTGCGGATCAAGCCTTCCGCCGCGCCAGCGCCGGCTGGCCGTGCCGCGTCGCCATGATCTCGCCGATCACCGCCACCGCCACCTCGAACGGGGCCTTGCCGCCGAGGTCCAGGCCGATAGGGGCGCGCAGCTTGGCCAGGTCGGCCTCGGCGACACCGTCGGCCCGCAGCCGCGCCAGCCGCTCGCCCAACCGTCGCCGGGCCCCGAGCAGGCCGACATAGGGGGCGGGGGACGGCAGGGCCGCCAGCAGGGCGGCGTGGTCGATGTCGAGGTCGTGGCCGCAGACCGCCACCGCCGTCCAGGGGTCCAGGCCGACGGCGTCCAGGGCGGCGGCGGGGGCGTCGCGGCGATAGGCCACGCCCGGCAAGGGCGGCGGCGCCACCGGTCCCTTGGGGCGGACCAGGGTGGTCTCGAACCCCGACTGGGCGCCGAGGCTGGCCACGGCCAAGGCGGTCGGGTCGCCGCCGAACACCACCAGCCGCGGGGCCGGATCGAAGCGGCGGACGAAGGCGCCGGGCCAGGGTGCGACGGCGTCCGAGGCCGGAACGCAGCTCCGCCGCTGGCCATCGCTGATCCAGGTCGCTGGAATCCGCGCCGCCGCCAAGGCCAGCAGCGCCCGCGCCGCCGGATCGTCGGGGTCCAGCCGCTCGACCAGGATCTCGATCCGCGCGCCGCACAGCAGGCGGATGTCCGGCCACGGACTGCCCTCGCCATAGACCAGCCGCCGCGGCGCGCCGTCGGCCAGGCTGGCGCGGGCGTGGTCCTCGACATCGGCCTCGATGCAGCCGCCGGACAGGAAGCCGGCCCGTAGCGCCTGGCCGAACACCATCTGGGCCCCGACCGGGCGCGGCCCGCCGTCGCCGAGGGCGACGATGGTGGCCAGGGCGGCGGGACCGCGGGCCAGGGCCTTGGCCAGGGCCGGGCGCATGTCCTCGGCCAGGCCGTGCAGCGGCCAGTCGCCGCCCGTGTCCAGGCCGATGTCGGGGGCGAGATCGGGGAGCTTCATCGGCGGCGATATTAACCCCTCGGAAAGTTTCCAGAAACGCCTTCTTCAATCCTTGGCGCGTAGTCTGGGCGGCACTGGTGTTCCATCCGCACGGATTTCCATGTCGCTCGCCGTCTCCAAGCTCGGTCTCGCCGCCGCCCAGTTCGGTCTGGACGGCATGAGCGCGTCGCCGCGCGCCCGGTCGCCGGAGACCGAGGCCCGCGACATCCTCGGCATCGCCGCCCGCGCCCAACTGTCGGTGCTGGACGTCTCGGGCAATTACGGCCGCGCCGAGCAGGTGCTGGGCGACCTGATCCCGCGCCCCGTGCCGTTCCGCGTTACCTTGTCGGCGGCCCGCGCCGACCGCGGTCCCGACTTCGTCGAGGCCGAGGCCCGGGCCAGCCTGCGCCGCCTGGCGGTCGAGCGGGCCGACGCCATCATCGTTTCCTCGCCGGCCGAGCTGTTCGGCGCCCACGGCGCGGCGGTCTGGGACCGCCTGCACCGGCTGCGCGACGAGGGGCTGTTCGCCAAGATCGGCGTCGCCGCCCACGCCAGCGACGATCCGGTCGGCGTCGCCCGCCGCTTCAAGCCCGACATCCTGCAGGCTCCCGCCTCGCTGCTCGACCAGCGGCTGCTGGCCGACGGCTCCCTGGCCCGCATCGCCGGTCTGGGGATCGAGGTGCAGCTGCGCTCGATCTTCCTCAACGGCCTGCTGTTCCTGCCGCCCGACCGTGTCCCGGCCCAGCTGAAGGGGGCTTCCGGCCGCCTGTCGAAGGTGCGCCGGATGATCGCCGAGGGCCGTTCCGACCCGCTGCAGGCCGCCCTGGGCTTCGCCCTGTCGCGGGCCGAGGCCAGCGCCGTGCTGGTGGGGGTGACCTCCGCCGCCGAGCTGTCGGCCGTGGTCGCCGCCGCCTCCAGCCCGCCGCCCGACCTCGACTGGGACGACATGGCCATCGACGATCCGGTGGCCCTGGACCCGCGACGTTGGGTCGCCTGACGCTCGGGCGAATCTAGGCTCAACAATGGGATACGTCATTCTCTAGGGAAGACCGCCATGATCCTCGCCGTTCTGCAGGCCCGTCTGGGCTCCAGCCGACTGCCCGGCAAGGCCTTGGCGACGCTCCAGGGCGAACCGATGATCCTGCGCCAGCTGGAGCGGCTGCGTGGGGCCCGGACCCTGAGCAAGATCATCGTCGCCACCAGCGCCGACGCCGCCGACGACGCCCTGGCCGGGCTGGTGGTGTCGCGCGGCTACGCCGTCCACCGCGGGGCCGGGGCCGACATCCTCGACCGCATCGCCCGCTGCGCCGAGGCCGTCGGTTCGGTCAGCCACGTCGTCCGGCTGAAGGGCGACGCCCCGTTCGTCGACGCCGGGGTCGTCGACCAGGCGGTGCGCCTGGCCCTGGCCAGCGGCGCCGACTACACCTCCAACCGCGTGCACCGCACCTATCCGGCCGGGCTGGAGGTCGAGGTGATCACCGCTCGCGCCCTGCGCATCGCCGCGGCCGAAACCCGCGACCACGAGGCCCGCATCTCGCCGACCGCCGCCATCCGCGAGCGGCCGGACCGCTACAGCCAGGCCCACCTGAAGGCCCGCCGCGACTCCTCGCGGCTCGACTGGCGGGTCAAGACCCCGGCCGACCTGGCCTTCGCCCGCTCGATCTACGACGCCCTCTACCCGGCCGATCCCGGCTTCTCGATGGGCGACGTGCTCGACCTGGTCGAGAGCCGCCAGGACATCGGCCGCTTCGCCGCCTAGCCGCCGCTCTCAACGGCCGCGATCCGCGACCACGTACCGCAGGCTGAGCCTAGCGCCTAAAGACAACCTATTAGCAATGATCGTGGAGCTTGACCCATCCGCTTGGGATGAAAGTCGTCCGCCATGATCACCGACAAGATCGCCAGGCTGAAAGTCGTCGCCGGAAATTGGGCGGACCTCGGCCATGCCGAAGAACATCGACGGGCCAAGGCCGAACCGACGACTGCGTTTCCGGTCAGATGGCTGGCTGTCGGACTGGTGCTCACGGCCACAGTCTTGCTGACCATGCTTTGGTCCGCGTTCGATTCGCTTCAGAACGTCACGACAGTGCAGCAGCGCAATCTGCGCCTCCAGGAGCTGAGCGGACGCATCGTCCACCTGGACGAGGTGCTGACCATGTCCGCCCGCATGGCGGCGACCACCGGCGACTTGCAGTGGGAGCGGCGCTATCGCCATTTCGAGCCCCAACTCGACGCCGTCATCAAGGAAACGCTGCGGCTCACCGTCCGGTCCGAAAGCGCCGAGGCGACCAGACAGACGGACGCAGCCAATCTGAAACTCGTTGGTATGGAGAACCAGGCCTTCGCGCTGGTCCGCGCCGGACGGCCCAGTCAAGCGAAGTCGATCCTGTTTGGTGAAGCCTATGAGGCGCAGAAGAAAATCTATGCCGACGGGATCATCCGGCTCGTGCGGCACATTCAGGAAGATCTCGCTGGGAGCCAGCGCGCCAAGCGCAAGCAGGCGCTCTTCTTTGTCACCGCCGCAATATTTTCGATCGTCTGTTTGTGCGTCGCATGGCTGTTGGTCTGGAGCAAACTGTATCGGTGGCGCACGGGCCAGGCGGCCAACTTCGCCGCGCTCGCAAAGGCCGAAGGCGCGCTCCAGATCGCCAATGACGATTTGGAGAAGCGTGTAAAGGAACGCACCGAGCAACTGGAGCAGGCGCACGTGAAGCTCGTCGAGGCTTCGCGCAAGGCCGGCATGGCGGAGGTGGCCACCGGGGTGCTGCATAATGTCGGCAACGTGCTCAACAGCGTCAATGTCTCCGCCACGCTGGTGGCCGACAGCGTCAGCAAGTCCAAAATCTCGGGTTTGAGCAAAGCCGCCGCCTTGCTGCAGGAAAACGAACGCGACCTAGGGGCCTATCTCAGTCGTGATCCCCGCGGAAAGCTTCTTCCGGCCTATCTTCTTCAGCTCTCAGAACACTTGCAGGCCGACCAGGAAACGAGCCTCAGGGAACTGAACTTTCTTCGCCAGAACATCGATCACATCAAGGTGATCGTGGCGATGCAGCAATCCTTCGCCACGGCCTCCGGCGTCGAGGAAAGCGTCGATCCAAGGGAATTGCTGGAAGAGAGTCTGCGCATGGATATGAGTTCTCTGGTCCGTCACGGCGTGGAGGTCGTCCAGGAAATCGACGAGGCGCCCCTGATCCTGCTCAACAAGCACAAGGCTCTGCAGATCCTGGTGAACTTGGTGAGCAACGCCAGGCACGCCTGCTCCGACTCGGGGCGCGCGGACAAGCGCTTGACCCTGCGCCTGACCAGCGGTGATGGCCGGGTCAGGCTTTCCGTCGCCGACAACGGGGCCGGGATTGCGGCGGAGAACCTGACGCGAATCTTCAATCACGGCTTCACCACCCGCAAGGATGGACACGGCTTCGGTCTGCACAGCGGCGCGCTGGCGGCCAGGGAACTGGGCGGATCGCTGCTGGTGCAGAGCGACGGCCCTGGCCTTGGCGCGACCTTCACCCTCGAACTCCCCGTTTCCCCTACGCAGGTTTTCGCATGAGCCGTACAGCCAGCACCGGCAACCGACGCATCCTGGTGATCGACGACACCCCGTCGATTCACCAGGATTTCCGGAAGATCCTCAGCTCGGACCTGGACAGCGACGCCGCACTGGCCTCGTCCGAGGCGGCCCTGTTCGGCGACGCCCCGACCGTGCGCCAGGCTTTCGAGCTCGATTCCGCCTATCAGGGGCAGGAAGCCCTGGCCATGGTCGTGAGCGCATTGGCGGAGAACAGGCCCTACGCCATGGCGTTCATCGACATGCGCATGCCGCCCGGATGGGACGGGGTCGAGACCATCGAGCGCCTCTGGCAGGTCGATCCGCAGCTGCAGGTCGCCCTCTGCACCGCCTATTCCGACTACTCCTGGGAGGCCATGTCGGAGCGCCTCGACCTGGGTGATCGGCTGCTCATTCTGAAGAAGCCGTTCGACAACATCGAGATCCGCCAGATGGCCAGCGCGCTGACCGCGAAATGGCGGATGACGCAAGATGCGGCTTTGAAAATGAGCGGCCTGGAGCAAGCGGTCGAGGAAAGAACCAAGGCGCTCGGCGAACAGAACGCCCGGTTCGACGCGGCAGTCAGCAACATGCCGCATGGGCTCTGCATGTTCGACGCCGACCGCCGCCTGATCCTTTGCAACGCCGCCTATGCCCGACTCTATACGCTTCCCGACCCGCTCCGCCGTCCGGGGACCCCGCTGAGCAGCATCCTCGACTATCGATCCTCGGTCGGGAACGGCCCCGTCAGTTTCGCGGCCTACTACGCCGCCACGGTGGAAGCGGAGTTGACCGCGGCGGCGGCCAGCAGCGAAGCCAAGCTCGCCGATGGACGAACCATCCGCATCACCCACAACCCGATCCCGACCGGCGGCTATGTGGCCACGCACGAGGATGTGTCGGAAGCCATCCGGGCCACAGCCCGGATCGAGTTCCTGGCCTTCCGCGATCCCCTGACGGGGCTGCCCAACCGCGCCGCCTTCCAGAGGGCCTATGACGACGCCGTCGCCGCAGCCGAGCAGACCGGCGAGATGTTCGGTCTGATCATGGTGGATGTCGATCACTTCAAGGACGTCAACGACACCTTGGGCCACGACGCCGGCGACGCCCTGCTGCAGGCCTTGGCCGTTCAGCTCAGGAAGGCCTTTCGACGGGACGACACCGTCGCCCGGCTGGGCGGCGACGAGTTCGCCGTGCTGCTGCGCGGGCTTTCGGGGCAAGAAGACATGGATCGCCCGATCGCCGCGCTGCAGCGCTTGTTGCGCAAGCCCGTCGAGCATTTCGGCCAAAGCTTCACGATCCGCACCAGTGTGGGCGCGGCGTTGCATGTCGCGTCCGGCGCCGATCCGGCCCAGCTGATGAAGAACGCCGACGTGGCGCTCTATCAGGCCAAGTCCAACGGCCGCAATCGGGCCGTGGTCTTCGAGCCCTCGATGCGGGCCGAAGTCGAGCAGCGCGTCGAACTGTTCCGTGAGGTGCGCCGGGCCATCGCCCAGGGCCAGTTCGAGATGTTCTACCAGCCGGTCGTCGACCTGGCCTCCGACACGGTGGCGGGCTTCGAGGCCCTGATGCGCTGGAACCATCCCGAACGCGGCGTCTTGCCGCCCGCCGCCTTCATGGCCGCGTTGGACGACGACGACCTTTCACTGCAGCTGGGCGAGGTGGCTTTCGAGCGGGCGTTGGGCCAAATGCGCGCCTGGCTCGACGACGGCCTGGAATTTGGCCGGGTGGCGATCAACGTCTCATCGAGCCAGTTTCACACCGGACGGTTGGCCCTCGACATCGAGGCCAAGCTGTTGCGCTGGAACGTATCGCCCGAACACCTGACCATCGAGGTCACCGAGAACGTCTATATGGGCTGGGGCGGCGACGTGGTCAGCCAGGCCGTTCGCCGGTTGCACGACACCGGCGTGCTGATCGCCCTGGACGACTTCGGCACCGGCTACGCCTCTCTGGCCAATCTGCGCCAGTTCCCGATCGATCGGCTGAAGATCGACAAGTCCTTCGTCCAGAACAGCGAAGACGACGCCATCGTCCGGGCGGTCATCAGCCTGGGCGCCAGCATGGGCATGAAGGTGGTGGCCGAAGGCGTCGAGTGCGCCGATCAATTGGCGACGCTGACCAGCTACGGCTGCGACCAGGTGCAGGGCTACCATTTCGCCAAGCCGATGCCGGCCACGGAGGTCGCGGGATTCATGCACGCCTTCGCGCGCCGAGCCGAAGGCGCCCGAAATCAGAGAGGCCCAACACCAAAGTCCGACACCGCCAACGTCAACGTCGTGGGCTGGCGTTAACGGCAAGGCTTGGCGAGGCTTGCCTGCGCGTCGGTGCGCCGGCCTCTGCTCCGGTCCTTGCCGTCGGCGGAAGGCGTGGATTGGTCAGGCGACCGGAGCGCGGAAGAAGAACACCCGCGCTGCGCCGTAGTCGCGGGCGTCGAGCCGCTCGAAACCGTCCGGCGCCGGGTCCGGTTCTTCGCGGCCGCGTTCGAAGACGATGGTCGCGCCGGGGGCCAGCCAGCCGCCGGCGACCAGTTCGGCCAGGGCCTTTTCACCCAGGCCGCGGGCGTAGGGCGGGTCGAGGAAGGCCAGGGTGAAGGGCGGGCCGGCGCTGGCCGGGCGGGGACCCAGGTCGGTGGCGTCGCGGCGGTGGACGCGGGTCTGGCCGAACAGGCCGAAGGCTTCGAGGTTCTCGCGAATCGCGCCGCGGGCCGCGTCGTCGGTCTCGACGAACAGGCAGAAGGCCGCCCCGCGCGACATCGCCTCCAGGCCCAGCGCCCCGGAGCCGGCGAACAGGTCGATCACCCGCGCCCCGTGCAGCTCGGGCGCCCAGGCCGCGTGTTCGAGGATGTTGAACACCGCCTGGCGGGCGCGGTCGGAGGTGGGGCGAGTGGTGTCGCCCGGCGGGGTGGCGATGGCCTTGCCGCGATACTGGCCCGAGACGATGCGCATGGTCAGGCGGTCACCGGCTGCAGGCGCCGTCCGATCAGGGCCAAGCCGAGCATGATGACGCCGATGGCCAGGAAACCCCAGGGCGTGCCGGTCCCCAGGCTCAGGAAGGACAGGCCACAGAACAGGCCGGGCAGCAGCGACACCCGCGCCAGGATGAACAGCCGCACGCCGATTCCCATCGGCTCGGCCAGCCGGCCGATGAAGGCGGCGTGGATCCAGATCAGCCCCTGGGTCAGGCCGATGGCGGCGACCAGGCCGACATAGAGCACCAGCGGCCCGGAGCTATGCACCTCCCAAAGCAATTGCGTGCCCAGCGGCAGCAGGGCGACAAGGCCCAGCATCAGGAAGTTGAGCACGTCCAGCAGGCCGTCGGCGCGGTGCAGGCGCGAAAAGGTGCGACGGTGGCTGATCCACAGCACCCCGACCGTGGCGAAGGTCACCGCATAGGACAGCAGCTTGGCGGCCATCAGGTGGAAGAACGATCCGACCTGGCCGTTCCAGCCCTCCGGCGGGTGGATCTCGATGGCCAGCAGGGTGATGGCGATCGCGAACACCGCGTCCGAGAACAGGACCAGGCGGTGAAGGTGCTGCTCTTCCTTGCCGGCGGCGATGGTGTTGCTCATGGGAACCCCTCTGATCCCGATGTGTGCCGCGCGCGCGACGCCGGGGCAAGTCATCCGCGCGGCGCTTGCGTCCGGACCGGCGAACGCCTAGCGATGAAAGCGGGTCTTGAACGGGGACGGCGAGTGCTTGGGGAGCTTCAACGGTCGTCGTTTCTGGACGACCTGACGCCGGCCGATCGGCGCATCGGGCGGATCGCGCTGACCCTGCCGGTCGGGGCGATCGCGGCCCTGCTGGCGGCCTTGATCGCCGGGGGGGCGGTGTTCGTGGCCTTCTCGATCGCCGGCGGCGGCACGGCGACGGCCGAGCGGCTGATGACCATGATCGGCCAGGCCGCGACCCCGGTCGGCCTGACCGCGACGGCCTTCGTGCTCTGCCTGCTGGCCTTCGCCAACGGCGGCATGGCCCTGGCCTTCACCGGCGTCGCCGCCCTGCTGCACCACCGCCGGCTGCTCAGCTATTTCACCGCCGCGCCGCGTTTCCGCTGGCGACTGCTGCTGCTGGGCCTGGGGCTGTTCGCGGTCGTCATCGGGCCGCTGCTGCTGGCTTCCGCCGCCCTCGATCCCAAGGCCCCGGGCGCGCCGATCCTGGCCGTCGCCCCGTCCCTGGGCGGACGGCTGGCCTATGCCGCGATGGTGGTCGTCCTGCTGCTGGTCGCCGCCGCCGCCGAGGAGCTGGTGTTCCGCGGCTGGCTGTTGAAGGTCACCGGCGCCTTCGTGCGCGACCCGCGCATCGTGCTGGCGCTCAGCGGCGCGCTGTTCTCGGCCATCCATTTCGACCCCAATCTCGACGCCTTCTTGGTGCGGCTGGCCATGGGCGTGGGGCTGGCCTGGATGACCCTGCGGCTGGGCGGAACCGAGTTCGCGATCGGCGCCCATGCCGCCAACAACATCCTGATCCTGCTGTTCATCCAGCCTATGGCGCTGAAGCCCGAGCCGGCGCACGGCTTTCCGCCCGAGACCCTGCTGGTCGCCCCGGCGATGCTGGCCGGCTACGTGGCCCTGGCCGAGATCGTCGCCCGCTGGGCCCCGCTGCGCCGCTGGAGCCGGCTGGCGGCGGTTTAGGAACCCAGGCCTACCCGCGCCGGCGATCAGGCCAAGCCAGGGCGCCGGAGGACGGCGCCGGCGCCTCGCGCACCAGCTCCAGCGCGTCGGCGGCCTGGGCCGCGACCTCGCCGATGATGATCAGCAACGGGCCGCCGCGGGTGTCGGCCAGGCGGTCGGCCAAGGTCGCCAGGGTGCCCTGATAGAGCCGGGCGTCGGCGCCGCCGGCCTGCTCGACCGCTAGGGCCGGCGTGTCGGGCGCGCGGCCGGCGGCGATCATCCGGGCGCTGAGGGCGGCCGCGACCTCGCCGCCCATATAGACCGCCATGGTCGCCTCGGGATCGGCGGCGACGCTCCAGTCGCCGGCCAGGGCGCCGGCCTCGAGGCGGGCGGTGGTGAACACCACGCGGCGGGCCTCGCCGCGATGGGTCAGGGGGAAACCGAACTGGGCGGCCGCGGCGCAGGCGGCGGTGACGCCGGGCACCACCTCGACCGGCACGCCGTGGCGGCGCAGGAAGGCGGACTCCTCGCCGACCCGGCCGAACACCGAAGGATCGCCGCCCTTCAGTCGCACGACCCGCAGGCCCTTGCGGGCCCAGCGCAGCATCAGGCGGTTGATCTCGTCCTGGTGCATGCTGGGCTTGCCGGCCCGCTTGCCGGTCTGGATGCGCACGCAGCCGGGCGGAGCCAGGGCGATGGCCTCCTCGGAGATCAGGGCGTCATAGAGCAGGGCCTGGGCGCTCTCGACCGCGCGGACGGCGCGGACGGTCATCAGGTCGACCGGGCCGGGACCGGCGCCGACCAGCAGGACGCGGCCGGCTTGAGGATCAGGCGACATGGACTGGCTCCTTGGAAGGCGAAACGGCGGCGGTGATCATCCGGGCGATCTCGGGACGGCAGGAGCCGCAGTTGGTTCCCGCCCCGGTGGCGGCGCCGACCGCGTCGGGATCGGCGGCGCCGGCGGCGATGGCGGCCTGCACGGCCCTGGCGCCGACCTTCAGGCAGGCGCAGACCAGCGGACCCTTGTCGACCGGAGCGCCGGGGGGGCGGCCGAACAGCAGGGCCGAGCGGGCCTCGGCGCCCAGGACCGGCAGGGCGAACAACTCGGCCAGCCAGTCGCGCGCCGGCAGGCGGCCGGCGACGGTCATGAACAGCACGGCGACCAGCCGGCCCTCGTGGATCCAGGCTTCGCGCCGCGCGCCGCTGGCGACGTCGTCATAGGCCACGACCTCGCCGACCAGGCCCTTGGTCAAGGCCTTGCGCACCGCCTCGCGCTGGACCGCGTCGCCGCGGCCGGCGAACTCGTGCAGCTGGCAGGCGTCCTGCGGAATGCGCCGCCAGACCAGGTCCTGGCCGGCCGGCGCCGAAAGGCTGTCGGGGGTCAGCAGGAAGCCCTTCCAGGTCTCGCGATAGGCGCGGATCCGAGCCGGGGTGTGCTTGAACTCCGGCTGGCCGGAGGTCGGATCGAGATTGGGGGCGATCAGGTGGTTGGAGCGGCCGGACGGTGCGAAGGCGTCGGTCCAGTGCATGGGCATGAACAGCCCGCCGGGCCGCTGGCGGTCGGTCAGCTTGGCCAGGGCGACGGCCTCGCCGCGGACGGTGATCACCCGGGCCAGCATGCCGTCCTTCAGGCCCACGGCCTCGGCGTCGGCCGGATGGACCTCGACATAGGGCTCGGGGGCGTGGCGGCAGAGGTCCGGCGCCAGGCCGGTGCGGGTCATGGTGTGCCACTGGTCGCGGATGCGGCCGGTGTTGAGCGACAGCGGATAGACGCCGTCCGTGGCGTCAGCCGGGCCGCGCGGCCGGGTCGGGATCATCCGGGCGCGGCCGTCGGGGGTCTGGAACCGGCCGTCGGTGAACAGGCGCGGCGTGCCCTGCCCATCGGCGGCCACCGGCCACTGCACCGGGGCCATCGCCCCATAGGCCTCGGGGCTGAGGGTCGACAGGCCCGAGAGATTGAGCACCCGGCCGGTGTTCTCATAGGCCGTCAGCCGGGCCCATTCGCGGAACACGCTGGCCTGCGAGGCCCAGCCGAAGCCGTCGAAGCCCATGGCCTTGCCGACGTCGGCGACGATCCGCCAGTCGGCCCGCGCCTGGCCAGGGGCCGGGAACAGCGCCCGCTGGCGCGAGATGCGGCGTTCGGAATTGGTGACCGTGCCGTCCTTCTCGCCCCAGGCCAGGGCCGGCAGCTTGACGTCGGCGAAGGCGGTGGTGTCGGTCTCGACGCAGTCGGACACCACCACGAACGGGCAGCGGTCCAGGGCCTCGCGCACCCGTCCGGCGTCGGGCAGGCTGACGGCGGGATTGGTGGCCATCACCCAGACGGCCTTGATCTTGCCGGCGTGGATGGCCTCGAACATGTCGACGGCCTTGAGCCCCGGGGCGCGGGCGGTGTCGGGCGCGCCCCAGAAGCGGGCGACGCGGTCGCGCTCCTCGGGGGCGAAGTCCATGTGGCCGGCCAGGGTGTTGGCCATGCCGCCGGTCTCGCGCCCGCCCATGGCGTTGGGCTGGCCGGTGATCGAGAACGGGCAGGCGCCCGGCTTGCCGATCCGGCCGGTGGCCAGGTGGACATTGAGGATCGACAGGCCCTTGGCCGTGCCCTGGGCCGACTGGTTGGCGCCCATCGAAAACAGGCTGACCGTCCTGGGATGAGCGGCGAACAGGTCGTAGAAGGCGACCAGGTCGTCCAGCGCCACGCCGCAGTCGGCGGCGACGGCGGCCGGCGACTGGTCGATCTCGGCCAGGGCCGCCTCGATGTCGGCGAAGCCGTTGACGTGGGCGGCGATGTAGGCGCGGTCGACCGCGCCGCGGCGGATCAGCTCGGCCAGCAGGCCGTTCCACAGGCGCACGTCGCTCTGCGGGGCGATGGCCAGGTGCAGGTCGGCGCCCTCGGCGGTGTCGGTGCGGCGCGGGTCGATGACCACATGCTTCTGGCCGCGGGCCCTGGCCGCCTCCATGCGGCGGAACAGCACCGGATGGGTCCAGGCGGCGTTGTGGCCGCTGAACACCACCAGGTCGGCCAGGTCGAGGTCCTCGTAGCAGCCGGGCACAAGGTCGGCGCCGAAGGCCTGCTTGTGGGCGGCGACGGCCGAAGCCATGCACAGCCGGCTGTTGGTGTCGATATTGCCCGAGCCGATGAAGCCCTTCATCAGCTTGTTGGCGACGTAGTAGTCCTCGGTCAGGATCTGGCCCGAGACGTAGAAGGCGACGCTGTCGGGGCCGTGCTTGGCGATGGTGTCGCGAAAGCGCTTGGCGACCAGGGCGGTGGCCTCAGTCCAGCTGGCCGTGCGGCCGCCGATGGTCGGCTCCAGCAACCGGCCCTGCAGCCCGACCGTCGCCCCCAGCGCCGTGCCCTTCGAGCACAGCCGGCCAAGGTTGGCCGGGTGGGAGGCGTCGCCGGCCACCGACAGCGTCCGGCCTTCCGCCACGACGCCGGCCACGCCGCAGCCGACCCCGCAATAGGGACAGGCGGTCTTGACCGTGATCGCGGCGCCGCCGTCGGCCATGCTAGCCGCCCGTCGCCAGGCTGAGCAGCAGGCGGCCGTCGCGCACTTCCAGCGGCACCACCGGCGTGCAGCCCTTGCCCTTGTCGGCGCCCATCGGCTCGCCGCTGGCCAGGTCGATCGACCAGTTGTGCAGCGGGCAGGCCACGGCCCGGCCGTGGACGATGCCCTGGCTCAGCGGGCCGCCCTTGTGCGGGCAGGCGTCCATCAGGGCGAACACCTCGCCGTCGCCGGTGCGGAAGATGGCGATGTCGCCCCGCGGGCTGGGCACCCGGCGGGCGCCGCGGCGGGGAATGTCGGTCACCGCGCCGACATCGACCCAGACGGGAGTGGGAACGTGAGCGTTCATGCGGGTGCGAACTCCATCCGGCGGCTCATGGGGGTGAATTCCTCGGTGTGGCGCCCGGCCACCCGCTCGGCCCAGGGGTCGATGCGGGCGAAGCGCTGCGAATAGACGAAGCGGTCGTAGAGGGCCTTGCGCTGATCCGGATCGGTGACCTGGGCCTGGATCGACTCCAGACCGACCCGCGCCATCCACTTGTAGACCCGCTCCAGGTACCAGCCCTCCTCGCGGTAGAGTTGCATGGCCGCGGCGATCACCCAGACGGCTTCATCCTCGGTCGCCACCCGGGTCAGCACCTGGGTGCCCTGGATGTGCAGGCCGGCGGCGCCGCCGATGTGGATCTCGTAACCGCTGTCGACGCAGACCACGCCGAAGTCCTTGCAGGTGGCCTCGGCGCAGTTGCGCGGGCAGCCCGACACCGCCAGCTTGACCTTGGCCGGCGACCACGAGCCCCAGAGGAACTTCTCCAGGCGCACGCCCAGGCCGGTGGAGTCCTGGGTGCCGAACCGGCACCAGTCGCTGCCGACGCAGGTCTTCACCGTACGCAGGCCCTTGGCGTAGGCGTGGCCGCTGACCATGCCCGCGGCGTTGAGGTCGGCCCAGACGGCCGGCAGGTCGTCCTTCTTGACGCCCAGCAGGTCGATGCGCTGGCCGCCGGTGACCTTGACCGCCGGGATCTGGAACTTGTCGGCGACGTCGGCGATGGCCCGCAGCTCGTCCGGGGTGGTCATGCCGCCCCACATCCGCGGCACGACCGAATAGGTGCCGTCCTTCTGGATGTTGGCATGGACCCGCTCGTTGATGAACCGCGACTGCTTGTCGTCGCGATATTCGGCCGGCCAGGCGCACAGCAGGTAGTAGTTCAGGGCCGGTCGGCAGGACGAGCAGCCGTCGGGCGTGGTCCATTCCATCGCCTGCATCACCGCCGGCATGGACTTCAGCTCCCACTCGACGATGGCCTTGCGCACCGCGCCATGCGGGTGGTGCGTGCATTTGCACATCGGCTTGGGGCCGGTCTGTTCCTTGAAGCTGTCGCCCAGGGTCAGCTTCAGCACCTGCTCGACCAGCGGCGTGCACGACCCGCACGAGGCCGAGGCCTTGGTCACCGCCTTCACGTCGTCCAGGGTCGTGAGGCCTTGGGTGGTGATGGCCGAGACGATCGAACCCTTGCAGACGCCGTTGCAGCCGCAGATTTCCTGCGTGTCGGGCATGGCCGCAACGGCCGCATTAGGGTCCAGGCCGGACAGCCCTTCCGTGATGGCCTGGCCGAAGATCAGGGTCTCGCGGATGTCGGTGACCGAGGTCCCGGCCCGCATCAGGTCGAAGTACCAGTTGCCGTCGGCGGCGTCGCCGAACAGCACCGCCCCGGCCACCTTGCCGTCCTCGATGACCACGCGCTTGTAGACGCCGCGGCCGGCGTCGCGGAACACGATGTCCTCGCAGCCGTCGCCGCCGGCGAACTTGCCGGCCGAGAACACGTCGACGCCCGAGACCTTCAGGCGGGTCGAGAGGACGGAGCCCTCATAGGCCCCCTCGCCGTCGGTCAGGGCCTGGGCCAGGGCCCGGCACATGTCCCAGATCGGCGCGACCAGTCCGTAGCAGTTGCCGCGGTGCTCGACGCATTCGCCGACCGCGAACACCGCCGGGTCGGAGCAGCGCATGGCGTCGTCGACGACCACGCCGCGATTGACCGTCAGGCCGGCGGCCCGGGCCAGGGCGGCGTTGGGCTTGATGCCCACAGCCATGACCAGCAGGTCGCAGGGTAGGACGCGGCCGTCCTTCAGCTTCAGGCCGGTGACCTGGCCGTCCTCGCCGACGATCTCCTCGGAATGGGCGCCCATCACCGTCTCGACGCCGCGTTCGGCCAAGGCCTCGCGCAGCAGGAAGCCGGCGCTCTCGTCCAGCTGCCGCTCCATCAGCACGTCCATCAGGTGGACGACCGTGGCGGCCATGCCGCGGCGCGCCAGGCCGTAGGCGGCCTCCAGCCCCAGCAGGCCGCCGCCGATCACCACGGCCCGCGCGCCCGGCTTGGCCGAGGCCGCGACCATGGCCTCGACGTCGTCGAGGTCGCGGAAGGTGACCACGCCCTTCAGGTCGATGCCCGGCAGCGGCAGGCGGAACGGGTCCGAGCCGGTGGCCAGGATCAGCTTGTCGTAGGGGACTTCCAGCCCGCCCTCGGCGGCGACCGTCCTGCGCTCCAGGTCGACGACGGTGACCGCTCGCCCGGCGTGCAGGGTGATGCCGTTGTCGGCGTACCAGGCCTCGTCGTTGATGACGATGTCGGCGAAGCTCTTCTCGCCCGCCAGCACCGGCGACAGCATGATGCGGTTGTAATTGACCCGGGGCTCGGCCCCGAAGATGGCGATGTCGTAGCGTTCGGGGTCGCGCTTGAGGACTTCCTCGACCGCCCGGCAACCGGCCATGCCGTTGCCGATGACGACCAGGCGTTCCTTGGGAGGAATGGTCATGGCTTTGCTCAATCTCAAAGGCAGGGTCAGACGCGGATCGGCGCGGAGTCGGCGTGCAGTGTCGGCCAGACCGACCGCCAGCGGGACTTCAGCCCGTGCAGGGCGACCAGGGCGAACACCGCCAGGGCGGCGAAGCCGAGGAAGCCGACCTGGTAGTCGCCGGTCATCTTCTTGGCCATGCCCAGGGTCGAGGCCAGGTAGAAGCCGCCGATGCCGCCGGTCATGCCGATCAGGCCGGTCATCACCCCGATCTCCTTGCGGAACCGCTGCGGGGCCAGTTGGAAGACCGCGCCGTTGCCGGCGCCCAGGGCCAACATCGAGAACATCAGCACGCCCAGGGCCAGGTAGGGCGAGGACAGCTTGAAGCTGGCGACGGTCAGGCCGGTGGCGGCCAGGGCGTAGACGAAGCTCAGGGTCCGCACCCCGCCGAAGCGGTCGGCCAGGGCGCCGCCGACCGGGCGGATGAACGAGCCGGCGAACACGCAGGCGGCGGTGAAGAAGCCGGCGATCACCGGGTCCAGGCCGTATTCGGAGTTGAAATAGATGGTCAGGGACGAGGCCAGGCCGACGAAGCCGCCGAAGGTCACGCCGTAGAGCAGCATCAGCCACCAGGCGTCGGGCACCTTCAGCACGTCCATATATTCGGCCAGCTTCTTGGGAGCGGGCTGCTCGGGGGCGTCCTTGGCCAGCAGCATATAGACCACGAAGGCCACGGCCAGCGGCAGGGCGGCCAGGCCGATGACGTTCTGCCAGCCGAAGCTCTTGGCCAGGATCGGCGCGAACAGGGCCGCCAAGGCGGTGCCCGAATTGCCGGCCCCGGCGATGCCCAGGGCCAGGCCCTGATGCTCCCGCGGATACCAGCGAGAGGCCAGCGGCAGGGCGACGGCGAAGGAAGAGCCGGCGACGCCGAGCACCAGGCCCAGGACCAGCACCTGGTGGTAGTTGTGGATCCCCAGGCCCCAGGCCAGGGCCAGGCCGGTCAGCACGACCAGCTGGCCGACCATCCCGGTCTTCTTGGGGCCGATGCGGTCGACCAGCACGCCGTTGACCAGCCGCAGCAGGGCGCCGGCCAGGACCGGCACGGCGACCATCATGCCCTTCTGGGCCGGATCGAGGTGGAACTCCTTGGCGATGGCCACGCCCAGCGGGCCCAGGATCACCCAGACCATGAAGCTGAGGTCGAAATAGAGGAACGCGGCGAACAGGGTCGGCGTGTGGCCGGCCTTCAGGAAATCGCGAGAAAGCATGGAAGCCCTCGGGGTTGCGTGTCTGCGAGAGGAGGCGGGTCGCGCCTGGCGGGTGACCGCATCCGAGCGGTCGTCTCTGGCAGCCACGAACGCCGTTGTTCGGAGGCCTTGCGCTCATTGAAGGCTGGAACGGTCGACGGAGTCACGCGCCATACCGCAATGCGGCATGACGGAATCGCCCATCGCGCAGTTGCTCAGCAAATTGGCAGCCCCCGTGCTCGAACTATGAGCATTTCGGGCGACCGGATTTGGCGGCGGCGCTCAGGCCCGCGCTCGCCCGATGGCGAAACTCGCGGCATAGGCCCTGGCGGCGGCGGGGTCGAACGGCTCGGCGTCGAACAACCGGGCCGGTGGGGCGGGCGCGTCGGCGAAGACCAGGGCCGGATCGAGGACCGGGCCGAGCGACAGTGCTGCATCGCGGAACAGGTCCGGGCGATAGACCCGGTCGGCGACGGCGCCCAGGTCCAGGTCGCCATCCACCTGCCCCCAGCGGACCATCTGCGACAGGAACCACAGGGCGTGCTCGCGGCGCGGCAGGCCGGCGGCGGCCTGGTGGAAGACGATCTCCCGCTTCAGGGCCCGGGCCAGCAGCTCCGGCTCCGCGCCGACATAGTCGGGCCGGGCCAGCAGGGCGACCAATTCGGCGTGGTTGCCCGGCTCGTCGGCCCAGGCCGCGGCGCGGATCAGGGCCCGCAGAGCCGCTCGCAGCTCGTCGGGATGCCGCGCCGCCCAGGCGGCGGTCAGGCCGAACACCTTGTCGGGCCCGCCCGCCCAGAACTCCGAGGCCTTGATCAGCAACTCGCCCAGGCCTTCGCTGACCGCGGCGGCGTTCCACGGGGCGCCGACGCAGAAGCCGTCGATATCGCCCGAGCCCAGGTGCTCCACCATCCGCGGCGGGGGCGTCACCACCAGGCGGACGTCACGGTCCGGGTCGATCCCCGCCTCGGCCAGCCAGTAGCGCAGGGCGTAGTTGTGCATCGAGTGCGGATAGACCACGGCGAAGGTCAGCAGCGCCGCGCCCTGGGTCCGCCGGAATTCGATCAGCCGGGCCAGCGGCCGGGCGCTGACCGGGCTGGCGGCCATGCCTTCCGGATCGATATCGCGCAAGGCCAGGGCCAGGGCGGTCGAAACCGTGATGCCGCCCCCGTTCAGGTTCAGGGCCAGGGGCGCGAGCATCGGCCCGGTCGCCGCTCCGTCGTTCAGCCCGGCCGCCAGGGCCATCGGGGCCAGCATGTGGGCCCCGTCGAGAGCCCCCACGGTGACCTTGTCGCGGATCGTCGCCCACGAGACCTCGCGGCTGAGCGCCACCTCCAGCCCCTCTTCGGCGAAGAAGCCCTGGGCCTTGGCGACCACCAGCGGCGCGCAATCGGTCAGCGGGATGAAGCCCAGCTTCAGGTCGGCGACACCAGTCATGACGGATCGCCCTTCAGGATGTTGGCGAAGGCCAGCAGGTCGGCGGCCACCGAGCCGATCGGCCGCCCCTTGTCCATGGCCAGCTTGCGCAGCAGCCGGTAGGCCCCGTCCTCGTCCAAGCCCCGCTCCCGCATCAGCAAACCCTTGGCCCGCTCGACCGTCTTGCGCGACTCCAGGTCGGCCTTGGCCTTGGCCAGGTCGTCGTGCAGCTGCTGGGTCAGGGCGAAGCGGCTCATGGCGACGTCGAGGATCGGGCGAACGCGAGCGGGCGCCAGGCCGTCGACGATATAGGCCGCGACCCCGGCCCGCACCGCCTGCTCAGCCAGGCCCGGCTCAGAGCGGTCGACGAACATCACCACCGGTCGCGGATTGTTCTGGCTGGCCTCGCGCAGGCTCTCCAGCGTGTCGCGGTCGGGACTGTCGGAGGCGATCACCACCACGTCCGGCGCGAAGGCCGCGACCTCGCGGGCGTCGAACGTCGCCGCCTGCCGCACCTCAAGCGGACTGATCCCCTCGAGCCCCTCGGCGACCAGGGCGGCGCGCGCGGGGTCCGGATCGATGACGAGAACACGCATGCGGACGTCCTAGATTTGACTGTAAGCGCCCGGCAAAGCCTGTTCCGCGTCCTGGCCACGCGAATCAACGGCAAAGCCTGTTTTTTGGGCAACTGCGTCAATCTTCGTCATCATACGCGGAGCGGACCCTGGGTCGGTCAAGTTTGTTTCGCCGGCGATTGCGGCTGATCGCCTCGGCGGAGCCTAGGGATCGGAAACCGGCGGGCGGGTCAGGTCGACCTCCCGAACCAGGAAGTCGATCAGGGCCCGCACCCGGGCCGGCAGCCGACCGCCGTGGCCGACATAGACGGCGTGGATCGCCTCGACGTCGCCGGGATTGTAGGCCTCCAGCACCGGGATCATCCGGCCGGCGGCGATGTCGCCGCCGATGTGGAAGTGCGACAGCCGCGCCAGCCCCTGTCCGGCCAGGACCAGCCGCCGCGAGGTCTCGCCGTCGCCGGCGGTGACGTCGCCCTGCACCGGCAGCGACAGCCGCTCGCCGTCGACGGTGAACGGCCACTTGTCGCAATGGCGGGCGAAGTTGAAGCCGATGCAGTTGTGGTCGGCCAGGTCGCACGGCGCAGCCGGCGCGCCGCGGCGGGCCAGGTAGGCCGGCGAGGCCACCACCGCCATCGGGCTTTCGCCCAGCTTGCGGGCCATCAGCTGCGAGGCCCGCAGCGGACCGACCCGGATCGCCAGGTCGGTGCGGGCGTCCATCAGGTCGACGACCAGATCGCTGAGCACGATGTCCAGCACCACCCGGGGATAGGCGGCGGAGAAGCGCGGGACCAGCGGCAGCAGGTGGTGCAGGCCGAACGGCACGTTGGAATTGACCCGCACCCGGCCGCGCGGCGCCTGGCTGGCGGCGACCATCGACTCGGCCTCGTCGATGTCGGCCAGCACCCGCAGCGCCCGCTCGTGGAACATCTCGCCCTCGGCAGTGAGCAGCAGCTTGCGGGTCGAGCGGTTGATCAGTCGCGCGCCCAGCCGCGCCTCCAGCCGGCTGATCAGCTTGCTGACCGCCGAGGGCGTCATCTTCAGGGCCCGGGCGGCGGGTGAAAAGCCGCCCAGGGTCACCACCCGGGCGAACACCTCCATCTCGCCGGAACGGTTGACGTCGATCCGCGCCATTTATGACTTGAACTCACAGCTGTGCATCTTTCCGCCAGTCTAATTCATGGTGTGGATCTGCACCACCTCTGCGTTTCCCTGATTGAAACGGAGTTCGCCCGTGCCCCTCGCCCTCTACGCCCTGACCGTCGGCGCCTTCGGCATCGGCGTCACCGAATTCGCGATCATGGGACTGCTGCTGCAGGTCTCGGCCGATCTCGGCGTCTCGGTGCCGACCGCGGGCCTGCTGATGACCGGCTACGCCCTGGGCGTCTTCGTCGGCGCCCCGATCCTGACGATCGCCACCCGCCGCTTGCCGCGCAAGACCACGCTGCTGGCCCTGATGGCCATCTTCACCGTCGGCAACATCGCCGCCGCCCTGGCCCCGACCTACGGCCTGCTGATGGCGGCGCGGATCGTCACCGCCCTGGCCCACGGCACCTTCTTCGGGGTCGGATCGCTGGTCGCCGTCAGTCTGGTTCCGCCGCAACGCAAGGCCTCGGCGATCGCCGTGATGTTCACCGGCCTGACCTTGGCCACCCTGCTGGGCGTGCCGTTCGGATCCTGGCTGGGCCTGGCCTTCGGCTGGCGCTCGACCTTCTGGGCGGTCGCGGCGGTCGGCGTGGTCGCCTTCACGGTGCTGGCCCTGCTGGTTCCGCGGGCCGAAGACGCCGCCGAACCCCCGCCGCTGCGCGAGGAGTTCGCGGTGCTCGCGCGGCCCCAGGTGCAGATCGGCCTGCTGATGACCGTCCTGGGCTTTGGCGGCGTGTTCGCGGTCTTCACCTATATCCAGCCGATCCTGACCGAGCTGGCCGGCTATTCGAAGGCGGCGGTGTCGCCGATCCTGCTGGTGTTCGGCGCGGGCCTGGTCGGCGGCAACCTGCTCGGCGGGCGCTGGGCCGACAAGGCGCTGGGTCCGGCCCTGCTGGGTTCGCTGACCCTGCTGAGCCTGGTGCTGGCGGCGGCCGGCCTGGCGTTCCACGACCGCATCGGGGCGGTGATCGCCGCCTTCCTGCTCGGCGCGGCCGCCTTCGCCACCGTGGCCCCGCTGCAGATGCGCGTGCTGCAGCAGGCCGGCGGCGCGGGCCAGGGCCTGGCCTCCAGCCTCAACATCGCCGCCTTCAACCTGGGCAACGCCTTCGGCGCCTGGCTCGGCGGGGCGGTGATCGCCCATGGCCCGGGCCTGTCGGCCGTGCCGCTGATCGCCGCCGGCGTGCCGCTCTCGGCCCTGGTCCTGGCGGCCCTGAGCCTGTCGGTCGAACGCCGCCGGCTGAAGGCGGCCTGAATTCTTCCCCCCGTCACGAAGAGGACGATCCCATGGACTACCGCTATCTCGGCGCCTCCGGGCTCAAGGTTCCGGCCCTCAGCTTCGGGGTCGCCACCTTCGGCGGCCAGGGCCCGCTGTTCAGCGCCTGGGGCGACACCGACGTCGCCGCGGCCCGCCGGCTGGTCGACATCTGCCTGGAGGCCGGCGTCACCCTGTTCGACACCGCCGACGTCTATTCGAACGGCGCCTCGGAGGCGATCCTCGGCGAGGCCCTGCACGGCCGCCGCGACGCGGCGCTGATCTCGACCAAGATCGGCCTGCCGATGGGCGAAGGGCCGCTGGAGGCGGGAACCTCGCGCCTGCGCCTGATCCGCGGCGTCGAGGCGGCGCTCAAGCGCCTGCGCACCGACCGCATCGACCTGCTGCAACTGCACGCCTTCGACGCCTTCACCCCGGCGGAGGAGACGCTGAAGGCCCTCGACGACCTCGTTGCAGCCGGCAAGGTGCTCTATGTCGGGGCCTCCAACTTCTCCGGCTGGCAGCTGATGAAGTCGCTGGCGCTCGCCGACCGCTATGGCTGGCCGCGCCATGTCGCCCACCAAGTCTATTATTCGCTGGTCGGTCGCGACTACGAGCATGAACTGATGCCCCTGGGCCTGGACCAGGGCGTCGGGGCCATGGTCTGGAGCCCGCTGGGCTGGGGCCGGCTGACCGGCAAGATCCGTCGCGGCCAGCCGCTGCCGGCCGTCAGCCGCCTGCACGAGACCGCCGACCTGGGGCCGCCGGTCGACGACGAGCGGCTCTATCGCGTGGTCGACGCCCTCGACGCGATCGCCGCCGAGACTGGCAAGACCTTGCCGCAGATCGCCCTCAACTGGCTGCTGCGCCGGCCCACCGTCGCCAGCGTCATCATCGGGGCCCGCAACGAGGACCAGCTGCGCCAGAACCTCGGCGCGGTCGGCTGGGCCCTGACCGCGGACCAGGTCGCGCGCCTCGATGCCGCCAGCGCCGTGGTCCCGGCCTATCCGCACTATCCCTACTGGCGCGAAGGCGGGTTCAAGGCGATCAATCCGCCGCCGGTCTAGGATCGAGGATTAGGCCTGGCTGGTCTTCATCAGGGCGGCGCGGGACGGCAGCAGCTGGTCCATGAACGGCAGCAGGGCCGCGCCGACCGCCGGGCCGTCGGCCGAGGTCGCCGCGCGCTCGACCGGGGCCAGGGCCGGCACGTCCTCGACCCGGGCCAGGCGGGCGTTCACCGCCTCGACCAGGCGGTCGATCAGCTGGGTGGGCAGGCGGCCGCCGATATAGATGGCCTCGGGATTGACCACGCAGCTGATGCCCACGAACGGCTGGACCAGCAGCTTGGCGCTGAGGGCGATCCAGGATTCGACCAGCGCCTGGCCCTCGTCCGACAGGTCGGCCAGGTGGTCGGGCCGGCTGGCGGCGATCCCGCTGGCTTCCAGATGGGCGTAGAGGGCCGACAGCGACACCACCCCCTGCAGCGAGCGGGCGGCGGTCTGGGGCGAGCGCACCGGCAGGAAGCCGATCTCGCCGCTGCGGCCCTGGGCCCCGCGGAAATAGTTGCCCTCGACCACCATGCCGCCGCCCAGCCCCGACGAAATCAGCACATAGAAGAAGCTGGGCTTGTGCAGCCCGTGGCCGAACTGCAGCTCGCCGAGGGCCGCCGCTGCGGCGTCATTCTCCAGGAAGACCGGCAGCGGCAGGATGTCGCCGAGCAGCTTGCCGATGTCGACCGAACTCCAGACATCGTAGTTTTCCGGCCGGTGCGGCAGGTCCACCCGGCCGAGGTCGTCGGGAAGGGCCACGCCGATGCCCGACAACCGCGGCGGCCGGTCCTTCCAGGGCGCCAGCATCCGGCGGACCTGGATTTGGCAGAACCGCGCCACGTCGGCGGGCAGCGGGAACTCGATCTCCTGGGTGGCCCTGGCCCGCACCGCCCCCATCAGGTCGAGCAGCACGATGGTGATGTGGTCGCGGTCGATATTGACCCCGATCGACAGGCAGCCCTCGGGATTGATCACCAGGTTCATGGCCGGCTGGCCGCGCGCGCCCTGCACCCGGCCGGCTTCGAGGATCAGCCGATCGTCGAGCAGCCGCTTGGTGATGTTGGCGACGGCGGGCGGCGTCAGGCCGGTGATCTCGGCCAGCACCACGCGGGTGACCGGGCCGTTGACCCGGATCGCCTGCAGGATCACCCGCTGATTATAGTCGCCGGCCCGCTCCAGATTGGTGCCCGACAGGCTTGCGCCCGCGGTGCGCTTCCGGTTTGACTTCCGCGAGGCTTCCAATGACGGCATCTCATGACCTTAGGTGTTGTCGTTCTAGTAGCATCGCCCAGGGCCAGGGCGATAGCGGAGCCTTGCCGCTGATTATTTAAATTGCTTTCATTATTCATCGCCCATGGCTATGAGCGAAATCGATGCGTGCGGGGCGGGCGCTCCGAAAAGGGCGAGGAAAGCGGGTTTGATTCAGGTCGGCGTTGATTTTGGCGGCACGAAGATCGAAGCCGCCGCCCTGTCGCTGGACGGCCGCTTCCTGGCCCGGGTCCGGGCCCCTAATCCCGGATCCTACGACGCGGCGATCGCCACGGTCCGCGACCTGATCGCCCAGGTCGAACAGCAGGCGGGCGGGCGCGGCTCGATCGGCGTCGGCGCGCCCGGCTCGGTGTCGCCGCGCACCGGCGTGATGCGCAACGCCAACTCCGTCTGGCTGAACGGCCGCCGGTTCCGCGAGGACCTGGAGACCGGCCTGGGCCGCCCGGTGCGCCTGGCCAACGACGCCAACTGCCTGGCCCTGTCCGAGGCCGTCGACGGCGCGGCGGCCGGCCTGAAGGTGACCTTCGCCGTGATCATCGGCACCGGCTGCGGCGGCGGTCTGGTGGTCGACGGCAAGCTGGTCGAAGGCGCCAACGGCCTGGCCGGCGAATGGGGCCACACGCCGCTGCCCTGGGCCAAGACCTATGAAGCGCCGGGTCCCGCCTGCTGGTGCGGCCGCCATGGCTGCCTGGAGACCTGGATCTCCGGCACCGGCCTGCGCCGCGACCACGCCGTCCGCACCGGCCAGGACCTGAGCGGCGAGGCGATCATCGCCGCCGCCCGGGCCGGCGACGCCGAGGCCGTGGTCAGCTTCGACCGCTATCTCGATCGCCTTGCCCGCGGCCTGGCGGTGATCTGCGACATCGTCGACCCCGACGCCTTCGTGTTCGGCGGCGGGCTGTCGAACGTCGGCGAGCTCTATGAGCGGCTGCCGGGCCTGATCGAGCCACACGTGTTCTCGGACGGTTGGCGCGCCAAGCTGGCGCCGGCCCTGTGGGGCGATTCCTCGGGCGTGCGCGGCGCGGCGCGGCTGTGGACCCCGGCCGAAGCCCAGGCCCATGTCGCCGCCTAGCCTCCTCCTCGCCGCCCTGACCGCCGCCCTGGCGCTCGGCGCGGCGGCGGGGCCCGGCTGGGCGCGCGAACAGGTGGTGGTCGCCGTGACTGGCGGCGCGATCCGAGGCGAGCGCCAGGGCGAGGGCGCGGTGTTCCGCGGCGTCCCCTTCGCTCAGCCGCCGGTCGGCGATCTGCGTTGGAAGCCTCCCGCCGCCGTTCGCCCCTGGACCGGTCCGCGCAACGCCCTGGTCTCTGGACCGCCCTGCCTGCAGCGCGCCTATGGCTGGAACGTCGCCGACGCCGCCGACAGCCGCGAGGACTGCCTCTATCTCGACGTCCGCACCCCGGCCCTGACGCCGGGCGCCCGCCTGCCGGTGATGGTGATGATCCACGGCGGCGCCAACCGGGCCGGCTCGGCGCGGGGGACGGCGGACTCCAGCCTCGTCGGGCAGGGCGTGGTGCTGGTGGCCGTGCAGTACCGGCTGGGCGTGTTCGGCTTCCTGTCGCATCCGGGCCTGACCGCGGAGTCGGGCCGCAATGCCTCGGGCAACTACGCCCTGATGGACCAGATCGCGGCCCTGCGCTGGGTGCGCGACAACATCGCCGCTTTCGGCGGCGACCCCGACAACGTAACGATCTTCGGCCACTCGGCCGGCGCCCAGGACGTCGGTCTGCTGATGGTCTCGCCCATGGCCGAGGGCCTGTTCGGCAAGGCGATCGAACAAAGCGGCACCGCCGGGTTCGGCCTGCCCCCGCGCGACCTGGCGCAAAACGAAAAGCTGGGCGACGACCTCGCCCAGGCGATCGGCGCGCCGAAGGGCGCCGCCGGCTTGGCCGCCCTCCGCGCCGCCTCCGCCGCTACCCTGCTCGACGCCGGCGAGCGCCTGAAGCCGCCGATCGACGACGACAGCTTCATCTGGCTGCAGGCGGTGATCGACGGCTGGGTGATCCCCCGCTCGCCGGCGGAGATCCTAGCGAGGGGCCGGCAGCGGCAGACGCCGCTGATCATCGGCAATTCGGCCCGCGAGCTGTCGCTGTTCGGCGGCCCCGGCAACGCCCGCGCCTGGGTTCGAGCCAATTACGGGGCTGAAGCGCCCCGCGCCCTGGCCCTGTACGGACTGGAAGCCGGCGCCGCGCCGGCCGCCGACCCGACTCTGGGCGACGTCGCCGACCAGGTCGCCGCCGATATCACCTTCCGCTGCCCGGCCAGTTGGGTGGCGGCGCGCCAGGCGGCGACCGGCCAAAAGGTCTGGCGCTACCAGCTCGACATCGCCGCCCCCGGCAAGGGCCCGGTGCGGCACGGATCGGAACTGCCTTTCGTCTTCGACACGCCGCCGGCCAACGCGACTGAGGCGACCTGGCCCCGGCTGCAGGCCTATTGGGCCAATTTCGCCCGCACCGGCGATCCGAACGGACCCGGCCTAACGCCTTGGCCCGCCTATGGGGCGGCGGCGGAGGCGATCGCCTTCACCGCCGCCGGACCCAGACCGACCCGCGACGATCGCGGGGCGCTCTGTCGACTACTGCCAAGACCCTGACCTACTGAACAGACGTCGAGCGATCCGCAGAGATCGCCCCCCAGAGGAGGAAACCAGATGACGACCCGGTTTATTCGACGCGCCTCGCGCCTGCCGCTGCTGGCGTCCTGCGCCTGGCTGATCGCCGCCGCGGCGGGCGCCCAGACCCCGTCCGCCTATGGCCCCTACAACGCCGACCTGCCGCGCGGCGGCGACGGCCTGGCCAAGCCCCTGGCCGGTTTGGCGCCGGGCGCGCATTTGCCGGCCGAGGGGCCCTGGTCGCTGCAGGGCTGGGTCAAGGCTTCGACCGTGCCGGCCGGCCGCGTCGTGGTGGCCGGGGTCGGCGACCCGGCGGCCGGCGGCCGCTTCCTGGCGCTGGACGACGGCGCGCCGGCCCTGTGGACGGGCGCGGCGACCGTGAGCGGCCAGGGCGCGTTGAAGCCGGGCGCCTGGCGCCACCTGGCCGCGGTGTCGGACGGCGGCAAGGTGTCGCTCTATGTCGATGGGGAGAAGGTGGGGGAGGGCGCGGCGGCGGCGATCGCCCCGGCGGCGGTGATGCAGCTGGGGCCGCGCCACCTGGCCGGAACCGTCCCGTTCGGCGGCCAGATCGCCGGCTTCACCGCCGAGGACCGGGCCCTGACCCCGGCCGAGCTCAAGACCCTGGCGGCCGCCAAGCCCGATCCGGCCCTGACCGTGTTCGAGAGCGGCAGCCCGTCCTGGCCGGTGCAGGTGCGGCAGATGTACGGCCAGGTCACGCCGCAGGACGCCTGGACCCGGCCCAAGAGCAAGGCGGCGATCTCCAAGCCCGTCGCCACGCCGCCCTATGCCGGCCCGGCCCTGCGCGCGGATGGCGACCGGGCCTGGATCGTGGCCCGCTGGTCCCTGGTCGAGGCGCCGAAAGTCACGGCTGACGGGACAGCGCTGTCAAAGCTCGGCTACGACGCCGCCGCCTGGTACCCCGCCACCGTGCCTGGCACGGTGCTGACCACCCTGGTCGACCGCGGCGTCTATCCCGACCCCGACTACGGCCTCAACAACACCGCCATCCCGGAATCGCTGAACAAGCAGGCCTACTGGTACCGCGCCGAGTTCGACGCGCCGGCCGAGCCTGCGGGCCGCCACCAGCAGCTGGTCTTCAAGGGGATCAACTACGCCGCCGAGGTCTGGCTGAACGGCGAGAAGCTGGGCGACATCGAGGGGGCCTTCGTCCGCGGCCGCTTCGACGTCACGGGCAGGCTGAAGCCCGGGGCGCGCAACGCCGTCGCGGTCAAGATCTCGCCGCCGCCGCATCCAGGCCTGGCCCACGAGGAGTCGCTGACGGCCGGGGTCGGCGAGAATGGCGGCATGCAGGCCCTCGACGGCCCGACCTTCATCGCCAGCGAGGGCTGGGACTGGATTCCCAGCGTCCGCGACCGCAACACCGGCCTGTGGCAGGACGTGGTGCTGCGCTCGACCGGTGCGGCGCGCCTGGGCGACAGCCATGTGGTCACCACCCTGCCCAGAGCCGACAACAGCCAGGCCGACGTCGAGATCACCGCGCCGGTCGAGAACCTGAGCGACGCTCCGGTCCAGGTCACTGTCCGCGCCGCCTTCGACGACGTGGCGGTCGAAAAGACCGCGACCCTGGCCCCGGGCGCCGGCGAGGTGCGGTTTTCGCCGGCCGAGTTCCCGCAGCTGTCGGTCAGGAATCCCAAGCTCTGGTGGCCCAACGGCTACGGCGAGCCGGCCCTGCACAAGCTGGCCCTGACGACCCTCGTCGACGGCCAGGTCTCGGACCGGCAGGACAGCCGGTTCGGCATGCGGCAGATGACCTATGAGCTGTCGCTGATGGACAGCGACGGCGACCTGCGGCGGGTCGAGGTCGACTTCGCCAAGGCCCGCCAGCTGGGCCAGGACATCACCGACGGCAGCCATGAGGGCGTGCGCAAGGTCGCCGACGGCTGGGCGACCTCGCTGACCAAGGTCGGCGAGACCTCGCCGGCGGTGCGCGACGTTCCCGACACCGGCCTGACGCCCTATCTGGTGCTCAAGGTCAACGGCGTGAAGATCGCCGCCCGCGGCGGCAACTGGGGCACGGACGACTGGCGCAAGCGGGTGTCGCGCCAGCGGCTGGAGCCTTATTTCCGCCTGCACCGCGACGCCCACCTTAATATCATCCGCAACTGGGTGGGGCAGAACACCGAGGACGTGTTCTACGACCTGGCCGACGAGTACGGCCTGCTGGTGCTCAACGACTTCTGGGCCTCGACCCAGGACTTCCAGCTGGAGCCGCAGGACGTGCCGCTGTTCCTGAAGAACGCCGCCGACGTCATCAGCCGCTATCGCAACCACCCCTCGATCGCCCTGTGGTTCGGCCGCAACGAGGGAATCCCGCAGCCGATCCTCAACGAGGGGCTGGAAAAGCTGGTCCACGACCTGGACGGCACGCGCTGGTACACCGGCAGCTCCAATCGCGTGAACCTGCAGAACAGCGGGCCCTATAACTACCGCGAGCCGGAGACCTATTTCACCGAGCACGCCAAGGGCTTCTCGGTCGAGGTCGGCACGCCGTCCTTCCCGACCCTGGAGGCCTTCGAGGCGGCGGTCCCGGCCGCCGACCGCTGGCCGATCAGCGACGCCTGGGCCTATCACGACTGGCACGCGACCGGGAACGGCGCGACCAAGACCTTCATGGACGCCATGGCCGCCAAGCTGGGTCCGGCCGTCAGCCTCGAGGACTTCGAGCGCAAGGCCCAGCTGATGAACTACGACACCCACCGGGCGATCTTCGAGGGCATGAACGCCCAGCTGTGGACCCAGTCGTCCGGCCGCCTGCTGTGGATGACGCAGCCGGCCTGGCCCAGCACCATGTGGCAGATCCTCAGCCACGACTACGACACCCACGCGGCCCATTACGGGACGCAGAAGGCGGCGGAAAAGGTCCACGTGCAGATGAGCCTGCCCGACCACCGGCTGGAGGCGGTCAACAACAGCCTGGCCCCGATCGCCGGGGCGACCCTGCGGGCCCGGGTGCTGGGGCTGGACGGCAAGTCGCTGGCCGAGCGCTCGAGCCGCATCGACGCGGCCGCCAACAGCGTGGCCCAGGGCGAGATCCTGGACCTGGCCGACCTGCTGACCGCCCAGGGCGCGCTGATCGTGCGGCTGGACCTGGCCGCCGCCGACGGCGCGCCGCTGTCGAGCAATCTCTACTGGCTGGCCCGCGACGCCGAGAGCAGCCGCAAGCTGTCGGACATGGCCGCCCAGCCGGTGTCGATCGCGGCCCGCTCGACCCGGGCGGGAGACGAGACGGTGGTCGCCGTGTCGCTGGTCAACACCGGCTCGGCCCCGGCCCTGACCGGCAAGCTGACCTTGGTCGACGGCAAGGGCGCGCGCATCCTGCCCGCCTATTACGCCGACAACTATGTCTCGCTGCTGCCGGGCGAGCGACGGACGGTGGAAATCCGCTATCCTGGCGGTCCGGTCGCCTGGGCCAGGGTCGAACTCCGGGGCTGGAACGTGAAGCCGGCCGTGGCGGGGGTGAAGTGATGCTGAATCGCAGGATGTTGCTGGCGGCCGGTATGTCCGCCCCGCTGATGGCCTCGGGCGCCCAGACCCAGGCCCAGGTCCAGGGCCCAGCGGCGACCTCGCCCCAGGCGGCCGCCGAGGAGCGGCTGCACAACGACTGGCCGTGGCTGGCGCGCTATCGCGAGGCCAACGCCGCCGACGCCGGCCTGCCGGACGCCCGGCGGCGGGTGGTGTTCATGGGCGACTCGATCACCCAGGGCTGGTTCGACAAGCGGCAGGCCTTTTTCACCGACAACGGCTTCCTGGGACGCGGCATCAGCGGCCAGACCACCGCCCAGATGCTGGTCCGGTTCTGGCCCGACGTGATCGCCCTGAAGCCGGCGGCGGTGCACATTCTGGCCGGCACCAACGACATCGCCGGCAATACCGGGCCCTATGACCCGCGGGCGACCTGCGACAATCTTCAGGCCATGGCAGCCCTGGCGCGGGCCAATGGCGTCAAGGTGATCCTCGCGGCTTTGACGCCGGCGGCGCGCTATCCCTGGCGGCCGGCCCTGCATCCGGATCAGGAGATTCCGCGCCTCAACGCCTGGATCGCCGCCTTCGCCCGCAGCCAGGGGCATGGCCTGGCCGACTACCCCGCCATCATGGACGACGGCCAGGCCGCGATGAAGCCGGGCCTGGCCTATGACGGCGTCCATCCCACGCTCGAAGGCTATGGCGTGATGGAGCCCGTCGCCCTGGCGGCGATCGCGCGGACGCTGAAAACGCGCGCCTGACACATCCCATAACAGAAATCGGTTTCGGAATTTGACAGAGCGGATTGACAGCGCTGTCGTACCCTCATAGGTTCAGGTCACCGGCTTGCAAAAAAGGTCGGAACCTTGCGGGAGGATGCATCAGCATCCCTCAACTCTCTGCGTCTTGGCTCGTTCGGCTTGGCTGAACGAGAGCGAGAACGGCTGCTGAAATCCAGGGGAATACACAATGACGACAAAGTGTTATCGATCACGTACGGCCTTGCTGTCGGCCGCGTCGGCCATGGTGCTGCTCGGCGCCGGCCCGGCTCTGGCCCAGACCGCCACGCCGCCGGACAAGGACTCATCGGAGGTTGAGGCGGTGGTGGTCACCGGCTTCCGCGCCTCGCTCGCCGATGCGCTGACCCTCAAGAAGAACTCGGACCAGATCATCGAGTCGATCACCGCCGAGGACATGGGCAAGTTCCCCGACCAGAACATCGCCGAATCGCTGCAACGCCTGCCCGGCGTGCAGATCGACCGCGAGAACGGCCAGGGCACCAAGGTCCGGATTCGCGGCCTGGACCAGAACGTCACGCTGCTGAACAGCGACACCTTCCTGTCGGGTCTCGAAGCCTTCCGCCTCGGCGAAGGCAACGCCAAGCAGACCAATTCGCTCGAAGGCATTCCGTCGGACCTGCTGGCCGGCGTCGACGTCATCAAGTCGCCCCAGGCGGACCAGATCGAAGGCGGCCTTGGCGGCACGGTGAACCTGAAGACCCGCAACGCGCTGGACGTGCGCGGCGACTTCACCTTCTCGGCCGACGTCCGCGGCAACAAGGGCTCGACCAACGGCAAGCTCGAACCCAACGTCTCGGTGGTGCTGGGTCACAAGTTCAGCGAAAACTTCGCCCTGCTGGGCAGCCTGTCCTACGACAAGAACTTCGTCGACACCGAGGTGCTGAGCGGCGAGAATCGCGGCGGCTGGGCCTATCTGAACCGGCCCACGGCCACCGGCAACAACCAGGTCCAGACGGGCACGGCCAATGTCTGGTCGCCGGAATACCGCTACACCAACAACCGTCACCAGGAGCGCGAGCGTACGGCCTTCTCGCTGAACGCCGACTGGGACGTCTCCGACTCGCTGTCGTTGCGCGCCGACTGGTTCCACTCGGACCTGAAGATCTTCACCGGCGAACACTCGCTGAAGTGGGCCTACGCCAACGAGAACGCGACCTACAATTCGCAAGGCCTGTCGATCGACAACAACGGCGTCCTGCAGTCGGGCTTCGTCACCGCCAATTCGTCGGAAGGCGACACCTTCGCCAAGAAGGCCAAGGCCAAGACCGACAACCTCCAGTTCTCGGGCGACTGGGACAATGGCGGCCGGCTGAGCGGCAAGTTCCGCGCCGCCTGGTCCAAGACCGACTACGCCTCGACCTCGGGCCAGGTCGACACGCGCTATACGCAGTACACGGTGCGTGACGGCGTCGCCGGTTTCGCGCCCAATGCGACCGCCCCGCTGACGGCGACCTACGGCTATGCCAACGGCGACTATCCGATGTTCACGCCGAACGCCGCCCTGGCGGCGGCCATGACGACGCCCAGCTCGGTGTTCTTCAAGTCGCACTGGGCGTTCGGCGACAAGTCCAAGCTGGACGACAAGGCTCTGACCGCCGACTTCAAGTACAAGCCGGAGTTCGGCGAAGGTGGCGGCCTGGTGCTCAGCTTCGGCGGCCGCTACTCCGAGAACAAGGTCGACTCCGACTACGGCCGCTACCTGAACGACCTGTCCGGCAAGGGCGAACTGCCCGCCAGCGCTCAGGGTACGACCGATCACGGCGTGTTCGTCGACTGGACTCCACTGGGCTACTTCCAGGACGGCGCGATCGGCCTGAAGAAGTGCGACATCGCCTTCTACGGTTGCTCGCGCTTCGGTAACTCGGTCGCGGTGAACACGCCCTATCAGACGGCGGCCTCGGCCGCGAGCCGGGTGGTCACCGACAACGTCCACGGGGTGTCGGCTCTGTTCCAGGACTACGGGCAGATGAAGAACCCGGTGAACTGGATCCAGGCGCTGTATCCCTCGACCAAGTTCGCCTTCTACCGCGATCCGATCGAGTCCTTCAAAATCAAGGACGAGACGACCTCGGGCTATCTGATGGCCGATATGGGCGATGAGGGTTTCCACATCAACGCCGGCGTTCGGGTGGTTCACACCAAGCTGACCATCGACTCGTCCAACACGCCGGTCACCCCGCTGTGGTGGGGCACCGACAGCTGGAACGGCATCCTCAAGAACCCCGACTCGGCCCGCACGGTGCGCGAATACACCGATGTCCTGCCCAGCGTGAACGCGGTCTTCAACATCAATGAGACCGACAAGGTCCGGGCGACCGCCGCCCGCGTCGTGGCCGCCCAGAACCTGTTCGACCTGGGTCAGGGCGCGTCCTACAACTTCACGCGTTCGTCGACCCCGGGGCCGAACTTCGACAAGTTCCTCTACACCAACGGCAGCGGCGGCAATCCCAACCTCGACCCGTTCCGCGCGTCTCAGTTCGACCTGGCCTGGGAGCACTACTTCGGCTCGCAGGGCCTGATCTCGGCCGGCGTGTTCTACAAGACGATCGACTCGTTCATCGTCCCCGACACCTCCTCGATCACGGTGAAGGACCAGTCGGCGGCGGGCGCTTCGGTCGGCACGTTCAACACGGTCATCAACGGCGAAGGCGGCACGATCAAGGGGGCCGAGCTCCAGGCGCAGTACGCCTTCGAGAACGGCCTGGGCTTCACCGCCAACTATACCTACTCGGACTCCAGTTCGCCCGAGGAGACCGATTTCTCCGACAACCTGCCGATCCCCGGCGTGTCCAAGCACGCCTTCAACGTCCAGGGCTATTTCGAGAAGGGGCCGTTCTCGGCCCGCCTGTCCTACGCCTGGCGTGACAAGGCCTATCAGGGCCGCTTCAGCTTCGGCTCCGGCGCAGACCAGCACAAGCTTGGCATCTACAACGAGGCCTATGGCCAGCTCGATGGCCAGGTCGCCTACGAGGTCACTCCGGACCTCAAGGTCACGCTCGAAGGGTCGAACCTGACCAAGGAAGACTCCAAGGCCTATCTGCAGTTCCCCGACCTGCCCCTGCGCTTCGTGTCGGGCGACCGCCGCGTGTCGCTGGGCGTGCGCTACCGCTTCGGCGGCTAGGGCTGGGGGCCGGCTGCGTCCGGGAGACCGGACGCAGCCGGTAGGGCTGACCATGGCCGGCGCCTGGATTTCGAGGCCGGGGCCGGTCATGGATAGGCGGGCTCCGCCTCGCGCGGCGGCGCCCGGATCGAGGAATGCTCCGATGTCGGACGATGCATGGATTTCGAAGGTCGTCATCGTCGGCGGCGGCAGCGCCGGTTGGATGACCGCCGCGGCCCTGGCCCGGGGCCTCGACCGCCGCTGCCAGATTCAAGTCGTCGAATCCCAGGACATCGGCGTGGTCGGGGTCGGCGAGGCGACGATCCCGCCGATCCGTCTGTTCAACGCCATGCTGGGCCTGGACGAGGCCGAGTTCATGCGCGAGACCAAGGCCACCTACAAGCTCGGCATCGAGTTCCGGGACTGGGGCCGGGCCGGCGACCGCTATTTCCACCCGTTCGGCGTCTATGGCCTCAATCCGGAGATGGGCCACTTCTTCCAGTATTGGCTGAAGCTGAGCCTGGCCGGCGAGCCGCTCGCCCTATCGGACTATTCGCTGTGCGCCCAGGCGGCGCAGGCCGGCCGGTTCGATCGCCAGAGCGACGATCCGCGCGATCCGATGTCCACCTTCGGCTCGGCCTATCATTTCGACACCATCCTCTACGGCCAATATCTGCGCCGCTTCGCTCAGGGCCTGGGCGTGGCGCGCACCGAGGGCGAGGTGGTCGCCGTCGACCAGGACCCGCAGACCGGCTTCGTCACCGCCATCCAGCTGAAGTCCGGCCAAAGGGTCGAGGGCGAGCTGTTCATCGACTGCTCGGGGTTCAAGGGCCTGCTGATCGAACAGACGCTGAAGGCCGGCTATGATGACTGGTCGTCCTACCTGCCGATGGATCGCGCGGCGGCGGTCCCTTGCGAGCGGCGCGGACCGCTGTCGCCGTTCACCACCTCGACGGCCCGCGAGGCCGGCTGGCAGTGGCGCATCCCGCTGCAGCACCGGGTCGGCAACGGCTATGTCTATTCCAGCCAGTTCATCGCCGACGACCAAGTGGTCGAGGCGCTGCTGGGCAATCTCGAAAGCCCGCCCTTGGCCGAGGCGCGGCTGCTGCGGTTCACCACCGGCCGGCGGCGCAAGACCTGGGACCGGAACGTCGTCGCCATCGGCCTGTCCAGCGGCTTCCTGGAGCCGCTGGAGTCGACCAGCATCCATCTGATCCAGGCCAGCATCAACAAGCTGCTGCAGCACTTCCCGGACCGCAGCTTCTCGCCGGCCAACCGCGACGCCTTCAACCGCCGCATCCAGGCCGACACCGAAACGATCCGCGACTTCCTGATCCTGCACTACCACGCCACCGACCGCGACGACGGCGACCTGTGGCGCTATGTGCGCGACATGCCGATCCCGGACTCCCTGGCCGAGCGGATCGCCCTGTTCCGCGAGCGCGGCCAGCTGGTCATCGGCCCCGACGAGATGTTCACCCCCACCTCCTGGCTGGCCGTGCTGCTGGGGCAGAACATCCGGCCGCGGTCCTACACGCCCCTGGTGGCCGGCCATGACAGCCGGGCGATCGCCAACGGCTTCCGCGGCATGAAGGCCCAGATCGCCCGCCGGGTCGAGGCGATGCCGAACCACGCCGACTACCTCAAACGCCATGGCATGTGGGCCGCGGACGCCGTGATCGCCTGATGCGGCGCGCCCGCCTCAATTTACCGCTATCTGAAAGATATAGACAGCGCTGTCAATTCATGGTGCAGTCATCAGATCGAGAGGGCCGCAGGGTCCCGGCCAAGGGAAGGAAGCCTCCACGCCCGTTCGCGCCCGATGGCGCGCGCCTCCGCCCGTCCACCCCTATCCCGCTCCAGCGCCGATCCGTCGGCGGGGATGACGCGCCTTCGTTCGACCCCCTCCAGCGCGGGCGCGGCTGGATCCCCTTTGATCAGGGGACCCCCAACTTCGGCGCGGCGACGTTCTCCCCGCCGCGCCGATCCTTTGCCACACCGTGCCTCGAAGGTGTCGAATGACCGTCCGCTTCCGCCGTATCCTGATTTCGGTCCTCGTCGCCTCGACCGGCCTGACCGCCCCCGCCTGGGCGCGGCAGAACAGCCTGGCCCATCCGGCCCTGTGGCCGGCCGCCGCCAGCCCCAAGGCGTTCACCGACGCCAAGACCGAAGCCCTCGTCAGCCAACTGATGAGCCGGATGAGCCTGGAGGAGAAGGTCGGCCAAACCATCCAGGGCGACATCGCCTCGATGACTCCGGCCGACCTGGAGAAATATCCGCTGGGCTCGATCCTGGCCGGCGGCAATTCGGCGCCGGGCGGCAATGACCGCGCGCCGCCCAAGGCCTGGACCGACCTGATCGACGCCTATCGCGCCCAGGCCCTGGCCAAGCGGCCCGGCCACACGCCGATCCCGATCCTGTTCGGCATCGACGCCGTCCACGGCCACAACAACATCGTCGGCGCGACGATCTTTCCGCACAATGTCGGCCTGGGCGCGATGCGCGACCCGGCCCTGATCCGCCGCATCGGCGAGGCCACGGCCCAGGAGGTCGCGGCGGCCGGCGGCGACTGGACCTTCGGCCCCACCGTGGCCGTGCCGCGCGACGACCGCTGGGGCCGCAGCTACGAGGGCTATGCCGAGGACCCCGAGGTGGTGAAGTCCTATTCCGGCCCTATGACCCTGGGCCTGCAGGGCGAGCTGAAGCCGGACCAGCCCCTGGCCGCCGGCCATATCGCCGGCTCGGCCAAGCACTTCCTGGCCGACGGCGGCACGCAGGACGGCCGCGACCAGGGCGACGCGAAGATCGCCGAAGACGAGCTGGTCCGGATCCACGCCCAGGGCTATCCGCCCAGCATCGACGCCGGCATCCTGACGGTGATGGCCTCGTTCTCCAGCTGGAACGGCCAGAAGCTCGCCGGCAACCGCAGCCTGCTGACCGACGTGCTCAAGGGCCGGATGGGCTTCGAAGGTTTCGTGGTCAGCGACTGGAACGCCCACGGACAATTACCCGGCTGCTCCAATGTCAGCTGTCCCCAGGCGATGAACGCCGGGCTCGACATGTACATGGCCCCCGACAGCTGGAAGGGCCTGTTCGACAACACCCTGGCCCAGGTCAAGAGCGGCCAGATCCCGATGGCGCGGCTGGACGACGCCGTCCGCCGCATCCTGCGGGTCAAGGTCAAGGCCGGGCTGTTCGACCGCGTCGCGCCGGCCACCCAGGGGCGGTTCGACCAGCTCGGCGCGCCCGCGCACCGGGCGATCGCCCGCGAGGCGGTGGCCAAGTCGCTGGTGTTGCTGAAGAATCAGGGGGTGCTGCCCATCGAGCCCGGCGCCAGGGTGCTGGTGGCCGGGGCGGCCGACGACATCGGCAAGGCGGCCGGCGGCTGGACCCTGACCTGGCAGGGCACGGGCAACAGGAACAGCGACTTCCCGCACGGCCAGTCGATCTGGGCCGGTCTGCAGGAGGCGGTGAAGGCCGGCGGCGGCGAGGCCGAGCTGGCGCCGGACGGCCAGTTCAAGACCAAGCCCGACGTCGCCATCGTGGTGTTCGGCGAGGACCCCTATGCCGAGTTCCAGGGCGACCTGGCCAACCTCGAATACCAGCCGGGCGACAAGACCGATCTGGCCCTGATCAAGCGCCTGAAGGCCCAGGGGATCCCCGTGGTCTCGGTGTTCCTGTCGGGTCGGCCGCTGTGGACCAATCCCGAGATCAACGCCTCGGACGCCTTCGTCGCCGCCTGGCTGCCGGGCAGCGAAGGCGGCGGGGTGGCCGACGTGCTGGTGGCCGGCAAGGACGGCAAGCCCCGCCGCGACTTCCAGGGCAAGCTGGGCTTCTCCTGGCCCAAGCGCGCCGACCAGGGCCCGCTCAATCGCGGCCAGCCCGGCTACGACCCGCAGTTCGCCTATGGCTATGGCCTGTCCTACGTCCATGGGGGCCAGGTCGGGACCCTGTCGGAGGACCCCGGCGCCGTGGCCGCGACCGGCAGCGTCGACCGCTATTTCGTCGCCGGCCGCGCGCCGCCGCCGTGGATGATCAGCTTCTCGGGGGCCGGCGCGGTCAAGGCGATCGACGCCGGGGCCCAGGAGAACGGCCGCCAGGCGACCTGGACCGGGCAGGGACCAGGACGGCTGGCGATCGAGGGCCCGCCCGTCGACCTGTCGCGCCAGACCACCGGCGACATGGCGGTGATGGTCCGCTACCGCGTCGACACCGCCCCGACCCGGCCGGTGACGATGAGCATCGGCTGCGGCGAGGCCTGCGCCGGAACCCTGGACGTCACCGCCCTGCTCAAGGCCGCCCCGCCGGCCGAATGGCGCAGCGTCAAGATCAAGCTGTCCTGCTTCCAGGCGGCCGGGGCGAAGATGGACCATGTCACCGCGCCGTTCGTCGTCGGCGCCGACGGGGTCCTGACCCTGTCGGTCACCGAGGTGCGGCTGGCCTCGAACGAAGGCGACGCCATCTGTCCGAAATGAGATGGCCCAAGTGAGGCTGGCGGGCGGCGGGCGGCCCTGGCTATAGTGGGCCATGTCCCGCACTACGCCCGCGACCCTCGCCCTGGCCAAGGCCGGCGTCGACTTCACGGTCCACGCCTATGACTACGATCCCGACGCCGAAAGCATCGGCCTGCATGCCGCCCAGGCCCTGGGCGAAACGCCCAGCCGGGTGCTCAAGACCCTGATGGCCCTGGTCGACGGCAAGCCGGTGCTGGTGGTCGCGCCGTCGGACCGCGAGGTGGCGATGAAGAAGCTGGCCGCGGCGGTCGGCGGCAAGTCGGCCCAGATGATGAAGCCGGCCGACGCCGAACGGATCAGCGGCTACAAGGTCGGCGGCATCAGCCCGTTCGGCCAGCGCAAGCCGCTGCCGGTGGTGATCGAGGCCGACGCCCTGGCCGAGGATCGCGTCTATATCAACGGCGGCCAGCGCGGCCTGCAGGTGCGGCTGGACCCGAACGCGGCCCGCGAGGTGCTGAAGGCGGTGGCGGCGCGGGTCTCGTCCTAGCGTCGATTATCGCGGCTTGAACGTCATCGCCACGTCGCAGCGCTCGTAGCGGCCGCCGAACGTCTGCAGGATCTGCGCATCGTGTTCGAAGCCGAGCTTTTCGTAGAGGTGGATGGCCGCCGCGCACTTGCGGTTGGTCAGCAGGTAGAGCCGGTCGGCGACGCCCATGGCGCGGGCCCTGTCCAGCGCCGCCGCCAGCAGGAACTCGCCGACCTTGCGGCCGCGCGCGGCCTTCAGCACCCCCATCTTGGTCAGCTCGAACCAACCGTCCTTCATCCGCATGATCGCGCAGGTTCCGACTACGCCGAGGTCCGGCGTCTGGGCGAACAGCACCGCCCCGCCCGGCTCGACGATCAGTTCGCGGGGCTGGAACAGCAGGGTGACGTCGGTGTCCTCGAGCGCGAACATCTCGCCGATCCATTCGGCGTTGATCCGATAGAAGGCCTCGGCCAGGTCGTCGGAGAAGTCGCGCACGGTCATGGCCGGCGGCGCATCCATGACGCGATCGAACAGCGAGCGGCGGTCGAACTCGGCCTCGATGGTGGCGATCTCTTCTAGCAGGGCTGCGTGCCGGCCGCCGCAAAGGGCCACTGCCGCCGCCTCGACGCGCGGCCACAGCTCGCGTTCGAGCCGGTCCATCAGCGCCTGTCCGGCCGGGCTGAGCGTCAGGGTCTTCTGGCGCTGGTCGCGGCCCTTGCGGCTCATGGCGATCAGCCCCTGCTCGACCAGGGTCTGCAAGGCCCGGGTGGCGGTCGGCTGGCTGATCCGCAGGTGCTGGGCGATGGCCCCGACGGTCTGGGGGCCTTCGCGGCGCAGGACCGCCAGGAACTGCTGCTGGGCCGGTTGGATCGGCAGGTCCATGGCCTGCAGGATCGCCGCCGCGTCGGTCTGCAGCCGATCAGCCAGCCGCTTCATCCGGCTGCCCAGGAAGGTCGCGCCCAGCTCGGCGAGGGTGTCGGAGGTCATGATCGGTCTCTCGGGATCATAAACATAGCTCGCTATATAGATAGCTATGAACTGCCGCGGGGCAAGCGGAATCTGGCGCGCGGAACGCCGGCGCCGCGTTCGCCGAACCGTGGCGCCGCAGCCACGCCTCTTCCGCCTCGAACGCAATGTACGGTCGCAAGCCTTGTCCAGACCTCGCGTTCGTGAGATCAGCACCGCCGTTTATCCCCGCGCCGGAGCCGCCTTCTCGCATGACCCATGACGCCGCACAGCCGCACGAACCCCCGATCGGGTTGCGATGGCGCGCGTCCTGCGAGCCGGCCGCCGCCTCCGTTCGAGTCCTGACGATCCGCTAAGGCGGCCGCATCCCGGCCGCCGCCGGGAGCTGATGATGTCCACCCTTGTTCTGACCCGGGCGACCGAGGTCGCCTCGCCCCTGCTGCGCCTGATCGCCCCCGCCTATGCGGAGGTGCTGGCCGCCCTGTGGCCGGCGCCGCATGCCCCCTTCGTCACCGCCCCGACCGCGCGGCGGCACCTGATCTGCCTGACCCTGGCCGGCGATTCCGGCGGCGGCGCGCCCGTCGACCTGGTCCGGCTGCTCGAGGCGCCGCTGCGCAAGGCGGTGCGGCTGGTCGTCGATCCGGCCCCGGACGGGCTGGTCCGGGCCCTCGAGCGGCTGGGCGAGATCGCCTGGGCGCCGGAGGACTATCGCGCCCTGGTCGCTCTGCTGGCCGACCCCAAGCCGGCCAAGACCCTGCGCCATGCCGACCGCATCGACCCGGCCCAGGTCCGCACGCTGAGCGCCCTGCCCCAGCCGCTGCGCGAGGCCGGCGGCGCGGCCGTGCGGGTCAGCGCCGCCCAGGCCAAGCTGCTGGCGGAGGCCCATGCCCTGCTCAGCCGCCGGCTGCCGACCGACGTCCTGGCCCAGCGGATCGCGGCCTGGACCCGCGCGCCCACCGCCAAGGCCCTGTTCAGCCTGGTGGCCGACGACTTCCGCCGCGACCTGCCGCCGCCGCCCTATCCCGGCACCGAACGCCTGAAGCCGCTGGAGACGGCGGCGGCGATCCGCGAGGCGGCCCGGCGCTATCGCAACTGCCTGGCCAACTATGTCGACGCCGCGGTCGATCGCCGCTGCGCGATCTATGAATGGCTGCCGGCCCCCGGTGCGGTGATCGAGCTGACGACCGACCCCTATTTCGGCTGGCGGCTCGACCAGGCGCGGCTGGAGAACAACCGGTCGGTCGACGAGGCCACCCGGGCGGCGATCATCGCCGAGCTGCTGGCCATGGGCGTCCATGTCGGCCGCAGCGCCTGGCAGATCCGCCACGCTCTCGACCGCGCCGCCTCGCCGAACTTCGAACTGGAGCCAGTTGACGCGGCGATCGCCGACTATTTCACGGACGATTGAGCGGAAGGCCGCTCTTGCGGATGTAAACAGGTCCGATCGCCGGTTCTGAAAGGAGGCGCAGCATGGATCGGTTCGCCGGCGGCCAGGTCGGACAAGGCGCGGGCGCGGCCTTGCGGCGCCTTCAGGTCAACGGATTCTCGCCTCGGCGTTTGAGCGCAAAGCCGCCATCGGCGGATTTATCTCCAGTATGGAAACCCTGCCGCAAGGCTGAAGGGCGAGGTCGACGATGGCGTCCACGCCGAGGGCGAGGCCGGTCGAGGCCGCCAGGTCTCGCATCAGCTGATGGCTGGCGCGCGCATGCCTTGCCGACGATCCGCGCAGGCAGCAGCTTGAAAGCACCGCCTTGCCGCCTTGGACGCGCCATCGGGCTTCGCTGACGTCGCTGAAATCGACATAGCGGAACAGCGTCAGGTCAAGCTGCTCGTGCGAGGATCGCACCAGCGCCAGATAGCGCTTCTGGCTGTTGCTGAGCCGCGAGAACATGGCTTCGACCGAGGGCAGGAAGCCTTGCTGCTCCGAAATTGTCCGCAAGGCCCCGCAATCGCGCCAGGACTTTGCCCCCAGCTTCAAGAACAGCGGGAATGGCGCGGCCCAGGCCCTGGGCGGCGGTTCGATGAGACGTGGGACGTCGCCGGTGATGTCGACCCGCATCCGATAGGTCGGATGCTGAAAGAACAAAGGGACGAACGCGGGATCCAGGCCCAGTCCCCCCTGACTGTCCAGTAGCGCCGGGTGCAATTTCAGCCTTCAGGAACGCGGAGCTTGTGCAGGAACTCGTTCAGCGTGTTCGCCACGAAGCCAAGGCGTACATTGTTTCCTTCTCCCCAGGCGTCGCCCTGGAATTCCCAGAACCAGATCCGATCGCTCTCGCCGCCGCACTCAAGCAGAATATTGTCCTGCCCCAGATTGGTGCCGATCGGCAGCATGAAATTCGGAAACTTCGGCAGGCCCTCGTCCTCGGCAAGGACAAGACCGGTGTAATACCGTTTGACGCGTGTGGCGGACATGAAGCTGGCGAGGTTGGACTCAAATTGCATCGACAGTTCAGGCTCGCGATATTCCCAGTCGAACCGGCACGGATCGTCGATGGGATCGAACTTCAGATAACCATGTCGCGTGATCAGCTCGATATAGCTTTCCGGCACCGGCAGGGGCGGGAGGCTGCGGATCATCTGAACGTCGTCCAGCGTGGCCTTGGCAAAAGTCTCGCGCTGGGTCATGGCCAAGATCGGAGCGGGTAGTGTCAGCATCGCAAATCCCCGTCGTCGATGAGATCTTCGTTAGAACAGGTCGTTGTTGACGATGGTGTTGCCCCCCGAGTGGGCCACGCCGCCTTCGCCGCGATCGTGGATCGTCCGGGGCACATAGCCGACCTGGCCGTCCTCGAAATGGTGCAAGACGTAATCATCGGGGTCGGGCGGTCTGTAGCCGGGATTCGTCTCGCGCATCTGCTGGGTGAGACGATTGGCGTCGGTATTGGCGTTGCCCGACACCTCCCATAGGGTGTGCTTCCCGTCGACCGTGTATTTGTCGAAATTGGGAAAGCCGTCGCGATATTCGATGGAAGAGACTTTCCGCCCGTCGGGCAGTTCCACGGGCGTATCGAAGGTGTAGGCGCCGTTGCCGTTCTTCGGAGGCAGGCCGTCGGGAGTCTTCCACTTGCCCCCGTTCTTGCCGCTCGGCATCTGGAGCTGTTTCTTGCCCCCGTTCTTCAGCTTCGCACAGTCCTTGCAGGGTATCTCGTTACGCGCCTTGAGCAGCGCCTCGCGCACCCGCTTGGTCGCCTGCTCGCGCGCCGCCCTTATCTGCTTGAGCGTGAAGTTGTTGCGCAGGAACTTTTCGCCAGCCTTGGCGACATCATCGCCCTTGGTCAGGATCTGCTTGAGGATCTTGGCGGTCCGTGGTGCGCGCTTGCCGATCTTGGCGATCTTTCCCAGGTCCCCGACATAGGGGATCATGCCCACCACCGACAGGCCGGCGCCGAGAAAGTCCCCCTGGGCCAGCGACAGCACGCCGCCGACGCCGTCGCTGATCGGCGTCGGATCGAAGATGCCGGCGATATCGGCCACCAGCGAGGCCTTTTCGACCGCCGACAGGTTCACGGCTTCCTCCTTGAGGGTCGCCCAGACGCCTTGCTTGGCCTGCTCGGCCAGCGCGTCGTTATAGGCCTCTGTCATGGCGCGAGGGTTTCCGGTTGATCATCCCAATGGTCGACGCTCCTGGCCGCGATCGCCGCCTGCCAGGCGTCTTCCATTCTTGGTTCGCCAAGTGCATCCATCCGCTCGGCCTCGCTCCTGGCGAAATCGACGAGGACCTTCCAGAGGCGCGGCTCGCGATAGAAGCCCGGCGCAAACTCCCAGCGCAGGGCGCAGAAGAAGCGGATGTGCTCGACATCGTAGATCCGCATCCACAGGGCGATGCGGATGGATTCGTTGATCAGCGCCCACAGGTAGCCGCGCGGGACTTCGGCCGTCATCTGCGGGAATCGCTCGGCCAGATGCTCCTCGACGTCCAGGATCAGCGCCTGCCGATCGAACAGGAGCGGCGCCTGAGACTGCTGTTTGGTGAACCTCAGCATGTCACGCTCCGGCTCGCAGCACGCGCACGCCGCCGAGGCTTCCGGCGCTGTAGGCGACCGCCGGGGATGGTCCCAGGAATTCACGCTTCTGATCCGCGTCCATCACGGCGACCATCGTCGCGATCACATTGGGATCGGCATGGCGGAAGAGCACGGTCTGGAAATCGGAGTCTTGTCGCGGCTCATGGACGAGGGCGATCTGCACCATGTTGAGCCTCCGCAGATGGCGGTACAGCGTGTCCATGCCTGCCGGCGACGACCAGAAGACCCCCGTCCGACGATCGCCGACGAGGTTCAGCAGACGTTGAGCGCTGTCATAGGCGGCGAGGCGAATGAGGAAGGGGCCGGCCTTGATGATGTCGACGTCGGCGCCCTCGAAATAGAGCGGTCGCCCGCCCAGTCCAACGGCGGCCAATTCCCTTGGCAGGTCGTTGAACAGCGCGCCGTCGAGCACCACGAAGCGCTCGTGCGGAAGATCGCCGATCTCCTGCAGCAGTTGTGGCGTCGGCTCCGTCACGGGGCGACGAACGCGCTTCCGCTCTTGGCCGCCGATTTCATGCAGGGCAGCGACGCCGCGGCCAGCGCGCTCGCCGCCGGCTCCGCGCCGAAAATGGCGGAACCGCCGCCGCTACCGCCGCCGCCACCAGCGCCGCCGCTGTCTCCGATGAGCACGGTGGGCAAACCCATCATGATCATTCCACCGTGCACGGTGGCGTCGAGCATCCGAGCTGCCGGCAGGCCGCCCACGAAGACCGTCGCGGAGCCCTTGATGATGACGTCGGTCACGCCGGCGCAGACGCATTTGTCCGTGACGCGCGCCTGAGGCAACCCTCCGGTGAGGACAGTCGGCTCGCACGCCGGAAGTATCGGGCCGCCGACATGGGGCTTTGGCCCATCGAACATCGGGCAGACGTGCATATCGCCGATTCTCGCCGCGGGCTGACCCATTGCTCGCTCCATATACTGGCTACATCATAGCGAGTATATGGAGCTGCACAACCTTACGGCCTGGCCGAAGAAGAGGCGTTGATGCGCCCTAGACGTCCACCTCGGCGTCGAGCGCATTCTCCTGGATGAACTCGCGGCGGGGTTCGACCAAGTCGCCCATCAGTCGGCTGAACATGTCGTCGGCGTCGTCGGCGTGGTTGACCCGGACCTGCAGCAGGGTGCGGGCCTCGACGTCGAGGGTGGTTTCCCACAGCTGGTCGGGGTTCATCTCGCCCAGACCCTTGTAGCGCTGGATCGACAGGCCCTTGCGGCCGGCGTCGAGCACCGCGCCCAGCAGGTCGAGCGGACCACGGACGGTCGTCGACTTGTCCTTGCGGCGGAACACGGCCGCGCCGGAGAACACCTCGGCCAGGGCCGTGGCCCTCTCGGCCCAGCGGCGGGCGTCGGCGGCGTGCAGCAGGCCGTCGTCCAGCACCACGCTCTCGGTGACGCCGCGGCGGATGCGCTTGAAGACATAGGCGGTGTCGCCGCGCTCGCCGGACCATGGGCCGTCGCCTTCCTCCGCATACAGATCAAGACGCTTGGCGGCGGCGGCGATGTCGGGCTGGTCGCCGAACAGGCCGGCCAGGGCGGCCTGTTCGATGGCGAAGGCCGGGGCGCGCTGCGACAGGCGGTCGATATTGCCCTTGGCCGAGCGGCACAGCTGGACCAGGGCCAGCAGGTCCTGGCTGGTGCGGCGCTCGCCGGTGGCCAGGTCGAGCTCGGCCCCCTCGACGCCCTCGTCGACCAGGAAGGCGTCCATCTCGAAGTCGTCCTTCAGGTAGCGCGACGACTTGCCCTTGGCGGCTTTGTAGAGCGGCGGCTGGGCGATGTAGATGTAGCCGCGCTCGATCAGCTCGGGCATCTGCCGGTAGAAGAAGGTCAGCAGCAGGGTGCGGATGTGGGCGCCGTCGACGTCGGCGTCGGTCATCAGCACGATCTTGTGGTAGCGCACCTTGTCCGGGTTGAAGTCGTCGCGGCCGATGCCGGCCCCCAGGGCGGTGATCAGGGTGCCGATCTGGTCGGACGACAGCATCTTGTCGAAGCGGGCCCGCTCGACATTGAGAATCTTGCCGCGCAGGGGCAGCACGGCCTGGTTGTCGCGGTTGCGGGCCTGCTTGGCCGAGCCGCCGGCCGAGTCGCCCTCGACGATGAAGATCTCGGACTTGGCCGGGTCGCGCTCGGAGCAATCCGCGAGCTTGCCCGGCAACGACGTGATGTCGAGGGCGCTCTTGCGGCGGGTCAGTTCGCGGGCCTTGCGGGCGGCTTCACGGGCGGCGGCGGCCTCGGCGATCTTGCCGACGATGGCCTTGGCCTCGTTCGGATGCTCCTCGAACCAAGTGGCAAGGCCCTCCTGCACCAGGCCCTCGACGGCCGGGCGGACCTCGGACGAGACCAGCTTGTCCTTGGTCTGCGAGCTGAACTTGGGGTCCGGCACCTTGACCGACAGCACGCAGGTCAGGCCTTCGCGGGCGTCCTCGCCGCCGACGCTGACCTTCTCCTTCTTGGTGATGCCCGAGCTCTCGGCGTAGTTGGTGATGATCCGGGTCAGGGCCCCGCGGAAGGCCGACAGGTGGGTGCCGCCATCCCGCTGCGGGATGTTGTTGGTGAAGCACAGCATGTGCTCGTGGTAGCTGTCGTTCCACCACAGGGCCAGGTCGACCTCGACCTTGTCCTTGCGGCCGCGGATGACGATCGGCGTCTTCAGCAGCGGGGTCTTGGCCTTGTCGAGGTGGCGCACGAAGGCCTCGATGCCGCCCTCGTAATGCAGCTTTTCCTCCCACGGCTCGGCGTCGCGCAGGTCGCGGAAATAGATGGTCACGCCGGAATTGAGGAAGGCCAGCTCGCGCAGGCGGTGCTCCAGCGTCTTGCGGTCGAACTCGATGAAGGCGAAGGTTTCCAGGCTCGGGAAGAAGGTCACCTCGGTGCCGGTCAGGGTTTCGCCGGCCTTGGGACCGTCGGCCCGCACAGGCGAATCCCCGGTTTCCTTCAGCGAACTGACCGCGTCGCCGCGCTCGAAGCGCATCTGGTAGCTGTGGCCGTTGCGGTGGATCTTCAGCTCCAGCCAGTCGCTGAGCGCATTGACCACCGAGACGCCGACGCCGTGCAGGCCGCCGGAGACCTTGTAGCTGTTCTGGTCGAACTTACCGCCGGCGTGCAACTGGGTCATGATGACCTCGGCCGCCGAGACGCCTTCGCCCTCGTGGATGTCGACCGGGATGCCGCGGCCGTCGTCGGTGACCGTCACCGAGCCGTCGGCGTTGAGGATCACCTCCACCTTGGTGGCGTGGCCGGCCAGGGCCTCGTCGATGGCGTTGTCGACCACCTCATAGACCATGTGATGCAGGCCCGAGCCGTCGTCGGTGTCGCCGATGTACATGCCCGGACGCTTGCGCACCGCGTCCAGGCCCTTGAGCACCTTGATCGAATCGGCGCTGTACTCGCCGCCCATCACTTCGGGGGCTGACATCTGCGAGCCGTCCTCGGTGGTCAGGCGGTCGCCGGATTGGTCTGCTTGCGGGCCTTTGGTCTCTTCGCTCATCAGTCTTCCAATGCGGTCAGGCCGAGTTCGCTGACGCGAACGCCCAGAGCCCGACCCTTCAGGTGGTCGAACAGCGACTCGTCCGTGCCGGTGAGAAAGGCCTGGAGTCCGAGCGCCGTGAGTTCGTCGGCCAGGGCGGCCCGCCTTTTCAGGTCGAGGTGCGCGGCGACTTCGTCGAGCAACAGTATAGGATTCGGCGCGTCCTTCGCACGAGAAAGTCGCGCCGCCTGGGCCAAAACCAGGTTCAGAATCAGCGCTTTCTGCTCGCCGGTCGAACATTCGGCGGCCGGACGGTCCTTGTCGGCATGAACGATGGCCAGATCGCCGCGATGCGGACCGGTCAGGGCGCGTCCGGCCGCCCCGTCGCGCGGCCGGGCGGCGGCCAGGGCGGCGGCCAGGCGAAGCTCGATCTCGGCCGGTTCGACCCCGTCCAGCGCCAACTGCTCCCACTCGCCGGTCAGCGACAGCCGGGCGCGCGGAAAGGGCCGGCCGCCGCGCCCGTCGATCTCGGCCTGCAGGGCCAGCAGGGTCCGGACCCGGGCGTCGGCCATCAGGCTTCCGGCCTGACCCAGCCGCGCCTCAAGGGCCGCCAGCCAGGCGGGGTCGGCCGGCACACCGGTCTCGGCGGCGTCGGTCAGCAGCCGCATGCGCTCGCGCTGGGCCTTGTCATAGGCGTTGGCGTGGCGAGCGTGGGCCGGCTCGCCGGCGAACACCAGGCGGTCGAAGAACCGGCGGCGCTCCGAGGCGGCCTCGAGAAACAGCCGGTCCTGGGTCGGGGTCAGCCAGATCGGGCGGACATGGTCCGACAGCCGGCCCGGCGGCACGGTCTCGCCGTCGATGCGGACAAGGCGCCGCGCCGCGCCCGCCTGCTCGACCCCCGTACCCAGCCGCACGGGCGCGTCGTCCGCGGACTGGACCTCGGCGGCCACCGCCCAGGCCCGGCCGGTCGCCTCGCCCGGCAGCCGACGGCCGACCTCGGTAAGGCTCGACCCGCGCAGGCCCTTGCCGGGCGACAGCAGGCTGACCGCCTCCAGAAGGTTGGTCTTGCCCGCGCCGTTGGCTCCGAACAGATAGACGCTGCGCCCCTCCGGCCGCAGGGTCGCGTGCGTGTAGGAGCGAAAGTCGGTCAGGGTCAGGGACAGGAGGGCGGCGCGGCTCACCCGCGCCTTCTAGCCTATTCGCGGCCGAGGTCTAAATCCGTCGATGCGCGGGAACCGCTCAGCCCTGGTCGCGACGCCGGCCGACGCTGGCGTGCGCCATCAGCTGCGGTGGGCCTCGCAAGGCGTGGAGCAGGTGCGGCGCGCCCAGCAGGACGAGCAGCCAGGCGGCCCCACTGAACACCACGACGCTCATTCGTTCCCAGATCACGCGCATGGCGGACTCCTTCGGCGAGGGATCGTTGGCTAGGCCCGCATCATGGCGGAACTGGGTCAAAACGGGCCTACCGCTCCTGGTCGGTGGAGCGCATCAGGATCTCGTTGATGGTCACGTGCGCCGGGCGGGTGACGGCGTAGAGGATGGCGTCGGCGACGTCCTCGGCGGTCAGCTGACGCATGGCCGCGGCGGCCTCGTTGATGGTGGCCTGGATCGCCCCGACGGCGATGTGGTCGCGCAGTTCGGTGGCGGCCATGCCGGGCGAGATCACCGTGACCCGGATGTTGCTCTTGTGGACTTCCTTGCGCAGGGATTCGGAAAAGCCGAGCACGCCGAACTTGGTGGCCGAATAGGCGGCGGCCAGGGGATTGGAGACGTGGGCGGCGGTCGAGGCGATGTTGACGATATGGCCGTCCTGGCGAGCGGTCATGCCGGGCAGGGCGGCCTGGGTGGCGGCGATCAGGCCCAGCAGGTTCAGCTCGATCATCGACCGCCAGCGGGCCAGGTCGGCGCTGGCCACCGGCTCCAGGTACATGACCCCGGCGTTGTTGATCAGGATGTCCAGCCGGCCGAAGGCGGCCTCGGTCTCGCGGACGGCGCGCTGGGCCTGGGCCTCGTCGCTGAAGTCGGCGACGATGACCTGGGCCTCACCCCCGGCCTCGGTGATCCGCCGGGCCAGGGCCTGCAGGCGATCCTCGCGCCGTGCGGCCAGGGCGACCTTGACCCCGGCCCGCGCCAGGCCCAGGGCCACGGCCTCGCCGAAGCCCGACGACGCCCCGGTGACCAAGGCTGTGCGGCCGCTGATATCCATGCCCATGGGAAACGCTCCTCGCCGGCGCCGGCATGGCGCCTGGGCGAGGATATGGGGGCCCGGCCCCCGATCGGAAGTCGCGCCTCAGCCGAACTTGTAGCCGCAGAGCTTGTTGCCATCGAGATCGCGGAAATAGGCGAAATAGGCGCCGGGCATGCGCTCGCCCGGCGGACCTTCGCATCGTCCGCCCAGTGCCAGGGCCTTGGCGTGGAAGGCGTCGACCGCCTCGCGGCTCTCGAAGTCGAAGCCGCCCATCATGCCGTTGCCAACGCAGGCGGGATTGCCGTCATAGGGCCCCAGCACCCCGAACAGACCCGTGCCCTTGCCCTTGTAGAGCCGGCCGCCGGAGGGATGCTCGAACACCCCGCTCATGCCGATCGATCCCAGCAGGGCGTCGTAAAAGGCCTTGGCCTCGTCGAGCCTGTTCGATCCCACCGTCAGATAGCTGACCCTGGCCATGCGCCGTCCTCCCGTTTTCTTAGGCAACCAAGGCTAGCATGGGCTCCGAGCGGGGCAAGGCGCCGGCGGCTTCGATCGCCTTAGCGTCGCAGGCCACCGCAGGTTGCTTGCGCAGCACGGCCGCTCAGGCAGGATAGCGGTAACAGGCCCTGGGGAGGGACAGATGCGACACAAGCTCTTGGGCGCGCCGCGCCAGTGGTGGCAGAACAATCCGGAACTCGGCCTGGCGGTCGGTTGGGCGGTGATCTGCGGCGGTCTGTGGCTGGCCGCCCGGGCGCTCGGCGTGGCGTGAGGCCCGGTCTAGCGTCCCTTCGTCTCGCCGCGGCGTGCACCTAATAGGTGCTCGCCCCCGGCAGCACCCGGTCCTGGCGGGCGGCGTCGCACAGGGCGTAGGTGAAGCCCTTCTGGATCGCCCAGGCCCCGACCTCGCCCTGCTTGTTGATGGCCAGGAAGCCGACCTGGATGTCCTTGGCGGCCGGCTTCTTCTTCAGGATGCGTTCGACCGCCTCCTTGCAGGCGGCCTGGGGCGAGCGGCCCTGGCGCATCAGCTCGACGACCAGGAAACTGCCGACATTGCGGATCACCTCCTCGCCGACCCCGGTCGAGGTGGCTGCGCCGACCTCGTTGTCGACATAGAGCCCGGCCCCGACGATCGGCGAATCGCCGACCCGGCCGCGCAGCTTCCAGGCCATGCCGCTGGTGGTGCAGGCCCCCGACAGGTTGCCGTCGGCGTCGAGGGCCAGCATGCCCAGGGTGTCGTGATTGCCCTTGCCGCCCGGCGTGCCCAGCTGGCCTGAGGTCTTGCCGTAGTCGCCGACCTCGCTATTGGCCTTGGGCTGGTACTTGGCCTCCTTGCGCCAGGCCTCCCAGGCGGCGCGCGAGTCCGCGGTCAGCAGCTCCTCGCGCGGAAAGCCCTGCTCCAGGGCGAACTGCAGGGCCCCGGCCCCGACCAGCAGCACGTGCGGGGTCTTTTCCATCACCGCCCGGGCCACCGAGATGGGGTGGGCGATGTGCTCCAGGGCCGCCACCGCGCCGCAGTTGCCGTGGTCGTCCATGATGCTGGCGTCGAGCGAGACGTGGCCGTCGCGGTCGGGATAGCCGGCCCGGCCGACGCTGTGGTTCTTCAGGTCGGCCTCGGGGATGCGGGCCCCGGCCTCGACCGCGTCGAGGGCCCGGCCGCCCTTGGAAAGCACCGCCCAGGCCGCTTGGTTGGCGGCGACCCCGAAGTCCCAGGTCGAGACCACGCAGGGCTTGGACAGCCGGGTCTCGCCGGGCGCGTCGGCGGCGGCCGCCGCTGCGGCGCGGGCGCCCAGCAGGGCCGATCCGGCCATCGAGGCTCCGATTATCCCTCTGCGATTCATCATCTCTGTGCTCCAAGGCGGCGTGGCCAATCCCTAGCATGGCCCGAAGCGAGGCGAAGATGTCCAAGCGCTTAATCCTGGAAGTCTGCGTGGATACGCCCGCCGGATTGGCGGCGGCGATCAAGGGCGGGGCGGATCGGATCGAACTTTGCGCGGCCCTGGCCCTGCAGGGGCTCACGCCCGCCCCCGGACTGATCGCCCAGGCCGCTGCGGCGGCGATTCCGGTCTACCCGATGATCCGCCCGCGCCAGGGCGACTTCCAGTACGGCCCGGCCGACCTGGACGCGATGCGCCGGGACATCGACGCGGTGCGGGCCGCGGGCCTGGCCGGGGTGGTGATCGGCGCCAACCGGCCCTCGGGCGAGCTCGACGCCGAGGCCTTGGCCCTGCTGGTCGGCCACGCCGCCGGCCTGGGCGTCACGCTGCACCGGGCCTTCGACCTAGTCCCCAACCCGGCCGCCGCCCTGGAGACCGCCGTCGAACTGGGCTTCGAGCGCATCCTGACCTCGGGCGCGGCCCAGACGGCCATGGCCGGGGCGGAACTGATCGCCGACCTCGTGGCCCAGGCGGACCGCCGCATCGCCATCCTGGCCGGCGGCGGGGTCAATCCGGCCAATGTCGCCGAGCTGGTGGCCCGCACCGGGGTCAGCGAGGTGCACGGCTCGTGCAGCGGCGCGGCGACCGACGGCCTGGCCCACGGCCACGCCGACCGCGCCTACAAACTGGGCTTCGTGGCCGACGGCCTGCGCGACACGCGGCTGGAGACGGTGGCGGAGATGACGCGGGTGCTGGCGGGGCTCTGAGCTGTGGGCGCACTCCCGATCGCCCCCAACCGCCGTCTTCCCGGCGAAGGCCGGGACCCAGATCGAACCCAGGGCCTTGGCCGTTCAAGGGCCGTCGCCAGGCGCATCATCCCCCATCGCTCAGGCTGAATCTGGGCCCCGGCCTTCGCCGGGGAGACGGGAGAAGAGGGGTGGGACGAAACCCAGACTCTAGAACCGCGTCTCCAGAGCCGGCACGGCGATCACTCCGGCCTCGCCGTCCTCGTCGCCCCAGGCCAGTTGCGCGCCGTCGGTCGAGACCGCCAGGGCGCTGATCGCCGCGCCGCGTTCGGCCTTCAGGGTCTCGATGCGGCCCGAGCGCAGGTGGGCGGCCCAGATCTTGCCGTCGTCCTGGCCGGCGATCGCCACCGGCTGGGCCTCGATTCCGGCCACCCGCACCACCAGGGTGTCGCGCGAGAAGCCGATCTCGGCCGCCTCCTTGCCCATCGGGCCGTTGGCGCCGGCGAAGGGCCAGACCACCGCGCCGTTGGCCCCGGCGGTGACCAGCAGATTGCCCTTGTCGAAGAAGGCCAGGCTCTTGATCTTGGCCGGATAGCCGCCCATCCGCATGTCCTTGCCGTCGCTGAGCCGCCAGCCGTGCAGCTGGCTTTCCTGCATCGACGAGACCAGGAACTTGCCGTCCGGGCTGAACAGGGCGGCGATGTGGCTGCCGGCCCACTTCATGACCTGCGGCTTCTGGTCGGCGATCTTGGCCCACCACAGCGACACCCCGCCATAGCCGGCCGCGGCCAGGCGCCGGCCCTTGGGATCGAAGGCCAGGCCCGAGACGGTCTTGTCGTGGGCGAAGGCGCGGGCGAAGGCCGGGTCGGCCGTGTCGCGGACATGGGCCTCCTTGCCGGCGCTGAAGGCGATCAGGCCGGAGGCGGCGCTGGTCGCCACTTGCTCGATCCAGCGGCCCTTGACCTCGGCGACCAGGCTGGCGGCCACTTCGTCCCCTTCGACCCGGCTCCAGACCACCCGGCCGTCGTCGCCGCCGGTGACCAGGCCCCGGCCCGACGGGTGGACCGCGGCGGCCAGCACCGCCCCGTCATGGGCCTCGACGGTGACGAAACCCTCCGGCGTCGCGAATCGCACCGTGCCGTCGCCGAGGGCGAAGGCGGCGCGGCCGGCGCGGTCGAACAGGGCGGCGGTGACATAGGCGTCGAAGGAATAGATCATCCGCGCGCCATACCGCGCTCCAGGGCGGGCGCCTAGTCGCCCAAGGGCTGGTCAGCGGCCGGTCAGGGGCGCGAACCAGGATGGGGCAACGGCCCGTCCGAACATCGTTTCGCCAAAAAGAGTCACAAAAGGGGTTGCCATTGCGCCGCGTCGTCGGGCTTTACTTCCGCGCCCGTCTGAGCCAGACGTGGCCCTCTAACATTTTCGGGACCGCGACCTGCGCGGCCCTTGGGAGACAGTCAGGCAATGGCGGCTAAACTTGCTGGCGGTGGGGGCGGTCGTTACTCGCTCGGCGCCAACTCCGAAATCAACGTCACGCCCTTCGTCGACATCCTGCTGGTGCTGCTGATCATCTTCATGGTCGCCGTGCCGATGGCGGTGACCTCGATCAAGATCGACCTGCCGCCGGCGGTTCCGCCGCCGCCGAACGCGCCGAAGCCGAAGGAGCCGGTGTTCATCTCGATCCAGAAGTCGGGCGCGCTCTATATCGCCGAGAAGCAGAGCAGCCTCGACAACCTGCAATACGATCTGGAAGCCAAGTTCGCCGCCAATGGCGAAGCGGGCACCAAGGACGACCAGCGGGTGATGATCCGCGCCGACGCCGACGTCGAATACGCCGACTTCATGGGCGTGCTGAACCAGCTGCAGACCGCCGGCTGGTACAAGGTCGGGCTGATCAACGAAGACATCCACTAGGGTCTTCGACGATCGTCGAAAATCAGGGGCTGGGCGGCGACGCCCAGCCCTTTTTTACGCCGGTAGTTTTGGCGCTTTACAAAGCCGCCGAAGCCGGCAAACTACGCCTGTAACTTTAGCTGACCCCAGCGGTTCGGACAGAGGGAGACAGGCGATGGCGGCGAAACTCTCGGGCGGCGGCGGCGCCTATGCGGTGCGCCAGAACGCCGACATCAACGTCACCCCGTTCGTCGACATCCTGCTGGTGCTGCTGATCATCTTCATGGTCGCCGTGCCGATGGCGACGACCGCGATCAAGCTCGACATGCCGCTGGCTCAGCAAACCGCGATCCCGCCCAAGCCGCCGGTGCTGATCACCATCCAGAATTCAGGCGCCCTCTATCTGGCGGGGCGGCCCACCAGCCTGGGGACCCTGTCCCAGGACCTGAGCGCCAGCTTCGCCGCCAACGGCCAGCCGGGTCCGCGCCAGGACCAGCGCCTGATGGTCAGCGCCCAGGCCGACGTGCCCTATGAGGCGTTGATGGGCGTCATCGACCAGGTCCATACCGACGGCTGGACCCAGATCGGGATCGTCAACGAGGACCTGCGTTAGGGCGCTTGAGACCCTCCCCGCGGGGAGGGCCCTTGACGCCTAGGCCGCCGTCGCCTCGAAGCCGGCCTTCAGTTCGGCCTCGTCGAGGTCGCGGCCGATGAACACCATGCGGCTGTAGCGCTTGTCCTTGTCGGTCCAGTCGCGCTGGAAGTCGCCTTCCAGGATCATGTGCACGGCCTGGAACACCAGGCGGCGGTCCTCGCCCTTGACGTCGATGATGCCCTTGGCGCGCAGGATGTCGGGGCCGCGACGGGCCAGCAGGTCGTTGAGCCAGACGGTGATCTTCTGGCCGTCGATCGGACGGTCCAGGGTCAGGGAGACGCCCTTGACCCCGTCGTCGTGAATGTCGCTCTTGTGGTCGTGGTGATGATCATGACCGTGGTGGTCGTGACCGCAGTGCTCGTCATGCACGTGTCCATGGTCGTGACCATGATGGTCATGGCCGCAGTGCTCGTCGTGGACGTGGCCGGCCTCGCCGTGGGCGGGGTTGAGGAACTCCGGCTCCAGCTCGGTGATGCGATCCAGGTCGAAGCTGTGCTTGCCGATGATCGCCTCGAGCGGCACGTTCGAGCGTTGGGCGCGGTGGATCGGGGCCAGCGGGTTGATGCGCTTGATGCGGGCCTCGACGTGGCGCAGGTCGTCCTCCGAGACCAGGTCGGTCTTGTTGAGCACGATCTGGTCGGCGAAGGCGATCTGCTCGACGGCTTCCTTGGAGTCCGAAAGCCGCAACAGGATGTGCTTGGCGTCGACCACGGCGGTGACCGAGTCCAGATAGGTGCGGGCCTTGACGTCCTCGTCGACGAAGAAGGTCTGCGCCACCGGGCCCGGATCGGCCAGGCCGGTGGTCTCGACGACGATGGCATCGAAGCCGCCCTTTCTCTTCATCAGCCCCTGCAGCACCCGGATCAGGTCGCCGCGCACCGTGCAGCAGACGCAGCCGTTGTTCATCTCGAACACTTCCTCGTCGGCCCCGACCACCAGGTCGTTGTCGATGCCGACCTCGCCGAACTCGTTGACGATCACGGCGTAGCGCTTGCCGTGCTCCTCGGTGAGGATGCGATTGAGCAGAGTGGTCTTGCCGGCGCCGAGGTAGCCGGTCAGCACGGTGACGGGGATCTTGCCGGTTTGGGCGGGTGTCTGGGTCATGGGGGCTATTTAGGAGCGATGAGGGCGCGGGGGAAGCGGCCCTCTTGCAAAGCCGCCCGCCCTAGGTCTTCAGAAACGCCACCGCCAGGCCGATGGCGATCAGGGCGGCGCCGAGGATCAGCTCCTCGTACTGCTCCAGCCGCGCCAGGCCCAGGCGGTTGAAGCCCGCCAGGCTGAGGCCGGTGAACAGCAGCATGCCGGCCGAGGTGGCGGTCAGCAGCACGGCGCTGAGCGTGACGAAACCGAGCAGGCCGTGCTCCATGCCGGCCAGGTAATAGGGCAGGAAGGCCTCGCACGGCGACAGGGTCAGCAGCACCACCAGGGCGGTGATCGCCGCCTTGTCGGAGGTGAACTTGCGGGTCCCGTCCAGGGTCGCGTGCTTGTGGCGGCCGCGCAGCAGGTAGAAGAGACCGAACGCCGCCATCAGCCCGCCGACGATCCAGTGGAAATAGCCGCCCAGGTGCGGCTCGGCGACCAGGCCGGCGGCGACCACGGCCAAGCCCAGCAGGATGGTCAGGCCCACATGGCCCAGGCCGGCCAGCAGGGTGACGCCCAGGGTGCGGCCCGTCGTCCACTTCTGGGCGCGGCCGACCAGCACGAACGGCAGCCAGTGCGTCGGCAGGGCCGCGTGCAGGAAGGCCACGGCGAAACCGGTGGCGGCGACGGAGGCGAAGAAGGTCGTGTTCACCTCCGACCCTTTAGACTGTTATAATGTAACGCACCAGTCCCCATCTCGCCGCGGCGGGCGCCGACGGAGGCCGCAGCTCAAACTCGGGGAATGTCTCACCCGGCCGTTGACTCACGGGGCTTGGCCTGTATAAGTCCCGCCCCTCGCCCGCCGGGTTTCCTTGCGGGCGTTCCCTATTTTGCGAACGCACGTTTCTTAAGGCGCTAACCTATGTACGCGGTGATCAAAACCGGCGGCAAGCAGTACCGGGTCCAAGCCGGCGACCTGCTGGTGGTCGAAAAGCTCGACGGTGAACCGGGCTCGGAAGTCGCTTTCGGCGAAGTCCTGATGCTGGGCGAAGGCGAGGCCGTGACGGTCGGCGCCCCCACGGTGGACGGCGCCGTCGTCTCCGGCACCCTGCTCGAAACCCGCAAGGGCGAGAAGGTGAAGATCTTCAAGAAGATCCGCCGCCAGGGCTATCGCCGCACCCGCGGCCACCGCCAGACCGAGTCGGTCGTGCGCGTGACCTCGGTGGCCGGCGCCGGCAAGGAAACCAAGTGGGAAGGCGTCATCGACCTGACCCCGAAGGTCATTCTGAACGCCCGCGCCCGCGGCCTGGGTGACGCCGCCGTCCCGGCGACGATCCCGAGCATGCCGGTGAAGGCCGAAACCGCCGCTCCGAAGAAGAAGGCCGCGCCGAAGAAGGCCGCGACCGAAGCTGCTCCGGAAGCTGAAGCCTGAGACCCTGACGGGTTTCGTTGAACGACAAAACTTGATCCAGGTCTCTTAAGAGAAACCGGGTCCAGGAACGAGGAGGCCACCATGGCTCACAAGAAATCTGGCGGTTCGTCCAGCAACGGCCGCGACTCGGCCGGCCGCCGCCTTGGCGTCAAGAAGTTCGGCGGCCAGAAGGTCCTGGCCGGCAACATCATCATCCGTCAGCGCGGCACCAAGTTCTGGCCGGGCGCCGGCGTCGGCATCGGCAAGGACCACACCCTCTTCGCGCTCGTCGAAGGGGCGGTGAACTTTGTCACCAAGCGCAACAACCGCACCTACGTGAACGTGGCTCCGGCGGCTCAAGCCGCCGAATAGCGCGAACCTCGTAGACACCGGGTCGCGCTTCTCCAACGAAGACGATCCGGACAGACGAACCCAAGCGGGGAGTCCGGAACGCCGGGCTCCCCGCTTTTGTTTTGTCCGCGCCGCGATTTTCTCGCCCCAATTCGACCCCGGGTCTGAAATCGGCGCGTCACGGTCCCTAACTAGAAGGACCGAGAACGGGAGACGCGCCATGTGCGTGATCGACAGAGGTCCCACCATCCAGACGCGGCGGCTGACGCTGCGCACGCCGATGATCGACGACGCCTCGCGCATCGCCGCCCTGTGCGGCGACTACGCCATCGCCAAGATGACCACCCGCATGCCCTGGCCCTACAGCCAGAGCGACGCCGACGGCTTCGTCGCCCGCTGCCAGGCCCAGGACCGCAGCCGCGACGCCACCTTCGCCATCGAGCTGGAGGGCGAGGGCGTGGTCGGGGTGCTAGGCTTCTTCACGCCGTCGGTCGGCCACCTGGAGGTCGGCTACTGGATCGGCCGGCCGTACTGGGGCCAGGGCCTGGCCACCGAGGCGGCCAACGGCGCCCTGGACTGGGCCCGCAACGACTGGCGCAAGAAGCTGGTCGTCGCCGGCCATTTCGCCGACAACCCCGCCTCCGGCCAGGTGCTGATCAAGACCGGCTTCCTCTATACCGGCGTGATTGAGCGCAAGCCCTCGGCCGCCCGCGGCGAGGCGGTGCCGACGCGAATGATGGTGTGGCTGGCTTGAATCTTTCCCTCCCCCTTGCGGGGAGGGTGGCCCCGAAGGGGTCGGGTGGGGGCCGGTGCAGGGAGCTCCGTGCGGCGGCGACCCCACCCGTCGGCTTCGCCGCCACCCTCCCCATGAAGGGGAGGGAAAGAACGCACTGCTTAAGCCGCCCTATGGGTCGCGATGACCTTCTGCGGGCCTTCGCGGAAGCGCTTCTCGGCGGTGATGATCCGTTCGCACAGGGCGTCCAGGTCGCTGAGCAGCGAATAGGTCGCGTAGATGGGGATCTCCATCATCGCCACCTGGGCCCGGGGCATGAACTCGCAGTACTTCTTCCAGGCCAGGTGGGTGTCGCGGGCGTTCATGGCCCGCTGGCCCAGCGGGTTCCAGAGGTTCTGGTCCATCAGCTCGTCGCGGCAGTCCTTCATCACCGGCAGGGCGATGTAGAGGAACAGGAAGGTCGGGGTGGCGGCGCGGGCGAACTGCGGCTGCACCTGCATGTGCCAGATGCGGAAGGCCTCGAAGAAGCCGGACTTGCGGACCGGATCGGCCGGCAGCCATTGCAGGTCGGGATTGATCAGCTCGTTGGCCGAGCCCGAGCGCTTGACCAGCTCGTCGGCGCTGCGGCCGTCGGCCATGGTCTTGGACAGGGCCTGGACCGGGATCGCCAGGCGCTTGGCCACCTCGGTATAGGCCACCTGGCGGCCGGCCATCGGCGTCCATTGGCCGAAGCTGGGGGCGTTGGGGGCCTTGGCCCGCTTCATCGCCGCGGCCTGGTGCATCAGCTGCTGGGCTTCGCGCGACTTCTCCAGCTGCTGGCGGTCGAACTCGGCCTCGTGCGCGGCCTGCTCGTCGGGCGTCATCCAGCGGGCCCGGCCGGGGCCGTAGGTGCGTTCGTTGCGATTGAGCAGGACCAGGCCGTGCTCGCCGCTGGGACGCGGGCCGATGTCGGTGAGGAAACTGCGGAAGTCGCGCCAGGTGCCGGTCACCCCGGTCCCGCGGCTCATCAGGATGTTGCGATGCACCGACGCCTCGCTGGCGTACTTGCGGCACAGGGTCGGAAGCGTCAGATCCTGCAGGTCCTGGAGGAATTCCGTTCTGACGTCCTGATTGTTCGACAACGCCAGCCTCCCCTTCGAGATCGATCCGGAAATGGCGATTTCAAGCCAGGACCGTTTGTCGCATTGCTAGTTTTAACATTTCGTCACGAACAGGAACGTGGTTCATCGCGTTCCCCGCGCCGGATCGTGTTGATTCCGCCCCAAGCGGGCCCCACATCGCGCGAAAAGGCCGTTTCGGCTCGACGCCAAAGCCGCCTTGCGACAAAAGACGCTCATGAAATTCCTCGACCAGTGCAAGATCTATGTCCGCTCCGGCAACGGCGGCGGCGGCGCGGTCTCGTTCCGACGCGAGAAGTACATCGAATATGGCGGCCCCGACGGCGGTGACGGCGGGCGGGGCGGCGACGTTTGGATCGAGGCGGTCGAGGGGCTCAACACCCTGATCGACTATCGCTACCAGCAACATTTCAAGGCCGGGACGGGCATCCACGGCATGGGCCGCCAGCGCCACGGCGCGGCCGGCGACGACGTCGTGCTCAAGGTTCCCGTCGGCACCCAGGTGCTGGAGGAGGACAAAGAAACCCTGATCGCCGACCTCGACACCGCCGGCATGCGCCTGCGCCTGGCCAAGGGCGGCAACGGCGGCTGGGGCAACCTGCACTTCAAGGGGCCGATCAACCAGGCGCCGAAATACGCCAATCCCGGCCAGGACGGCGAGGAGCTGTGGATCTGGCTGCGGCTGAAGCTGATCGCCGACGTCGGCCTGGTCGGCCTGCCCAACGCCGGCAAGTCGACCTTCCTGGCCGCCGCCAGCGCCGCCAAGCCGAAGATCGCCGACTATCCGTTCACGACCCTGACTCCCAACCTCGGCATGGTCGATCTCTCCACCAGCGAGCGCTTCGTGATGGCCGACATCCCCGGCCTGATCGAGGGGGCCAGCGAGGGCGCGGGCCTGGGCACCCGGTTCCTCGGCCACGTCGAGCGCTCGGCGGTGCTGATCCACCTGGTCGACGCCACTCAGGATGACATCGCCGACGCCTGGACGACGATCCGCGGCGAGCTGGAAGCCTATGGCGACGAGCTGGCCGACAAGTCCGAGATCCTGGCCCTGAACAAGGTCGACGCCCTGGACGAGGAGACCCGCGCGGCCAAGCGGGCCGAGCTGGAGGCCGTGGCCGGCGTCAGGCCGATGATGGTCTCGGGCGTGTCGGGCGAGGGGGTCACCGAGCTGCTGCGCGCCGCCTTCACCCAGGTGCGCATCCGCCGCGGCGAGACCCCGGCCGAGGCGGCCGTCGACGAGGCTCCCGAGGAGGAAACCCCCGGGGGCTGGAACCCGTGACGACAGGCTCGGGGGAGGCCCTGTCGCGGGCGAGGCGGATCGTCTTCAAGGTCGGCTCGGCCCTGCTGGTCGATGCGCAGACCGGCGCGCCCGACCGCGCCTGGCTGAACGCCTTCTGCGCCGACGCCGCCGCCCTGCGGGCCCGCGGCCAGCAGGTGGTGGTGGTGTCGTCCGGGGCGGTGGCCCTGGGCCGCCGGCGCCTGGGCCTGACGGGGCGCAAGTCCCTGACCCTGCCTGAGAAGCAGGCCGCCGCGGCCGCGGGCCAGTCGGTGCTGATGCGGGCCTGGGAAGAGGCCTTCGAACCGCACGGCATCGGCGCCGCCCAGATCCTGCTGACCCGCGACGACACCGAGGTGCGCCGCCGCTGGCTGAACGCCCGCGCCACCGCCGAGACCCTGATCGGCCTGGACGTGGTGCCGGTGGTCAACGAGAACGACACCGTGGTCACCGAGGAGATCCGCTACGGCGACAACGACCGGCTGGCGGCTCGCGTCGCCCAGATGGTCGGCGCCGACCTGCTGGTGCTGCTGTCGGACATCGACGGCCTCTACACCGCCGACCCGCGCCGCGACCCGTCCGCCGCCCATATCGCGCGGGTCAGCGAGATCACGCCCGAGATCGCCGCCATGGCCGAGGGGGCCAACGCCGCGACCGGGGTCGGCACCGGCGGCATGGCCACCAAGATCGCCGCCGCCCGCATCGCCCGCGCCGCCGGTTGCGCCACCCTGATCACCCTGGGCGCGCGGCCCCATCCGCTGAAGGCCATCGAGGCCGGCGCGCCGGCCACCCTGATCGAGGCCGGGGCCTCGACCGCCGCCGCCTACAAGGCCTGGATCGCCGGTTCGCTGGCTCCCCAGGGCTGGCTGACGGTCGACGCCGGCGCCGCCGCCGCCCTGCTGAAGGGCAAGAGCCTGCTGTGCGCCGGGGTCCGCGCCGTCGAGGGGCCGTTCGACAAGGGCGACGCCGTGCGGGTGCGCGACGAGACCGGCCGCGAGGTGGCCCGGGGCCTGGTCCGCTACGACAGCGCCGACGCCCACAAGATCGCCGGCCTGCGCTCGGACGCTATCGAGGCCGAACTGGGCTTCACCGAGGGGCCGATGATCCACGCCGACGACCTGGCGACGGGGGGCTAGATGCGAACGCATGCCCGGATCGTCCTGCTGCTGGCGGCGATGATGCTCTCAGGCTGCGCCAGCTTGGGGCCGCCGGCCTGCCCGGCCGGCCAGGGCCCCGGCCGCACGGCGCAGCTGTTCTTCGGCCGCAATATCGGCGGCGCCCTGGGGGTCTCGGAAGCCGACTTCAAGGCCTTCGTCGACGCCGAGCTGACCCCGCGCTTTCCCGACGGCCTGACGGTGCTGGACGCCGCCGGCCAGTGGCGCGGCGCCGACGGCATCGTCGGTCGCGAGCCGTCCAAACTGGTGATCCTGGCCCTGCCGGGCCGGACCGGCGGCGAGGCCAAGCTCGACGCGGTCCGCCAGGCCTATCGCCAGCGGTTCCGCCAGGAAGCCGTGCTGGTCATCACCCAGCCGGCCTGCCTGGGATTCTGAGCCGGCAGCCTTTCTTTTGTCGTACAATTGCGATCGCCGCCGCGCTGATCCATGCTAGGTCCTGTCCAACGGCGTGACCCACGACGCCGGAGCGGGGAGGGACGCAGCCATGCGCAACGGTGTCGGTTCAGGCTTGGTCGCCGCCCTGCTGCTGATGGGGTCGCCGGCCCTGGCCCAGGCCCCGGCCGCCGTTCCGGTCGAGATCACCGTCGACGCCGGCAAGTCGGCCGGCGAGCTGCGGCCGATCTGGCGGTTCTTCGGGGCCGACGAGCCGAACTACGCGACCATGAAGGACGGCCGCAAGCTGCTCGGCCATCTGGGCGCGCTCAAGCCCAAGGCGGTCTATTTCCGCACCCACAACCTGCTCAACACCGGCGACGGCACGCCGGCCCTGAAGTGGGGCAGCACCAATGTCTATACCGAGGACGCCCAGGGCCGCCCGGTCTATGACTGGACGATCCTCGACCGCCTGTTCGACACCTACCGGGCCAACGGCGTGCGGCCCTATGTGCAGATCGGCTTCATGCCGCAGGCCCTGTCGACCCATCCCGAGCCCTACCAGCACGCCTGGCGGCCGGGCTTCGACTACAACCTGATCAGCGGCGGCTGGGGCTATCCGCCCAAGGACTACGACAGGTGGTCGGAACTGGCCTACCAGTGGGTGCGCCACTGCGTCGAGCGCTACGGCCGGGCCGAGGTCGAGACCTGGTATTTCGAGGTCTGGAACGAGCCCAACGGCCCCGCCTACTGGAAGGGGACGCCCGAGGAGTTCCACAAGCTGCACGACTACGCCGTCGCCGGGGTGCGCCGGGCCCTGCCGACCGCCAAGGTCGGCGGGCCGGACGTGGCCGGCAGCGGCGGCCGGTTCATGGAGGACTTCCTGACCCACCTGACCGACGGGACCAACTACGCGACCGGCCAGAAGGGCACGCCGACCGATTTCCTGTCCTTCCACGCCAAGGGCGCGCCCCGCTTCGTCGACGGCCATGTCCGCATGGGCATCGCCAACCAACTGGCCGAGATCGACAGGGGCTTTGGCATGATCGCCGCACGCCCGGCCCTGAAGGACAAGCCGATCGTCATCGGCGAGTCCGATCCGGAAGGCTGCGCCGCCTGCCAGGGCTCCGACCTCGGCTATCGCAACGGCACGGTCTATTCCAGCTACACCGCCGCCAGCTTCGCCCGCGAGCACGACCTGGCCGACCGCCACGGCGTCACCCTGGACGGCGCCCTGACCTGGGCCTTCGAGTTCGAGGACCAGCCCTATTTCGCCGGCTTCCGCCAGCTGTCGAGCAACGGCCTCGACCTGGCGGTGGTCAATGTCTTCCGGATGTTCAGCCTGATGGGGCCCGAGCGCATCGCCGCCGCCAGTTCGGGCCAGATCCCGCTCGACGAGATCCTCGCCCAAGGCGTGCGCGGCCGCCCTGACGTCGGAACCCTGGCCAGCCTGGGTCCGGACCGCCTGGCGATCATGGTCTGGAACTATCACGACGACGACCTGCCCGGCCCCGCCGCCGAGGTGCGGCTGGCGCTCAAGCATCTGCCCCGGGCCTTCGCCAACGCCAGGCTGGTCCACTACCGGGTCGACGAGGACCACGGCAATGTCTACGGCGCCTGGCGGCGGATGGGCTCGCCCCTGGCCCCGAGCAAGGCCCAGTACGACGCCCTCGAACAGGCCAGCGCCCTGGCCGCCATCGACGGCCCGCCGCCGGTCCGCAGCCAGGACGGCCTGACCCTGAGCTTCCAGCTGCCGCGCCAGGGGGTATCGCTGCTGGTGCTGGAGCGGACCAAGCCGTAGGCCCGGCCCGACTTGCCTCGACTCCACACCCGCGCTTAATTCGGCCCAGGGTTGCGGAGTCGCCATGAGCCGAATGTGGATCGCCGTGATCGCCGCCCTGGCGCTGGCGAGTTCGGCCCGGGCCGCCGCGTTCGACGCCTGGGCGCACCGCCAGGCGCTCGGGGCGATCGCCTTCGCCGACGCTCGGGACAAGGCGCGCCGCGAGGTCGCAGCCGCGCCCGCCGAGATCGCCAGGGCCGACCGTCTGGCCCGCTTGGTCCTGGCCGGGGCCAGCACCTCTTCCGACGACTACCGGGCGCGCGCCGCCCGCCTGGACAAGGCCCTGGCCGACCTGCGCACCCAGTTGGCCGTGATGAAGACCGGCCCCTATCCCGCCGACTGGATGCAGGACCGCTGGCTGCAGGATCGCGCCCAGGCGACCGATCCCCTGGCCCGGGCGCTCTTCGCTCGCGTCTTTGTCGATCAGAAACAGTTCCATCTCGGCGCTGACGGCGATGACGCCGAGGCCGAAGCCTTCAATCTGGTGCTAGCCGCCGAGCAGGAACGCAACCTGGCGGCCAACACTCATTGGCTGAAGCGGGTCCTGGTCCGCATCGGCTGGTTCGACATCTCCCGCTATGACCCGGAGGCCTCACAGGGCGCCTGGCTGCTGGTGCAACACGCCGACCGCGATCCGGCCTGGCAGCGGGCGGTGCTCGCCGCGCTGGCGCCGCGGGTGAAGCGCGGCGACATGCAAGGCAAGTACTACGCCTACCTGGCCGACCGGGTGGCCGTGAACGCCGGCCAAGCGCAGGTCTATGGCACCCAGGGCGGCTGTCACGGCCCGGGAGCGACCTGGCGGCAGAAGCCGGTCGCCGATCCGGAGGGGCTGGAGGCCCGACGGGCTGAGCTGGGGCTTGAGCCGAGCGCCGACTACATGGCCAAGTTCACCTGCCGGTGACAGCGCCGCCCTACCGCCCGTACCCCGTCATCGACATCGGCCGGTCCGCGGCCTTCGTCGCCCAGGCCTTATTGGGCTTGGCGCTCATCGTGAACACCAGCTCGCCGCCGGCCCGGATCTCCGCGTCGCGCAGGAACACCCGGCCCAGCGGTTCGCCGTTTAGGGTCACCGCGCCGACATAGGGCCGCGCGTCCGACAGGCCGTCGGCCCGCACCGTGAACCGCTTGCCGTTCGGCAGGTTGAGCACCGCCCGCTCCACGAACGGCCGGCCCAGGGCGTATTCGTTGGAACCCGGGGTCACCGGATAGAAGCCCAGGGCGGTGAACACCAGCCAGGCCGACATCTGGCCCAGGTCGTCATTGCCGGCCAGGCCCTCGGGCGTGGGCTTGTACTGCGATCCGACGATCTGGGTCAGCCGTTCCTGGGTGCGCCAGGGGGCCCCGGCGTAGTCGTACATATAGGCCACGTGGTGGCTGGGCTCGTTGCCGTGGATATACTGGCCGATCAGGCCGGCGATGTCCTCGGCGTGGGAATAGTCGAGCTTGGAATTGTCGAAATCGAACATGGCGTCCAGCTTGCGGACCACCGCCGCATCACCGCCCATGGCCCGGCCCAGCCCGCCCAGGTCCTGCGGCGCGAACCACGAATACTGCCAGGCGTTGCCCTCGGTATAGTCGGACCCATAGTTGATCGCCGTCGGGTCGAAGGGCGTGCGATAGCTGCCGTCGCTCTTGCGGGCCCGCAGGAAGCCGGTCTTGAGGTCGAAGCTGTTCCGCCAGTTCCCCGCCCGCTTCTCGAAGGTCGCGGCGATGTCGTCGCGGCCCATGGCCCTGGCCATGCGCGCGATGGTCCAGTCGTCATAGGCGTATTCGACGGTCTTGGACGCCGCCTCCGGCTCCTTGTCGATCGGCACATAGCCCAGGGCCATGTAGTCGCCGAGGCCTCCGTAGGGGGCGTAGGTGGCGCTTGCGACCATGGCGTCCAGGGCGGCCTTGGCGTCGAAGCCGCGGATCCCCTTCAGGTAAGCGTCGGCGATCACCGGCACGGCGTGGTAGCCGATCATCGTCCAGGTCTCCTGGCCGTGGAACTGCCAGACCGGCAGAATGCCGTACGGGCTCTCCTGCTGCGAGGCGACCAGCGACTTGACGATGTCGCTGGTGCGCCGCTCCGGCTGCACCAGGGTCAGCAGCGGGTGCTCGGCCCGGAAGGTGTCCCACAGCGAGAAGGTCGAATGGAAGGCGAAGGTCTTGCCGTCGGCGGTCTGGGCCGTGTGGACCTCGTTGTCTGGCCCGCGATAGCGGCCGTCGATGTCGGAGAACAGACTGGGGGCCAGCAGGGTGTGATAGAGGGCGGTGTAGACGCTGGCGCGCATCGCCGCCGGGGCGTCGATCTGCACCGCGCCCAGCGCCTGTTCCCAGGCCGCCTTGGAGCGGGCCCGCAGGCCGTCGAAATCGAAGCCCTTTTCGTCGCTGTCGAGATTGAGGACGGCGTTGGCCTCGCTGACCGAGGAGATCGACACCTTGGCGACTAGCGGTCCGTCGATCGCCCCGAAGTCGAACACCCCGACCAGGGCCCGGCCCTCGACCTGGGCGCGGTCGAACGGCGTGCGGCCCGGCTGGGCGAAGCCCTTGTAGGGGATGTCGGCCTCGGTGTTGTACAGCGCCTTGCCGACCATCGGTCGGTCGAAGCGCAGGGCGAAATAGAGCTGGCGGCCGGGGGCCCAGCCGCGGGTCTCGCGCATCCCCGTCACCGTGCCGTCCTCGGCCACCCGGATTCGCGACCAGCTGACCTTGCCCGGATAGTTGTAGATCGAGGTGCGCAGGTCGAGCAGCACCTGGGCCCGCGCCCCCTTGGCGTAGGCGTAGCGGTGCATGCCGGTGCGCGGCCCGGCCGTCAGCTCGGCCCGCACCTGGCTGTCGGTCAGGGTCACGGCGTAATAGCCGGGCTGGGCGACCTCGCCGTCGTGGGTGAAGCGCGAGCGGTAGCCCGAGCCGGGCTTGTCGGCCGCCCCGGGCTCCAGTTTCGCCCCGCCGCTGACCGGGGCCAGCAGCACGTCGCCGAGGTCCGAATGGCCCGAGCCCGAGAAATGAGTGTGCGAGAAGCCGAGGATGGTCGGGTCGCTGTAGCGATAGCCGGCGGCGCGGGCGTAGCTCTGCTTGAACGGCAGGATGTCGGTGTCCGGGCTCAGCTGCACCATGCCGAACGGGGCGACGGCGCCGGGAAAGGTGTGGCCGTCGCCGCCGGTGCCGATGAACGGGTCGACGGCGTCATAGGGGCTCTTGGCCTGGGCCAGGGCGGAAGAGGCGGCCAGCGAGGCGATCGCGGCCAGCACCAGTCCAAGACGCATGGGATTCTCCTCCGGCTCCGCCCCAGCCTAGCCGCAGGCCGGCGGCCCCGTCACGGACTTAGAGAAAATCACTTGGGTTATTCGGCAAATTGTCCTGCTCGATTGGTGAGGGGCAGTCTAATCGAAGCCGCGCATCGCGCCCCAGGCCTCGAACGGTTCGCGCCGCGAGCGCCACTGGTTGACCGGCGCGGTTTCGTCGCGATAGCCCAGGGCCAGGCCGCAGAACAGCATATGGTCCTCGGGCAGGTCGAGGAACCGGGCGGTCAGCCGGCCATAGGCCGACCAGAACTCCTGGGCGCAGCTGCCCAGGCCCTTCTCGACCGCCAGCAGCATCAGGGTCTGGATGAACATCCCCAGGTCGGCCCATTGCGGCGGGCCGCAGTCGCGGTGGATCGACACGAACAGCCCGACCGGCGCGCCGAAGAACTCGGCGTTCTTAGTGAACTGGGCCAGCCGGCCCAGCTTGTCCTCGCGCGGAATGCCCAGCGCCGCATAGAGGTCCTCGCCGACCTGGTAGCGGCGCGTGCGCAGCGGCTCCCACAGGTTGGGCGGATAGACGTGATATTCCGGCTCGTCGCGGTCCATCAGCCGCGCGGCGACCAAGGCCTTGAACTCGGCCAGGGGCTCGCCGGCCAGGGCGTGGACCACCCAGGGCTGGAGATTGCCGCCGGACGGGGCGCGGCCCGCGGCCTCCAGCAGTTCGCGCACCAGGGCGCCGGGCACGGGGTCGGGCTTGAAGGCCCGCACCGACAGGCGGCGGGCGACGGCTTCGGCGACGTCCATCAAGGCCTCGCTAACGGATGGGCGGCCATGGCCGCGACAGATTCACGCGAACCGGTATCCACTTCGCTCGAAAACGCTCTAGCATCCGGCTCCAGCGTCAAGGCAAGTTTCGGGGGCGATGAGTGCGGGTTCTGGTGCGTAACATCTTTCTGGCCCTGCTGCTGGTGCTGGTGATCGGGCCGGTGACGACGGTGATCGTCTACCGCTTCGTGCCGCCGCCGGCCACGCCGCTGATGGTCATCCGGCTGGTCGAGGGCAAGGGCTGGAACCACCACTGGCGGCCGATCGACGAGGTCTCGCCGGCCCTGCCGCGGGCCCTGATCGCCGCCGAGGACGCCCGCTTCTGCGACCATCACGGCTTCGACTTCGACGCCCTGCAGAAGGCCTACGCCAACAATGAGAACGGCAAGAAGATCCGCGGCGGCTCGACCATCAGCCAGCAGACCGCCAAGAACGTCTTCCTGTGGCCGGGGCGCTCCTATTTCCGCAAGGGCTTGGAGGCCTATTTCACGGTGCTGATCGAGACCGTCTGGGGCAAGAAGCGGATCATGGAGGTCTATCTCAACAGCATCGAATACGGCCCGGGCGTCTATGGCGCCGAGGCCGCGGCGCGGACCTATTTCAAGGTCGGGGCCGACCGGCTGACGCCGCAGCAGTCGGCGCGCCTGGCCGCCATCCTGCCCAGCCCGCTGAAGTGGAAGGCGGTCAATCCGGGCCGCTATGTCACGAAGCGCTCGCGGCGGATCGGCGCGGCCTCGGGCGCGGTGCGCCGCGACGGCCTGGCCGCCTGCCTGGCCTGACACGCGATGCGATACGGAGGAAACCGCCATGCCCGTCGCCCCCGGACCCACCCTGGAGACCGCCCGCCTGATCCTGCGGCCGCCGGCCCCCGAGGACCTCGATCGCTGGGCCGAGCTGATGGCCGACCCGGTCGCGGCCCGCTATATCGGCGGCGTCATGGCCCGCAGCCAGACCTGGCGGGCCATGAGCGCCATGGCCGGATCCTGGGCCCTGCACGGCTTTGGCATGTTCTCGCTGATCGAGAAGGACACCGGCTTGTGGGCGGGCCGCATCGGCCCCTGGCGGCCGGACGGCTGGCCGGGAACCGAGATCGCCTGGAGCCTGCATCCGAGCGCCTGGGGCAAGGGCTACGCCGTCGAGGCGGCGACCGCGGCCATCGACTGGGCCATCGACCAGCTGGGCTGGACCGAGATCATCCACTGTATCGACCCGGCCAACCAGCCGTCCAAGGCGGTGGCCCGGCGGCTCGGCTCGGCCTACCTGCGCCCGGGCCAGCTGCCGGCCCCGTTCGAGACCAGCCCGATCGAGCTGTGGGGCCAGACCGCGGAGGCCTGGCGGGCGCGGCGGGCTCAGTCCGGCGGCGGACGGGCGTAGGCGGCGCGGGCCCGGCCCGAACGCACGAACACCCGGGTGATGCGCGGGTCGATCGCCCGGATCGCCTGGGCGAAGTCGTCGCCGGCCCCCTCGATCTCGACCGCCGTCAGGTCGTCGCGGAAATCCAGGGTCACGCCCAGCAGGATCTCCTGCGGGCCCAGGTGCATGCTAAGCACCTCGGCGACGTCGTCGACCCGCCCGTCAGCCGCCAGCATCGCCCGCACCGCCTCGACGATGCGCGGCGCGGCGGCCTCGCCGGTCAGCAGGCTGCGGGTCTCGTTGGCGAGGAACACCGCGACCAGCACCAGCAGCAGGCCGATCGCCACCGAGGCCGCGCCGTCGGCCCAGGCGACCCCCAGCCAGGCCGAGCCGGCCACGCCCAGGGCGGCGATCGCCAGGCCGATCAGGGCCGCGCCGTCCTCCAGCAGCACCGCGAAGATCGACGGGTCCTTGCTGCGGCGCAGGGCGGCCAGGAACGGCGTGCCCCGCCGCAGGACCCGGAATTCGCGCCAGGCGACCAGGAACGAACCGCCCTCGAACAGCGCCGCCAGGCCGATGACCAGGAAATTGATCCAGGCCCGGCCGATCGGCTCGGGGCGCTGGATCTTCAGCACGCCCTCATAGATCGACACCGCCCCGCCGAGGGCGAAGATCATCAGGGCCACGACGAAGGCCCAGAAATAGATCTCCATGCCGTGGCCGAACGGATGGGTCGAGCTGGGCGGCCGACGGGACCGGGCCAGACCCAGCAGCAGCAGGCCCTGGTTGCCGGTGTCCACCGTCGAGTGGATGGCCTCGGTCATCATCGCCGAGGAGCCGGTCAGGGCGAAGGCGGCGAACTTGGTCGCGGCGATGGCCAGGTTGCCGGCCAGGGCCGCGAAGATCACCCTTCTGGAACCGGTGTGGGATCCGGTGGCGGCCATGCGGATCGGCCCGGCGCCGGGGCGTCAGATCCGGTTGTAGGGATAGCGGTCGCGAATGATGCGCTGGAAGAACCGCCCCTTGGACGGGGCCCGGGCGAAGGCTTCGGTCACCCGCGGCGGCACCCCGACATAGACGTATTCGTCGCCGTCGTGGAAGGTCACGAACAGCTTGCCGTGCTCGGGTTCGTATTCGATCTGGCGGATGGCCGTGGAGTCAACGCGCATGGTCGAAACCTCTGGAGGAGGAACGTTTCGCCACAAAAGCGCGCGGCGCGGACCGACGGTTCCCCGGCCCGGCGGGACGGGGCCTCAAAGGCTTCGGCGTGCAACCGGATGATGCAAAGCCAGGCAAAATCGGCTCTAGTCTCCGTAGCCGGCCCGGCCAAGCGGGCCCGGGGGAGGACACGCATGCAACCGCATTCCTGGGTCGCCATCGTCACGCTGGTCGCCCTGCTGCTCTATGTCTGGATGGCCCTGCGGATCGCCTTCGCCCGCAAGAAAGCCGGCATCCAGCCGCCGGCCATGACCGGCGACCCGATCCTGGAGCGCCATATCCGCGTCCAGGCCAACACCCTGGAATGGCTGGTGGTGTTCCTGCCGTCGCTGTGGCTGTTCGCGATCTATTGGAGCGACCTGGTCGCCGCAGGGCTGGGCGTCGTCTGGATCCTGGGCCGGATCGTCTACGCCCTCGGCTATGTCGCCGATCCGGCCAAGCGCGAGGTCGGGTTCGGCATCCAGGCCCTGGCCACGGCGGCCCTGCTGTTCGGCGCGCTGGGCCGGGTCATCTGGATCCTGGTGGCGGTCGGAGCCTGACGCCGCCGGTCCGGCCTGGCGGCCGATCTCCTTCAACCCTGAAACGCATTGGCCTTGGCGAAACCACAAAGCTGGGCCATGCATTATACTGACAGTAAAAACGACTCTGTTTGAGGAGCGCGCCATGAGCATTCGCAAGACCATTCTGGGCAAATCCCGGCTGGTCGCGGCCGTGGCGCTCGCCGCCCTGCTGACGGCCTGCGCCACCGCCACCCCCTATCAGCCCAACCTTCCCGGCCAGCAGGCCTCGGGCGGCTTCACCGACCAGCGGCTGGAGAGCGACAGGTATCGCGTCACCTTCGCCGGCAACAGCCTGACCTCGCGGGAAACCGTCGAGCGCTACCTGCTGTACCGGGCGGCCGAGCTGACCGTGCAGCAGGGCTATGACTGGTTCGAGACCGCCGACCGCCGCACCGACCGCTCCGCCCGCACGGTGATCGACGAGGACCCCTTCGCCCGGCCGTTCGGCTATTATGGCGGCGGCTACGGCTACTGGCGTCCGGCCTGGCGCTATTACGGCCCGCGCTATGGCGGCTGGCGGGCCTGGGATCCCTACTGGGGCGACCCCTTCTTCGCCAACCGGGCCGAGGTCCGCACCATCGAGAAGTTCGAAGCCAGCGCCGAGATCGTGATGCACAAGGGATCCAAGCCGGGCGGCGATCCGCGGGCCTATGACGCCCGCGAGATCATGGCCAACCTGGCGCCGAGCATCCAGCGGCCGGCGCCGCCGAAATAGAGCCTCTTCCCCTGGACGACGCGATGGGTTCTCCAGGGGCGGGCGTCTCGCTTTCGTCATCGCCGGGCGCTAACAAGCCGCCATGACCCGTCACATCGCCCTGCAAGGCGTCGAGAACTTCCGCGACTTCGGCGACTACGCCGCCGGCCAGGGACGGCTGAAGAAGGGCGTGCTGTTTCGCGCCGCCCACCAGGCCGAGGCCACCGACGACGACCTGGCGGTGATCGCCGCCCTGAACTTGGCCGTCGTGGTCGACCTGCGCCGACCCAACGAGCGCCGGCGCGACCCGTCGCGCCGCTGGCCAGGCTTCGCCGCCGAGGTCATCGACAACGACCTGGGCGTCACCGGCGAGGACCCCTGGCACGCCTTCCTGCGCGACTCGGACCTGTCGGTCGCCTCGATCCACGCCTATCTGGTCGACTATTATCGCCGGGCCCCCTTCAAGGACCGGCACCTGGACCTGTTCCGCCGCTATTTCCAGGCCCTGGCCGCGGCCCGCGGGCCGGTGCTGATCCACTGCGCGGCCGGCAAGGACCGCACCGGTCTGCTGGCGGCCCTGACCCATCACTTGGCCGGCGTGGCCGACGACGACCTCGTCGACGACTACCTGCTGACCAATGACGAGGACCGCTTCCTCCGCCGCGGTCCGAAGTTCGCCGCGCTCATCGAGGCCGCCACCGGTCGCCGGCTGCCGGACGCGGCGATCCGCGCCGCCCTCGGCGTCGAGGCTGAATACCTGGCTGCGGCCCTGGCGGAGATGCGGCGCCAGTACGGCTCGGTCGACGGCTATCTGGAGCAGGCGGTCGGGCTGGACGCCGCCGGCCGCGAGGCCGTGCGGGCCCACATCCTGCTATGAGCGCTTTGGGTCGTGACAAACGGCCGATCGATCGCCACGCTTGCTGCAAGCCGTCATTTCGCACGGCGGCCTCTTCGACAAGGGCGGATACGGCATGAGTGAAATCTCGCCCGCGGCGGTGCTGGAAGGTGAACCGACCGCGCCGCTCAAGTCCGGCCTGCCGGGCGGGGCCCTGGCCTGGATCCTGCAGCAGGGCTCGCGCGATCCCTATGTGATCCTGATCACCATCTACATCTTCTCGCCGTACTTCTCGCGGGTGCTGGTCGGCGATCCGGTCAAGGGCCAGGCCCTGATCGCCAACATCTCGACCACCTACGGCCTGCTGACCGCCCTGACCGCCCCGCTGCTGGGGGCGATGATCGAGCAGTACGGGCCGCGCAAGCCGATGCTGGGCGTCGTGCTGGCCGTGATGGTCCCGCTGCTGGCCGGCCTGTGGTGGGCGATGCCGGCCGGCGGCCTGCCGCTGATGGCGACCAGCCTGATCCTGGTGGCGCTGGGCCTGGTCTATAACTGGGGCGACGTGCTGAGCAATTCGCTGCTCAGCCGGGCGGCGGGCCCGACGCCCGGGCGGGCGGCCCTGATCTCCGGCCTCGGCTACGCCCTGGCCAGCGGCCTGTCGGTGGCGGTGCTGCTGTTCATGCTCTGGGGTCTGGTGCTGCCGGGGCAGGTGGACTGGCCGGGCGTGCCGCGCGCGCCGCTGTTCGGGCTGGACGCCAGCCAGAACGAACCCAGCCGGATCTCCGGCCCGTTGGCGGCGGCGGTCATGACCCTGGGGGCGATCCCGTTCTTCCTGTGGACCCCCGACGCGGCCCGCACCGGCCGCAGCTGGCTGGCCAGCCTACGGGCCGGGATCGCCCTGCTGCGCGACACCTTCGCCAACCTGCAGGGCCATCGCGACGTCGCCACCTTCCTGGCCGCGCGCATGCTCTATTGCGACGGCATGACGGCGTTGCTGCTGTTCGGCGGCCTGTTCGCCTCCGGCCTGATGGGCTGGGGGGCGCTGGAGATGATGACCTACGGCATCTCGCTGAGCATCTTCGCCGTGATCGGCGGCCTGGTCGCGCCGTGGCTGGACCGCACGCTCGGGCCGCGCCGGGCGGTGCAGGTCGAGATCGCCGGCGCGCTGACGACGATGATCGCCACCCTCGGCATGGGGCGCGACAGGATCGTCTATTTCTGGACCTATGACCCGGCCGCCCACGCGCCGATCTGGAACGGGCCGCTGTTCCGCACCGCGCCGGAGCTGATCTATCTGGGCCTGGGCCTGCTGATCGCGGTGTTCGTCACCGCCCAGTACGCCTCCAGCCGCACCCTGCTGATTCGCCTGGCCCCGCCGGAGAAGACGGCGGCGTTCTTCGGCCTCTATGCGCTGTCGGGCACCGCGACGGCGTGGCTGGGCTCGCTGCTGGTCGCCCTGGCCACGGCGATCTTCAGCAGCCAGATCGCCGGCTTCCTGCCGATCGCCGGCCTGCTGTTGCTGGGCTTCTGCGGGCTGTTCCTGGTCCGCGGCGGCGAGCGCGAGCGGTAAGGCCGAGTTTGAAATCGTAGCGTCGACGCGCCGGCGGCGGTATCACCCGCCGATGCGGCATGTCGTTCTTATCAGCGCCCCGTGGCGCGACCCGGTCTGGGCCGCGGCGCCGTGGCGCGACGAGCCCTTCGCCTGCGCCATGATCTCCGGCGGGCAAGGGGGGCGCTGGTCCTACCTGCTGCGCGACCCCGACGCCTCATGGACCCTGGAGGCCGACGACCCGCGCGATCCGTTCGCGGCCCTGGCCGCGCTGATCGGGCCGCCCCAGCCGGTCGAACCCGACGGGCCGCCGTTCCAGGGCGGGGTGATCGGCCTGGCCAGCTACGAGCTCGGCGACCGGGTCGAGCGCCTGGGCCTGGCCCGCACGGGCTGGCCGGACTTGGCCTGCGCCCGCTATCCGGCCCTGCTGGCCTTCGACCATCTACAGCGGCGGGTGCTGGCGATCGGCCGCGGCGGCTCGCGCAGCTTCGCCCAGGCCCGGGCCGAGGCGGCGCTCGGCTGGCTGGCGAGACCGTCGCCGAAAGAGCACGACGGCCCGCTCTGCGAAGCCCTGAGCGTCGACGACGGCGAGGCCTATGAGGCGGCGGTGGCCCAGGTGGTGGAGCGCATCGTCGGCGGCGAGATCTTCCAGGCCAATATCGCCCGATCCTGGACCGGGCGGCTGGCGGCGGGCGCCCACCCCTTCGATCTGTTCGCCCAGCTGCGGACCGCCAGCCCGGCCCCGTTCTCGGCCTATCTGCGCCTGCCGGGCCGGGCCCTGGTCTCCAACTCGCCGGAACGATTCCTGAAGGTCACGGGCAAGGAGGGGGGCGGCGACCTGACCATCGAGACCCAGCCGATCAAGGGCACCCGGCCGCGCGGCGCCGACCAGGCCCAGGACGCCGTCCTGATCGCCGAGCTGTCGGCCAGCGCCAAGGACCGGGCCGAGAACCTGATGATCGTCGACCTGATGCGCAACGACCTGGCCCGGGTCAGCCCGCCGGGCAGCGTCAGCGTGCCCGAACTGTTCCGGGTCGAGACCTTCGCCAATGTCCACCACCTGGTCTCGACGGTGACGAGCCGGCTGGCCGAGGGCCTGACCGCCGCCGACCTGCTGCGCGCGGCCTTTCCCCCCGGCTCGATCACCGGAGCCCCGAAGATCCAGGCCATGAAGGTGATCGCCCAGCTGGAGGCCCCGCGCGGACCCTATTGCGGGGCGCTGTTCTGGGCGGGGGTCGACGGGGCCTTCGAGTCGAGCGTGCTGATCCGCACCGTCGGCCTGGAAGAGGACGCCGCCTCGCGAGACGGGGGGGGCTGGCGGCTGGAGGCCCGGGCCGGGGCCGGGATCGTCGCCGACAGCGACCCCCATGCCGAGCGCCTGGAGACCGAGGCCAAGTTCGCCGCCCTGCGCCGGGCGCTTCTCGAGGCGCCGCGCCGATGAACCCGCCCACGGCGCCCTGGGACGATCGCGGCCTGCTGCTCGGCGACGGCCTGTTCGAGACTTTGCTGTGGGTGGACGGCCAGATCCGGTGCCTGGACGCGCATCTGGTGCGGCTGGCGGCGGGCTGCCGAATCCTGGGATTGCCGGCGCCCGACCTCGAGACGGCGGCGCAACTGTGCCGGGCGGCGCCGGGCGAGGCCGGTTTGGAGAGCGGCCGCGCCGCCGTGCGCCTGACCCTGACCGCGGGATCCGGCGGGCGCGGGCTGGATCGTCCCGCCGCCCCTGCGATCCGCCTGGCCGCCCGCGCCGCCGCCGCGCCGCCGATCACCGCCCCGGCCGACCTGATTCTGGCCCGGACCCGGCGCAACGAAGGCTCGCCGGCCGCCCGGCTCAAGACCCTGTCCTATCTCGACAACGTGCTGGCCCGGGGCGAGGCGCTGAAAGCCGGGGCCGACGAGGCGGTGATGCTGAACAATCGCGGCGAGCTGGCCTGCGCGGCGGCGGCCAATCTGTTCTGGATCGCCGACGGCGCGCTGTTCACCCCGGCCCTGAGCTGCGGCGTGCTGAACGGCGTCACCCGGGCCCGGGTGCTGGCCAAGGCCGCGACACTGGGCGTGCGAACCGTCGTCGGGGTCGTCCGGGTCGAGGCGCTGGAACGGGCCGAGGCGGCGTTCCTGACCAACAGCCTGATCGGCGTCAGGCCGGTGCGGCGGTTCGAGGGCGCGACCTATGCGCCGCACGACCTGATCGCGCGGCTGGCGGCGGAACTCTAAGGAACGCGCGTGATCTTGTCCGACAGGCGAGGCCGCAGATAGAGGGTGCGGTTGAAAACGATCTCCGCCGGCATAACGAACTTGAGCGGCGAGACGTAGCCATAGCTGGCCTTGCTCATGACCACGCTCTGGCTGGCTGGCAGGACCCCGGCGTCGATGCTGACAACGGCGCCCTTGGCGGGGCAGTCGACCGCCGCGCCGGCTGGATATTTTTGCGACCAGTCGACCGTGTCCTTGCCGGTGGCGTCGGAAACGATGCTCGCCAGGCAAATACCGAGTTTGGTGGTGCTGAAGGGCGACATCAGCGTATCGCCCACATGAAAGACATCGTCCAGGCGGGCGTCGGTCAGCTCCGGCGTCCGCGCGACGACGTCGCCGACAGAGGACGCCAGGTGGTTGAGGCGGCGCTGCGCCATCATCGCCTGGGTCAGCTCAGCCATGCCGCAGTAGAACAGCACCAGCACGGGCGCGAGCAAGGCGAACTCGACGGCCGAGACGCCGCGGCGATCACGCCAGAACTGCGATAGGCGCTTTGGGCGCGCAGGAGACGTCATGCGGGGCATGTGACCGCCGGGGCGTCGGTGTCGGAATAGGGTTCATTGGCCAGCAGCGCGGCGGCGCTGATTTCGTGCACGCCGTCGGAACTTGTCAGGCCGGTGTCGAGCAGCGGGGTGATCAGCGGCCACCTATAGTAGGCCCGCACCAGAACGATGGAGCTTGGACCGCCCGGATCCCAGCAGGGCGTGGCGGGCTTCTCCAGGGTCGCGCCGCTCGCGAAGCTCGGCACGCGTTGGACGTCGAGGGTGAGCGCCGACCCGCACGTGGCCGCTCCGATCCAGCCGATATTCGTGCACACCTTGGTCTTGAAGGCGGCGGCGGTTTCCTGATTGGTCTGGACCTCGCCAGTGCGGATCGTTCGACCGGCGTCGATGATCGCGTTTTCCAGGGTTATCGAGACCAGCGACACCAGCCCCAATTCTATGATCGCGAAGAACAGCACCAAGAACGGCAGGGCGACCAAACCGAATTCAATCGCGGTCACGCCATCCTGGGCGCGCGCGAAGCGTGCGATGAAGGCGGACCGACGATCGGAGCGCGGTGGTCGGGATTGATCGGCCATCAGGACTGTACCGGTGAGCGCCCCTTCAAACGAGGCGCCGCGTATCCTAAGGCGTGCGTCCCTAATCACAGGTTTAAGCCTTGGTCTGGATTCAGGGGGTGGTCGGAGCCGGCGCGGCTGAATCGGCTCCGCTCAGTTTCGAGCAGCGCGCGCTGCAGGCATAGGAAGACGCCATGACGCCGCGCTGAACGGTGACGGCGTCATCCGGTGTCTCGGAAACAACGATGCGCCGGTCAGCCAGGGCGCGACCCTGGACGTCAAAGGCCATCAGGCTGGTCATGCCGGGGCGTTTGCCGAGCACCACCAGGGTGTGCTCGTTGATGACGCTGACGTCGGCCACCAGCGGATCACCAAGCACCACGTCCCGCACGGAACCGGCCAAGGTGATCTGGCTTGCCTGGCCGGCGCCCAGCGACACCGTCTGAAGCTGGCTCGCGCCAGACGCCTGGGCGTGGACGGGGGCGGCATGAAGGCTGAGGACGGCCGAAAGGGCGAGGGCGAGGCGGCGCATGGGCGTTCTTTCACGCTTGGTCTGGACCTCAACATCACCTGGAATGGTCAATAAAGACCTAAGGTTGGCCTTGGTAATCGGGTCAAGTCGTCGCGGGATTCGTTGCAACACAAGGGAATTCTTGCTGATCCCAAGGCGCATAGTTAAGTGATAATAATGGTAAATCAAAATAAACCAGAATAAAAACTCCGAAAGCTGCACCACGTTTACTGGACATTAAATGAGTTGGGCGAAATTGATCGTGTTTTCGGGGGTGAGCAAGTCGACACGGCTTGAGAGCCCAAATTCCTTGCTGACAGGAGATCCACCATGTCGAAGTTTGTCACCCGCTTCCTGAACGACGAATCCGGCGCCACGGCCATCGAATACGGCCTGATCATCGCGCTGATCGCCGTCGTGATCGTCACCGCCGTGACCACGCTCGGGACCAACCTGAACGCTCGCCTGACGGCGGCTGCGAAGGCGATCGGCTAAGGCGTTCGTCTTAGAAAAGGAAGAGGCCCCGGCGGCGACGCCGGGGCCCTGATCTGAGGAATTTCAACCATGTCGAAGTTTGTCACCCGCTTCCTAGGCGACGAGTCCGGCGCCACGGCCATCGAGTACGGCCTGATCATCGCGCTGATCGCCGTCGTGATCGTCGCCGCTGTGACCACGCTCGGGACCAACCTGAACGCTCGCCTGGAAGCGGCCGCGAAGGCCATCGGCTAAGGCGTTCGTCCAGGAAGATAAAGAGGGCCTCGGCGGCGACGCCGGGGCCTTTTTTGTTCCGATGATCCAGGAGCCCAATCATGTCGAAGTTTATCACGCGTTTCCTGAACGATGAATCCGGCGCCACCGCCGTCGAATACGGCCTGATCATCGCCCTGATCGCCCTCGTGACCGTCGGCGCCTTCGGCGTTCTTGGCGGCCATGCCAGGGATGCTTTTCAAGCCGCGGCCGGCGAATTCGCGGGCGGCTAGGCCCGCCGGGCCCCCTCGCCAAGGTCGGGGACCTCATTCCGTTCAATGCGGCGCAGATTTCGCCGCGCGGGAAACCATTGCTTCATGCGATGGGCGCAGACTGGATGCGATTGAACAGGCAAGGCCGCCATGCAAATCCTTCAGTTCACCCTGCTGCTCGTCTTCCCCGCCCTGGTGGTGATCGGCGGGTTGAAGGACCTCACCAGCTACACGATTCCCAACTGGATTTCCCTGGCCCTGATCGCGGCCTTCGTTCCCGCCGTGCTCATCAGCGGCGCCGCGCCATCGGCCATCGGCCTCTGCCTGGCGACCGGGGCCTGCGCCCTGGCGGCGGGCATGGGCATGTTCGCGGCGGGCTGGATCGGCGGCGGCGACGCCAAGCTTTTGGCGGTCTGCGGCCTATGGCTGGGCTGGCCCGCCGTCCTGCCGTTCCTGCTGGTGACCGGTCTGGCCGGCGGCGCCCTGACCTTGGGTCTTCTCAGCCTGCGCTCAGGCTGGTTCGCCCCGATCGTCGCCGGCGGCCCGGCTTGGGTCCGCAGGCTGGGCGCGGAGGGGGGCGACATTCCCTACGGCGTCGCCATCGCGGTCGGCGCCCTGGCGACCTTTCCGCAAGGCGCCCTGGCCTTGGCCATCGGCGTCTGAGGCCTGCCCCGCGTCAGCCTGTCGCGCCCGCCGACCGTCGATCCGGAGCTTTGCCTTCAGTCGCTGTTAACCATGGCCGCGCGACCATGGCGTGTGGCCAGAACGGCCGTCCGACGATTCGTGCGTGATCGCCTGAAGGCGGCTCGCTTCGACCTGTCTCCGTCGCCAGAGCCGCTTGAATGAATCCTCTTCGCATCATGATCGTCCTGATCGCCGCCGTCTCGGCCATCGGCCTGGCCGTGGTGATGCAGAAGGCGTTGAGCAAGCCCCGCGTCGCGCCGGTCGTCCAGACCTCGGCCCCGATCGACAAGCCGATGACCCAGGTGCTGGTCGCCAAGCGGGAGCTGGCGATCGGCGAGCGCCTGACCGCCGCCGACGTGACCTGGCAGGCCTGGCCGGCCGAGACCGTCAACGCCGCCTTCATCACCAACGGCGCAGCCACTGCGGTCTCGACCTCGACCAGCGCCAAGGCCGCCAAGGCGGTCGGCGACGCGGCCGAGACCATGATCGGCGGCGTCTCGCCGGAAAAGGCCGTCGAGGGCGCGATCGTCCGCGATCCCATCCTGGCTGGCGAACCCATCGTTTCCCGCAAGATCGTCCGTGGCGGCGAGGGCGGCTACCTTTCGGTGGTGCTGTCGCCGGGCAAGCGCGCCATGGCCGTGCCGGTGACCTCCGAGACGGCGGTTGGCGGCTTCGTCCTGCCCGGCGACCGGGTCGATGTGCTCCAGACTCACGACACGCAGGGCGGCAGCGAGGGCGAGGGTCCGACCGGCAAGCAGACCATCGCCGAGACCGTGCTGCGCAATGTGCGAGTGCTGGCCCTCGACCAGAGCACGACGGCCGGCAAGGACGCCAAGACCATCGTTGCGGCCACCGCCACCCTCGAGGTCGGCCCGGCCGAAGCCGAGGCCCTGGCCCGCGCCAAGGCCGGCGGTCCGATCACCCTGGCCCTGCGCGCCTATACCGACCTGGGCGGTCCGTCCGGAGTCGGCGTCCCGTCCCAAGAGTCCGCCGTCGTCCACCTCAATCGCGGCGGCCAGACCTCCAGCATCTCGGTCCGCCCATGATCCGCCGGCTCCTCCACGCCTCGCTCGCCGCCGCCCTGGCGCTGGCGCCAACGACCGCCGCCCTGGCCGACGGGCCGGTGGGCGGCACCCACCTCTATCGCGCGCCGGCTCCGTCCGCGCCGCGCCCGGTCGCCGCGCCGATGATGGCCCCGCCTGCCGAGCAGGTGCTGCGCGTCAGTCTCACCGCCGGGTCCGACAGCCAGAGCCTGACCTTGCCGCGCGGCAAGTCGGCGATCGTCGAGCTGCCGGTCGACGTGCGCGACATGCTGGTGACCAATCCGCAGGTGGCCGACGCCGTGCTGCGCGGCTCGCGCCGCATCTATGTGCTGGGCGTGGGCCAGGGCTCGACCGACGCGGTGTTCTTCGACGCCGCCGGCCGCCGGATTCTCAGCCTGGCCATCCGCGTCGACCAGGATTCCGGCCAGCTGGAAGACACCCTGCGCCGGGTGCTGCCCCACGCCGACATCCGGGTCGAACCGATCCGCGACAGCGTCATCCTGACCGGCATGGTCGCCAACGCCAGCGAGGCCAGCATGGCTTCGCAGATCGCCAGCCAGTTCGTGCTCAAGCCCGAAAACGTCCTCAACATGCTGACCATCGCCGGCAAGGACCAGGTGATGCTCAAGGTCCGCATCGTCGAGGTCCAGCGCAATGTGATCAAGCAACTGGGCTTCAACTCCGGCGCCGTGCTCGGTCAGTTGGGCGGGGCCCAGTATGCGTTCGGCATGAGCCCGACCTATGGCGTCAATGGCGCCCTGATCGGCGGCGCGACGGGGGGCTACAAGCTCGACACCACCAAACAGCCGATCGCCATCGGACCGGCCGACTGCGCGAAGAGCACCCAACTCAGCGGATCCAACATGGCCAATTGCGTCGGTGTCGATCGCATCGGCAGCGACAGCCTGAACTCGGCCACCGCTATGATCCAGGCGTTTGAACGCGCCGGCCTGGTGCGAACCCTGGCCGAGCCCAACCTGACGGTGGTTTCAGGCGAGGCCGGCAAGTTCCTGGTCGGCGGGGAATTCCCAGTGCCGGTCGCCCAGGACACGACGGGCCACATTTCGCTGGAGTTCAAACCCTATGGCGTGGGCCTCGGCTACACGCCGGTGGTGATGTCAGGCGGCCGCATTTCGCTGAAGCTGTCGACCGAAGTCTCGGAGCTGACCAGCCTGGGCGCCTTCACCTTGGCTAGCAGCACGGGCGGCACCAATCTCAGCGTTCCGGGCCTGACCGTCCGGCGGGCGGAGACCACCGTCGAGCTGCCCTCCGGCGGTTCGCTGATGATCGCCGGCCTTTTGCAGCAGCAGACCAAGCAGAACATCGACAGCCTGCCGGGCATGACCAGCCTGCCGGTGCTGGGCGCCCTGTTCCGCTCGCGCGACTATCTGAACGGCGAGACCGAGCTGGTGGTGATCATCACCCCCTACATCGTCGATCCCGCCAAGCCCCAGGATCTGCAGACTCCGGCCGACGGCCTGCAGACGGCCAGCGACATGAGCACGGTCCTGCTGGGTCGGCTCAACAAGGTGGTCAAGGCGCCGGCCGGGGCCAATCTCGGACGCGCCTATCAAGGCCCCGTCGGCTATGTGATCGAGTGAGAACGCGGACATGACGCGACCCAAAACTCAATTGTCGGCAACGGCGCTGCTGCTCAAGGCCGCGGCCGCCGGCCTGACCCTGACGCTGCTGAGCGCCTGCGCCTCCACGGGCGTGACGGAGAAGGCTGACATGCCGCTGACCGGCACGGAGGCCTGGGCCGACCGGGTGAAGGTCGAAGCTCATCCCGACGAAATTCTGCTGGCGCCCCACGCCGAAGGCCTGTCTCGCAATCAGCTGCAGGCCCTCGACGACCTGCTGGGACGGTGGCTCGAGGCCGAAGGCCGCGAGATCCTGATCATCGCGCCCAGAGGCGGGGCGGAGACCGCCGTGGCTGGCCGCATGGCCGACGTCGCCCGCCAGCGGCTGCTGGCCCTGGGCGCCCCGGCGGGCGCCGTGCGGATCACCGGCTATGACGCCGGCGGCCAGCCGGGCGCGCCGCTGAAGGTGGGCTTCCTGCGCTACCACGCCGAGATCCCCAAGTGCGGAAGCTGGGAGAACATCGCCGCCACCCGCGACAACAAGCCCTACGACAATTTCGGTTGCGCCGTGGCGGCCAACATGGCCGCGCAGGTGGCCAATCCCGAGGACCTGCTGGGTCCCCGCGCCAGCACGCCAGCCGACGCCGGGCGTCGCGACACCGTCTTTGGCAAGTACCGCAAGGGCGAGGCCACGGCGTCGGCCAGGGAAGATCAGGCCAACGGCGCCGTTTCGAAGGCGATCAACTGATGCCCGCGCGCACCGATCAAGACCCCTTCGATCTCGGCTTCGAAGCCGACGACGACTTCGCCGCGCCCGGTTCCGACCCGTGGCGCGCGGCGCCGGCGCTCTCCGAAAGCGCCGATCCCTTCGCCGACTTTCCGCCTTCGCGCCCGGCCGACGATTCGACCGCGCCGTTCGTGGATCTGCCGTCGGTTGCGTCGCTCCACGCCTCCGCGCCGTCGTTCGACACGCCGATCAGCCCGCCGCCCGCCATGACGTCGATCTCCACCGCTCCGACCCAGGTTGAGGACTCTCCCGCGCTGCTTGAGACCGAGATGGGCGAGGCGGCGGTGCCGCGCATCACCATCCACGCCTTCTGCGCCCGGCCCGAGACCGTGGTCCTGGTCGAGGCCGCTTCGGCCGACCGTCGCATGACCCGGGCCTCGACCTCGGCCCGGCCCGGCGGCCTGGCGGCGGCGGTCGACTACTACCAGAACCAGTCGACCCCCTCGCTGGTGCTGGTCGAAAGCCTGGATCCCGCGCCGCGCATGCTGGCCCTGCTGGACGGCCTGGCCCAGGTCTGCGACCCCGGCACCAAGGTCGTGGTGATCGGCCAGACCAACGACATCGCCCTCTATCGCGAACTGATGCGCCGCGGGGTCAGCGAGTACATCACCCAGCCGACCGGGCCGTTGCAGATCATCCGGGCGGTGTCCAACCTCTATGCCGACCCTTCGGCCCCGTTCATTGGCCGGCAGATCGCCTTCGTCGGCGCCAAGGGCGGCGTCGGATCCTCGACCCTGGCCCACAACTTCGCCTGGTCGATGGCCGAGCGCGTCCAGGCGGCCACGGTGATGGTCGACCTCGACCTGCCGTTCGGCACGGCGGGCCTCGATTTCAACCAGGACCCGCTGCAGGGCGTGCTCGACGCCCTGACCCAGCCCGACCGGCTGGATCCGGTGCTGATGGACCGGATGATGGTGCGTTGCGGCGATCGCCTGTCGCTGTTCGCCGCCCCGGGGGCGCTGGACCAGGACTATGAGATTCCCGCCGACGCCTTCGAGGAAGTGACCCAGAAGATCCGCGGCGCCGCGCCGTTCGTGGTGCTGGACCTGCCGCATAGCTGGAGCGCCTGGACCCGCCGCGTGCTGATCGCCAGCGACGACCTGGTGGTGGTCGCCACGCCCGATCTGGCCAGCCTGCGCAACGCCAAGAACATCATCGACCTGGTCCGCCAGGCCCGGCCCAACGACGCGCCGCCCCGCCTGGTGCTCAACCAGGTCGGCGTGCCCGGCCGTCCCGAGATTCCGGTCAAGGATTTCGGCGAGGCCCTGGGCCTGACGCCGTCGCTCGTCCTGCCCTTCGATCCTAAGCCCTTCGGTCAAGCGGCCAACAACGGCCAGATGGTCGCTGAGGTCGCACCCAAGTCGAAGGCCGCCGAGGGCATCGACCACTTGGCTCGGCTGATCAGCCGGCGCGAACCGCCGGCCGTCCAGAAGACCTCGGCCCTCGCCAGCCTGTTCAGGAAGAAATAGGGCATGTTCGGCAAGCGCGACCAGGCCGCCGTTCGGACAGAGCATGCGCCACCGCCCGCGCCCAGCGGCGCGGCGGCGGCCATCGCCACGCGTCCGCAGCGCGTCGAGCCCATCGCGGTCGAGCCCGCCGCTCCGGCCGCGCCGCCCGCCGGCAAGACGGGCGGACCCAAGGCCACCACCGGCCTGGAGCAGCTCCGCGCCGCCCAGGGCGCGCCGCCTACCGCCCAGGTGGTGCGCGAGCAGAGCGACTACTACCACGCCACCAAGACCACGATCTTCAACGCCCTGCTCAACACCATCGACCTGTCGCAGCTGGCCCAGCTGGACCTGAAGGTGGCGGCCGAGGAAATCCGCGATATCGTCGCCGAGCTGGTGGCGATCAAGAACGTCTCGATGTCGGTCTCCGAGCAGGAGCACCTGGTCCAGGACATCATCAACGACGTCCTCGGTTACGGGCCGCTGGAGCCGCTGCTGGCCCGCGACGACATCGCCGACATCATGGTCAACGGCGCCCACCGGGTGTTCATCGAAGTCAGCGGCAAGGTCCAGCTGACCAACGTCCGCTTCCGCGACAATCTGCAGCTGATGAACATCTGCCAGCGGATCGTCAGCCAGGTCGGCCGCCGCGTCGACGAAAGCAGCCCGATCTGCGACGCCCGCCTGCCCGACGGCAGCCGCGTCAACGTCATCGCCCCGCCCTTGGCGCTCGATGGTCCCACCCTGACCATCCGGAAGTTCAAGAAGGACAAGCTGACGATGAAGAACCTGGTCGACTACATGTCGATCAGCCCGGAAGGGGCGCGGGTCCTGGGCGTCATCGGCGCCTGCCGCTGCAACATCGTCATCTCGGGCGGCACCGGTTCGGGCAAGACCACCCTGCTCAACACCATGACCGCCTTCATCGATCCGACCGAACGGGTGGTGACCTGCGAGGACGCCGCCGAACTGCAGCTGCAGCAGCCGCACGTGGTGCGCCTGGAAACCCGTCCGCCCAACCTGGAAGGCCAGGGGGCGGTGACCATGCGCGACCTGGTCAAGAACTGCCTGCGGATGCGTCCCGAGCGGATCATCGTCGGCGAAGTCCGCGGGCCCGAGGCCTTCGACCTGCTGCAGGCCATGAACACCGGCCACGACGGCTCGATGGGCACGCTGCACGCCAACAGCCCGCGTGAGGCCATCAGCCGGATCGAGAGCATGATCACCATGGGCGGCTACGGCCTGCCCTCCAAGACCATCAAGGAGATGATCGTCGGCTCGGTCGACGTGATCATCCAGGCCGCCCGCCTGCGCGACGGCTCACGCCGCATCACCCACATCACCGAGGTCGTGGGCCTGGAAGGCGACGTGATCGTCACCCAGGACCTCTTCGTCTACGAGATCAACGGCGAGGACGAGCATGGAAAGGTGCTGGGCAAGCACCGCTCGACCGGCATCGGTCGTCCCCGGTTCTGGGATCGCGCCCGCTATTACGGCTTGGAGCGCGAGCTGGCCGAAGCGCTCGACGCGGCGGAGTAGGCGATGCTGTTCCTCCTCGCCGGCGTGCTGGGCTTCCTCACCATCGCCGGCCTTGGCTTTGCGTTAACGGGCGGCGGCAACGGTTCGACCAAGACGGTCAAGCGCGCCCAGCTCATCGCCGGCGGCGACCGCCAGGCGGCGGCGGCTCGGGCCAAGGCCGCGGCCAACAGTCCCGATCTTCGCCGCAAGCAGATCATCAAGACGCTGAAGGAGCAGGACCGGCGACAGAAGAAAGCGTCTCTGACGGTCGCCGCCCACCTGCGCGCCGCAGGTCTGGGTGAAAACACCAGGATGTTCTGGATCATCAGCGCCGTGATCGGGTTGACGGTCGGCGTGCTGCTCCTGGTCCTGCACCAGATGCCGCTGATCGCCCTGGGCGCGGCCTTCGCCGCCGGGTTCGGCCTGCCGCGCTGGGTGGTCGGCATGATGGCCAAGGCTCGAACCAAGAAATTCACCGAAGCCTTTTCCGACGCCATCGACATCATCGTCCGAGGCATCAAGTCGGGCCTGCCGGTCCATGACTGCCTGAAGGTGATCGGCAAGGAGTGTCCCGAACCCTTGGCGGGTGAATTCCGGGTGCTGACCGAGAACGTCGCCATGGGCATGTCGATGGATCAGGCGCTGGAGCGGATGTACGAACGCATGCCGACCAACGAACTGCGCTTCTTCACCATTGTCCTGTCGATCCAGGCCAAGACCGGCGGCAACCTGGCCGAGGCCCTGGGCAATCTGTCGACCGTGCTGCGAGCGCGCAAACTGATGGTCGAGAAGATCAAGGCGCTGTCGGCGGAAGCCGTCGCCTCGGCCTTCATTATTGGCAGCCTTCCGCCGGGCGTGGTGGCGCTGATCTCGGTCACCGCCCCGAAATACATGGCGCCGCTATTCACCGATCCGCGGGGGCACGTGATGTTGGTGGTCGCCGGAATCTGGATGAGCATGGGCATCTTCGTGATGCGCAAGATGATCAACTTCAAGTTCTAGGGGAACGGCGATGATCCAGATGCTCACCGACCCTTCCAACCTGCTCAGCGCCTTTGTCGCCATCGTCGTGTTCGCCACCATCGTGACCCTGGCCGCGCCGGCCATGAACAGCAACGGCCTGGAAGGGCGACTCAAGTCCGTCGCCAACCGGCGCGAGGAACTGCGTCGCCGCTCGCGCGAGGCCTTGAATCAGAAGAGCGGCGCCGGCGGCGTCCTGCGCCACTCCGACGAGGGAATGTACAAGAACGTCGTCGAGCGACTGCAACTGTCCAGATTGCTGGAAGATCCCAAGGTCGTGGACAAACTGGCCCAGGCGGGCTTCCGTGGGCCCAAGCCGGTTTCGACCTTCTATTTCTTCCGCTTCGTGGCGCCGCTGGTCTTCGCGGCGGTGGCGGCCCTCTACCTTTATGTCATCAACGGCTTTGGGCTGTTGCCCATGCAGAAGCTCGCCGCCTGCCTGGTGGCGTTGACCGCGGGCTACTACGCGCCAAACATCTACATTCAGAACATCGCCCAGAAGCGCCGTGGATCGATTGTCTCGGCCTTTCCGGACGCCCTGGACCTGATGCTGATCTGTGTTGAAAGCGGCATGTCGATCGAGGCGGCGATCGCCAAGGTCGGGGCCGAGGTCGGCTCGGCGTCGATCGAGCTGGCCGAGGAACTGAGCCTTCTGACCGCCGAACTCAGCTACCTGCCCGAAAGGCGCCTGGCCTATGAGGGCCTGTCGCGACGGACCAATCACCCGGGCATCCGCTCGGTGGTCACCGCCATGATCCAGGCCGAGCGCTACGGCACGCCGCTGGGTTCGGCGCTGCGGGTCATGGCCAAGGAAAATCGCGAGCTGCGCCTGTCAGCCGCCGAGAAGAAGGCCGCCGCCCTGCCCGCCAAGCTGACGGTGCCGATGATTCTCTTCTTCCTGCCGGTGCTGTTCGTCGTCATCCTGGGTCCGGCGATCATCACGATCCAGGATGTGATGAAGCAACACTGAGATAAACACCTCAGGCGTCGTCCGCCGACCGGCCATCGAGACCGATATTTATGGTTAGAACGGCGGAGCCGCGGTCTCGGCGCTAGCCGCCGGTCTTCATCGCGTCCCATGAGCGCGTGGCGCTGGCCTGGCCGGTGGCGGCGCGCAGCCAGGCGAGGTTGTTGTCCACCGATTCCGGCGGCAGGTCCTGGCGAGCCAGGCGCTCGGCCTCGTCGAGACGGCCTTGCAGGCCTACCACCAGGGCCAGGTTCTGGCGCACCTGGATGGTCGCCGTCGGCAAGGCGGCGGCCTTGCGCAAAGTGGCTTCAGCGCCGGCCAGGTCGCCGCTGGACGCCATGTGCATGGCCAGGTTAGCCAGGGGAACCGCCTCGCCTGGGGCCAGGGCGATGGCCTGCCGGTGCGCTGCCAGCGACTCGTCGTCCCGCTTGGCTTGCTCGTAGGCGACCCCCAGCAGCGACTGGGGCCGCCAGTCGCGGGGCTGCAGGGCGGCGGCCTTGCGGGCCGGCTCGATGGCGTAGAAGCCCTGGCCGCGGGCGATATTGGCCCGCGCCGATTCCATCAGGGCCGCGTAGTCGTCGGGCGCGCTGATCAGCACGCGGCCGATGGCGTCGGCCGCCTCGTCGAAGCGCCCGAGCGCCCGCAGGGCCTGGGACAGGCCGACGGCGGCCTCGACGTCGCGGCCGTCCTGGTCGAATTCATTGGCCCAGAAGGCGGCGCGGGCCAAGGGGTCGGCGCGCTGGGCCTCGGCCCGCTGGGCGGCGCTGGCCTTGCGCGGCGCGGCGGGCAAGGCCGCTGTCTCGGCTGGAGCCGGCTTGTCCGCGGCGTCGGCGGTCGCCGCCAGCAGCAGAAGCGGGGCGAGAACGGTTGCGAGGAGCGCGCGCTTGCGACACATGAAGACGGATCTCCGGAAGGTCCCGCATCCTCGCCCGCGGGCCCTCAAGGAATCGTTAAGCATAAATCCGTCCCAGAGGCGCGCCCCATGTCGGAACCGATCATCGCCCCCACGCTCCGGTCCGCCGAGGAAGGGACGGTGACGCCCATCCACTGCCTCCACGAGACCGAACTGGCCGCCTTCGTCGAGGCGCGGCCCAGCTTCGTGAAGGGGTTCGTGGGGCTGGAGGACTTCAAGGCCAAGGCCGGCCAGGTCCTGGTCCTGCCGACGCCGCAAGGATCGGTGGACCGGGTGCTGCTGGGACTGGGCGACCGCGGCAAGGCCGACGCCATGCTGTTTCGCGCCCTGCCGGGCCGGCTGCCGGCCGGCGACTACCGCCTGGCGGCCGTGCCCGAAGGCTTCGCCGCCGACCAGATCGCCCTGGCCTTCGCTCTCGGCGCCTATCGGTTCGACCGCTATCGCCCCCGCGCCGGCGAGCGGCCGCGGCGACTGGTCGCGGCCGAGAGCGTCGATCTCGACGAGGTCCATGCCGTCGCCCACGCCTGCGCCCTGGCCCGCGACATGATCAACACCCCGGCCAACGACATGGGACCGCTGCAGATCGAGACCATCGCCCGCGAGATCGCCGAGCGCCATGGCGCCGACATCGCGGTGGTCACCGGCGACGACCTGCTGGCCGAGAACTATCCGGCGGTCCATGCCGTCGGCCGCGCCGCGGTTCCCGGCCGCGCGCCGCGGATGATCGAGATCAGCTGGGGCGACGAAGCCCATCCGCGGCTGGCGCTGGTCGGCAAGGGCGTGGTGTTCGACACCGGCGGCCTCGACATCAAGCCCTCCTCGGGCATGCGGCTGATGAAGAAGGACATGGGCGGCGCGGCCCACGCCCTGGCCCTGGGCCGGATGGTGATGGCCGCCGGCCTGCCCGTGCGGCTGAGCGTGCTGGTCCCGGTGGTCGAGAACGCCATCGCCGGCGACGCCATGCGGCCCGGCGACGTGCTGGCCACCCGCTCGGGCCTGACGGTCGAGGTCGGCAACACCGACGCCGAGGGCCGGTTGATCCTGGCCGACGCCCTGACCCGGGCCGCCGAGCTCGAGCCGGCCCTGACCCTCGACCTGGCCACCCTGACCGGCGCCGCCCGCGCCGCCCTGGGCCCGCAGGTGATCCCGTTCTACACCCCCGACGACGACCTGGCCCGGTCGATCGAGGCCGGGGCGCGGGCGGCGGCCGACCCGGTCTGGCGCATGCCGTTGTGGGACGGCTATCGCGAGGCGGTCGAGAGCGACATCGCCGACCTCAAGAACGATCCCGACGCCTGGGCCCAGGCCGGGTCGGTGACGGCGGCCCTGTTCCTGCAACGCTTCGCCCCGACCCACGGGGCCTGGGCGCATTTCGACATCTTCGCCTGGAACCCCAAGGCCCGGCCCGGTCACCCGGCCGGCGGCGAAGCCCAGGTGATCCGCGGCCTCTACGCCATGCTCAAGGCCCGGTTCCCCAAGGCGCCCCATCCATGAGCGATCCCCGCCTGACCCTGGCTCGCCCTGACCTCGCCGACCTGGACCTCCAGGGCCTGGTCCCGGCCGAACGCTATGAGGCGCCGACCCTGCGTCAGGTCGCGGTTCCGTCGGCGGCCCTGCGCAAGACCCCGGATCCGTTCGCCGAGCAATGGGACCAGCTATTGTTCGGCGAGTGCTTCCGGGTGCTCGACCTCCAGGACGGCTTCGCCTGGGGCCAGGCGGCCCGCGACGGCTATGTCGGCTTCGTGGCCGAGCAGGACCTCGCCGCCCCGGGCGCGCCCGCCACCCATCAGGTGGCCGCCCTGCGCACCTACGCCTTCGCCGAGCCGAACATCAAGTCGCGGCCCCTGGGCCTCTATTCGCTCAACGCCCTGGTCGCGGTCGAGGCGCGCGACGGCCGTTTCGCCAAGGGCGAGAGGACGGGGTGGTTCGTCGCCGACCACCTGTCGCCGGTCGGCGTCGTCCAGAGCGACTATGTGGCCGTGGCGGCGCGCTTTCTGGGCGCGCCCTACCAGTGGGGCGGACGCGAATCCCTGGGCCTGGACTGTTCGGGCCTGGTCCAGCAGGCCCTGGCCGCCTGCGGGCGGGCGGTTCCGCGCGACACCGACCTGCAGCGGGCCTTCTTCGCCCCGATCACGGCCGATCAGCGCCGGCGCGGCGACCTGGTGTTCTGGCGGGGCCACGTGGCCATCCTGCTCGACGCCGAGACCATCCTGCACGCCAACGCCCACCACATGGCCGTGGCCATCGAGCCGCTGGCCGAGGCGATCGCCCGGATCGAGGCGGCCGGCGGCGGCCCGCCGACGGGCTGGCGGCGGCCGTGAACCTACCGACGGCTCACTTCGGCCACTGGGCCAGCCAGTCGACGATCGACTGCGGGGTCATGTGGCGGGCGTCGGTCAGGGCGAAGAAGGCGCCGTCATTGACCAGCCTGCCCTTGGGATCGACCACCAGGAAGCTGGGCACGCCCTTGAGCTTGTCGAGGCCGTAGCGGGCCGGGATCTGCATGTTCTTGTCGTAGCGGCCGACATTGACCGTCACGACCTCATAATGCTTGTCGACCCAGGCCTTGACGTCGGGCTGCTCGATGACGCCGGCGAACACCCGGCAGTCGCCGCACCAGTTGCCGCCGAAATCGATCAGGGTCAGCTTGTGGGTCTTCCTGGCGCGCTTCAGGGCGGCGGCGACGTCGGCCTCGGCGTCGGCCTTCTCGTCATAGGGATAGGGCGGGGTCGGCAGGTCGGCCAGGGACTTCAGGGCCACGGTCGGGGCCTTGGCGGCGAAGGCGGACGCCGGGGCGGCGATCAGCAGCGCGGTAACGGCGGCCGCGGCCAGCAGGCGAGACGTCATGATCGAACGGTTCCGATGAAGCGGCTTGGTTCGATATCCTACTCACGAAATAGGAAAAGGTCGCAAGGCAGCTTTGCTGACGACGCTTCCACGGCGCCTGGAAGGCCGGCAAGCCAAAGGCCGCGAGGCGAACCCCGCGGCCTTTGAACGCTCTCGGATTGCGCCGACCTATTTGACCGGGGCGGTCGCGCCTTGCTGGGCGGCGGGGGCCGGGGTCGCGGTGGCCGGGGCGCCGGCGGCGGCCGGGGTTCCGCTCGCCGGAGCGCCAGCGGCCGGGGCCGGAGCGCCTCCCGCGGCGCCGGCGCCAGCGGCAGGGGCGGCGCCCGCAGCGGCCGGAGCCGCGCCGGCCGGCTTCGGCGCCGGCACGGGCAGGGTCGAACCCAGGCTGTGCAGATAGGCGATGATGGCGATCCGGTCTTCCTGCTTCTTCAGGCCGACGAAGGTCATCTTGGTGCCCGAGACGTCCTTCTGCGGCGCCTTCAGGAAGGTGTCGAGGTGGTCATAGTCCCAGACGGGATTCTTGCTGCCGAAGTCGAGCATGCCCGGCGAATAGGCGAAGCCGGGATGAGTGCCCGGCTTGCGGCCGACCACGCCCATCAGGCCCGGACCGGTATGGTTCTCGGCCGTGAAGTTGTGGCACGAGGCGCACTTGGCGCTGACCTCCTTGCCCTTCTCGATATTGGCCGGCACCAGCAGGACGCTGCCCCAGTCGGGCGGGACCTCGGCGGCGGCCGCGCCCTCGCCGGCCTCTTCGGCCACCGCGATCTCGTAGCCGGGCTTCTCGATTTCGTGCTTGGCGAAAACGATGTCCGACGCTTCCCGCAGACCGAAGATGACCAGGCCGGTCAGCAGTACGCCGCCAGCGATCTTGTTGAACGTCAGGTCGCTCATCTAAAGCCTTACCAGCCTCTTGGGGGCCGCCTCGCGACAGGCCCGAATCCGCGCCCGGAGGTTCCCCCCGCGCGCTCCATGTTGCGCTCGCGTCTCTTACACGCTACCGCCCCAGGCGCAACCGGGCAGCAACGGTTTTGCCCGCATCCGCCACCCATGACGCCTCGATGAACCCAATCGTCCTGATCCCGGCCCGAATGGCGGCCACTCGCCTGCCGGACAAGCCCCTGGCCGACATCGGCGGCCTGCCGATGGTCGTGCGCGTGCTGCGCCAGGCCCAGGCGGCCGGAATCGGACCGGTCGCCGTGGCGGCGGGGGATGCAGAGATCGTGGACGCGGTAAGGGCGGCGGGCGGCGAGGCGGTGCTGACCGATCCGGGCCTGGCCTCCGGCTCCGACCGAATCCTGGCGGCGCTGGACGTCCTGGATCCCGACGGCCGCCACGACGTGGTGATCAACCTGCAGGGCGACATGCCGTTCGTGCAGCCCTCGGTCCTGGCCGCCTGCGCCGACCTGCTGTCGGCCTATCCCGACTGCGACATCGCCACCGTCGTGGCGCGGGAGGCCTCGTCGGCCGACCGCGCCAATCCCGACGTCGTCAAGGCGGTGCTGGCCCTGGAGCAGGACGGCCTGTCGGGCCGGGCGCTCTATTTCACCCGCTCGACGCTCTATGGCGACGGACCGGTCTGGCGGCACATCGGCATCTACGGCTATCGCCGCGCCGCCCTAGAGGCCTTCAACGCCGCCCCGCCCTCGCCGCTGGAGAAGCGTGAGAAGCTGGAGCAGTTGCGGGCCATGGAGCTGGGCCTGAGCCTGCGCGCCGCGGTGGCGGCCGAGGCCCCGATCTCCGTCGACAATCCGTCCGACCTCGAAGCGGCGCGCCAATACGCCGGGAAACAAGCATGAGCCTCCTCAAGAAGATCGCCTTCCAGGGCGAGCCCGGCGCCAACAGCCACGAGGCCTGCCGCACCTATTTTCCCGACTACGAGGCCGTGCCCTGCGCGACCTTCGAGGAGGCCTTCGAGGCCATCAAGACCGGCGCCTGCCAGCTGGGCATGATCCCGATCGAGAACTCGATCGCCGGCCGGGTCGCCGACGTCCACCATCTCTTGCCCGCTTCGGGATTGCAGATCGTCGGCGAGCGCTTCAAGCCGATCCGCTTCCAGCTGATGGCCAACAAGGGCGTAACGCTGGAGACGGTGAAGATTGCCTGCTCGATGCCGATCGCCCTCAGCCAATGCCGCCACAGCCTCAGGAAGCTGGGCCTGGCCCACGAGAGCGCCGGCGACACAGCGGGCGCGGCCAAGGCCCTGGCCCTGAAGCCCGACCCGACCCGCGCCGCCGTCGCCCCGGCCCTGGCCGCCGAGATCTATGGCCTGGACATCCTGGCCCGCGACATCGAGGACGAACGCAACAACACCACCCGCTTCCTGGTGATGACGGCCGAGGCCAAGCCCGAGGCGCCGCCCTTCACCCACCGCTGCGTGACCAGCTTCGTGTTCAAGGTCCGCAACCTGCCGGCCGCCCTCTACAAGGCGCTGGGCGGTTTTGCGACCAACGGCGTCAACATGACCAAGCTGGAAAGCTACATGGAGGGCGGCCATTTCACCGCCACCTTCTTCTACGCCGAGGTCGACGGCCGCCCCGAAGACCGCAGCCTGGCCCTGGCCTTCGACGAGCTGAAGTTCTTTTCGGACAAGTTCGAGATTCTGGGGGTTTATCCCGCGGATCCGTTCCGGGACCGGGTGTAGGGCGGGACAAAACCTCCTTCTCCCCTTGCGCGAGAAGGCAGCCTCGCGGAGCGAGGTCGGATGAGGGGTCGAGGATCGGCGCCGCTGCGATGGGCGGAACGGTCGGGTGCGGCGGTCGAGTTTTGGGGGACCCCTCATCCGACGGCCTTCGCCAGCTCCCTTCCCCCTTGATGGGGGAAGGGCCGGGGATGGGGGTGACTGCGGAGCTGGCGGCGAGAAGAACGCTGCGCGTTCACCCCCATCCGACCGCTTCGCGGCCACCTTCCCCCATCCGCCGACGGGAAGGAAAAGATAGAGGGGGTCCCGCAAGGGCGGAATGCGGGGATCGAGACGCCTCCATCCCCGTCGCTGACGCCAAGAACCTCAACCCTTTCAACGCCCTGAAAAATAACCAGCGTCACCCACCCGCCAGGGCTCAAACCTCCCGCACAATCAAACCTGTCTCCGTCGCGGAGGAGGGCGCTTGGTACCGACCCGAAGCGGCGATGGAGATGGAACCGAGCGGGGCCGCCTGGGCCTGGCGATCGGGTCGCGGCGGGCGGCGGGGCTCAGAAGGCTCCAAGGTCCTCCGGGGACGATGGCGGGACAGGCGGGTCGACGGGGCCGGGAGGTTCAAACCGGCCTGTTCCAGGATCTGTCGGAGTCGCTGACGGCCCCTTCCGGGCGACTTTGATCCTGCCCGTCCGAGGGGGAACGTCGATCGGGATGAAACAGGCCCTCAGTCGCCGTCCCTCGAGACAAACGGTTCCGCGGAGCGGTCTGTCCACGCCGAAACGCACACTCAATACCCACGGTCTCCGGGCCTGGCCCGGCCGCTCCGCGCCTCCTCATCCACTCGCCGCGAAAGCCCGAGGTCGAAAAGCCGTGTCCGTAAACGATCCGCGCGATGCTCTAATAGGGCAGCTGGGCCGGCGGCGGCGTCCCGGCGGCGGGGGTCTCGGCGGCCGGGCCCTCGGCCGGCGGCGGGCCGGTCAGCAGGTCGCCGATCGGGTCCTCGCCGGCCGGAGCCGGCGGCTCGATCACCCCGCCGGGGATCGGGGCGGCCTTCAGCCGCGGCAGGGCCGCCGACATGAAGCTCTTCCAGATCTCGGCCGGGGCGCCGCCGCCGGTGACCCGCTTCATCGGGGTGTTGTCGTCCTTGCCGGTCCACACCGCGGTGACGAAGCCGCCGGTATAGCCGACGAACCAGGCGTCGCGGTAATCGCTGGTGGTGCCGGTCTTGCCGGCGATGTCGTAGCCCTCGACCTTGGCCCGGGCCCCGGTGCCGGCCTCGACGACCTGGCGCATCATCTGGTTCATGTACTGCAGGGACGGCGAGCCGATCACCGCCGGGCGCGGGCCCTTGTCGACGCTGTGGTCGTAGAGGACCTTGCCGCTGGTGGTGCGGATGCGCTCGATGCCGTAGCCCTTGGCCAGGAAGCCGCCGTTGGAGAACGCGGCGTAGGCCTGGGCCATCTCCATCGGCGACACCTCGACCGCGCCCAGGGCCATCGACGGATCCAGCTGGATCTTGCTGGTGATCCCCAGCCGCCGGGCGGTGGCGGCGACATTGCTGGTGCCGACCTCGTTGGCCAGCCGGGCGGCGACGGTGTTGATCGACTGGGCCAGGGCGGTCTGCAGGGTCATCGGACCCAGATATTTGTTGGTGTAGTTCTTGGGCTCCCAGTTGCCGATCTTCACCGGCTCGTCGACCACCATGACGCTGGGATTGCGGCCCTGGTCCATGGCGGTCAGATAGACGAACGGCTTGAAGGCCGAGCCGGCCTGGCGGCGGGCGCTGGTGACGCGATCGAACTGGCTGTCGCTGTAGTCGGCGCCGCCGACATAGGCGCGGATGCGGCCCTCGCCGTCGATCGCCACCAGGGCCGCCTGCTGCACGCCCTGGGCCTTGTGGCCCTGGACGCCCAGCTGCACCGAGCGCTCGGCCGACACCTGGATCGGCAGGTCCAAGGTTGTTTCGACGACGAGATCCTCGGTCGGCTCGCCGACCAGCGAGCGCACCTGGGCGTCGACATAGTCGGTGAAATACTGGGCCCGCTGGTTGGCCAGGGTGGCCGAGACCCGCACCGGCTCCTGGAAGGCCTCGTCGCGCTGCTGCGCGGTGATGGCCTTCATCCGCACCATCTCGTCGAGCACGACGGTGGCGCGGCGGGCGGCGCGGTCGCTGGCCGAGACCGGCGAATAGCGGGCCGGGGCCTTCATCAGCCCGGCCAGCAGGGCCGCCTCGCCGACGGTCAGTTGCGAGGCCGGCTTGTTGAAATAGCGCTGCGAGGCGGCCTCGATGCCATAGGCCCCGGCCCCGAAATAGACCCGGTTCATATAGAGGGCCAGGATCTGCTTCTTGCTGAACTTCATCTCCAGCCACACCGCCAGGATCAGCTCCTGGGCCTTGCGCCGGTAGTTCTGGGCCGGGCTGAGGAAGAGGTTCTTGGCCAGCTGCTGGGTGATGGTCGAGCCGCCGCGCTGGGGGCCGCCCTCGTGGCTCATGTTCCAGATCAACGAGCGGGCGATGCCCCAGGGATTGAAGCCGATATGGTGGTAGAACTGGCGGTCCTCGATGGCCACGAAGGCGGCCGGCACATATTCGGGCAGGCTGTCCAGGTCGACCGGCGGGGCGTACTGGCTGCCGCGCACGGCCAGCAGCGCCCCCGAGCGGTCCAGATAGTTGATCGAGGGCTGGCGCTTGACGTCATACAGCTTGGAGGTGTCGGGCAGGTCGCTGGCGAACACCGCGAAGAAGGCGACGACGAAGATCAGCCCCCAGACGCCCAGCACGACCATCCAGTAGACCAACGCCTGCAGCGGCGTGCGTCGCGGCTTCGCCGGCTTGTTCCCGCCGAAGGTACCGTTGGCCATGTCGTCCTGTTCCCGAAAGGCGCGGAAATCCCGGGTCGCGCCGAAATCCGTTTAGCTCAAGCCCACACAACGCGCGACAAGATTGACGTGGAATGAACGCCGTCTCGCCCCGCCTTGCGCCGCCGGCCTGTTCATGGTTCGTTTCATCTCCGGAGCGCGCGCGCAAGACGTTGAATCCCAGGCGAGCAGAGCCGATGAAGCCGATGTGCATTTTCAGACCGATTTTCCTCTTACGGATTTTAGGGGCCAGATCGTGGCGCCGCGCTTGGCCTGGCGTTCGCGCCCTGGCAAAACACGCCCGTGTACGCTCAGCCTGATTCCGCCGACGCCCGGACCGCTCCCTCGCTGGAGGCGGCGCGCGAGGTGCTGCGCCGCACCTTCGGCCATTCGGACTTCCGCGGCCTGCAGGCCGGGGTGATCGGCGAGCTGCTGGCCGGACGCAGCGCCCTGGCCGTGCTGCCGACCGGCGGCGGCAAGAGCCTGTGCTACCAGATCCCCGCCCTGGTGCGGCCGGGCCTGGGCCTGGTGGTCTCGCCGCTGATCGCCCTGATGGCCGACCAGGTGGCCGGCTTGCAGCAGGCCGGGGTCGCGGCCGAGCGGCTGGACAGCAACACCCTGCCCGACGAGCGGGCCGAGATCTGGCGACGCATCGACGCCGGCCGCCTCGACCTGCTCTATCTGTCGCCCGAAGGCCTGATGCAGCCGTCGATGCTCGAGCGGCTGTCGCGCCTGCCTCTGGCCCTGGTCGCCGTCGACGAAGCCCACTGCGTCAGCCAGTGGGGCCACGACTTTCGGCCCGAATACCGGATGCTGGGCCGTCTGGCCGAGGTGTTCCCGCACGCCCCGCGCCTGGCGGTCACCGCCACCGCCGACGCCCGCACCCGCGACGACATCCGCGCCGAGCTGCGCCTTTCGGGCGCGGCCGAGTTCGTCGACAGCTTCGCCCGTCATGAGCTGGCCCTGAACGCCGAGCGCAAGAAGGGCAAGGGCCACGACCGGGTCATCGAGCTGGTCACCGAGCGTCCCAACCGGGCCGGTGTGGTCTATGCCGGCAGCCGCGACTCCACCGAGAAGCTGGCCGAGAAGCTGATCGCCGAAGGGATCCCGGCCCTGGCCTATCACGCCGGCCTCGACAAGGGCGTGCGGGCCCGGCGGCTGGAGGAGTTCCTCGAGGCCGACGAGGCGGTGATGGTGGCGACCATCGCCTTCGGCATGGGGGTCGACAAGCCCGACGTCCGCTTCGTGATCCATGCCGACCCGCCGGCCGCCATCGAGGCCTATTGGCAGGAGATCGGCCGGGCCGGGCGCGACCGCCAGCCGGCCGAGGGCATCACCCTCTACAGCTCGGCCGACCTGGCCTGGGCGGTGCGGCGGATCGACGGCCAGAACGCTCCCGAGGAGGTCAAGGCCGTGCAGCTGCGCAAGCTGCGGCAGTTCTACGCCATGCTGGAGGGCGTCACCTGCCGGGCCGCCGCCGTCCGCCGCTATTTCGGCGAGGAGGGGGTCGAGCGCTGCGGGGTCTGCGACATCTGCGTCTCGCCGCCGACGGGGGTCGACGCCACTCAAGCGGCCCAGAAGGCGCTGTCGGCGGCCCATCGGCTGGGCGGGCGGTTCGGGCGCGGCCGGCTGGTCGACCACCTGCTGGGCAAGACCAAGGACGTCACCCCGGCCGAGGCCCAGATGTCGACCTTCGGCATCGGTAAGGAGTTCAGTCCGCAGGGCTGGCGCGACCTGCTCGACACCCTGGTGTTCGAGGGGCTGCTGCGCGAGGACCCCAATGACGGCCGGCCGCTGATCGGCCTGGGCGACGGCGAGGGGGTGCGGCAGGTCTATCGCGGCGAGCGGCTGGTGTCGCTGCGCCAGCAGCCGGCGACCGCCGATGGTCCCGGCCGTTCTGGTCGTGGAGAGGCGGCGGCCGGCAAGACCCGCAAGCGCCGCGACGGCGCGGCCGCCCTGGTGGTGGCGCTGGAGGACCAGGCCCTGTTCGAGGTCTTGCGGGCCTGGCGCCGCGAGCAGGCCCAGCTGCAGCACGTGCCGCCCTATGTGATCTTCCACGACGCCACCCTGGCCGAGATCGCCGCCGCCCGGCCCGGAACCCTGGCCGCCCTGGCCAAGGCCGGCGGGGTGGGGCAGGGCAAGCTCGACCGCTATGGCGAGGCGGTGCTGAAGGTGGTGCGCGACAACTAGCGGGACCGGCTCGCGAGAACGAAACGTTTTTCCCTTCGACGTGTTACGGTTGTTGGCTCTTCCGCCCCCTGACGGGACTTCGCATGACCGACTTCACGATCAAGACCCCGGCGCCCAAGGCCACCGCCAAGACGACGGCCAAGGCCGGCGCCAAGCGCGCCAAGGCCGCGGTGGACAAGGCCGTCGAGACCGTCGCCGAAAAGGCCGAGGTCGCCCGCGCCTTCGTCGAGGAGAAGGCCGAGGTCGGCAAGACCTGGACGGCCGAGAAGGCCCAGGTCGCCCACCAGCAGGCCGAAGAACATCCGATTGCCCTGGCGGTCGGGACCTTCGTCGCCGGCCTGGTGTTCGGCTTCCTGCTGGCTCGCAATTTCGACCGGGACTAAAGCGCCAGCCGTTCGGCGCTGACGCCGGCGGCGCGCAGGGCGGCCATGCGCGCGAAGGCGAGGGTCAGGGCCTTGCGCCGCGCCGGGGCCAGGGGCGCGACCGGCGCCTCGCGCACCACCGCCCCGCCGAAGCCGTCGGCGACGATCAGGCCGGGATCCTCGGGCAGGACGCCCTCGGGAAAATGCGGCGCGACCGCGAAGTAGAAGGCGTCGCAATAGGGCGCATATTGCGGCCACTTGCGATCGATCCGGAAGTCCTCCAGCCCCGACTTGACCTCGACGATCAGCACGTCGCCCTTGGGACCCAGGGCCATCAGGTCGGCCCGGCGGCCGTTGGGCAGCGTCACCTCGGCCAGGGGCGCATAGCCCAGCGACACCAGGAACCGCGCCGCGCCACGGGTCACCAGATCGGTGGTCTCTGGCCGCGAGGGCCGAAGGTCGACGACGACGTCCATGCCCGAACCTTGTTCCAGCTTTGTTCGGGAATCAAGCTCATCGCGCGCTCACGTCGGCGGCTGCTGCGGGAACTCCAGCTTGGCGTAGCCCAGGTCCTTGATCCGCTCCAGGGCCGCGGCCCTGTCGGCGGGCGGCATCACCGGCTGACGCGACAGCAGCCAGACATAGTTGCCGCCCGGCGTGGCCATGATCGCCCAGGACTGGTCGTCGGCCCGGTCCAGCACCCAATATTCCTGCTTCTTCAGGCCGCCCAGGAAGCTCATCGAGAACTTGGTGTTCTGGGTTCCGGCGACGATCTTGCCGCTGGTGTTGAACACCTTGGCGGCGCCGGAGGCCGAGCCCTTGCGGCAGACCTGGCGGACCGAGAAGCCCTCGCCCTGCGTCCTGTCGGCGAATTCGGTGGTCGGGGCCTCGCAGTCGCGCTGGCCGGCGTTGGGGGTGCGGGCGATCTCGTACCATTTGCCGGTATAGAAGCTGGCCTCGATCGGCTTGGCCGGCGGCTTGGCCGCGGCCTGGGCCGAGGCGCCGACCAGCAGGCCCGCGCCGGCCAGAGCGGCGATCATCATGAAAGCTGCGCGCATACCTTCACCTTGCCTCACGAGGCGCCAGAAACGCAAAGCGCCGTGCTGAAGTTCCGGCGCGGCGCCGCGCATCCAAACCGGCCCTACTCGGCGGCGATGGTCGCCGGCCGGGCCCGGTCCTTGAAATTGATGGCCCGCAGGTGGCGGATGCCCTCCTCGGCGATGTCGTCGCCGACCATCCGGTCGCCCTCGTTCCTCAGCTCCTCGATGTCGACATACATGGCGTAGAAGGCCTTGGTCCGCTCGGTGATGATGCCGGCGTTGAGCAGGGTCTTGACCAGAACCCGGAAGATGTTGGTCTGCTCCTTCATGTTCTCCCGGCGCAGGTCGTCGGTCATGATCTTCCCGTACTCCTCGACGACCTTGTCGGGATCCAGGCCGAACTCGACATAGAGATCCAGCTGCTGGTGCGGCGAGACCAGGTTGAACAGCAGGGTCTGGAAGCAGTGGGCGGCCCAGTCCTCGATGATCGCGTGCTCCTCGGGGGTCAGCTTGGGCACCGTGCGGTCGGCCCAGATCTTGCCGAACTTGTGATGGAAGGCCTCGTCGGTCATCACCAGCTGCAGCAGTTTCTTGCCGACGGGGTCGTTGATCTTGGTGAAAAAGGTGGCGAACGCCCCCATGGCCAGGCCCTCGACCAGCATCTGCATGCCGATGATCTTCTTGTAGACCTCGGGCGCGGCGATGATCTCGACCAGCAGGGCCTTCAGGGCCGGGCCGCAGGCGACCGGCCTGCCCCAGCGGGTCTTGATGTATTTGGCGAAGGCGGTGACGTGGCGAGCCTCCTCGCGGGTCTGGTTGGCGGCGTATTCCTGGGCGCCCTGGTCCTTGAGCACGTGGCACAGGCTGGCCGACAGGTTCAGCGCCCCCTGCTCACCGTGCAGGATCGACGAGAAGCTGCGCAGCACCGACTGGTTGATGAAGCGGATGCGCTGCCTGGGATCGCTGAGATGGTTGGAGACGTAGTCGGTCGACAGGGCGATGACCAGGTCCTCGGGAACCAGCGCCTGGTTCTCCATGTCGAACGGCTCGTCGAAGTCGATATAGGCCTTGTCGAGCGGATCCCAGAAATGGTCGTGGGTCGCCGAAATGATCTTGTCGAAGGCGCTCGAGCGGTTGTTGTAGCGATCGAGTTCGAGCATCGATTCGAAATCGTCGGGCGCCACCGCGTCGTACATGGCGTCCTTGGTGATGTTCTGGTCCGTCACGGGCGGCTCCTTCCTGGGCGGCTCTCTTGCGGGTGAACGGGCCGTCCACGCGGCCTTGGCCTCAGCTGAACACAGTTCACTGAAACCGCGCAAAGGGTCAAATTAAAAATGACGGGTGCGTCAGGTTCATGCCGCGGGATCGGCGGCAGGGGAGGGTGGCGGTGGGATTGGACGTCTTCGTGCTGACCGGGGCCGGGATCTCGGCCGAGAGCGGCCTGGGCACGTTTCGCGACGCCGACGGGGTCTGGACCCGTCACGACCTGTCGCTGGTGGCCACGCCCGAGGGCTTCGCCCGCGATCCGGCCAGGGTGCGGGCCTTCTACAATGCCCGCCGGGCCAACCTGGCGACGGCCGCGCCCAACGCCGCCCATTTCGCCCTGGCGCGGCTGCAGTCGGGACTGGCGGCGCGGAGCGGACGATTGTTCCTCTGCACCCAGAACGTCGACGACCTGCACGAGCAGGCCGGCTGCGTCGAGGTGGTCCACATGCACGGCGAGCTGTCGGCGACCCGCTGCCACGCCTGCCAGGCCGTCTGGCCCGACCGCGCGCCGCTGGTCGCCGACAGCGCCTGTCCGGCCTGCGGCGCGACGGGAACCGCCCGGCCGCACGTGGTGTGGTTCGGCGAAACGCCGCTGCGCATGGAGGCGATCGCGGACGCCCTGGAGGAGTCGGACCTGTTCGTGGCGATCGGCACCTCCGGCTCGGTCTATCCGGCCGCCGGCTTCGTGGCCGAGGCCCGGGCGCTGGGAATCCGCGCCTGCGAGATCAATCTGCAACCGTCGGATAACGCCCGCGCCTTCGACGAGCGCCGCTACGGCCCAGCCACCGAGGTCGTTCCGGCCTGGGCGGCGGAGGTGCTGGCGGGGCTCTGAGCTTGAGGGCGTGGGGTCTTGCAAGCTCTTTCCCTTAGAGCGGCGGCCTCGCTCACGACTTCGCCGCCTCACGCGGATGACCGCTGAGGTGATGGAAAGGGACGCGGAGCGCCGGACGACGTCCGGAGTGTTTGAGTGAGTACCGTTTCGACGAAGCCACCGCTCCGCGCGCTCGTTTTCCGTCCGCGTCCGGTAGGCGGCCCTGTTAAGGCCTAGCCGGACTCCGGAACCCCGCCGTTTCCGACGGGCCCCGGCGACGAGGGCGCGGATCTTCGACACACGCGCTTTATCCCCGTCGACGCCGACGGCGGGCGGGGCCTGCAACGCCAGGCTCCCCGGACACGCTGAAGTAACCCCCTCCAGCCCAGTCCCGCTCGATCGCCCCCCGCCGCCGCATCGGTCGCTGGCCATGCGCCCTTTCCCTGCGACGAGGTGAAGACAGGATAAGGGCGGTTTCAGCGCCGAGGACTTGTGACGCTGAAGATTCTGCAAGGCGTTGGAAAGCTTGATGTCTACAGCGTCGCTCGCGGGGATCGACGCGCCCCGATCCCCCAGAATGCCTTCCCTCCCCCTTTCTTTTTACCTTTCCCTCCCCCTCCGTGGGGAGGGTGGCCCTGGCGGAGCCAGGGTCGGGTGGGGCCTGCTGAGCCGGCCGATCTTCGACGCCCTGCGCCGGCCCCCACCCGACCCCTTCGGGGCCACCCTCCCCGCAAGGAGGAGGGAAGGGTAGAAAAGAGGATTGAGGGCGCCGCCGGGTCAGCAGTCGCCCGCATCTCCGGCCTCCCCGGCCGAGGATGGACCAGGCTGCCGGGGGCCTCTAAAGGTCAGCGCTATCACGGAGGGATCGACGGCCATGACCATAGCGCGGCGAAACCTTTTCGCGGGCCTGCTCGCCGGCGCGGCGACTCCGGCGCTGGCGGCGGCGGCCCCGGCGCCACGGGCGGTCTCGGCGTCGCCGTCGTGGGGGCGCGGCCCGGAAGGCCAGCGCAAGGCCGACCTGGGCGACGGGAGGTTCCTGAACCCGATCGTCGCCGGCGACCATCCCGACCCGACCATCCTGAAGGATGGCGACGACTACTACATGACCTTCTCGTCGTTCTATTCCTATCCGGGCCTGGTGATCTGGCGCTCGACGGACCTAGTGAACTGGACGCCGGTCGGACCCGCCCTGTTCAAGCCGCTGGGCGTGATCTGGGCCGTGGACCTGGCCAAGCACGACGGCCGCTACTTCATCTACATACCGGCCGATCCGGACGGCAAGGGATGGTCGATCTATGTGATCTGGGCCGACGACATCCGCGGGCCGTGGAGCGATCCGATCGATCTGAAGATCGCCGGCTGCATCGATCCCGGCCACGTGGTGGGCGAGGACGGCCGGCGCTACCTGTTCACCAACGGCGTTCGCAAGATCCGGCTGACCGACGACGGCCTGGCCACCGACGGCGCGCTGGAAGCGGCCTATGCGCCCTGGCGCTATCCCGACGACTGGGTGGTCGAGAACTTCGCGCCGGAAGGCCCCAAGCTCTTGCGGCGCAACGGCTGGTTCTACCTGGTCACCGCGGTGGGCGGCACGGCCGGCCCGGCCACCGGCCACATGGTGATCGCCGCGCGGTCGCGCTCGGTGCAGGGGCCGTGGGAGCATTGCCCGCACAATCCCCTGGTCCGCACCGTCAGCGCCGCCGAACCCTGGTGGTCGCGCGGCCACGGCAGCCTGGTCGAGGGCCCGGCCGGCGACTGGTGGATGGTCTATCACGGCTACGAGAACGGCTTTCGCACCCTGGGCCGCCAGACCTTGCTGGCCCCGGTGGAATGGACCGCGGACGGCTGGTTCCGGGTGCTGGGCGGGGACCTGTCCAAGCCCCTGGCCAAGCCGAAGGGCGGCCGGGCCGGTCCGTCCGGCCGGGCGCTGTCGGACGATTTCGCCGCCGACCGGATGGGCGTGCAATGGACCTTTCACGACCCGGCGCCGGACGAGGCCGGCCGCGCGGTCTATGAGTCCAACAACTTGCGCATCCGGGGACGGGGAACCTCGCCCGCCGATTCCGCCCCCCTGACCTGCCTGGTCGGCGACCGCGCCTATGAGGTGGAGATCACGATCGAGCTGCAGGGCGAGGCCGAGGGCGGCCTGCTGCTGTTCTACAATCACAAGGCCTTCGTCGGCCTGGGCTTCACGCCTTCGACCCTGAAGACCTTCGAATATTCCGAGGAGCTGGCCTGGGCCAGGAAGTCCCACGACGCCCGCGTCATGCGGCTGCGGATCGGCAATGACGAGCATGTCGTCACCTACCACTACTCCTATGACGAGGGCCGCACCTGGCGGCGGCACGACACCCGCATGGAGGTGTCGGGCCTCCATCACAATGTCTTCGGCGGCTTCCTCAGCCTCAGGGTCGGCGTCTACGGAGCCGGCCCGGGCGAGGTGGTGCTGCGGAATTTCACCTACCGCGCGCTGACGGCGTCAGCCTAGCGGTTCGGTCGAGGCGTTCAGCTCTCCAGACCGGCCAGCACCTGGGGATCGCGCTTGGCCAGGTCGATCAGCCGCTCGATCAGCGCCTCGCGGCTTTCCAGGGCCAGGCCGTCGCGCAGCCGGGCCAGGCGGTCGCGAACCTGCTGCAGGCCCACGGCGTCGAGCAGGTTGGCGGCCACGACCACCGCCGCCTGGTGCTTGCAGGCCCCGAACTTGTCGAAGCCCGGACAGGTGCAGGCGCCCTCGCCGGCCGGGGCGCGCAGGGAGACGACATAGAGCTCGCCGCCGCGGACATGGGCGGTGACGCTGTCGTCCTCGATCGCCACCAGGTCGACCGCCCCGGCCTCGGCCAGTTCGACGCCGCTGGCGAACCAGCGCTCGTCCATGCGTTCGCGCCAGGCCTCAGTGTCGAACAGACTCATGCCTTGTCCCGGAAATGACGGCCGATCCCGGGATCGACCTGGAGCCGGCCGGGCGCGGTGGGAATCGCCCGACCGGTCCTTGTATCAGGCGCCGGCGGCGGCGGTGAAGACCGCCAGTTGATCCTCGAAGGCGCGCCGGTAGGCGGGCCGCGCCTCGCCGCGGGCGACATAGGCGGCGATGCTCGGGTGCTCCTCCAGCAGGCCCGATCCGCCCAGGCGGCGCAGCACCGTCACCATCAGCAGGTCGCCAGCGCTGAACGCCCCCTCGAGCCAGTCGGCGTCGCCCAGGTGGTTGGACAGGTCGCGCAGCCGGGCGCGGACCCGATCGTCGAGCATGGATTGGCGGGCCTCGAACCACGGCTGGTCGCGCTCGAACAGCGAGGCCATGGAGCGCTCGACGACCGCCGGCTCCACCGTGCTCAGGGCCGCGAACATCCAGGTGATCGCCCGGGCCCGGGCCTTGGGGTCCTCGGGCAGCAGGCCGGCGTGATGCTGGGCGAGATGGAAGACGATGGCCCCCGACTCGAACAGGGCCAGGCCGTCTTCCTCATAGGTGGGGATCTGCCCGAACGGATGGCGCGCCCGATGGGCGGTTTCCTTCATCTCCGCGAAGGACACCAGCCGAACGTCATAGGGCAGGCCGACCTCTTCGAGCGCCCAGCGGACGCCCATGTCCCGGGCCAGGCCCCGGCCGCGGTCGGGCGAAGCCTTGAAGGCGGTGAGGGTCGGGGTCATGGCGAGGCTCCGGGCGAAAGCGCCGGCGCGCGGCGGGGCGGTGGTGATGGACATGATCTTGGGCATTGTCGTGCTCCAGGCTCTTCGTATCCCGAGGACGCGCGAGCCGGGAGCCTTGCGACAGGCCCGCTGACTTTTTCCGCCGGCTTCGGAGAGACAGGTCCCGAACGCAGAACGGCCCGGGCGCTTGCACGCCCGGGCCGTGATGTTCGATCGGAAGATCGAAAGGCCTCTAGACCGCTTCGACCGCGTGCTCGGCCAGGATGGTGAAGCCGTCCGGACCGACGTCGGCGAAACCGCCCTGGATGTCGAACAGGCGCACGGTCGAACCATCGCGGACCGTGACCCGGCCCTCGCGCAGGGTGGTCATGAACGGGGCGTGGTTCGGCAGGACGCCGAAGTCGCCTTCCGCGCCCGGGGCGTCGACCTGGTCGACCTCGGCGGAGAACAGTTCGCGCTCGGGCGCGACGAGGGAGAAGTGCAGCTTGGTCATTATTCCACGATCTCGACTTCGCCCAAGGCGGCTTCGATGTCTTCGTCGGTCTGGATCTCGGTCCCGCAGAACGGGCAGAAGCGGATGGTGGTCAGGACCGTGCCCGTCTCACCATCCTCTTCCCGGTGACCCAGGTTGAGCAGGATCAGACCGCTGTCATGCTCGATCAGCGAGGCCTCGGGATCCGAAGACACCGCCTCCTCGAGTTCCTCGCAGCAGAAGTTGACCAGCTCGTGTTCGTCGCTCATCAGGCTTCGCCAGCCAGCTTTTCGGCCTTGGCCACGGCTTCCTCGATCGGGCCGACCATGTAGAAGGCCGCTTCCGGCAGGTGGTCGTACTCGCCGTCGACGATGCCCTTGAACGAGCGGATGGTGTCCTTCAGCTGGACGAAGGCGCCGGGCGTGTTGGTGAACTGCTCGGCGACGTGGAACGGCTGCGACAGGAAGCGCTGGATCTTGCGGGCGCGGGCGACCGTCAGCTTGTCCTCTTCCGACAGCTCGTCCATGCCCAGGATGGCGATGATGTCCTTCAGGGCCTTGTACTGCTGCAGCACTTCCTGGACCGAGCGGGCGACGTTGTAGTGCTCTTCGCCGATGACCAGCGGGTCCATGATCCGCGAGGTCGAGTCCAGCGGGTCGACGGCCGGGAAGATGGCCTGGGCGGCGATGTCGCGCGACAGCACGGTGGTGGCGTCCAGGTGGGCGAACGAGGCGGCGGGCGCCGGGTCGGTCAGGTCGTCGGCGGGCACGTAGATGGCCTGGACCGAGGTGATCGAGCCCTTGTTGGTCGAGGTGATGCGCTCCTGCAGGTTGCCCATCTCGGTGGCCAGGGTGGGCTGGTAGCCCACGGCCGAGGGGATGCGGCCCAGCAGAGCCGACACTTCGGCGCCGGCTTGGGTGAAGCGGAAGATGTTGTCGACGAACAGCAGCACGTCCTTGCCTTCCTCGTCGCGGAAATATTCCGCGATCGACAGGCCGGTCAGGGCGACGCGGGCGCGGGCGCCGGGGGGCTCGTTCATCTGGCCGTAGACCAGGGCGCAGCGGCTGCCTTCGGTCGAGCCGTTGTTGGCCTTGGGATCGACGTTGACGTTGGACTCGATCATCTCGTGATAGAGGTCGTTGCCTTCGCGGGTGCGTTCGCCCACGCCGGCCAGGACCGAGTAGCCGCCGTAAGCCTTGGCGATGTTGTTGATCAGCTCCTGCATCGTCACGGTCTTGCCCACGCCGGCGCCGCCGAACAGGCCGATCTTGCCGCCCTTGGTGTAGGGGCACATCAGGTCGATGACCTTGATGCCGGTGACCAGCACTTCAGCGGTGTTGGTCTGCTCGGCGAAGGACGGAGCGTCGCGGTGGATCGTGCGGGTGATGTCCGACTTGATCGGCCCCTGCTCGTCGATCGGCTCGCCGATCACGTTCATGATCCGGCCCAGGGTGCCGGGGCCGACGGGGACGCGGATCGATTCGCCGGTGTCGCGCACGGCCTGGCCGCGGACCAGGCCCTCGGTGGCGTCCATGGCGATGGCGCGGACGGTGTTCTGGCCCAGGTGCTGGGCGACCTCGAACACCAGGCGCTGGCCCGAGGCGGTGTTGACGGTTTCCAGGGCGTTGAGGATGGCCGGCAGCGGGCCTTCGAACTCGACGTCGACGACGGCGCCGATGACCTGCACCAGCTTGCCGGTGGCCGCGCCGATGACGGCGGGCGCTTCGCGGGTCGCGGCGGCTGCGACCTTGGGGGCGGCCGGCTTCTTGGCGACGGGAGCTTTCGGGGCGGCCGTCGCAGGCGCGGCGGCGGCCTTCGGAGCGGCGGGCTTCTTGACGGCGGCCGGCTTAACAGCGGCGGCGGGAGCCTTAGCGGGGGTCTTGGCCATGGCGTTCAGGATCTTTCGTACGGGCTCGTGCGGGCGTTTTTATGGTGGGAAGTTCAGGATCAGACGGCTTCGGCGCCGGAGATGATCTCGATCAGCTCCTTGGTGATCTGGGCCTGACGGGAGCGGTTGTATTCGAGGGTGTAGCGCTTGATCATGTCGCCGGCGTTGCGCGTGGCGTTGTCCATCGCCGTCATCTGGCTGGCGTAGAAGCCCGCCATGTTGTCGAGCAGGGCCGACAGGATCTGGACCGTCAGGTTGCGCGGCAACAGGGTCTCGAGGATGGCCTCTTCCGAGGGCTCGTATTCGTAGACCGCGGCCGGACCGGACGCGGGCTCGGCGCCCTCGACGACGGCCGGGATCAGCTGCAGGGCGGTCGGGATCTGCTGCACCACCGAACGGAAGCGGCTGTAGAACAGGGTGACCACGTCGACGTCGCCGGCCTCGTACAGGCGGGTGACGACGTCGGCGATCGGCTGGGCCACCGACAGGGTGAACTGGCGATAGGCCGACAGGTCGAAATTCTCGACGATGCGGTCGCTGTAGAGGCGGCGCAGCTGGGCGGTGGCCTTCTTGCCGACGCAGACGATCTTCACGTCCTTGCCTTCGCGCACCAGGGCGTCGATGCGCTCGCGGGCGGCGCGGACGATCGACGAGGTGAAGCCCCCGGCCAGGCCGCGGTCGGCGGCGGCGACGATGATCAGGTGGCGATCGTCGCGGCCGGTGCCGGCCAGCAGGGCCGGAGCCCCGGCCCCGGACACGCCGGCGGCCAGGTTGGCGATCACCGAAGCCAGGCGCCGGGCGTAGGGACGGGCGGCCTCGGCCGCGTCCTGACTCCGGCGCAGCTTCGCCGCCGCCACCATCTGCATCGCTTTCGTGATCTTCTGCGTCGCCTTGACGCTTGCGATCCGATTGCGCATTTCCTTTAGGCTTGCCATCCGCCTATCAGACCTTCCTAAACAACCACCAGGTGCTGTCGTCCATCACGGTCGTTCTTCTCCAGAAGAACCCGTAATCGACCAACTGCAGATCTGGGAACATATCCATGTAGAGCGAGCCAAAATCGTTCTTGAATAGAAGATCTTGTTCGCCACGGTAGGTAATCGTTTCGGCCTTCGGCGAAAAATACTCGGAGCAGAAGACGTACTTGGAAGCCACGCGATGCACTTCGCGCATCGTCGCCTCCAGCTGGCTGGGATCGACGTGGATCAGGACGCCGGCCGTGAAGGCCATGTCCACCGCGCCGTCGGCCAGCGGGATGCTGTGCCCGAAGCCTTCGAACAGCCGCTCGGCCGGCAGGACGCCGTTGTCGACCAGTTGCTGGCGGGCCGAAGCATTGGGCTCGATCGCCCACTGCTCCATGTCCGACAGCGCCTGGAGGCCCAGGAGGTTGAGGCCGACATTGGGCCCCACTTCCAGCACGCTCCGCGGCATGTCGCCGGTCATCCGCCGAAGCACCTCGCCCCAAACCCGCGCACGGCCGCGCACGGCCTCGACGGTGGCGCCGCTACGTTGCGTGTAGCGGTCGCCAAACTCGCCGGACCATGCGTCCAAGGATTTGGGTGCGTAGGCCATCGATTAACTAGGCGAAAGTCGCCGAGAAGCTGTCGAGCACGCTCTTCAGCGTGTTCTCCAGGTCCTTGTCGAGGGCCTTCTTGGTGCGGATGCCGTCCAGCAGGTCCTTGTGCTGGCTATGCAGGCGGGCCAGCAGCTCGCTTTCGAAGCGGCGGACGCTGCTGGTCGGGATCTTGTCCAGATAGCCGCGGGTGCCGGCGTAGATCACGCAGACCTGCTCCTCGACCGACTGCGGCGCATATTGCGGCTGCTTGAGCAGCTCGGTCAGGCGCTCGCCGCGGGCCAGCAGCTTCTGGGTCGAAGCGTCCAGGTCCGAGCCGAACTTGGCGAAGGCGGCCATTTCGCGATACTGGGCCAGCTCGCCCTTGATCGCGCCGGCCACCTGCTTCATCGCCTTGATCTGGGCCGACGAGCCGACGCGCGACACCGAGATGCCGACGTTCACGGCCGGGCGGATGCCCTGGTAGAACAGGTCGGTTTCCAGGAAGATCTGGCCGTCGGTGATCGAGATCACGTTGGTCGGGATATAGGCCGAGACGTCGTTGGCCTGGGTTTCGATGATCGGCAGGGCCGTCAGCGAGCCCGAACCGTTGTCTTCGTTGAGCTTGGCGGCGCGTTCCAGCAGGCGCGAGTGCAGGTAGAACACGTCGCCCGGATAGGCTTCGCGGCCCGGCGGACGGCGCAGCAGCAGCGACATCTGGCGATAGGCGACGGCCTGCTTGGAAAGGTCGTCATAGATGATCAGGCCGTGCAGGCCGTTGTCGCGGAACCACTCGCCCATGGCGCAGCCCGAGAACGGGGCCAGGTACTGCAACGGGGCCGGCTCGGAGGCCGAGGCCACCACGACGATGGTGTATTCCAGGGCGCCGTGCTCTTCGAGCGTCTTGACGATCTGGGCGACGGTCGAGCGCTTCTGGCCGATGGCGACATAGACGCAATAGAGCTTGGCGCTCTCGTCCTTGCCGGCGTTGGCGGCCTTCTGGTTCAGGATGGTGTCGATGGCGACGGCGGTCTTGCCGGTCTGGCGGTCGCCGATGATCAGCTCGCGCTGGCCGCGGCCGACCGGGATCAGGGTGTCGATCGACTTCAGGCCGGTCTGCACGGGCTCGTGCACCGACTTGCGCGGGATGATGCCCGGGGCCTTGACGTCGACGCGGCGACGCTCGGTCGAGACGATCGGGCCCTTGCCGTCGATCGGCTCGCCCAGCGGGTTGACGACGCGGCCCAGCAGGCCCTTGCCGACCGGCACGTCGACGATCTCGCCAAGGCGGCGGACTTCGTCGCCCTCCTTGATGGCCTGGTCCTGGCCGAAGATCACGGCGCCGACATTGTCGCGCTCGAGGTTCAGGGCCATGCCCTTCACGCCGGCCTTCGGGAACTCGACCATCTCGCCGGCCTGGACGTTGTCCAGGCCGTAGATGCGGGCGATGCCGTCGCCGACGGACAGCACCTGGCCGACGTCGGACACGGCGGCTTCCTCGCCGAAATTGGCGATCTGCGACTTGAGGATGGCCGAAATCTCGGCGGCGCGGATGTCCATGGCTGTCTTGGGCTCTCTGCGATTTTATCTTTGGACGCGCTTATAAAGGCTTAGGCGCGCTTCAGGGCGAATTTCAGGGAATCGAGCTTCGAACGGAGCGAAGCATCGAATAGGCGGGATCCGACACGCACCTTGATGCCGCCCAGGATGGACGGGTCGACGCGGGTCGAGAGTTCAGGAGTCTTGCCCAGGGCGGTGGCGACGGCGGCCGAGACGCCCTTCAGCTGGGCGGCGGTCAGGGGGCTGGCGGTGACCACCTCGGCGGTGACGACGCCGCGATGGGCGGCCGACAGCTCTATAAAGGCGCTGATCGCGCCCAGCAGGTCGCCGGCCCGGCCGTTGCTGGCCACCAGGCCCAGGAACTTGGCGGTCAGCAGCTGGAAGCCGGCCTTGGCGGCGACGGCGGTCAGGCCCTTGGCCTTGTCCTCGGCGCTGAAGGCGGGGCTCTGGATCAGGCGGCGCAGGTCGGCGCTGGCGGCCGCCATCGCCCGCAGCGACTTCAGGTCGGCCTCGACCTGGGTCAGCTGGTTGCTCTCGATCGTCAGTTCGAACAGGGACTGCGCATAGCGCTGACCCGCATCCGTCGCCTTGGTTTCGTCCGCCACTTGTTCCGCCCGGTGCGTTTGCAATCGCCGCGAACGAGAAGTTTAACCCCCATCCCGGCTTAAAGGCTTGAGCGCGCTCTAGAAAAGCGCATGGACGGCCGGCGCTGACGCGCTGCCCTGTCCGAAGCCGCGCGCCTGATAACACGCAGCCTTCGCAGTCGCAACCAAGGCCGCTGCGTAAGGTTTCGCCGAATCTGGCGAATTTGGGCCGCTACGGGACGCTCACCTTGCGGAAGACCGCGGAGGCGGCGGCGACCAGGGCGCCGTCGGCCGAGCGGGCCTCGGCCTGGGCGAAAACCAGGCTGCGGGTCGCCCGCTCGACCCAGGCTTTCACGCCGCAGTCCTGGGCGGCCAGGGCCTCGGCGGGACCATAGTCGACGATCAGCGAGGCCGCCGCGGCGCCCGGGCCGGCGATCTGGCGCAGGGCGTCTTCCAGCAGGGCGGCGGTTGAGGCGGTCATGCCTTTGAGACTCTATCTTCTATGTCGCGCAGGAAAAGGGGCGACGGAACCGGTCCGCCGCCCCAGGCGCCGAGTCTAGAGGGCCACCTATTTGGCCGCGAGGCTGGCGGTCTTGGCGGCGGCGTTGCAGCGCTGCAGCTCGTCGGCGTCCAGCGACTTGGTCTCGCCGCCGAAAGCCGCCACGCGGCCGACTTCCTTGGCCAGCGCCTTGCAGGCGACGGCGGTCAGGGCTCGGGACGGGGCGGCGGTGGAGACGCATTCGGCCCCGTCGCAGACGAAGACCGCGCCGCCGGCCACGACCTTGGTCTTGGCGGCGATCGGCGCTTCCAGCGCCGCGGCGATGCGGCCGTCAGCCAGGGCCGCGCCGGCGAACATCGAGACGGAAAGGGCGGCGACAGCCGCCAGCGAACGGAGCTTCATGGGGAGCCCTCCGGCCTACAGGGAGTTGCAAGGTGATCGATGATCGGCGAAAAGCTGTACTGGCCGTCCGGTCCCGAGATGTCAGCGGCGGCATCCCGACCGGCGCTTCGGATCCGAACTAAGCATTGCTTAGATATCAGCGTTCAGAAACGGCGCAAGCAAAATCTGTTTCGCATGTGCGTTTTTTCGGAAAACCCGATCCGGCCGGCCGCCGCGCCGGCATGGACAAGGTTTAATCGCGCCGGACCTGACGCCGATCAAACCAGACGCTATCTAACGACGTTACGCACAGACGATCTTTTCGTCCCGGAGGGCTGCATGAACCGCTTGGCCAAATCCCTGGCGCGCCTGGCGCTGCTGGTCGCCATTCCCGTCGGCCTCGCCGGCTGCGGGATCAACACCATTCCCCGGCAGGACGAGGCGACCAAGACCGCCTGGGCCGAGGTGCAGAACCAGTACCAGCGCCGGGCCGACCTGATTCCCAACCTGGTCGCCACGGTGAAGGGCTACGCCGCCCAGGAGAAGGACGTGCTGACCTCGGTCACCCAGGCCCGGGCCAGCGCCACCCAGGTCAAGGTCGACGCCTCGACCATCACCGACCCCGCCCAGTTCCAGCAGTACGCCGCCGCCCAGGACAAGTTGTCGGGCGTGCTGGGCCGGCTGATGATGATCCAGGAAAGCTATCCGGAGCTGAAGTCGAACCAGAACTTCCTGGCTCTGCAGAGCCAGCTGGAGGGCACCGAGAACCGCATCGCCATCGCCCGGCGCGACTACAACCAGACCGCCCAGGTCTACAACACCACCTTGCGCACCTTCCCCAGCGTGTTCTGGGCCAAGACGCTCTACAGCGGCCAGAAGCCGGCCCAGCTGTTCCAGGCCACGGCGGCGGCCCAGTCGGCGCCCAATGTCGACTTCAGCGCCCCGCCCCCGGCCCGTCCGCAGCCGGCCCCGGCGCAGTAGGTGAGCGCGCGCCCTCTTCTCCTCCCCCGCAACGCGGGGGAGGAGGCGCGGCGCGATCAGCGCCGTGACGGAGGGGGCGTCCCCGCCGTTTTCGCTACACGCCCCCTCCGTCACGACGCGTATTCGCATCGCGCCACCGCCCCCGTGGCACGGGGGAGGAGCTGGATAGTCGCCCTTCTCGCGGCCTTCATCGCCCTAGCGATATTCACCCCCGCCCTCGCCGCCCCGACCTTTCCGCCCCTGACCGGCCGGGTGGTCGACGACGCCAACATCCTCTCGCCGCAGGTCGAGGCCGACCTGACCGCCAAGCTGGCCGGCCTGGAACAGTCCACCGGCCGCCAGCTGGTGGTCGCCACCCTGCCCAACCTGCAAGGCTATGAGATCGAGGACTACGGCTACCAGCTGGGCCGCACCTGGGGGATCGGCGAGAAGGGCAAGAACAGCGGCGTCATCCTCCTGGTCGCCCCCAACGAGCGCAAGGTGCGGATCGAGGTCGGCTACGGCCTCGAGCCGATCCTCACCGACGCCCTGTCCAGCGTCATCATCCAGAGCGCCGTGCTGCCGAAGTTCAAGGCCGGCGACCTGGAGGGCGGCGTCGTCGCCGGGACCGACGCGCTCATCCAGCAGCTGGCCCTGCCGGAGGACCAGGCCAAGGCCCGGGCCCAGCAGGCCTTCGAGGTCCCGGCCGCCAGCCGCAGCCCGGGGCCGTCGCCCGTGATCGTGCTGATCGTCCTGTTCGTGGTGGTCTTCATGATCAGCCGGATGTTCAGCCGTCGCGGCCGGTCCGGTCTCGGCGCGGCCCTGCCGTGGATCATCCTCAACGGCCTGATGAGCGGCGGCGGTCGCGGCGGCGGCGGCGGATGGAGCAGCGGCGATGGCGGCGGCGGCTTCTCCGGCGGCGGCGGCTCGTTCGGCGGCGGCGGATCCTCGGGGAGCTGGTGATGCGAACCCTTTCACAGGCCGACCAGGACCGCATCGCCCAGGCGGTGGCCGAGGCCGAGAAGACCACCGCCGGCGAGATCTATTGCGTGCTGGCCCCGGAGGTCGGCGACGACCGCGAGGTCCCGCTGATCTGGGCGGTCGGCGCGGCCCTGGTGCTGCCGGCCCTAGCCCTGCTGGCCGGCTTCCGGCCCGAAATGCTGACCCGGCTGTTCGGCGGCTGGAGCGTCGGCCACGCCGCCGCCCAGGACGGAGCGATCCTCTCGGCCCTGCTGACCTATGTCGGCCTGCAGGCGGCGACCTTCCTGGTCGTGGCCCTGGCGGTCTCCTGGCCGCCGGTCCGCCGCGCCCTGACGCCGGCCTCGCGCAAGGCCGCCCGCGTGCGCCAGGCGGCGATGGACTATTTCCTGGCCAAGGACCTGCACCTGACCCGCGACCGCACCGGCGTGCTGATCTTCGCCGCCCTGGCCGAGCACCGCGTCGAGGTGATCGCCGACGAGGGGATCTACGCCGCCGCGCCCAATACGGTGTGGGACGAGGTGGTCGCCGACCTGACCGCCGGCCTCAAGCGCGGGGCGATCGCCGACGGCTTTGTCGCCGCCGTGGCCCGGGCGGGCGCGATCCTGGCCGCCCACGTGCCGCCGCGCCCCGGCGACGCCAACGAGCTGCCCGACGGCCTGACCGTTCTGCCGCGTTAGGCCGCGCTGACCTGTCGTCGCCCCGTGCGTTGAATCGGGATCCGCACGACAGGAGCCTTCGCATGAGCACCGATTTCGAAGCCTTCATCGCCCAGCGCCGCCGCGTCGCCCAGGCCTATGTCAACGGCGACGCCGGGCCGCTCGGCGAGATCGCCGCCCAGGCCAATCCCGCCACCTTCTTTCCGCCGAACGGCGGGCGCGAGGACGGGGCGGGCCATGTCACGGCCGTCAACGCCCGCGGCGCCAAGAGCTTCGCGCCCGGCGGCGAGACGACCCTGGAGATTCTGCACAGCCAGGCCAGCGGCGACCTCGCCTACTGGACCGGCCTCCAGCACGCCGCCGTTCGCTTCGCCGGCCGGGACGAGCCGGTCGAGATGCATCTGCGGATCACCGAGATCTTCCGGCGCGAGGACGACGCCTGGAAGCTGATCCATCGCCACGCCGACCCGCTCGCCGAGCCCCAGCCGCCCCAGAAATAGTAAAGAGGCGCCGCTTTCCCCAAACCTGATCTTTCGCGCTCCTAGATCCCGGTCTAGGGTGGCCGAAAATTCAAACTAACGTTTAACGGGGAGTGCGCCCAATGCGCGAAGCGGTGATCGTCTCTTACGCCCGGACCGGCCTGGCCAAGTCCAACCGCGGCGGCTTCAACAACACCCATGGCGCGGCCATGGCCGGCCACGCCATCCAGCACGCGGTCAGCCGGGCGCGCCTGGAAGGCGCGGAAGTGGAGGATGTCGCCCTGGGCTGCGGCGGTCCGGAGGGCGCCACCGGCATGAACGTCGCCCGCAACGCCGCCATCTGGGCCGGCCTGCCGGTCACCACCTCGGGCCAGACCATCAACCGCTTCTGCTCCTCGGGCCTGCAGGCCATCGCCACCGCCGCCAACTATGTCCGCAACGACGGGGCCAAGGTCGCGGTCGGCGGCGGGGTGGAGTCGATCTCGCTGGTGCAGGGCGGCGGCCACATGAACCGCTTCCACATCACCGAAGACAAGCTGATGCGCGAGAAGCCGGCCCTGTGGATGGCGATGATCGACACCGCCGACATCGTCGCCAAGCGCTACAACATCGCCCGCGATTATCAGGACGAATACGCCCTGCGCAGCCAGCAGCGGATCGCAGCGGCCCAGGCCGCCGGCCTGTTCGCCGACGAGATCGTGCCGATGGCCACCCAGATGAAGGTGGTCGACAAGGAGACCAAGGCAGAAAGTCTGGTCGACTATGTGGTCACCAAGGACGAGTGCAACCGCCCCGAAACGACGCTGGAGGGCCTGGCCAGCCTGAAGCCGGTGATGGGCGAGGGCAATTTCGTCACCGCCGGCAACGCCAGCCAGCTGTCGGACGGCGCCGCCGCCGTGGTGATCATGGAGGCCAAGGAGGCCGCCCACCGCAACCTTGAACCCCTGGGCCTGTTCAAGGGCTTCGCCGTCGCCGGCTGCGAGCCCGACGAGATGGGCATCGGTCCGGTCTTCGCCGTGCCGCGGCTCTTGGAGCGCCACGGCCTGAAGGTCGACGACATCGACCTGTGGGAGCTGAACGAGGCCTTCGCCAGCCAGTGCCTCTACAGCCGCGACCGCCTGGGGATCGATCCGGAGAAGTATAATGTCAACGGCGGCTCGATCGCCATCGGCCACCCGTTCGGCATGACCGGGGCCCGCTGCGCCGGCCACCTGCTGCTGGAGGGCAAGCGCCGCGGCGCCAAGCTGGGCGTGGTGACCATGTGCATCGGCGGCGGCATGGGCGCCGCCGGCCTATTCGAAATCTTCTGATTTCGAATAGGCCGGAGGACGGCGCCCATCTTCAAGGATGGCGCAAATCGCCTTCGCGATTTGTGCGCGGCGCGGCGGGATTGTTCGAGATCTTCTAGGTCCGTTTTCCCGACCCTGTCCTGAACGCCGCCGGGTTCGCGCCCGGCGGCGTTTTGGCATTTGGCTGGCGACCTTGAAACACCGACAATCGCAACCATCTTTGTTGCCGATCGAGCGCCCCCGGGGCGTCGATCGTTCAACCAGGATCCACCGCCATGGCCTCCGCCACCAAGGCCCTCTTCGCCCTCGCCGCCGTCGCCGCCGTCTCGATCGGCCTGCTGCTGCCCGTCCCTGGCGGCCACCAGAGCCCGGAGGCGCGGGGCCATTACGAACTGATGGACGTGGGGCGCTGATCCGAGCGGCGCCTGGCGGATGTCCAGCTAGGCCGCGTCCTGGTCGAGCGCTTCGGCGGGCGTCGCCAGTGTCCGCCGCTTGGCCCACCCTATGCCTCCCGCCGCCGTGATCGCCATGGCCGCCGTGATCCCGACAGCGGGCCAGCCGAAGCTGGACACCAGCGGGCCGCCAACCGCCGTACCGAGGCTCCCGCCGACAAAATAGATGACCATATAGACGCTGTTGAACGGAGCCGGTCGCCGTGGGTCGAGGCTCAGAACCCGACGCTGGTTGGCGACCTGGGCTGAAAAGAGACCCGTGTCGAACAAGGCGAGCGTCAGGATCATCAGGGGCGCTACGCCCAAGATGAACGGCGTCACCAAAGCGCAGAGCAGCGCCAGCCCCAGGCCCGCGAGCACGACCCGCGGGCTCCCGAACCTGTCGGCCAGCTGTCCGGCGACGCGAGTGGCGACGATGCCGGCCGCCCCGGCAAGCGAGTACAGGCCTATGGTTGTCGGCGACCGGCCGAGCGGCGGTAGGGCTAGCGCCAGCGACAGGCCCATCCAGACCAGACTGAACGCGAAGAACCACAGCGCGCCCGCCAGCGCCGCCGCCCGAAGGTCGGCGTGGGTGAGCAACAGTCGCGGCATGGACGCGAGCGTAGCGAAATAGGACCCCTCGCGATGCGGCGTGGTTCGCGGGAGCAGCACGCGACTTCCCAGCGCGCAGGACAGGCAAAGGCAGGCGACGATCAGCAGCATCGCGCGCCATCCCACCCGATCCGCCAACCCGCCGCCGACCAGTCGGCCGAGAAGCACGCCAGCCGATATTCCCGCGGTGACGGCTCCAAGGGCGCGGCCGCGCCGGCCGGCGGACGAGTGCTTGCCCGCCAAGGTGCTCATCTGGGCCCCGGTGCTCGCGCAGATTCCCGAAACCAACAGGGCCGCCCCGAAGGCCATGACGTTCGTGGCGATCGCGACGAGTCCGAGCGACAGACCCAGAAAGGAGAGCTGGGCGGGTAAAAGCCGCCGGGCCGGCACGTGGTCGACGAGCGGCACCAGGAGCGCCAAGCCGATCATATAGCCAAGAATGGGCAGGCCCGCCGCCGCACTGGTGGACGCCAGCGTGGCGCCGAGGTCCTGGGCTATGCGACGCAGTTCCGGTTGAACCGTGTAGCTGGTCGAGGTCGCCACGCCGGCCGCCACCGCCAGAAACAGGACCTGGGTCCCGGCGAGACTTTGGGAATGAGGGTTCGAGTTGTTCTGCGCTGAGGTCATGGCCGCGAGGCTAGACGCGACGAATTTCGTTGGCTGGCGGAATCCGGACGCGGCCAGAAACTCGCGGCGCTAAGGCCTCGGCCGCTTCGCCAGATCCTCCGGCCTCGCTGCGCAGCCCTGCAGCACCGCGCCGTTGAACGTCACCTCGGCACGGTAGGGATATGAGCGGTCGGACATCCCGTCCGAGCAGGCCTCCGGCGTCAGCCTGAACACCAGGTGTCCGGTCCCCCAGACCCCGATGTCGCCCTCGACCCGGGCGCCGGGATTGTCGGCGGCCACCTCCGGCTCGTCCGGCCGGGTCAGGCTGAGGCCCTGGCGGCGGATCTTGCCGCCCCAGAACGGCTCGGTCCCGACCAGGTCGAAGTCGCCGGAATAGTCCGGCCCCGGCGGCGTCGCGGCCGGGGCGTCGGCCGGGGCCACCGACGCCCCCTCCGAAGCGCCCATCGGCGACTGGCCGCAGGCGGCGAGGCCGAGGATCAGGCACAGGGCGGCGGCGGAACGGAGCATGGCGGCGCTATCCTTGGGCGGTCGGCTCAAGCTAGACTCCCCGGCGATGAATCGAAACGCCTCCCCGACCTTCTACGAGTTCTTCGCCGGCGGCGGCATGGCCCGCCTGGGCCTGGGCGAGGCCTGGACCTGCGCCTTCGCCAACGACTTCGACCCGGTCAAGGCCGCGACCTATCGCGACAACTTCGCCGACGCGGCGGATCATTTCCATGAAGGCGACGTCTGGCAGCTCGCCCCCGCTGACCTGCCGGGCCACGCCGATCTGGCCTGGGCCTCCAGCCCCTGCCAGGACTTCAGCCTGGCCGGGGCGCGGGCCGGCCTGCAGGGCGGCCGCTCCTCGGCCTTCTTCGGCTTCTGGCGACTGATGCAGGCGCTCAACGCCGAGGGCCGCGGGCCCGACACCGTGGTGGTCGAGAACGTCGTCGGCCTGCTGACCTCGCACGGCGGCGCCGACTTCACGGCCCTGTGCCGGGCCCTGGCCGACCAGGGCTATCGTTTCGGGGCGCTGGAGATCGACGCTGCACGTTTCACGCCGCAGTCGCGCCCGCGGGTGTTCGTGGTCGCCACCCGGCGTCCGGTCGAGGGCCTGACCGGCGACAGTCCGTTCCACAGCCGCGCCGTGCGCGAGGCCCAGGCCCGGCTGCCTGCTGACCTGAAGGATCTGTGGACTTGGTGGGGCCTGACCGCGCCGCCGGCCCGCAACGCCGACCTGGCCGCCGTGCTCGAGCCCGACGACCGGGCCGCCTGGCGGACGGAGGCGGCCACCGCCGCCCTGCTCGACCTGATGGCGCCGTCCCACCGGACCGCCGTCGAGGCCCGGGTCCAGAGAGGCGAGCGAGCCGTGGGGGCGGTGTTCCGGCGGATGCGCGGCGGCCAGCAACGGGCCGAGGTGCGGTTCGACGGCCTGGCCGGCTGCCTGCGCACCCCGCGCGGCGGCTCCTCGCGCCAGACCCTGCTGGTCGTCGACCGCGGCCAGGTCCGCTCGCGACTGCTCAGCCCGCGCGAAGGCGCCCGGCTGATGGGCCTGGCCGACAGCTACCGCCTGCCCGCCAGCCCGACCGCCGGCCTGCACGTGATCGGCGACGGCGTCGCCGCGCCGGTGGTGCGCTGGCTGTCCGAACGGCTGCTGGCGTCCCTGGTTTCCGGCGATCCGGCCTTCAGCAAATCTGCGGCCCTGGCCGCCGAATGACCCGCTGACAGCCGAAATCCCACGGCCTAAGGTGAGATTAGACCCGGGGCCGGCCCCATCTTCCTGCGAGCGAGACTTTCCATGGACGACGTTTCCGCCATCTACGACGCCGCGCGGTTCAAGCGCGCCGGGCGCGGCAAGATCTTCGACTCGGTGCTCGACACGGTCGGCGACACCCCGCTGGTCCGCCTGCCCAACCTGACCGCCGCGCTGAAGCCCAAGGGCACGGTCGTGGCCAAGCTGGAGTTCTTCAACCCGCTGGCCTCGGTCAAGGACCGTATCGGCGTGGCCATGGTCGAATATCTCGAGGCCAAGGGCCTGCTGAAGCCGGGCGGCACGATCGTCGAGCCGACCAGCGGCAACACCGGCATCGCCCTGGCCTTCGTGGCCGCCGCCAAGGGCTACAAGCTGATCCTGGTCATGCCCGAGAGCATGTCGATCGAGCGCCGCAAGATGCTGCTGCTGCTCGGCGCCAAGCTGGAGCTGACCCCGGCCGAGAAGGGCATGCGCGGCGCCGTCGCCCGGGCCCAGGAAATCATCGAGGCCACCCCCGGCGCGGTGATGCCCCAGCAGTTCGAGAACACCGCCAACCCGCTGATCCACCGCGTCTCGACCGCCGAGGAGATCTGGAACGACACCGCCGGCGCCGTGGACGCCGTCGTCTCGGGCGTCGGCACCGGCGGCACCATCTCGGGCGTGGGCCAGGTGCTCAAGGCCCGCAAGCCGTCGGTGAGGATGGTCGCCGTCGAACCCGAGGCCAGCGCCGTGCTGTCGGGCGGCGCGCCCGGCCCGCACAAGATCCAGGGCATCGGGGCCGGCTTCGTGCCGGGCATCCTCGACCGCGGGGTGATCGACGAGATCATCCAGGTGTCGAACGACGACAGCTTCGCCATGGCCCGCCGGGCGGCCTCGGCCGAGGGCCTGCCGGTCGGCATCAGCTCGGGCGCGGCCCTGACCGCCGCCTTCGACCTGGCCCTGCGTGACGACTACGCCGGCAAGCTGATCGTGGCGATCATCCCCAGCTTCGCCGAGCGCTACCTGTCGACCGCCCTGTTCGAGGGCCTTTGATCCGCGACGCGCGCCCACGCGTTATCGGGCCATGACCGACGTCTTCGATCCCGCCAAGCGCTCGGCGGTCATGGCCCGGGTCAAGAGCCGCGACACCAAGCCCGAGAAGCGGGTGCGCCGGATCCTCACCGATCTGGGGGCCCGCTACCGCCTGCACCGCAAGGACCTGCCCGGCTCGCCCGACGTGGCGATGGCGGGCCGGCGGCTGGCGATCTTCGTGCACGGCTGTTTCTGGCACGGCCACGACTGCCCGCGCGGAGCCCGGGTGCCCAAGGCCAACCGCGACTACTGGCTGGCCAAGCTCGGTCGTAACAAGGCCCGCGACGCCCGCAACGCCAGCGACCTCGCCGCCGCCGGCTGGCGGGTCGAGACGGTGTGGGAGTGCCAGATGAAAGACGAGCCGGCCCTGCGGGCCCGGCTGGCCGCCGTGCTGGACGAGACCGGGCTGGAAGCCGTGGACAGTTAGGCGTTTAGCGCGGAGGCGCCGCCCTCGTCCTTCGACAGGCTCAGGATGAGGGCTAAGGGGTAGGGCGGTTCAGTAGAATTCCTCATCCTGAGCCCATCGAAGGACCAGGAATTCGGCTCAAGATCGTCAACTGTCCACAGCGCCAGGAGCACGTTTGCTTCAAGCTGAATTGTGCTTCTCAAATCCCCGTCTCCCCGGCGAAGGCCGGGGCCCAGATTCAGCCGTCGCATTGCACGCTTATCCGAAACACACAGCCTTATGATCTGGGCCCCGGCCTTCGCCGGGGAGACGGAATAGGATGGGCGTTTCCATCTGGCCTCATCCGCCTAAGGCGCCGAAAGCTTTTCTATAGGTTTTTCAGTGATCGCCGCGCCTTGAGAAGGCCTATCCGGCCGCCTCCGGGACAGGACGGGCGTCCACGGCTTCGGCTCCCTGAGAATCCGGCAGCACCTGGCTCAGGGCGGCGTGCAACTGGCCCGGGTCGATCGGCTTGGCGACATGGGCGTTCATGCCGGCCGCCCGGCAGGCTTCCCAGTCCTTGGCGGTGGCCGAGGCGGTGACGGCGATCACCGGGATGTCGCGGTTGGGCCCGGCGCCGGCGCGCAGCTGGCGGGTGGCCTCGCGGCCGTCCATGCCGGGCATGTAGACGTCCATCAGCATCACGTCGAACCGCTCGGTCGCCAGCAGCTCCAGGGCCCGCTCGGCCGACTCGGCCAGGGTGGGCTGGATGCCGAACGACTGCAGGACCAGCTCCAGGGCCCGCCGGTTGACCGCGTGGTCGTCGACCGCCAGCACCCGCGCCCCGTCGATCGCCACGCTTCCCGGGCTCTCGTCCTCAGGTTCGGCGGCCTCGACCAGAATCTCCAGGCGGAAGCAGGCGCCGCGGCCCGGCTGGCTGGTCACCGTCAGGTCGCCGCCCATCAGCCGGGCCAGCTCGCGGCTGATCACCAGGCCCAGGCCCGAGCCGCCATGGCGGCGCACCACGTCCGAGCCGAGCTGGTCGAAGGGCGTGAACAGCCGCGCCAGATCCGCCTCGGTCAGGCCCGGGCCGGTGTCGGCGACCGTGGCCTCCAGGCGCAGGCGGCCGTCGCCGTCCTCGCGGGCGACCAGCCGCACGGTGACCGCGCCCTGGTCGGTGAACTTGATGGCGTTGGACAGCAGGTTGTTGAGCACCTGGCGCAGGCGCATCGAATCGCCGGCCACCCAGCGCGGCAGGCGGGCCGCGCCCTCGACCCGCAGCCTCAGCCCCTTCTTCTGGGCTTCGGGACGCCACAGCCGCAGGGTGTCGGCCACGGTCTTGCGCAGGTCGAAGGGGCTTTGCTCGACCGCCATTCGGCCGGCGTCCAGGCGCGACAGGTCCAGCAGGTCGTTGAGCAGGGTGCGCATCATGCCGCCGGCGTCGCCGATCAGCTGGGCGTGGGTGCGGGAGGCGGTGTCGGGCGCGTCGGCGTGCAGCCGGGCCGCGCCGGCCAGGATGGCGCTGATCGGCGTGCGCAGTTCGTGGCTGATCATCGCCACGAAGGCCGACTTGGCGGCCACCGCCTCCTCGGCCTCGTGGCGGCGGCGCTCGGCCTCGTCGCGGGCGGCGGCCTCGGCGTGCAGGGCCGCCTGCAGGGCGCGGCTGGCGACCGCCACCGAGATGATCAGCAGCACCGCGCCGAACCACAGGGCGTTGGCCAGGGGCGAATGCGGATTGGCCGCCCGGGCCACGAACGGCGCGACCAGCAGGTAGAAGACGTGCGGGGCGGCGGCCAGCAGCGTCGCCGACTTCAGGCTGCTGTTGATGACGATGACATTGAGCAGGGCCCCGGCCAGCAGCAGTCCGCCCAGGGTGGGCGCGAACCGCTCGTGCGAGGCGAACAGCGGCAGGGCCAGGAAGCCGAAAATCGCCGAGGTCAGGAGAGGCGTCAGCGCCACCGCCCAGCGGCGCCAGGCCGGCGGCCTTGCACCGGGAGCCGTCACCCCACGGATCAGCCACAGCTCCAGAGCCTGGGCCGCCACATAGAGGCCGACCCAGACCCAGATCCAGCCCATGCCGATGTAAAGCTGCAGCATCAGGGCGATCATCGCCGTGGCGAAGGCGCGAAAGGGCAGGTTGTCGCGGCGCGCGATCGCGGTCCGCAACTCTCCCGGCCGGAGTTCCCTCGACTGCAGATCCTGAACGCCCACGCCGCCCCCGCCACGCGCCTGAAAGCCGCCCATAGCATGAAATCGACAGCCTAAAGAGGGGATGAACGAATGCGTCTGATCGGCGAGCGCGCGACGAACCTGCCCGCGCTGCGGCGTTGCGGCGCAAAAAACGCTCGTTTTCGTCGCCAGCGCCCCGCCGCGGCTGAGATTGCCGGGAGTTCTCTGTCCCGGCGTGTCAGGAACCGGTCGCGGGCGGCCGTCCCAGGGCCCGCTCCAGCGACAACGGGTCGCAGCCGGCGATATCGATCAGCTTCATCCGGGCCCCGGCCCCGGAGGCCAGGGTCAGGGCCGATTTCGGAACGCCCAGGGTCTTGGCCAGCAGGGCCAGCAGCGCGGCGTTGGCCTCGCCCTCGACCGGCGGGGCGGCGACCCGCACCTTCAGATAGGGCCGGCCGGCGGCGTCCACCGCCCAGCCGTCGATCGCCGCCCGCCCGCCGCGCGGGGTCAGGCGGACGGCCAGCCGCATCGGGCTAGTAGCCGCCAAACAGGCCCAGCAGGGTCATTTCCAGCGCCGGCAGGATGTAGCGCTGCACGCCGGTGATGATCAGCAGCACGATGATCGGGCTGATGTCGACGCCGCCCAACGGCGGGATGATCCGCTGGAACGGCCGCAGCACCGGGCCGGTCACCCGGTCGAGGAAGTTGCTGATCTGATAGACCGCCTGATTGCGCAGGTTGATGATGTCGAACGCCACCAGCCAGCTGAGCACCGCCGAGATGATGATCGCCCACCACAGCAGGCTGAGCAGGGCGGCGAGGATGAAAAAGACGAAGTGGATGATGGCGGCCATGAGCTTCCCGTCCGAGTCCTCCGCTTCTTGCCGCGCCTTGGCGTCCCTGGCAAGCCAAGCCGCCCGACGCCGCGACTCCGACGCTTGACGCGCGCCCCGACCCGCCGTATTCCCGCGCTTCCTTGGGGCCGTAGCTCAGATGGTAGAGCGCCTCGTTCGCAATGAGGAGGTCAGGGGTTCGATTCCCCTCGGCTCCACCAAGGACCTCTCCTAATTCCGGATGATCGACGATTGAGCGTCCGCGCCGTGCGGCCGGTGCGGCTCGGGCGCGGTTTCGGGCCTTGCGCGCGGGGCCGCGATCGATCTGGACAAGCCCAGCGCGGCGCCCGACGGTCGGGGTCCGGCTCGGGCCTGAGGGGACTATATTGCCAATCGCAAAGCTTCTGCTGCTGGCGACCGCTTGGGCGGCCCTGGCCGGACCGGCCGCGGCCCCCGACGGCGCCGACCTGGCCCGCTGGCGGGCGAGCGCGGCGCGGGTGCGGATCGTCCGGGACGACTGGGGGATCGCCCATGTCCATGGCCGGAGCGACGCCGACGCGGTGTTCGGCATGGTCTACGCCCAGGCCGAGGACGACTTCAACCGGATCGAGGCCAACTACCTGACCGCCCTGGGGCGCACGGCCGAGGCGCCAGAGGCGGCGAGCGACGAGGCGGCGATCTGGCGGGACCTGCGGATGAAGCTGTTCGTCGACCCCGTCGACCTGCAGGCCCGCTACGCCGCCAGTCCGGCCTGGCTGAAGGCGCTGATGGACGCCTGGGCCGACGGGCTGAACTTCTACCTGGCCAGCCATCCGGCGGTGAAGCCCAAGGTCATCACCCGGTTCGAGCCGTGGATGGCGCTGAGCTTCACCGAGGGCAGCATCGGCGGCGACGTCGAGCGGATCTCGCCGGGCGAGCTGGAGGCCTTCTACGGCCAGCCCAGCGCCCTGGCGGCGCGGGAGACCCGGGCCCGCGAGCTCGCCGCCGCCACGGCCTTCCAGGAGCCGACCGGCTCCAACGGCTTCGCCATCGCCCCGGCTATCACCCAGGACCGCCACGCCCTGCTGCTGATCAACCCGCACACCTCGTTCTTCTTCCGCTCGGAGCTGCAGGTCAGCAGCGACGCGGGGCTGGACGCCTATGGCGCGGCCACCTGGGGGCAGTTCTTCATCTACCAGGGCTTCAACGCCCACGCCGGCTGGATGCACACCTCCAGCACCGTCGACGTGGTCGACGAGTTCGCCGAGACGGTGAGCCGCCAGGGCGGCCGGCTGGTCTATCGCTACGGGGCCGAGCAGCGGCCGGTGACGGCGCGGACTATCGCCGTGTCCTACCGGACCGCCGACGGCCGACTGGCGAGCCGCACCTTCACCACCTACCGCACCCATCACGGCCCGATCGTGCGAGCCCAGGACGGCAAGTGGATCGCCTTCGCCATGATGTACCGGCCGGTCGAGGCGCTGAAGCAGTCCTACCTGCGCACCAAGACCCGCGACTACACCAGCTTCCTGAAGGTGGCGGCCTTGCAGGCCAATTCGTCGAACAACACCCTGTTCGCCGACGACCAGGGCGAGATCGCCTATCTGCACCCGCAGTTCATCCCCCGGCGCGACGACCGCTTCGACTACACCAAGCCGGTGGACGGCGCGGATCCGGCGACCGACTGGAAGGGGCTGCACGCCCTGAACGAGTCGCCGCACCTGAAGAACCCGGCCAATGGTTGGCTGATGAACACCAACAACTGGCCCTATTCGATGGCCGGCCCCTATAGCCCGAGGCAGGCCGACTATCCCCGCTACATGGACAGCGTCGGCGAGACCCCGCGCGGGCGCCACGCGCTGCGGGTGCTGACCGACCGCAAGGACTTCACCCTGCCCGGCCTGGTCGCCGCGGCCTACGATCCCTACCTGACCGCCTTCGCCGACCTGGTCCCGGCCCTGGCCAAGGCCTATGACGAAACGCCGGACGGCGACCCGCTCAAGGCCCGGCTGGGCGAACAGGTGGCGGCGCTGAAGGCCTGGAACCTGAAGTGGTCGGCGGAGTCGACGCAGACCTCGCTGGCGGTGTTCTGGGGCGAGGCCCTATGGGCCAAGGCTGCAGCCGAAGCCAAGATCCAGGGCGTGTCGGTCTATAGCTACATGGCCGAGCGGACGACGCCGGCCCAGAAGCTGGCGGCCCTGGCCGAAGCCTCCGACCGCCTCACGGCCGACTTCGGCGGCTGGCGCACGCCCTGGGGCCAGATCAACCGCTTCCAGCGCAACGACGGCGCCATCGTCCAGACCTTCGACGACGCAAAGCCCTCGATCCCGGTGCCGTTCGCCTCGGGCCAGTGGGGCTCGCTGGCCTCGTTCGGGGCCCGGCGCTATCCGGGCACGAAGAAGTACTACGGGACCAGCGGCAACAGCTTCGTCGCCGCGGTCGAGTTCGGCCCGCGGGTCAAGGCCGTCGCCATCTCGGCCGGCGGCGAGAGCGGCGATCCGGCCTCCCCGCACTTCACCGACCAGGCGGCGCGCTACGCCAAGGGCGACCTGCGGCCGGTCTATTTCTATCCGGACGAGTTGGAGGGCCACATCGAACGGGCGTACCGGCCGGGCGAGGTCGGGCGGTAGGTCCGCAGGCGACTTACATCAGCTGTAGTTCCCGCTCCTGTGGCGGGCGTTCACCGAAACCGACAATTCCGGCGCTCGCGACCCGAAGGCCGGTTTGTCGGCAGGGCGCCGACAAAGACATTCGCCCCCTGAGCGAACCTGGTTATCCAGACCCTAGGACGGCGGCGTCCAGGGGTTGGCTCGTTTCCAGGCGTTCATCCGCAAGACGGCAAAAACCATCAGGGCGAAGGAGGTCCCCAAATAAAGGACCAGGCCGATGAGGGATGTGCGAACCAGGTCGTCTCCCAGCGCGCGTGGAAATAGACTGGGAAAGATAACGAAGGCGAGCGTCAGCGCAAAAACGCTCCCCAGGAACGCGTTGAAGCCGGACCGCTGGTAGGCCTCTCCCTCCCAGGCTTTCCACGCGCTCAGGTTCGTTGAGTTCTTCAAAGCTCTCGTATCAAGCATTGGCGTGCTCCCGATGCGTGCATGGACGCTAACATGTCCGCCGCCGTTTGTCCTCGCGGCCGCTATCCATCCTCGTCATTTCAGGGCGGGAGTGACGAGCGTTGGACGGGCGAGCCCAGCAAAAAGCCCCGCCGTCGCCGGCGGGGCTTTGTCATGGACGAGGACTAACGAGCCTCAGCCCTGTTCGCGCTTGTCGCGCTTGGCCAGCACCCGCAGGCGCAGGGCGTTGAGCTTGATGAAGCCGCCGGCGTCGCGGTGATCGTAGGCGACCTTGCCCTCCTCGAAGGTGACCAGGTCCTGGTCGTAGAGGCTGTAGGGGCTGGTGCGGCCGATGACCGAGACATTGCCCTTGTAGAGCTTGACCCGCACCTGGCCGGTGACCTTCTGCTGGCTGTAGTCGATGGCCGCCTGCAACATCTCGCGCTCGGGGGCGAACCAGAAGCCGTTATAGACCAGCGACGCGTATTTCGGCATCAGCTCGTCCTTCAGGTGCATGGCCCCGCGGTCCAGGGTGATCGACTCGATGCCGCGGTGGGCGGCCAGCAGGATGGTGCCGCCCGGGGTCTCGTAGACGCCGCGCGACTTCATGCCGACGAAGCGGTTCTCGACCAGGTCCAGGCGGCCGATGCCGTTGTCGCGGCCCAGTTCGTTGAGCTTGGTCAGCAGGGCGGCCGGGCTCAGGGCGACGCCGTCGATGGCGACCGGGTCGCCCTTCTCGAAATCGATGGTGATGACGGTCGGCTTGTCGGGCGCATCCTCCGGCGCGATCGTGCGCATGTGGACGAACTCGGGGGCCTCGACGGCGGGGTCCTCCAGCACCTTGCCCTCGGACGAGCTGTGCAGCAGGTTGGCGTCGACGCTGAACGGGGCTTCGCCGCGCTTGTCCTTGGCGATCTGGATCTGGTGCTTTTCGGCGAACTCCAGCAGGGCTTCGCGGGACTTGAAGTCCCATTCGCGCCACGGGGCGATCACGTGGATGTCGGGCTCCAGGCCGTAATAGCCCAGCTCGAAGCGGACCTGGTCGTTGCCCTTGCCGGTCGCGCCGTGGCTGACGGCGTCGGCGCCGGTCTTGCGGGCGATCTCGATCTGCTTCTTGGCGATCAGGGGGCGGGCGATCGAGGTGCCCAGCAGGTACTGGCCTTCATAGACTGTATTGGCCCGGAACATCGGAAACACGAAGTCGCGGACGAACTCCTCGCGCACGTCCTCGATGAAGATGTTCTCCGGCTTGACGCCGGCGGCCAGGGCCTTGGCGCGCGCCGGCTCGATCTCCTCGCCCTGGCCGAGGTCGGCGGTGAAGGTGACGACCTCCGCGCCGTATTCGGTCTGCAGCCACTTGAGGATGATCGAGGTGTCGAGACCGCCCGAATAGGCGAGCACGACCTTCTTCACGGGCTTGGCGGCCATGAGGGGGTCCTTGAGCGAAGTGGAAACACAAAGTCGGGGGCGTTTAGCGCGGTTTCGTGTCGATTGAAACGCGGGCATGCGAAGAACAGGAGCCCAATCTCTAAAATCCGTTTTCCCGGCGAAGGCCGGGACCCAGATTCATCCGGTGCGACACGTGGGTTTCACCTGGACCCCGACCTTCGTCGGGGAGACGGAGATGGGAGCGGTCCGCGCTCAGAGCTTGATCTGGCCTTCGGCGGCCAACTGGTTGAGCGCCCGGCGCACCTGGGTCAGGTGGACCACCGCCAGGATCGCCGCCAGGGTGGCGCGCAGGCCCAGCATGATCAGCTCCACGGTCAGGTCGCCGGTCATCTGCCGGCTGCCCCACAGCAGATAGACGCTGATCAGGAAGGCGAAGGTCGGCAGCAGGGCCAGGGCCACGAGGCGCGGGGCCCGCCACAGGGTCGCGCCCGACGGCGACCACAGCAGCGGAACCTTGATGTCCTTGCCGATCTTGCCCCAGGCCATCCGCGAGGCCCCGGCCATGATCGACAGCGCCAGGATCCACAGCACGTCGCCGATGACGGCGGGGATGTTCATCTAGACCGTCACCTGGGCGCCGAGCTCGACCACGCGGCCGGGGGGAATCTTGAAGAAGTCGGTCGGGTTGGCGGCGTTCTTCATCAGGAAGATGTAGATCTTGTCCTGCCACAGCGGCATGCCCGAATTGGCCGACGGCACGATCGAGCGGCGGCCCAGAAAGAAGCTGGTGGCCATGATGTCGAACTTCAGCCCCTGCTGCTTGCGCAGCAGCGCCAGGGCCTTGGGCACGTTGGGGCTTTCCATGAAGCCGTAGAAGATCTCGACCTTCTTGAAGTCGGCGTTGACCGCCTGGACGCGGATGCGCTCCTCGTCGGGCACCCGGGGCGTATCGGCCGTGCGGACGGTCAGCACCACGTTGCGCTCGTGCAGCACCTTGTTGTGCTTGAGATTGTGCATCAGGGCGACCGGGGTCATGTCCGGGTCGGAGGTCAGGAAGATCGCCGTGCCGGGCGCACGGTGCGGCGCCCGGGCCCGCAGGATCTCCATCAGGTCGACCAGGGGCACGCTGTCGCGGCGAGTCTTGTCGGTGAGAATCTGGCTGCCGCGCACCCAGGTGGCCATGATCGTGAACAGCACTGCGCCGATCAGCACCGGCAGCCAGCCGCCGGTGAAGAACCGCAGGGCGTTGGCCGACAGGAAGGTCAGGTCCAGGGCCATGAAGGGGATCAGGAAGGCGAGGGCGGCCGGCGCCTTCCAGTTCCATAGCTTGCGCATGACGATGTAGGCCATGCAGGTGGTGACCACCATGGTGCCGGTCACCGCCAGGCCGTAGGCGTGGGCCAGGGCCGACGAGGTCTGGAAGGTGAACATGATCGCCAGCACCGCCACCAGCAGCATGGTGTTGAGCTGGGGCACGAAGATCTGGCCCGACTGGGTCTCGGAGGTGCGCTTGATATCCAGGCGCGGCATCAGGCCCAGTTGGATCGCCTGCTGGGTCAAGGAGAAGGCGCCGGTGATCACCGCCTGGCTGGCGATCACCGTGGCCGCGCCGGCCAGGAACACCAGGGGCAGGCGCAGGAACTCGGGCGCCATCTCGAAGAACCAGTTGAGGTCCGGCATCGGCTGGCCGGCGGCGGTGGCGGCCTCCAGAGTGCGCATGGCGAAGGCGCCCTGGCCCAGATAGTTCACGGCCAGGCAGGGCAGGACGAAGAACAGCCAGGCGGCCTGGATCGGCCAGCGTCCGAAATGGCCCATGTCGGCCGACAGGGCCTCGGCCCCGGTGACGGTCAGGAACACCGCGCCCAGCACGATAAAGCCGGCCATCCCGTGGTGCAGCAGGAAGGACACCGCGTAGTAGGGGTTGATCGCCGCCAGGATCCCCGGGTTGTCGGCCAAGTGCATGGCGCCCAGGACGAACATGACCAGAAACCAGACCCCGCAGACCGGACCGAACAGCCGGCCGACGATCGCCGTGCCATGGCTCTGGATGAAGAACAGCCCCAACAGCATCACGGTGGCGATCAGCAGCACGACCTGGGTGGTCACATGGGTCTCGAACATTGGAATGGTTCGCAGACCCTCGACCGCCGACAGCACGGAGATCGCCGGAGTGATCACCGCGTCGCCGTAGAACAGCGCCGCGCCGGTGACGCCGAGCACGAAGACCAGGGTGGTGCGCTTGCCGATCGCATGCTGGGCCAGAGCCATCAGCGACAGCACCCCGCCCTCGCCCCTGTTATCGGCTCGCATGATGAACAGCACGTACTTGATCGTCACGACCAGAAACAGCGCCCACAGGGCCAGGGACACCACGCCCACGATCTCAAGGCGGGTCACCCCGTCGCCGGCGGTGGCGTGCAGCGCCTCCTTGAAGGCGTAGAGCGGGCTGGTGCCGATGTCGCCGAACACGACGCCGACCGAACCGACGGCCAGGGCCAGGAAGCTGTGGCCTTTCAGGTCGTGGCCAGCTTGCGGGGGGACGTCACATGCGGCGGCGCCGTTGGGGGCGGGGGCGCCAGAGGCTTCGGAAGCCATACAATCCCTCCGGGGTCGCCCTCGCAAAACGCGTGCGGAGCCCCATATCGATCAAGCCGGGCGCGATACACCCAATCCTCTCCCGGTTCAATCGCGACCTGAACCGGCGCGGCGGCGAGGATTCTCGCCAGACAGTTTTTGGTTGAACGCACGCGCTATGCCCTTAGGCTCCTGCCACAGAAAAAATGTCCGATAGCCAGAAATTTCCCGTCGCGGCCCACACCCTCGCCTATCTGGCGCATAAAAGCGCCTTTTCGGCCGACCGCGCCGTGGCCAGCGCCGAACTGGCGGCCTCGATCCCGACCAATCCCGTGGTCGTGCGGCGGGTGACCGCAATGTTGGGCAAGGCCGGGCTGATCGGCGCGCGGGCCGGGGCCAACGGCGGGGCCTGGCTGCTCAAGCCGCCCGAGGCCATCACGCTGGACATGGTGCTCAAGGCGGTGAACGGCTGCGCCCACCTCGGCGTCGCCCCGCCGGGCGTCAAGGGTTGCCCGGTCGGCGAGAAGATTCCCGAGGCGGTCAGCGCCGCCATGATGGCCGCCAATGTCGCCGCGGCCGAACGGCTGGCCGCCATCTCGGTGGCCGACCTGCTCTCCGGCGCCAAGGTCGCGTCGGCGGCGGCCTAGAAGACCTCGGCGTCCGGAGCTGGCTTGACGGCTGGCAAGGCCCGACGGGCCAGCAGCCAGATTCCCGCCCCGATCGCCGACATGGCGGCGTTCATCGCCAGCATGATCGCGAGCAGGAAGACCAGCACGCCCAAAGCCTGCCCCGGATTGGCGGCCGGCGCGCCGTTCATCTTGAACATGGCTGGCGCCGTCGCGGCCATCAGCAGGCCCATCAGCGAGAACGCCACCTGGCACGTCGCCGCTATGGTAAAGGTGACGGTGAACAGCCCACCGAACGAAGCCGATCTCAGAAACGGCATGCGAACTCCCCGAAACAAGCGCTGAACTTGAAGGCGCGCGCCCCTCTTGTCGAGCTTCGCGTGACCCTTGAGATTGACGCCTTTATCCTCCGCTGAAGGGGCCTTCAGAATAATTGCACTCGATCTTGTTGCCGATCCCCTGGCGCCGTCGACGACCGTGCATATGTAATCGACACCGTTCCAGTTCTGGAACGACAACCGATTTCAGGGCAACCGTCATGAGCAAAGTCGCCATCGTCTATCATTCGGGCTACGGCCACACCGCCGTCCTGGCCGAGAAGGTCGCGGAGGGCGTCCGCGACGCCGGCCAGACCGCGGTCCTGCTGAAGATCGAAAGCGCCGCCCAGGACTTCGCCCCGCTGATCGACCAGATCACCGAGGCCGACGCCGTGGTGTTCGGAGCCCCGACCTATATGGGCGACGTCTCGGGCGTGTTCAAAGTCTTCGCCGACGCCACCTCCAGCGCGTTCTTCACCGGCGCCTGGAAGGACAAGCTGGCCGCCGGCTTCACCAATTCGCACAGCTTTTCGGGCGACAAGGCTCACGCCCTGGCCAGCCTGACCATCCTGGCGGCCCAGCACGGCATGAACTGGGTGAACCTCGGCCTGGCCCCTCCCGGAGTCACCGCCGCCGAGCGTGGTCCGGACACCTTGAACCGGGTCGGCTCGTTCATCGGCCTGGCCGCCCAGTCCGACAACGTCTCGCCTGAGATCAGCCCGCCGGCCGGCGACCGCGAGACCGCCCGCCTGCTCGGCGTCCGCGTGGCCGAAGCCGCCGTGCGCTGGACGCGCGGCGCCCAGCCGGCGCTCAGCGAAGCGGCCTAGGCCTAAACCCGTCCTTCCCTGCCCCCCGCCCGAAGGACGGGCTGCGGCGCTGCGGCGCCGCCGGAGGGGAGCGTCCAGTCCCGGCGTTCCCCTCCCCTCGCGGGCCGGCTTGAACCAAATCGGCGGCCGTGCTCGACTCCGGCGAAGTTTCGCATCCTCGCCTGGACATCCGCCACATGGTCCGCCGCCTCGCCCTGATCACCGGCGCCTCCGCCGGCATCGGGACCGCCTTCGCCCGCATCTACGCCGGCCATGGCTATGACGTGGCTCTGACCGCGCGGCGGCTGGACCGGCTGGAGGCCCTGGCCGCCGAGATCCGCCTGCGGTTCGGCGTCGAGGCCTATCCGATCGCCGCCGACCTGGCCCAGCCCGACGGGGTGGACGCGGTGCTGGCCGGGATCGAGGCCCAGGGCCGGGTGGTCGACGCCCTGGTCAACAACGCCGGCTACGGCCTGCCCGGAACCTACGCCGCCACAAGCTGGGCCGACCAGAGCGCCTTTCTGCAGGTGATGCTGACCTCGGTCTGCGGCCTGACCCACAAGGTGCTGCCGGGCATGGTCGAGCGCGGCTATGGCCGCATCGTCAATGTCGCCTCCCTGGCCGGTCTGGCGCCCGGCGCGGCCGGCCACACCCTCTATGCGGCGACCAAGAGCTTCCTGGTCAGGTTCTCCCAGAGCCTGCACCTGGAGAACCAGGCGACCGGCGTCCATGTCTCGGCGCTCTGCCCCGGCTTCACCTATTCGGAGTTCCACGACGTCAACGGCACCCGGGCCCAGGTCAGCCAGTCGCTGCCGGCCTGGCTATGGCTGGGCGCCGACGAGGTCGCCGCCGCCGGTTACGAGGCCGCCGAGGCCAACCGCCCGATCTGCGTGCCCGGCGCGCCGAACAAGGCCATCGCGGTGCTGGCCAAGCTGATCCCCGACGACTGGGCCCTGGCGCTGATGGCCAGCCAGGGAGGACGGTTTCGGAAGGTGTAGGATCTCTATGGCGCAGGCGGATGCAGCCGGGTGTCGAGGGCGAACGGTTCCTGGCTGACCATCTTGTGGCGGCCCATGGCGTTGGCGGCGACGAACACCAGGTTCCAGCTGTGGGCCGAAACCGCGCTGGGAATCACCACAAAGGGGTGCGCCGCCAGCAGGGCGTCGCCAAAGGCCTGTTGGCCGGCGCCGGGCAAGCCCGGCCGCAGCCAGTTGGGATTGGGCACGGCCGTCGGCTGCACGACATGAACCTGGGCGGGATCCAGGATCTCCAGCGACGTCAGGACATGAGGCACGGTGTCGAGCGCGCCGAAGGTCTTGTGCACCGCCACTTCGAGGATCGCCGTCGCCGGATCGATGGCGCAATAGACGGTCCGCACGCCCTTGCTGTTCCAGCGACCGCCGCCGCGATAGGCGCCCTCGCCGGTATCCCAGGTCGCCGCGAAACGCGCTTCGTCCAGCCGCCACGCCATCAGCGGTCCGGGCCCGAGCGTCGAGGGCAGCGGCGTCACGTATAGGCGCCGTATTCGATCCGCGTCAGGAAATCCTCGACCACTTCGGCGCCGGCCGGGCTGGCCAGCAGTTCGATCGGCGCCCGCTGGTCCAGGCCCATGGCCGGTCGAACCAGCCATTGCTCGGCTTCCGACTGAGAACCGAACACGTCGGTCGCCCGGGTCAGAACCTCGGCGAACTTCCAAACCCGCCCGCCCTGTTCGGCGTTCAAGGCCTTGGCCGGCGTATCCTTGCGACGCTGCCGCGTTCGCAAGCTCATCCCTAAAGCCTTTTCAAACCCCGACGCGTGGCGAACCGTGAGCAACTTGTCCATCAGATGGTTGAGCGCGCCGGCCGGCATGCCTCCGACGATGAGGTCGTGCGCATCGAGAGGCGTGTCGATCCGGTGATGCAGCAGGCGGGCGCCGCCAAGCAGGTCGGCGACCCGCCGCGGCCCCGCGCTCTCCGTTCGTTCGATCTTGTCGGCGACGGCCATGGAGTGTCCTGTCATCTGTCGCAACATAAATGACTCTTGTCGCGACCGCTGGCAAGTTTCGTTTCCGTGTGAACCGGACTCACCGCGCCGACGGCGTCAGCGATGCTCGGCGTAGGGCGCCTTGGCGTCGGCCCGGATCAGGCCCCGCGTCGCGTCGCCGACGCCGATCAGCACGAACTGCACCGCCAGGGCGCAGAGGATCAGGCCCAGCACCCGCACCACGATGCTCATGCCGATGCGGCCCAGCGCCTTGCTGATGATCGGCGAGGCCCAGAAGGTGGCCACCAACACCGCCGCCACGGCGGCGATCACCCCGCAGCCGATCGCCATCCCCGCCAGGCCCAGGGCCTTGGCCTCGCTGGCGTAGATGATCACCGTCGAGATCGCCCCCGGCCCGATCAGCAGCGGCATGGCGAACGGCACGATCAGCCGCTCGAAACGCTGCTTGGCGTAGACCCGGGCGGACTGGCCTTCGATCCCTTCGGCGGCGTCGGCGAACATCGTCGTGAAGTCGTCGCGCACCATGTCCAGGCCCAGGATGAACAGGATGATGCCGCCGGCGATGCGGAAGGCCGGCATCGAGATGCCGAAGAACTCCAGCAGGCCGACGCCGGTGAAGTAGAAGAAGATCAGGAAGGCGGCGACGAACAGGCCGATATAGACCGCCACCATCCGCCGGCCGGCGGCGGCTGCGCCCAGGGTGGCCGCGGCGAACAGCGGCACGTTGCCGATCGGGTCGATCAGGGCGAACAGGGCGACGAAGAAGTTGACGGCGAGTTCGGCCTGGCTCATTCGGGGTGCTTAGCCTTCAATTCCCGCGGATCCGCATCCTTCTTAGGGTGATGCGACCCCGCGCGCCACACTCCGGGGAACGCCCATGACCGCCGATCCGCGCCTGATCATCCCGCTCGACCTGCCCAGCGTCGCCGAGGCCCGCGCCATGGTCGAGCGGCTGGACGACGCCGCCTCGTTCTACAAGATCGGGCTTGAGCTGCTGGCCACCGACGGCATGGCCCTGGCCCGCGACCTGAAGCGCGAAGGCAAGTCGGTGTTCCTGGACTGGAAGCTGCACGACATCGGCGCCACCGTCGAGCGCTCGGCCCGGGTGCTGGCCGGGGCCGGCTGCGACCTGCTGACCGTCCATGCCGAGCCGCAGGTGATGGCCGCGGCGGTCAAGGCCAAGGCCGGCTCGGACCTGAAGATCCTCGCCGTCACCGTGCTGACCAGCCTGACCGACGCCGACCTGATCGAGCTGGGCTACGCCTTTTCCGCCCGGGAACTGGTCGCGCGGCGAATCCGCCAGGCGGTGGACTGCGGCGTCGACGGCATCGTCTCCTCGCCGCAGGAGGCTGCCTTGGCCCGCGAGATCGCCGGTCCCGACTTTCTGGTGGTGACGCCGGGGGTGCGGCCGTTCTGGTCGGCCAAGAACGACCAGGCCCGCGCCGCCACACCGGCCGACGCCCTGCGGGCCGGCGCCAGCCACCTGGTCTGCGGCCGCCCGATCACGGCGGCCAACGATCCGCGCGAGGCCGCGCTGAAGGTGGTGGCGGAGATGACGGAGGTTTAAAGGCGTTCATCTGGAGGGCGGCTGCGCCTCACGGCCGATAAGCGGACGATTTCATCTTCGCAGAAGGGTGGTTGTCGGACGCTTCTCGCCTATGGCCGAAGGGGAACGGCCAGCGGCATCAGTTGATAGAGACAATGATTTTGATCCAGCCAGCGCGACGTTGGAGCTATTTTCTCCACGCAATGGATCGCCGCCCGCGTTCTCAGGACTCTGTTTTCCGTCAGATTGGCTTCGCACTTGACGGCGTAGGTCGATGGCCATGTTCCGCCTGCGCCAGTCAAGGATCCAGCCACTTCGCATTCCCCGGGGACATAGCGCTTCCAGGCTAATTGCTGCGCCTTCAACGCGGCGACGAGTCTGGTGTCAGCATGGCCTTGCGGCGATGCCTCACCGGCCCTTGAGATGAGCCGCAGAAGCTTTCTTTCCTCTCTAGCCAGAACATCCCCGGCTTGGTCACGCCGCTGCACTTCGACCTCACCGACACGCATTGCGCTGCCTTCCGGCCATTCACTTTCCTGAGAAGCAGCCGAGGCAGCTGTCGAAAGTAAGCAAATAAAGAGGGGGAGAAGAAGCTTGCTCATCGATCGGCTCGAAACGAAATTTTCAGTCTAAAACACTACCTTGGGTAGGTTAAGGGGGAATGAGGGCGCTCAGAAAATAAGGCTCGCCTCGAAATTTGACCTCGACACAAGGCTGTAAAAGCCGATGGGACAGAAGGTCCGACTTGGGTCGAAGCCGGAAATCGGCGCAGCTCAGGAAAACGGCCCCTTGGCCACAGGCGGCCTGACGCTGGAGCGCTCCCGAACCGGCCAAGCCGCCCCGCGACGACCATTCCTGTAAATCGAAAATCAGCCTTTTGATTTACAAGGCCACCGCTGGGCGGTCCTAGAAATCCACCGCCACGCCCTTGCGTTCCCAGTCGCCGAACCGCGTCGGCTCCGGGCCGTCGCGGCCGCCTTCCTCGGTCGGCAGGGCGGCGGCCTGGGCTTCGGCGCGACGGGCGGCCGCCTCCTCCAGCGCGCGCCGGGCGGCGGCGGTCAGGGGCTTGTCGGGGGCCGCGCCGGGCGGCAGGTCGGTCTCGGACATGGCGTCTTCCTACCACTCTTCGCGCCAAAAAGCTTGCGCTCGCCGTCGCCTCGGGGCACGGCGAGGCGGTGACTCAGGAACTCAATGACGGCCTCCCCGCCCGGGAAGGCGCCCTCGCCCTCATCGACGCGGCCCTGTCGCGGCGCGGCGGTCTCGACGAAGCCGCCTCGGCCAACGCCTTCCGCTTTCTGGAGCCGCGCGAGCGGGCCTTCGCCCGCGCCCTGGCCATGGCCGCCCTGCGCCATCTGGGCCCGATCGACCGCGCCCTGGCCGGCAAGCTGGCCAAGGAGCCGCCGCCGCGGGTGCGCAACCTGCTGCGCCTGGGCGCGACCCAGGCCTTCTTCCTGGAGGTCCCCGCCTTCGCCGCCGTCGCCACCAGCGTCGAACTGGCCAACGCCAACAAGGCCAGCCGCCCGTTCAAGGGCTTGGTCAACGCCGTGCTGCGCGGCCTGCTGCGCGACGGCGCGCTGTCGGACGCCGCCGAGCACCTGGCCCCGCCCTGGCTCTACGCCCGCTGGGTCGGCGCCTGGGGCAAGGACACGGCCGACGCCGTCGCCGCCCAGATCGGCTTCGAGCCGGCCACCGACCTGTCGCTGAAGCCCGGCGCCGACGCGGCCGCCCTGGCGGCCGAGCTCGAGGGCGAGATCCTGCCGGGCGGCACGCTGCGCACCGAGCGACGCGGCGACGTCTCGGCCTGGCCCGCCTTCGAGGACGGTGTCTGGTGGGTGCAGGACGCCGCCGCCGCCATCCCGGCCCGGCTGCTGCGCCTCCAGCCCGGCGAGACCGCGCTCGACCTCTGCGCCGCCCCCGGCGGCAAGACCCTGCAGCTGGCCGCCGCCGGCGCCCGGACCGTGGCCGTCGACCGCTCGGCCGCCCGCCTGGTCCGGGTCACCGAGAACCTGGCCCGCCTGAACCTGACCGCCGAGGTGGTCGCCGCCGACGCCGGGGCCTGGGAGGACGAGCGGACCTTCGACGCCGTGCTGCTGGACGCCCCCTGCTCGGCCACCGGCACCTTCCGCCGCCATCCCGACGTGCTGTGGGCCGCCCGCCCCGGCGACGTGGCCAGCCTGGCCGTCGTCCAGAGCCGCCTGCTCGACAGCGCCGCCGGCCGCCTATCGCTCGGCGGCCGCCTGGTCTATTGCGTCTGCTCGCTCGAACCGGAAGAGGGCGAGGCCCAGGTCGAGGCCTTTCTGGCCCGCCGTCCGGACATGGCGCTGGACCCGATCGCCTCGGAAGAGGGCGGCGCGCCCGCCGCCAGCCTGACGGCCCGCGGGACTCTGCGCATCCTGCCCCACCACCGCGAGGGCGGCCTGGACGGCTTCTTCGCCGCCCGGTTCGTCAAGGCAGCGCCTTGACGAAGGCCTTGACCACCGTGGCGCTGTTGGCCGCCGCAAAGCGCAGGAAGATCGGGAACTGATTGCCGGCCGGATCGCCGCCGGCCAGGTCCGACAGGCTGCGGAAGGCGATGAACGGCGTGCCGTTGACATAGGCCACCTGGGCGACCGCGGCGCTCTCCATGTCCAGCACCCGGGCCCCGAACGTCGCGTGGGCGTACTGGCGGAAGGCGGCGTTGTCGACAAACACCGGCCCGGACGCCCCGGCCCCGCCCACCACCACCTTCGGCGGCTTGGCCAGGCACTGGTCGGCGGCGCAGCGTTGCAGGGTGACCCGCTCGGCGACCCGGCGGGCCACCGCCAGCAGGGCGGGGTCGGCCGGGAACGACAGGTGCTCTTCCGGCGGCTGGGCCGGATCGCGCTGGGCCCGGACCGGGCGCGGATACATCATGCCGAAGGCCGGCAGGCCGGCGGTCAGGCCCTGCGGCGGCGCAAAGCCGCCGGGGATCTCCCGGGCATAGGCCATTTCCGACGACTGGGCCCAGGTCTCCGGGGCGATGACGTCGCCGACGTCCAGCTGCGGATCGGCCCCGCCGGCCACGCCCGAAAACACGATCCGCGTGATCTGGAAACGGTCGAGAGCCGCCTGGGTGGTCATGGCGGCGTTGACCATGCTGACCCCGCTGAGAAACAGCACCACCGGCTTGCCCTCCAGCACGCCGGTGACATAGCGGACCCCGGCGGCGGCGTACTCGTGACGGTCGCTGGTCGCGGCCTCCAGGGCGACCAGCTCGGGCGGGAAGGCGCTGATCACCGCGGTGCGCGGCGTCGCGTCCAGCAGCGGCGCGGCCAGGGCGGGGAGCGGCGCAAAGGCCAGGAGCAGAAACGTCAGGACAAGGCGCATGGACGGGCTTTCGAGGCGGGAGCGATTCGGCGTCACCCTAGCCACGTGCCGGGCTTCGAGGCGAGCCCGGCGCCGCTTTGGATCGTGGCTGCGGCCGAAAAGTCCCTGAGCGGGCGCCGGGCGCCGGCGTCGCCGCAGCCGGACGCATCGACGGCAAAGTCGCGCCGCTTCGAGCTTCACCGATTGCATTGCGCGCTTCGACGGTCGATTTTCTCCGCCAGTTTTTGAAGGCGGGGACGGCATGGGTCGATGGTGTTTGCGGATGGTCATGGCCCTGGCCATCGGCCTGGGCCTGGGTTCGAGCCTGGGCGGAATCGCCTCGGCCCGGGCGGCCGGGCCCCTGCCGATCAAGGTGGTGATCGTCACCACCTTCGAGATCGGGGCCGACACCGGCGACGTCGCCGGCGAGTTCCAGCCCTGGGTCGAGGGCCTGCCCCTGACCCACGAGATCACCATTCCCGGCGTCCGCCACCCGGCCCGCTATTCCGACGACGGGGTGCTGGCCATCGTCAGCGACATGCGCGGCCGGGCTCGCGACAGCGTCGCGGCCCTGATCCTGTCGCCGCAGTTCGACCTGTCCAAGGCCTACTGGATCGTCAGCGGCATCGCCGGGGTCGATCCGAAGGCCGCCTCGGTCGGCAGCGCCGCCTGGGCGCGCTATGTGGTCGACGCCGACCCGATCTACGAGGTCGACGATCGCGAAATCCCGGCCGACTGGCCCTACGGCCTCTATTCGCTGGACAGCGAGCGCCCGAACGTCAAGGGCGACGCCCAGGGCTCCAGCGCCATGGTCTGGAAGCTCGATCCCGGTCTGGTCGACTGGGCCTATGGCCTGACCCGCGACGTCCGCCTGCCCGACTCCGCCGGCCTGCAGGCTCTGCGGGCCGGCTATGTCGGCGAGCCGCAAGGCCAGCGGCCGCCGTTCGTGCTGCAGGGCGACGCCCTGGGCACGGTGCGGTTCTGGCATGGCGCCCACCGCACCCAATGGGCGGAGGACTGGGTCAGGCTCTGGACCGACGGGGCGGGAACCTTCACCATGACCGACTGCGAAGACCAGGGGATCCTCGACGTGCTCGACGCCCACGCCGCCAGCGGCCGGATCGACCGCCGCCGCGTGCTGGTGCTGCGCACCGCCAGCAACTATTCGCGCCCGCCGCTCGGCCAGCCCAGCTTCCCCCGCGTGTTCCACCACGAGGGCGCCGCGGCCGCCTTCGCCGCCACCTTCCGGGTCGGCGGCGTCGTGGTTCGCGAACTGACCGCCCATTGGGACCGCTACGCGACCGTCCTTCCCTCAGCCGCCGCCGGCGGGAGCCGCTAAACCATGCTCGAACGCTATTTCGGCCTCAAGGCCCAGGGCACCGACGTCCGCACCGAGGTGCTGGCCGGCCTGACCACCTTCGTGACCATGGCCTATATCGTCGTGGTCAATCCGGCGATCCTGAGCCAGACCGGCATGCCGGTCGCCGCCGTGGCCGCCGCCACCTGCCTGGCCGCCGGCTTCGGCTCGATCCTGATGGGGCTGATCGCCAACTATCCGCTGGCCCTGGCCCCCGGCATGGGCCTGAACGCCTATTTCACCTTCACCGTCGTCAAGGGCATGGGCGTGCCCTGGCAGGTGGCCCTGGGCTGCGTCTTCCTGTCGGGCCTGGCCTTCCTGATCCTGACCCTGGCCGGGGTGCGGCAGATGATCGTCGGGGCCATTCCCAAGCCGCTGTTCTCGGCCGTCGCCGCCGGGGTCGGGCTGTTCATCGCCTTCATCGGCCTGAAGGAGGCCGGCATCATCGTCGCCAGCCCCGCCACCACCGTCGGCCTGGGCGACCTGACCACCCCGACCGCCGTCGTCGCCATCCTCGGCCTGGTGCTGATCGCCGTGCTGCAGGCCTGGCGGGTCAAGGGCGCCATCCTGATCGGCATCCTGCTGGCGACGGTCGCCGGCTGGGCCCTGGGCCTGGCCAAGATCGCGCCGGCGACCTCCAGCCTGGCCGAGCTGAGCGCCACCGCCTTCAAGATGGACATCACCGGCGCCTTCAACCTGAAGGGGGGTCTCGGTCTGGCGATGCTGGAGATCGTCTTCGTCTTCCTGTTCGTCGACCTGTTCGACAATGTCGGCACCCTGGTGGCGGTCAGCAAGAAGGCGGGCCTGCAGGCGCCGGACGGCTCGATTCCGCGCCTCAACCGCATCCTGCTGGCCGATTCGGCGGCGACCATGATCGGGGCCGCGGCCGGCACCAGCACCGTGGTCAGCTATATCGAGAGCGCCTCGGGCGTCACCGCCGGCGGCCGCACCGGCCTGACCGCCGTGGTCGTCGGCCTGCTGTTCCTGGCCACCCTGTTCTTCGCCCCCCTGGTCCAGGCCATCCCGACGGCGGCCACCGCCCCGGCCCTGATCCTGGTCGGGGCGATGATGATCGGCAGCCTGGTCGACATCGACTGGGCCGACCCGACCGCGGCCATTCCGGCCTTCCTGACCCTGATCACCATCCCGCTGACCTTCTCGATCGCCAACGGCCTGGCCTTCGGCATCACCAGCTATGCGGTCCTCAAGCTGCTGACCGGCAAGATCCGCAAGGGCGACTGGCTGCTGCTGGTGCTGGCGGTCCTGTTCGTCGTCCGCTTCATCTATCTGGCGAAAGGCTGAGCCAAGAACCGACAAAGACCCGTTTGCGCCGGCGCAGCCTTTCGGCTAAGACCGCGCTTCCGCAAGACGGAAGCACCCGTAGCTCAGCTGGATAGAGCGTTGCCCTCCGAAGGCAAAGGTCACACGTTCGAATCGTGTCGGGTGCGCCAAATTCTTCAATAAAATTAACGCATAAGTCGCCAGTAGTCGCAGCGATGCAGGCGATAGCCTACTTGTGGGGCAGCCCTGACGCGGTGGATTCCGGCTCAGAGGCCCATAAAAGCCGCGTTAAAAGCATGACTTTCAGCCGGGCCTCAGGCCCTGGCGTCGCGGAATGCCGGGCTAGACCGCTAGAGGCCACTCATAGTTCTCCGCCGGTCAGCGGCACGACCGCCTCACCGCCAAGGCTCTGCTCGACGGCTTTGAGTGCGAGGTTGTCCTGGCCGACAAAGCTCATGACAACAATGATTTGCGCCAGACCATCGCAGAGATGAAGGTCCAAGCGTGGCGCGTGTAGTGCATGTTGTTTGGTCGAGGCTGGATCTCAAACCTGCACTCCCAATTGATCGACAGGCCGCCCGCAGATCTCGGCTCGGTTTCCGGGCCAGCCTTAGGAAATCCAAGGCTGGCCCGGATGAGGATCACGGCCCGTGGCCCTCGGTGTCGCCGGCTACAGGAAGAAGTCAGCCGAGGTCAGCGAGCTGACGCCGTTGACGTGGATGTAGAAGTCGGCGAGGCCGTCTCCGTTCACGTCGCCCTGCACCGTGGCGACCCCGCCCGAGACATCGTAGCGCAACTGGCCCGAAACGCCGGTGAAGCCCGAAGTCCCGATGAGGGTGAAGGACTGATCCTCGTTGACGTTGGTCCGCGCGTCGATCGTGGAAAGATCGATCCGGTCCGTGCCGCTGAGGAAATCGATGATCACATCGTGGTCGATCTCGGCCACCGCGTTGAAGTCGAAGTTGTCGGCCCCGCCGCCGCCGGTCACCGTGTCATGACCGAGACCGCCGATGATGCGCTCCCCCGCGGAAGAACCCACGAAGATGTCGTCTCCCGCCTTCAGGTCGGTAAAGGTGATCCCCGAGACCGCGATCGCCGAAAGGTCGAAGTTGTCGGCATTGTCGGTGAAGGCCATGCCGGTGTGGCTGGTGCCGTTGACGCTTTCGGCTGTGATGGCCTCGATGCTGGTCATCGCGCTGATGCCGATGATCGCATAGTCGGAGGCGGCGACCAGGGTGTCGTAGCCGGCGCCGCCGTCGACCACGTCGGTTCCGGCGCCCTGATAGAAGCTGATCTTGTCGTCGCCACCCGCGCCGTAGATGGTGTCCGTGCCGGCGGCGCCGATCAGGTTGTCGGCGCCTTGGGAGCCGTAAATGGTGTCATTGCCATCGTCTCCACTGATCCACTCAACCCGGCTGACGACGATGTTGCGCAGGTCGATCACGTCGTCATTCGCCGTGCCGACGATCTTCGTGTTGGCGATGTTGACGCCCTGGATCTCCTCGATCCCGTCGAAGGTGTTGAAGATGATCCAGACGTTGGAATCCGTGGACACCAGCTTGTCGTAGCCGCTTCCGGCATGGATGACGTCCAGGCCCTGATTGGTGTTGACCAAGATGGTGTCGTCGCCAGCTCCGGTATCGATGTAGTCGTTGCCCGTGCCGCCATCGACGACGTCCGCGCCCGCCGTGCCGTAGAAGGTGTCGTCGCCGCCATTCAGGTGGACGAGGTTAAGGCTCCCCGTGACGACGACGGAGCGCAGGTCGATCGTGTCGGCGGCCGTGGAGCTGACGAGGTTGACGCCGCTGAAGCCGCCCGTGGAGATTTCCTCGATGCCGGCCATCGACGCGATTTCGAAGGTCGCCCCGTTGGCGTTGGCGAGCAGCTTGTCCCAGCCGGCCCCGCCGTCGACGGTGTCGAAGCGCAGCGTGGACTCGGCGAGGCCGTACAAGAAGGTGTCATCGCCCAGCCCGCCCTTGAGAGTGTCCGGGCCGGGATTGCCGAAGATCACATCATTGCCCGCGCCGCCGATGATGGTGTCGGCCTGGACGCCGCCGGAGATCAGCGTGATCCCGCTGAGCTCGACGTTGGTGAAGTCCCAATTGGCGTAGGACAGCAGGTTCGCCAACCCGATCTGGACGTTGGCGAAGCCGCCGGAGCTGATCTTCTCAATGCCGGTCAGCGTCGAAATGGCGATCATCGTGTTCCGGGTCGTGGCTCGGATTTCGTCGTAGCCGGCCCCGCCGTCGAAGACGTTCTGGCCCGAGCTGTCGTCGATCAGGAACAGGTCGCCGCCGCCGCCGCCGTACAGGGCGTTGTTGCCGGCGCCGCCGACGATGGTGTCGGCGCCGTCCAGGCCGAAGATCGTGTCATTGCCGTTCTGGCCGTACAGGAGGTCGGGCCCGTTGGTGCCGTAGATCGTGTCGTGGCCTTCGCCGCCGGCGATGGTGATCGTGCCGGTGCTGGTCACGCCGCTGAAATCGAGCAGATCGTTACGATCGCCGCCCAGGAAGCCGACGTTCGTGAACCCGCCGGTGTTGACGGCCTCGATCCCTGCCAGGGACCGGAAGTTGACGACAGCGTTGCTGGCGGTGAACCGGATGGTGTCCGTGCCGGAGCCGCCGTCGACGGCGTCCCAGCCCTCGTCGCGACCGATCAGGAAGGTGTCGTTGCCGGCGCCCCCGATCAGGGTGTCGTCGTCATAGCCGCCGATGATGATGTCGTCCCCGACGCCGCCGGTCAGGGTGTCCCGGCCCACGCCCCCGCTGAGCTGCCAGTCCTGGACGTCGGGCACGGTGAAGGCGTCGTTGCCCGTCGTGCCGGTCCAGTAGGTGTCGATCTCGTCGATCAGGTTGACGACGACATTGCCCATGCTGGCCAGCGAACCGTCCGAGGCCTGGACCGTGATCGTCTGGCTGGCCTGGGTGTCGTGGTCGAGCAGGCTGGCGTTGGCCACGGTGACGACGCCGGTCGTGGCGTTGATGGCGAAGCGGCCGCCGGCGTCGTTGGTCAGGCTGTAGGTCACCGTCCCGCCGTGCGGGTCGGGCGCGGCGATGCTCAGGCCGCCGACCACGGTCCCGGTCGTCGCGTGTTCGGACACCAGGGTCGGGGCGCCGTTGGTGTCGGTCGGCGTGGCGGGCGCGGCGTTGAGCACGTCGATGGTGAAAGCGGCGCTCGCCGACGCCGAGCCGCTGCCGGCCTGGACGATGATCTGATGCGAGGTCGCCGCCTCGTAGTTCAGCAGGTTGGCGTTGGCCACGGTCACAACGCCCGTTGAAGCGTTGATGGCGAAGCGGCCGCCGGCATTATCGAGCAAGCTGTAGACCAGCGGACCGCCATTGACGTCGGCGGCGCTGATCGACAGGCCCGCCACGACAGCGCCGTTCGTCGCGCCCTCGGAAATGGTGTTGGCGGTGGAGTCGCCATCGGCTGGAGCGTCGTTGGCGTCGTTGGTCACGGCGATGGTGAAGGCCTGGCTGCTGAAGGCGCCCTGTGCGTCCGTGGCATGCACGGTGATCTGGTGGGAGGCCGCCGTCTCGAAGTTCAGCTTGGTGGCGTCGGCCACGGTGACCACGCCCGTGGCCCCGTCGATGGCGAACCGGCCGCCGGCGTCATCGGCGAGGCTATAGGTCACCGCCCCCGTCTTCGGCTCGCTCGCCGAGGCTGTCACCCCGACCAAGTCGCCATTGGCGGCGCCCTCGGAGACGGCGTTGATGGCCGTGTCGGCGTCGGTCGGCGTCGTCGGCGCGGCGTTGACCACCTCAATGGTGAACGTGGTGTCCGTCGCCGCGTCGGCGGTCCCGTCGCTGGCGCGCACGGTGATCTGGTGCGAAGCGGCGGCGTCGTAGTCGAGCAGGCTGGCGTTGACCACGGTGACGACGCCGGTCGCGGCGTCAATGGCGAAGCGGCCGCCCGCGTCGTCGATCAGGCTGTAGCTGAGGCCGCCATTCGGATCGGCGGCGGCGATCGTCAGGCCGGTCACGACCGCGCCGTTGGCGGCGTCCTCGGACACCGTGTTGGCGTCCGGGTTGAGGTCCGCCGGAGCGGAAGGCGCAACATTGGCCACGTCGATGGTGAAGCTGGCCGAAGAGGTCGCCGTCCCGTCGCTCACCTGCACGATGATCTGGTGTGAAGTCGCGGTCTCGAAGTTCAGCTTGGAGGCGTCGGCAACGGTGACGACACCGGTCGCGGCGTCGATGGCGAAACGGCCGTCCGCGTCGTCCAACAGCGACCAGATCAGGATCTGGCCGGCGTCCGGGTCGAAGGCTCCGAGCGCGAGGCCGGCGATGGCGGCGCCGGTGGCCGCGCCCTCGGCGAGAATGTTAGCGGCGCTGTCGCTGTCGGTTGGCGCTCCGGGGGCGGTGTTGGGCGGGCCTTCGTCGCCAGCATAGATGTCGTCACCGGAGCCGAAGTTTTTCACGTACATGCTTACTCTCCACACGAAGGGTCTCTCGCCCCGGTTGCGTGTCTTGAGGTTGCATGCGCGCGTGAGATTTGCCTAGGTCCTAACTGCCCAGCTTGGGAGAACGCCTGTGGACGTAAAGTCGCGCCGGCCGTTCCACGCGCGGTGCGGGCGAGGCCCTCGTCGCTGGACATGCCTACGAGGCCTTTACCCCGCGAACTCGGCCGCCAAGCTCTCTGCGACTTCGGCCATCACCCCGCTCCAATCCTGGTAGTCCGAAGAGGCGAAGCAGCGCGCCTGAGGGTACCAGGGGTATTCCTCGGCGCCGAGGCGGGTCCAGGCGACCGCGCCCGTGAGCAGCCAGGCTGGAGCCCCGCACGCGCCAGCCAGGTTGAAGGTGGCGTTGGAAAAGCCGATCACCAGATCCATGGCGCAACATAGCGCTGCGACGTCGTCGAGATCGTACTTCAGGTCGATCCCGGGGGGCTGCCAGACTTCGACGCCGAACGCTTCGCGAGCGAGAGCGATCTCGGCCTCGCAGTCGCCGTACTGCAGGTTGACGAAGGTGACGCCCGGCGTCTCCAGGATCGGGCGCCACTCCTCGAAGGGCGAGAACAGGCGACCCCGCTCCGCTTCGAGTTTGAGGCTCTTCCACAGCAGCCCGACCTTGCGGCCAGGCGTTGAGGCGAGTTGCTGACGCCAGTGCGCGACACGCTCTGCGTCGGGAACCAAAAAGGACGGCGCCCGCGGGAACGACTCAGGAGTCGCCCGAAACGTGCTCAACAGAGACCCAAGCGGCGTCCAAAGATCGATCGCCGCTAAGTCCTCCACAAAAGGCGCCGTCCAGAAGACCCGCCCATCCTGCCGCACCGTGCGATGCGGCGTGATCGACGCCCGCGGGAAGCTCCGTTTGAACAGTGGGACGAGCCGATACTCCACGGCGACGCTCAGCAGACTCTCGTCGCCCAGCGCGGCGATGACATCGCGCAGCACGTTGGCGAACAGCACCTCGTCGCCCAGCCCCTGCTCGCCGCAAACCAGCAGGCGTTTGCCCGCCAGGCTTTCGCCCGGCGTCCAACGAGGGCGATCGACCACGAAGGTCGCAACCGACAGAAGGGCAGGCGACAGTCGCGCCTCATAGGCCTCCCAGCCTTCGCGCAGACGCCCCAGGGCCAGCAGCACGGTCGCCCGCATGAATTGCATGGAGGCGAGGTCGTTCGCCTCGGAGTTCTCGCCAAAGCGCAGCGCCGCCTCGCAGTCCTCCAGCGCGCCGGCCACGTCGCCGATGTCCAGACGCGCGAACGCGCGATTGTGATAGGCCTTGCCGTACGCGGGCTGCAGCCGCAGCGCCTCATCGAAGAAGGTGAGCGAGGTGGCGCCGTCCCCTCTGCTGACCAGCACCGTGCCGAGCGTGTTCCAAAGACCCTCGGCCTGCGGGCTGTCGACGATGGCCGAACGCAGCAAATCGATGGCGTCATCGAAACGATTGATGTCGCGCAGCGCGCAGGCGAGGTTGTTCACCGCTTCCAGATCGCCCGGACGGCTCTGGAGGAAGTGCGCGAAGAACTGGGCGGCGAGTTCCGGCATACCCAGGCGGAAGGCGAGACGGCCAAGGTCGCCGGCGACGGGTCCGTGGTCCGGCAGCAGCTTCAGCGCCGCCTCGTAGCAGCGCATCGAGCTGCCGAAGTCGCCCAGCTTTTCCCGTGAGACGCCGAGCACGTGCCAGGCGACGCCAAGCTGCTCGTCGCGGCCTAACGCCTTCAGCGCCAGCTTCTCGCCACGGCCGTACTCACCCGCGTGGAGCGCCTGGATCGCACGATTGAGCAGGCGGGCCGCGTCGGCGTCTCGCAGGTCGCCCACGGACGCCTTTATCGCATTCAGTGCTTCTGCAGAGGCTGCATCGCCCAAGGCCGGTGCGGCAAGGCCCGCCCGAGCAACCCTGGCGTCGGCCTCGGGGGCAATCGCCAAGGCGCTCGCCGAATTACCGAATAAGCGGTCGCTGGACATGAGATCAGCCTGAGTATTAAACCAGAGATCCCTAAAACCGCATGGTTAATTGGGCCTTAAGGTGCGGGCCGTTGCGAGCCGCTTTCAGCTTTACCCCACCTTGTCTCACAGTCGTAGCCGCGTAGCGGCTCAATGGCAGGGATTTATGAAGCTGCCGTTCAAGCGCTGTAGATTACCGGCGCGGACATCATTGTGAACGCAGATATCCGAAACGGGTGAGGCTATGTGAACACGCCCGCGCCGAAAATTTGCGGGCGGCGTCCGTTACGAGGTCCACGAGATCCTGTGACCCGGCCTGACGCCGCCTTCGCCCGAAAAGCGCGATCGCCTACCAGATCTTCACCCGGTCCTCCGGCGCGACATAGAGCTTGTCGCCGGGCTGGACGTTGAAGGCCTTGTACCAGCCCTCCTGGTTGCGGATCGTGCCGTCGACCCGGTAATAGGCCGGCGAGTGCGGGTCGCTGACCACCTGCTGGCGCAGGGCGTCGTCGCGGGTCTTCTGGCGCCAGACCTGGGCCCAACCGAGATAGACGCGCTGGTCGCCGGTGAAGCCGTCGACCACCGGGGCCGGCTTGCCGTCCAGCGAGCGGTGATAGGCCTCCAGGGCCAGGGCCAGGCCGCCCATGTCGCCGATGTTCTCACCCATGGTCAGCTGGCCGTTGACCTTGGCCCCGGGCAGCGGCTCGAAGGCGCTGTACTGGGCGCCCAGCTTGTCGGCCTGGGCCTTGAACTTGGCGGCGTCCTCGGCCGTCCACCAGTCGCGCAGCACGCCCATGCCGTCGGACTTGCGGCCCTGGTCGTCGAAGCCATGGCTGATCTCGTGGCCGATCACCCCGCCGATGCCGCCGTAATTGACGGCCGGGTCGGCGTCCGGATGGAAGAACGGGGCCTGCAGGATGGCGGCCGGGAAGACGATCTCGTTGTTGGGCGGGTTGTAGTAGGCGTTGACGGTCTGCGGGGTCATGCCCCACTCGGTCTTGTCGACCGGCTGGTCCAGCCGCTCGACGTCGTGGCGCCACTCGAAGGCCCCCGATCGGAGGGCGTTGCCATAGGCGTCGTCGTCCTTGATCACCAGCCTGGAATAGTCGCGCCACTTGTCGGGATAGCCGATCTTGACGGTGAACTGGCTGAGCTTGGTCAGGGCTTGGGCCTTGGTCTGCGGCGACATCCAGTCCAGGTTCTCCAGCCGCACCTTTAGGGCGCCGCGGATATTGGCCACCAGGTCGACCATCTTGGCCTTGGACTCCGGCGGAAAGTAGCGGGCCACATAGACCCGGCCGACGGCCTCGCCGAGCTGGTCGTTGACCGCCGCGACGCCGCGCTTCCAGCGCGGCTTCTGCTCGGGTTGGCCGGCCAGGGTCTTGTTGCGGAACGCGAAGCTGGCGTCGACGAAGCGCTTGGACAGCATCGGCGCGGCCCCGTCGGCGACCTTGAACGCCTGCCAGGCCTTCAGGGTCTCCAGCGGGGTGTCGGCATAGACCTGGGCGAACTTCGGGAAGGCGGTGTTGGTGGTGACGATCACCCGGTCCAGGGCCGGCAGCTCGGTCCCGGCCAGATAGCGGTTCCAGGCGAAGCCGGGGGTCAGGGCCTGCAGCTCGGCCAGGTTCATCGGGTTGTAGGTCTTGTCGCGGTCGCGGCGCTCGGTGCGGGTCCAGGAGGCCTCGGCCAGCCGGGTCTCGAAGGCGACGACGGCCTTGGCGCTTTCAGCCGGTCTGTCCCAGCCGATCAGGGTCAGCATCTGGGCGACATAGGCTTCGTAGGCGGCCTTCTTCTCGGCGAACTTGGCGTCGAGATAGTAGTCGCGGTCGGGCAGGCTGAGGCCGCCGGTCGAGGCGTAGACGGCGTAGCGGGTCGGACTTTTCAGGTCGGCGCCGATGCCGACCCCGAAGATGGCGCTGTAGCCGGTGGTCGGGTTCTTGCCCATCAGGGCGGTGAAATCGTCCTTGGTCGCGACCTTGCGGAGGCCGTCCAGCTCGGCGGCGATCGGCTTGGCGTCGAGCTTTTCGGCCAGGGCCTCGTTCATGAACGCCCGGTAGGCCGCGCCGATCTTGACGGTATCGGGGTCGGTCGAGGCGCTGTCGGCGGCCTCGGTGATGATCGCCTTGGTGCGGGCCTCCGACAGCTCGGCCAGCTTGTCGAAATTGCCGTAGCGGACGCGGTCGGACGGGATGGCGGTGTTGGCGTCCCAGGTCCCGTTGGCGAACTTGTAGAAGTCGTCGCCCGGCTTGACCGAACGGTCCATGCCCGAGACGTCGAAGCCCCAGGTCCCGTAGCGCGGCGACTCCAGCGACACCGAGGCGGTCCCGCCGCCGGCGCCGGCCGCGTCCAGCATGTCGAACAGCATCCGCCGCTCGCAGGCTGCGTCGAGGCAGGCCCCGCCGTCACGCCCCGGAAGCTCGCGGGCCTGGGCGCCGAAGGCCGACAGGGAAAGAGCGGCCATGGCGGCGGCCGCGAACCAAAAGCGTTTCATCAAGGCGATCCCGTGGACAAGGTTGGCCGCAACTTGCCCATTGTTGGAAAACCCTGTCCCTTACATTTTTGTCATGTTGCCCTCAGTGGTGGTCGTGCATGCCGGCCATGCCCGCCATTGGGTCGGCCGCCTCGGCCTTGGGCGGACCGTTCTCGACCGACAGCTCGATCTTCACTCGACGGCCGTCGGCGAACACCAGGGTCAGGGGCACCTTGCCGCCCACGGCCTGGGCCTGGGTCAGGCCCATCAGCATCAGGTGATAGCCGCCGGGGGCGAAGGCGACCTTGGCGCCGGGGGCGATCGCCACGCCGCCCTCCACCGGCCGCATCGACGAGACGCCGCCCTGGTCGCGGGTCTGGTGCAGGGTGACCGACTGGGCGGCCGGGCTCTCGACCCGGACCAGCTTGACGGGCGCCTTGCCGACATTGGCCAGGGTGAAGTAGCCCACGCCGCTCATGCCGGCCTGGGCGGGGCGGGTCCAGGGACGGCGGACCTCGATCCCGCCGACGCGGTAGTCGCCGGCCCAAGCTGGCGACACGAAGGCGGGGGCGGTGATGGCGAGGGCGGTCAGGGCGGTCAGGGCGAAGCGGTTCATGGCGGGTCTCTCGATCAAGGGTTCATGCCGGGCATGGCCGGCATGGGGTCGGCGGCGGCGGGGGTCAGGTGCACGGTCGGGGCGGGGCGGGTCAGTTTCTCGTCGGGCCGTTCGGGGTCGGGGATTTCGCTCCACTGGCTCTCGCCTTGGGCGCAGGTTTGGACCACCGGAAAGACCAGCACCTCCGCCCGGTCCTTCGCCGCCAGGGGCGGCAGCTTCATCAGCAGGGCGAAATCGTCGAACTGGTCGTCGGGCAGGCGGCCGGTCCAGGTGACGGCCGTGACCCGGTCGCCGGTCTTCTCGATGTCCACTGCCCAGCCCGGCTTGGGTTGCGGCCGGGCCGAGGCCACCGCGTCGGGGATCTCCACCCGCAGCTTCAGCGTCGTATCGCCGGCGGCGCAGGCGTGACCGACCCGGAAGGCGACGGCGGCGTAGGACCCGGCCTTGGCCTCGCCCGGCGCGGCGACGACATGGGCGAGGGCCGCGCCGGGCGCGATGGCGGAAAGCGGGGCCAGCAGGGCGGCCAGCAGGATGGGCTTGCGCATGATCAGGCTCCCTAGAACTTGCCGCTGACGCCGGCGAACAGGCTGCGGCCGTCGCCCGGCCAGAAGGCGGTGGTGGCGGCGTCGGCGCTGACCGACGGATTGACGGTCGAGACATAGCGCTTGTCGGCCAGATTGCGCGCCTCGACGAACAGCGTCACCCCGTCGCGGGTATAGCCGGCGCTCAGGCCGGCCACGGCGTAGGCCGGCGCGCGGACCCGGTTCTGATAGTCGACCAGCACCCCGCGCGGCGACCACTCCACCGACGGGGCCAGATACCAGCCGGCCGGATGCTGGTACTTCAGCTCGGCGCGATAGAGATGCTCGGGCACGACCGGCAGGCGGTTGTTCCGGTACTGGGCGTCGCCGTCGAACCTGAAGTCCGACCAGCCATAGGTCTGGCGCAGGCGCAGGCGCGGGGTGATCGTCCAGTCCAGGCCCGCCTCCAGGCCCTGGTGGACGGTCTTGTCGGCGTTGAAGGTGGCGGCCGGATGGGCCGGGTCGACCACGAAGCTCAGCAGTTCGTGGCGCAGCTGGGCGCGGTAGAGCGCCACGTCCCAGGCCAGAGCTCCGCGCCGGCCGCGGGCCCCGACCTCGCCGGTCCAGGCCTGCTGCGGGACCACCGGCGCGAAGCCGGCGGCGGCGCTGGGCGAATAGGCGCCGAAGTTCGGCGGCTCGACCGAGCGGGTCAGGTTGGCGAAGACCTGGGAGTCCGGATCGGCCTGGAACAGCACCCCGACCCGCGGGGCCAGCCAGTCATAGTCGCGGCGGGCGGTCAGGGCGAAGGAACTGGGCGCGCCGGCGGCCGGGTAGCTCTGATAATCGCGGCGGGCGGTTCCGTAGGTTCCGCCGGCTGTCAGGGCCAGGCGCGGGGTGACGAACAGCCGGCCCTCGGCGAAGACGTCGAGCGCCTGCGCGTTCTGGCGCGAGAAGGCGGTCGGGGCGCCGTGCGAGCCGCGCAGGTTCACCCACTGGCGGGCGTCGAGGTCGCCGATCCGGTAGGACAGGCCGGCGAACAGGTCGGCCTCGCGGCCCCCCAGCTGGCCGGTCCAGTCCAGCCGTCCGAAGGCCCCGAAATTGCGGCTCTCCTGGTCCACGACCTGGAAGATCGGATGGTCGAGGTCGCGCCAGGCGCCATAGACCCCGCCCTCGAACACCGTGTGGTCCGAGAGGCGCCAGGTGGTCTGCAGGCTGGCCCGGGCGTTGCGCATGTTGCGGCCGTAGTTGTTGGCCAGGTTGGCGGCGGCGGCCTGGGTCGGGTCGTTCAGGGCCTGGGCCAGGGTCAGCGAACCGGCGATCTGCTGGCGCAGGTCCGCGCCGCTGAGATAGAGCCGCACCTCGCGGTCCTGGCCGAAGCTGTGGCCGAGATTGGCCGACAGCCGGGCGGCCGAACTGTCGCTCTGCCGCCGCCAGCCGTCGGCGTTGGACAAGGTGGCGCCGACGAAGACGTCGTCGTCGCCGAAGGTCCGGGCCAGCTCGCCATGGACCCGCGCCGTCCCGAACGATCCGCCCTCGACCCGCAGCAGGTTGTCGGCCCCGGCCGTGCGGCCCGTCGGCGTGACCAGGTTTACCGCCCCGCCCAGCAGGGCCCCGCCGAACCGCAGGGCGTTGCCGCCCTTGTAGACCTCGGTATAGCGGGCCAGCAGCGGGTCGATCAGCTGGAAGTCGCCATAGCCGTCGGCCTCGTTCAGCGGCACGCCGTCCTGGGCCAGCAGGACGCCGCGATTGTGGCTGCTGTTGCCGATGCCCGAGCCGCGGATCGACAGCCGGGCGTCCTCGCCGAACTTGCGCTGGGCGTAGACGCCGGGGACGTCGCGCACCGCCTCGACCAGGCCGACGGCGTAGCGGCCGGCATAGGCCTCGGACGAGATCACCGCCACCGCGCCGGGGGTTTCGGCCAGGCGCTTGCGGGCCCGGGCGACCACCGGCGGGTCCTCGGGATCGGGGCGGGCGGTGACCAGAACGGAATCGACGACGGCGCGCTGGTCGTCCTCGGCGTGGGCCAGAACGGGGGAGGCGAGCGGAAGGCAGAGGGCGGCGCCGGCCAGCAGGACCAGGCGGAAGGCAGGGGACATGGAAAGCAATCCTGAAGGCGTGACGGCGCGCGTCGGCCGCAAGGGGGCGACGCGCGGGCGGAGGGTCAGGCGTTCAGGCGGCGAGGCGGGCCCTGGCTGGGCGGACGGGGCGGGGCGCGGGCCGGGGCCAGGCCGCGGCGGGCCAGGGGCGGGGCGACCTCGACCCGGGCGGCGTAGAGCACCGGGGCCGAGACCAGGGCGTCCGGCGGGGTGGCAGCGGCCAGGCTGGCCGCCACGCACTGGTAGCAGGCATAGCCGCCGAAGCCCTTGGGGGCCGGCTTGTCGCCGCCGACCTGGACGGTCTTCGCGCCGTCGACCGTGCAGATGACGATGGCCGGATTGGCCCCGCGGGCGTCGTGGGCCATGGCCGCGGCCGGGATCAGGGCCTGGACGAGCAGGGCCAGCATCGCCAGCAGGGCGATGGGCCAGGTCGACCGGGACTGTCCGCGACGGGGGCTCATGACGGCGCGTGCCTAGGCCCTCCCGCCGGCCTGGTCAATGCGCCGCCCGTCCAGGCGCCTTGACATTTGACACCCGTGGTTGTATTCAACCAATATGGGTGACTTTAGTAGAGAGTTCCGGATGCCCCATGCGAAGATCCTCCTGCCGGCCCAATGCCGGGGCGCGCGCGGCCTGCTCGGCTGGTCGCAGGGCGAGCTGGCCGAACGCGCCGGCGTCTCGCGCAGCACCATCAAGGACTTCGAGACCGAGCGCCACGCCCTGCACCACAGCACCGAACGCCTGCTGATCGAGGCGCTCGAGGCCGGCGGGGCGACGCTGATCTCGGCCGACCTCGATTCAGACCAGGCCGGCCCTGGCGTCCGGCTCAGATTGGCGGGCTAGGCGAGACATTCAGGCTCCACCAAGCAGCTTGCAATATCGCCGGCGACATCCATTATGTATTCATGCGCTTGGTGTTCGATACCGCGATGATGGTCGCCGCGATCCGCAGCAATGCTGGAGCGTCCAACCGTTTATTGGCGGCCGGTCTGGAACGGCGACTGACGATGTTGGTCTCGACGCCGCTACTGATCGAGTATGAAGCCGTCCTGACGCGAGCCGAGCATCTCGAAGCGTCGGGGCTGACGGCGAGCGAGGTTGAAGCCCTGCTCGACGCCGTGGCGGCGACCGCTGAACCGGTGCGATTGGCCTTCCTTTGGCGTCCCGCGGTGCGGGACCCGGACGACGATATGGTGCTGGAGACGGCGGCCAACAGCCAAGCGGACGCCATCGTGACATTCAACATGCGCGATTTCGTCGTCGCCGAACGGTTTGGAATTGAGGTTTGGTCACCGGGTGAAGCGGTGCGAAAATTGGAGATGGATCGATGAGGAAAAGCAATTTCGCGTTGCGACTGCAGCCTTCGCTGCTGGACGAGGCGCGCAAGCTGGCCGAGTCCGAGGGTGTCGCCCTGAACCAGCTCATCAATGTCGCTGTCGCTGAAAAGTTGTCAGCGTTGCGGACAGAAACCTATTTCGCCGAGCGGGCGGCCCGGGCCGACGTGCCCAAGGCGTTGGCCATTCTCAAGCGGGCGGGAGCCGGCGCCAAGCCGGTGAAGGGCGACGAACTGACCGACTAGACCGAACCTCGACCCGCACAGGAGACGCGACCCCGTGAACCACGCCATGTCCCCGGCCGACTACAAGGACCTGGTGCTGTTCCTGGCCACGGCGGGGATCGTCGCGCCGCTGTTCAAGCGGCTGAGCATCAATCCTATCCTGGGCTTCCTGCTGGCCGGGGTGATCCTGGGGCCGTTCGGCCTGGGCAGCCTGACCCACATCGCCCCGTGGCTGGACTATGTGACCGTCGACAAGCCCGACGAGATCGCCCAGCTGGCCGAGTTCGGGGTGGTGTTCCTGCTGTTCATGATCGGGCTGGAGCTGTCGTGGGAACGGCTGCGGTTGATGCGCAAGCTGGTGTTCGGCCTGGGGGCGGCCCAGGTGTTCGGCGGGGCGGCGGTGCTGGGCGGGGCGGCGATGCTGCTGGGCCAGGGCCCGGTCGCCGGCCTGGCGATCGGCGCGGCACTGGCCCTGTCGTCCACCGCCATCGCCGTGCCGGTGCTGGTCGAGCGCAAGCGGCTGCACGCCGAAGGCGGCCGGGCGACCTTCTCGGTGCTGCTGTTCCAGGACCTGGCCGTGGCCCCGATCCTGATCACCCTGGCCATACTGGGCCGCGGCGACGGCGTCTTCCGGCTGGCCGACCTGCTGGCCTTGGGCCCGGCGGTGGTCGGCCTGGCGATCATCGTGCTGTTCGGCCGCCTGGCGCTGCGGCCGATGATGCGCTCGGTGGCCAAGGCCCGGAGCGAAGAGATGTTCATGGCCGCCTGCCTGCTGGTGATCATCGGCGCGGGCCTGGTCGCCGCCCTGTCGGGCCTGTCGATGGCGCTGGGGGCCTTCGTGGCGGGGATCCTGCTGGCCGAGACCGAGTACCGCCATGAGGTCGAGGTCAAGATCGAGCCGTTCAAGAGCCTGCTGCTGAGCCTGTTCTTCGTGTCGCTGGGCATCCGCCTGGACCTGTCGCTGCTGGCCGCCTCGCCCGGCCTGGTGCTGGGCGTCGCCCTTGGCCTCCTGGCGATCAAGGCGGCGATGATCGCCGCGCTGGGACGGCTGTTCGGCCTGAGCGGCCGGGGGGCGGTCGAAAGCGCCCTGGCCCTGGCCGCCGGCGGCGAATTCGCCTTCGTGATCCTCGACAACGCCATGGGGGCCGGGGTGGTGTCGCCCCGGGTCGGCCAGGCGGTGCTGGTCGCCGCCACCCTGACCATGTTCCTGATCCCCGCCCTGGCCGCCCTGGGCGCGCGGATCGCCAAGGGCGCGGCCGCCACGACCAGCGAGGCCCCCGAACCGTTGGCCGACGATGACGGCGAGGGCGCCGGCCGGGTGCTGGTGGTCGGCTATGGCCGGGTCGGCCGGCTGGTCGGCGACATGCTCGACCGCCACGACCTGCCGTGGATCGCCATCGACCGCATCCCCCGCTTTGTCGAACAGGGCCGCCGGGCTGGCCACCAGGTCTATTACGGCGACGCCGCCCGGGTGGAGCTGCTGGAGCGCTGCGGCCTGGACCAGGCCCGGGCCGTGGTGGTGACCATGGACGCGCCGGAAGCGGCCGAGGCGGTGGTGGCCGCCGCCCGCGGCCACCGTCCCGACCTGACCATCGTCGCCCGGGCCCGCGACGCTCGCCACGCCGCCCGGCTCTACGAGCTGGGCGCCACCGACGCCGTGCCCGAGACCATCGAGGCCTCGCTGCAGCTGTCCGAGGCGGTGCTGGTCGACATCGGCGTGCCCATGGGCCTGGTCATCGCCTCGATCCACGAACGCCGCGACGAATACCGCAAGGTCCTGAACCGGCCGGACGCGCTGGGCGGCAAGCGCCGGCGGCTTAGGGACGTGGGGCAGGTTTAGGCGGCGCAGGTCGGGCGCGCGACAGCCTCGTCGAGCCGGGTCAGCAACGGATCGGTTACGGGATATATCGTCGGGTTGGGGCTGTAGGTTATGCGCGCGTCGCGAAACGCGGCGCAGGCTTCGGCCGCACGTTCCAGCGCATCCAGGGCCAGGCCGCGCTCCAGCAGGCCTTCGGCGATCTGCGGGTGCATATGACCTTCGATGGGGCCGACGGGCGTGGGGCGCGGAGCCTCGGCGCGCATTAGGATCAGGCTGGCGTCGATCGTCTTCAGGGACGCGCCGGGATCGCCCGCCAGGCGCTCGGCCCTCGCGACGTCGATCAGGTTGACGCCGTCGTTCGGCTTGCCGCGGATCTTGGCCACCTCGGCCCAGAATTCGGCGACGGCTTTCAGGACGGGGAGGGCCTCGCGCGGCGCATCGACCCGCATCAGGTCGTCACCGATCTGTCGGAAGTGGTCGACCGAGAAGCGGGCGGGGTAGTCGGCTGTCCAACGATTGATGGAGATCGCGCCCTGAAACCTTCCGTCGATGACGGCGAACGGTTCGTCCTGGGCCAGGGAGATGGCCTTGCTGGCGCTGTCCAGCACCCCGACACGATCTTTGATCGCGGCGGCGACTCGCGCCTGGGAAACGTAGGCGTTCATCAGGGTCGCCTGAACCCCCCTCTCATCGAAGCTCTCCAGAGGGGCGTTGCGAAGCGGGTCGAGCGTGGCCTCGACGCGGGCGTAGGTCTCGGCGGCGGCCTTGTTGTCGTTCATGCGCTCCTGCGCGGCGCCCTGGCGAGAGATCATGCCGGCCAGCCAGATGATCGTTTCGGGGTCCCGGCGGGCCTCGACCAGGGCGCGCCAATGCCGTTCGCCCGTCCGAAGCAAGACCAGGGCGGCGGCCTGATCGACGTCCCATCCGACGGTGAGGGATCGGTACATCCGAGCCAGGGTCTCTTCGTCGGACCGTTCCGGAAGCGCCTTGCTCCGCACGATTTCGAGCGCACCGGCTTCGTCGCCCTTTCGCAGCCGGACCTCCGCCAATTCCTCCAGCGCGGTGTTCGAGGGCGACAGCCCCAGGCGCTCCTCGGCAATGGCCTGGGCGTCGTCCAGGTCGCCCGAGGCGGCCAATAGGTGCACGATGAACGACCAGGCGTTGTCGCGGCGGCTGTCGTCGCCGCATTGGGCGATCACCTTTTGCGACATTGCCGCCGCCTCATAGGGGATCGGGCGATAGCGATCGAGGAAGACGGACCAGAAATAGACGGCCATTCGCGCCGACGGATCGTTCAGCGGCTTGTCGAGCCGCGCGGCGCTGGCGGCGCAACGCCTGGCGGCCTCGTTGTTGTCCCGAGCCCGGGCCGGACCGGCGAGTACGAGGGCGGCGGTGAGGATCAGGAGGGTGCGCATGCGGCCAAGCTAGATTAGGCGCTACTTGTGGTCGAGTGCTGTGCGCCGTTTTGACAATGGACGTTCTTCCGATATATAACTGACCCGCGAGTTATATACGAGCGCCCTCATGCAGCCCGGCCAACCCAAGTGGCGACGACGTAGCGAGGCTCGCCCTGGCGAGATCCTTGAAGCGGCGCTGATGGTGTTTTCCGAGAAGGGCTTCGCGGCCGCGCGGCTGGACGACATCGCCGCCCGGGCCGGGATCTCCAAGGGGGCGCTCTATCTCTATTTCGAGACCAAGCAGGACCTGTTCCGGGCGGTGGTGCGCGAGACGATCGCGCCGAACCTGGCGACCGTCGCCGGCTTCGTCGCCCAGAGCCCGCTGCCGTTCGGCGACCTGATCCGCCTGGCCTTCGCCCGCGTCGCCGAGGTGATCACCGAGGGCCGGCTGGGCGCGGTGGCCAAGATGGTGATCGGCGAGTCGCGCAACTTCCCCGAACTGGCCAAGGTGTGGCACGAGGACGTGGTCTCGGTGATGCTGGGGGGGATCAGCGCGGCGGTGGTCGCCGCCCAGGCGCGCGGCGAGGTGCGGCCCGGCGATCCCCAGCTCTACGTGTTCAGCCTGGCCGGGCCTCTGCTGCTGGGCGTGCTGTGGCGCGAGGTGTTCGTACCGGTCGGGGTCAAGCCGATCGACCTGAAGGCCCTGCTGGCCCAGCACGCCGAGGTGGCGCTGTCGGGCATGCTGGTCGCGGCGGAGGGCGTCGCATGAAGCCTCCCGTCAGGATCGCCATCGTGGTCGTGGCGATCGCCGCCGCCGGGTGGCTGGGCTGGCGGCTGTGGGGGCCGGGATCGTCGCATCCGCGCCGGCTGTCGGGCTATGTCGAGGGCGAGACCTTGTATGTCGGCGCTTCGAGCGCCGGGCCGGTCAGCGCGGTGCGGGTCGAGCGCGGCCAGCGGGTGGCGGCCGGCCAGCCGCTGTTCGCCCTGGATGCGGCCCAGCTGGTCGCCGCCCGCGACCAGGCCGCCGCCCAGGCCCGGGCCGCGCAGGCCCAGGTGCAGGACGCCCTCAAGGGCCAGAGGCCCGCCGAACTGGCGGTCTATGACGCCCAGCGCGCCGCCGCCCAGGCCGCCCTGGCCCAGGCCCAGGCCGACTACGACCGCGTCGCGCCCCTGGCCGCCAAGGGCATCTACGCCCCGGCCCGGCTGGACCAGGCCAGGGCGGCCCTGCGCACGGCCCAGGCCGATGTCCGCACCGTCGCCCAGCAGCGCCGGGTCGGCACGCTGGGGGCGCGGCCTGACGCGGTCCGCGCCGCCGAAAGCCAGGCCGCCGCCGCCCGCGACCAGCTGGCGGCCGCCCAGAGCCGGCTGGACCAGATCAGCCCCCGGGCCCCGGCCGCGGCGCGGGTGCAGGACGTCTTCTACCAGCCCGGCGAGTGGGTGGCCGCCAACCAGCCGGTGGTCGCCCTGCTGACCGACGACCGGGTCCGGCTGCGCTTCTACGTGCCCCAGGCGCAGGTCGCGCTCTATCGCCCGGGGACCCGGATTCAGTTCAGCTGCGACGGCTGCAAGCCGGGCCTGGGCGCGCGGATCAATTTCGTCAGTCCACGGGCCGAGTTCACCCCGCCGGTGATCTACAGCCGCGAGGCCCGCGACCGCCTGGTGTTCCTGATCGAGGCCCGGCCCGACCGGCCCGCCGACCTGCCGCCCGGCCTGCCGATCGACGTCACGCCGCTGGCGAGACCGGGAAAATGAGCGCCGCGGCCGCACCCGACCTGGCCTCGCCCGATCTGGCCGTCGACGTGCGCGGTCTCGACAAGTCGTTCGGCGACAAGCACGTGGTCCAGGACCTGTCGATCCAGGTGGGGGTGGGCAAGATCACCGGCTTTCTCGGTCCCAACGGCTCGGGCAAGACCACCACCCTGCGGATGCTGTGCGGCCTGCTGACCCCGGACGGCGGCGAGGGCGAGGTGCTGGGCCGCGACTTCCGCCGCCACGCCGACGCGATCAAGCGCCAGACCGGCTACATGACCCAGAAGTTCTCGCTCTATGACGACCTGTCGATCCGCGAGAACCTCGACTTCGTGGCCCGGATCTACGGCCTCGACCGTCGGCGCGAGCGGGTGGGCGAGGCGCTGGAGCGGCTGGGCCTGGCCGGCCGCCAGAAGCAGCTGGCCGGCAGCCTGTCGGGCGGCTGGAAGCAGCGCCTGGCCCTGGCCGCCTGCGTGCTGCACGCCCCGCGCCTGCTGCTGCTGGACGAGCCCACCGCCGGGGTCGATCCCAAGGCCCGGCGCGAGTTCTGGGACGAGATCCACGCCCTGTCGGCCGAGGGCCTGACGGTGATGGTCTCGACCCACTACATGGACGAGGCCGAGCGCTGCCACGACATCGCCTATATCGCCTATGGCCGGCTGATGGCTCGCGGGACGCTCGAGGCGGTGATCGCCGGCTCGGGCCTGGTCACCTTCCGGGCCGAGGGGCCGGGGGCCGATCGGCTGGGGCGCGAACTGGCCAAGGCCCCGGGCGTGGCCATGGCCGCGCCGTTCGGCGCCGCCCTGCATGTCAGCGGCCAGGACCGCGCCGCCCTGGAGGCGGCGATCGCCCCCTATCGCCGGCCGCCCTTCGCCTGGACCGAGGTCTCGCCGACCCTGGAGGACGTGTTCATCCAGATGATGGCGGCCTCGCGGGACAATTTCCAATGAGCGACGCGCCCGGCCCCGACGGCCTGTCCGTGAACCGCGTCCTGGCGGTGCTGACCAAGGAGTTCATCCAGCTCACCCGCGACCGGCTGACCTATGCGATGATCCTGGTCATGCCGATCGTGCAGCTGCTGCTGTTCGGCTACGCCATCAACAACGACCCGCGCGACCTGCCGACCGCGGTGCTGGTCCAGGACCACGGGCCGATGGCCCGCTCGACCCTGTCGGCCCTGGTCAACAGCGGCTATTTCAAGGTCGTGCAGGAGGCCGGCTCGCCCGCCGACCTCGACCGGGCCATCGCCCGGGGCGAGGTGCAGTTCGCCCTGACCATCCCGGCCGACTTCACCCGCCGGGTGGTGCGCGAGGACCAGGCCCAGATCCTGGTCGAGGCCGACGCCTCCGACCCGGCCGCCACCGGCGGGGCGATCGCCGCCCTGGCCAATCTTCCGCGTACGGCGCTGTCCCGCGACCTGGTCGGCGCGGCGGCCCAGACCGGACGCGATCCGTTCGAGGTGGTGATCCACCGCCGCTACAATCCCGAGAGCATCACCGCCTACAACATCGTGCCGGGCCTGCTGGGGGTGATCCTGTCGATGACCCTGGTGATGATGACGTCGCTGGGCGTCACCCGCGAGTACGAGCGCGGCACCATGGAGGGCCTGCTGGCCACCCCGGCCCGGCCGATCGAGGTGATGATCGGCAAGCTGGCCCCCTATGTGGCGGTGGGAGTGATCCAGACGGTGGTGATCCTGGTGCTGGCGCGGGCGCTGTTCGCGGTGCCGATGGCGGGCGGCTGGGGGGCTCTGGTCCTGGGGGTGACGCTGTTCATCGTCGGCTCGCTGGCGCTGGGCTTCCTGATCTCGACCCTGGCCCGCACCCAGCTGCAGGCCATGCAGATGTCGTTCTTCTACATCCTGCCGTCGATCCTGCTGTCGGGCTTCATGTTCCCGTTCCGCGGCATGCCCGGCTGGGCCCAGACCCTGGGCAGCGTGATCCCGGTGACCCATTTCCTGCGCGTGGTGCGGGGATCTTTACTTAAAGGGCTGGGTGTTGAAGACCTGTGGGCAAGTCTTCTGGCCTTGGCTGCTTTTGTGGTGGCGATTGCGGCGGCGGCGATGATGCGATACCGGCGGACCCTCGACTGAGGTAGCCGGCGCCCGGCGCATATCCCTGTGTTCTGCAAGCCCGTGTGCGACGTTTTTACGCGCCCGCAGCCTGCAAAAAGCGCTGGAGGCCTTGCGCTACGCGGATTCGCGTGCGAACCGGTAGGATGCTGGCGCTTTTCCGCGATAGTCAGCCGATACGCTCGGAAGTTGATTGCGTGGGGCGGTCAGTTGTTGGAGTCGCCTTGTCTTGCAGGGCGACGAAACCTGACGGGTGTTGCTCTGCTGACACTTTCGCGGATCGTGCGCCTTGGTATAACAGTGCTCGGTCGGTCTCGGCCGGTGCAGGGCAATAGAGGGCTCTTGATATGAAACTCAAACTCCTGGCGGGAGTGGCTCTAGCCGCGGTGTTCGCCGCTGGCGCCGCTTCGGCCCAAGAGACCGGCTGGTACGGCGCGGTCGACCTTGGCTATCACTGGCCGGAAGGCATCAACGCCGAATCTGACAACGCCATGCCGGACGGCGCGACCGCCCACTATACCTGGGCGGCCGACAACGACTGGGCCGGCTTCGTCCGCCTGGGCTACCAGTTCACCCCGAACTGGCGCGCTGAAGTCGAAGGCGGCTATCGCCCCGGCGACATCACGAGCGTTCACGGCAACCCGATCCGCCAGCAGCCCTATGCGCTCTGCACCCCCGGCGTGACCCGCACGACCGCCGCGCCGAAATGCGGCAGCCCGGACGGCTCGATCGACTCCTGGTCGCTGATGGCCAACGTCCTGTACGACTTCGCGCCGGATTCATGGTTCAACCCCTTCATCGGCGCCGGCATCGGCATCAATCGCCTGGACGTCAAGGCTTTGGGTCAGTTCAGCGGCGTGGGCGCGGTGACCGCCACCAATCCCGCTATCCAGAACCTGACCGTCGACGATGACGACATCGCCGTGGCCTGGCAGGCGATCGCCGGCGCCTCGATCAAGGCGACCGACAAGCTGAAGATCGACCTGACCTATCGCTGGTTCGCCACCCAGGATCACACCTGGCAGTCGACCGGTTCGTCGGCGATCCAGCCGGGCGCCTGGGAAGGCCAGTACAAGGACCAGTCGGTGACGGTCGGCCTGCGGTATTCGTTCGCCGCTCCGCCGCCCCCGCCGCCGCCCCCGCCGCCGCCTCCCCCGCCGCCTCCGCCCCCGCCGCCTCCGCCTCCGCCGCCTCCCCCGCCGCCTCCGCCGGCATATGAAGCGCGCGAGTTCATCGTCTACTTCCCGTTCGATCAGTACGTGCTGACGCCGGAAGCCCAGTCGGTGGTTTCGGAAGCCGCGAGCTACGCCAACGGCGGTCATGCGACCAAGATCGTGGTGGTCGGTCACACCGACACCTCGGGTTCGCCGAAATATAACGCCAAGCTCTCCGAGCGCCGCGCCAAGGCCGTCGCCGACGCCCTGGTCGGAGCCGGCGTCGCCGGCGACACCCTGGCCGTGGACTGGAAGGGCGAAAGCGCCCCCGCCGTCGCCACCGGCGATGGTGTGAAGGAACCGCTGAACCGCCGTTCCACGATCTCGATCAACTTCTAAGATCGCGATCTCTATCGACTTGGGAGGGGCCCGGCGGCGACGCCGGGCCCTTTTCTTTTATCGATGCTCAGAGCCGTGCGGTTGTCCCAGCCGAAGCTTCTCAGGGGCCGGTGTAGTCAGCGTAGACCCTGACCTCCGTCACGCGCCGACGCTCGTCATAGATGATCCGGATCGAGGCGGACTTCTCGATCAGAAACGATCCTCCCCGGATGCCCCGGATGATTGCGTAGACGGTCCGCTCGCGGGCCTGATCGCTGTTTTCAACGTGATTGGCGTCCAGATAGGCCAGGGCCGGGCCGACTTCCCCGCCCACTGGCGCGGCCTTGCGGATCGCCGCGTCGATTTGGGCCAGCGTATTGTGACGGCTAATGTCACTCGCTAGGGCAGGCGTAGCGGCGAACAGCGCCACGCACAACGCGACAGGCAGGGTGTGGCGCACGGCGAACTCCTAGAGATCCAAGCATGGCCATTTGGCGCGCGCGGCGTTTTAGGCGCAAGCCGTCCTCGCCGACTAGACGCGTCGAATGGCAAGGGCTTTCAGCGGAATCCACTCCGCCGCCGGATCACTTCTTTGTTGACCGCGACAGGGCGTCGCAGCCGCCATCGCCTTGAACCTGCAACCCTTTGATCGCGCCCAGTATCTTCCGGAACACCGACGTTCGTTCACAGCTTGTTAAGAAAAAACTCGCCCCCGAGACGCATCTCGCCGTTGACGAGTCATTAGCCACTGTGGCCCCATATGTGGGCTGAGGGGGCTCCTCGGCCACAAGATGTAGCGGCTGGACGGGGCGTTTCCCTTTTCCGGAACACGCTGATTGATTATGGATTTTTGATCATGACCGGCAGTGAAGCGGCGAAGACGACTGCGCTCCCCCAGGCCCGCACCGAGGGCATGCGGACGGCCGAGCGCCCCAAGCTGGCGCTGGTGCGCAAGGTCGAGGTTGACCGTTCGCGCGACGCCCTGCTGACCGACTTCGGCAAGACCACCCTGGAGGATCGCTACCTGCTTCCGGGCGAGTCGTACCAGGACATGTTCGCCCGCGTCTCGACGGCCTTCGCCGACGACGCCGACCACGCCCAGCGGGTCTATGACTATATGAGCCGCCTGTGGTTCATGCCGGCCACCCCGGTGCTCAGCAACGGCGGCGCCGAGCGCGGCCTGCCGATCAGCTGCTTCCTCAATTCGGTGTCCGACAGCCTGGACGGCATTCTCGGCGTCTGGAACGAAAACGTCTGGCTGGCCGCCAATGGCGGCGGCATCGGCACCTACTGGGGCGGCGTCCGGTCGATCGGCGAGAAGGTCAAGGGCCAGGGCCAGACCAGCGGCATCATCCCCTTCATCCGGGTGATGGACAGCCTGACCCTGGCGATCAGCCAGGGCAGCCTGCGCCGCGGTTCGGCGGCGGTCTATCTCGACATCCACCATCCCGAGATCGAGGAATTCCTTGAGATCCGCAAACCGTCGGGCGACTTCAACCGCAAGTCCCTGAACCTGCACCACGGCATCTCGATCACCGACGCCTTCATGCACGCCGTCCGCGACGGCCAGAAGTTCGGCCTGCGCTCGCCCAAGACCGGCGAAGTGGTCCGCGAGGTCGATGCTCGCAACCTGTGGCAGAAGGTGCTGGAGCTGCGCCTGCAGACCGGCGAGCCCTATCTGATCTTCTCCGACACCGTGAACCGGGCCATGCCCAAGCACCAGCGCGAGCTGGGCCTGAGCGTGCGCCAGTCGAACCTGTGCAGCGAGATCATGCTGCACACCGGCCTCGACCACCTGGGCAACGACCGCACCGCCGTCTGCTGCCTGTCGTCGGTCAACGCCGAGACCTTCCTGGAATGGCGCGACCACCCGACCTTCATCGAGGACGTCATGCGCTTCCTCGACAACGTGCTGCAGGACTTCATCGATCGCGCCCCCGAGCCGGCCAAGGCCGCCGCCTACGCCGCCATGCGCGAGCGCTCGGTCGGCCTGGGCCTGATGGGCTTCCACAGCTTCCTGCAGAGCCAGAACGTGCCGTTCGAGAGCGCCCTGGCCAAGAGCTGGAACATGCGGATGTTCAAGCACCTGCGCCGCGAGGCCGACAAGGCCTCGATCGCCCTGGGCGAGGAGAAGGGCCCGTGCCCCGACGCCGCCGAGCGCGGCTCGATGGAGCGCTTCTCGCACAAGCTGGCCATCGCCCCGACCGCCTCGATCTCGATCATCTGCGGCGGCACCAGCGCCGGCATCGAGCCGATCCCGGCCAATATCTACACGCACAAGACCCTGTCGGGCTCGTTCGCGGTCAAGAACCCCTACCTGGAGAAACTGCTCGAGGAGAAGGGCCAGAACACCGACGCGGTCTGGGGCTCGATCCTGGAGAACGAGGGCTCGGTCCAGCACCTGGACTTCCTCAGCCAGGACGACAAGGACGTCTACAAGACCGCCTTCGAGCTGGACCAGCGCTGGGTGGTCGAACTGGCCGCCGACCGCACGCCGGAAATCTGCCAGAGCCAGTCGGTGAACATCTTCCTGCCCGGCGACGTCGACAAGTGGGACCTGCACATGCTGCACTGGCAGGCCTGGGAGCGGGGCGTGAAGTCGCTCTACTACCTGCGCTCCAAGTCGGTGCAGCGGGCGGCCTATGCCGGCTCCGACGTGGCGGTGGCCGGGCCGATCAACGGCTTCGACGCGCCCGAGAAGACCGATTACGACGAGTGCCTGGCCTGCCAATAGGGCCGGGCTTCAAATCCTGGACAAACGAACGGCGGCGCGAGGCTCTCGCGCCGCCGTTCGGCGTTCTGGAACCCGACGCACGGCGATTTGTTAAGGACGTGGGGATTTGTCCCATGGACGCCGCCGCAATTGCGGGTAGGCTCCTTGGGGGGAACTTGGGACGAGGGGTCCGGCATGCGTGCGGTGGCGTTCGTGGTGAGCTTGGGCGTGAGCCTGACGGCTTGCGCTGTCGCCCAGGCGCACCCGGCCCGCGCGAAACCCGCCCCGAAGGCCGCGGCCGCCACGTCGTCCGAGACTTCAGATAGGACGCCCGCCGCCGGCCGCAAGGCCAAGCCCGCCACCATGGCCAGTTTCATTGTCGACAGCCGCGCCACGCGGCCGATCGATCTCAGCGCCCATAGCCTGCGCCCAGCCGCGATCGGCTTTTCCGAGGCGCCGCGGACCGCCGCCCCGCGCGCGGATGATCCCAGCTTCGCCCTGTCTCCGGCCGGGGCCTATGGCGACGCCAAGCTGCTGGACGCCGACCGTTACTATGCCGGCCGCGGCGCGGTCACCTGGCGCTCCAACGCCTTCGTGGTCGGCGACAGCGGCCACGCGGTCGACTCCGTGCGGGTGTCGGTCGCCAAGGTCGCCCAGAGCGGCGCGACCCGGCCCCTGTCGATGGTCCGGCCGGACGAGGACAGCTTCGAGGACCGCGACGTCGACGTGACGGTGACCCGCGGCTGGCCGGCGGCGGTCCGGCTGGGAGCCGGCAAGTACGCCCTGGACGTCTCCCCGCACGCCGGGCTGGGCATTGGCGCGGCCGGGGGCTCGGCCGAGGCCGGGGCCACAGTGCGGTTCGGCAAGAAGATGGGCGACCGGGTGGTCAATTCGCTCGGCGTCAGCGACGGGCGGGCCTTCGGCGACCGCGGCCGCTGGTACGTGTTCGCCGCCGCCAGCGGCCAGGCCGTGGGGCTGAACATGCTGCGCAGCGCGGACGGCGACTGGAGCCGGGCCGGCTTCACCTCCGACAGCAGCAGCAAGCTGGTCGGCGACGGCCAGGCCGGCGTGGCCTGGCGGCGCGGGGCCATGCAGGCCTCGTTCGGCTATGTCCACCGCAAGATCAGGGCCAAGGACCAGATCATGGGCATGGCCACCCAGAAGGACGAGATGGTGGCGCTGTCCTTCAGCCTGAAGCCGCATTGGTAGGACCCGATCGGCGCGAATCGCGCTCGGGCGCTTGAGTTTCCGGGCCAGATCATGCAGCTAGCGCCCGACCCTCAACGAGCCATCGACCGTCATGAGCGATAGCGAGCCTCCTCGCCGCAAGATCCTGAGCCTGAAGAGCGGCGTCGCCGCGCCCGGCGGCCCGCCGCCGCTCGAGCGCATCCAGCGTCCGGCCCGGCGCGTGGTTCCCGAACCGCCGCCGGCTCCCCCGCCGCCGACCGGTGACTTCAAGTGCAAACCCTGCGGCGCCCGTTTCGATCCGCCGGCCGCCCTCGCTGACGAGGACTCGGTGCGCTGCCCGTCGTGCAACGCCCGCCTGGGCCTGGCCGGCGACTTCCGCGCCGATCCGCCGCGCCTGGAAAAGCTGCGCGCCCGCTACGTCAAGAAATAGCGGCTGAATCGACTTTCACTCAGTCTCCCCGGCGAAGGCCGGGGTCCAGGTTCAGCCGTCGTGCTGGCCGTCTATCCGAAACACACCGCCCTATGATCTGGACCCCGGCCTTCGCCGGGGAGACGGAAGGGGGCGTTCCCGCGCACCTTGGCCCTAACCGCCCTCAGACCTCCGGCGGCGGGTCCAGGGTCGAGGCCCCCGGCTCGCGGCGCGCGGCCGGGCGGCGGAACAGCTCGCGCCAGGCCGGGGGCGGCGGCGTCGGCTGGGCCCACAGCCGGCCGGCCAGGGCCAGGGCCCGGGCGTCGTCGAAGGTGCGCCTCATGCTGGCCGTCTCGAACCGCATCATGTTGAAGCCGTCGAAGCTGGACGGGATCGAGGCGACGCTGAGCGGCAGGTTGTGGCGGAGGCAGAAGCCGGCCGCCAGGCTCAGGGCTTGGCGATAGGAGAACCGCAGCATGGTCTCGAAGCTGCGCCCGACGATCGAGGCCACCCCCGGCTGGGTGGTGCGCGGCGTCGGCTCCAGCACGGTGTTGACGATCACATAGACCCGGCCGCGCCGCAGGCGATGGCCCAGTTCGCGCCAGCGCAGCAGGGCGTCGGGCATCAGGAACAGCGGCGCGGCGACGCCGCCGTCGACATGCATTTCCTGGTGTCGGACGACGCCGCCCTCGCCGTCGGGTACCTCGACCTCGAACAGCTTGGGCGGAAACAGGCCGGGCAGGGTGGCCGAGGCGACCAGCACGTCGCGGAACAGCCGCACGGCGGCCTCGCCCCCGTGGCTGGCGATCGCCCCCATGTCCCAGATGGCGGCCTTCTGGCTGTCGAGATTGGTGGTGGCGATCAGCAGCCGGCGGCCGCGGGCGTGTTCCTGGGCCACGGCCTCGATCATCGCCTGGTCGACGAACGGCGCCACCAGGCTGTCCAGCGCCTCGCCGCGGAACAGGCTCTGGCCCAGGGTCGGCCCCAGCCGCTTGAGGCTGAGCAGCTCGGCGGCGTGGCCGCCGACATAGGCGTCGGCCAGCCGGTCGTCCCAGGCCGGGCCCAGGAACGCCAGGGGAGCGATCAGCGCCCCGGTGCTGACTCCGGTGACGATGGCGAAGTCCGGGCGGGTTCCGGCCTGGGTCAGGCCGATCAGCGCGCCGGCCCCGAACGCGCCCCCGGCCGCGCCGCCCGACAGGGCCAGGATATTGAAGTCGCCGCGACCCAGCAGCGGGCGGGCCGGGGCCAGGCGGTCGGCCACGTGCCGCAGGGCGACGTCGGCCTCGTCGACGCTGAGCCGCACGCCGGGAAAGCCGACCGCCTCGGCCTCGGCCTCGGCCGGCGGGGCCGCCAGCCGCTTGCCGCGCGGCGGCTGCGCGGCGCCGCGATCCCGGAAGAAGGTCTGGAGGGTCCGTTTGGAGTCCGGCGGCAGGGTCAAGGCAGGCTCAGGGGTGTCCGCTCGAGGCCAGGACCACCCCGACCAGGATGGCGGCGTAGTGCAGGCCGGCCCCTCCGATCACATGACCGTGCCAGATGGCGCGCCGGAACTTCAGCCGCTTCATCAGATAGAACACCGTACCGGTCGAATAGATCACGCCGCCGATCGCCAGCAGCAGCAGGGCCACCCAGCCCAGGCCGGCGATCATCGGCTTGATCGCCACCAGCACCAGCCAGCCCAGAGCCAGGTACAGGCCGACCCAGAAGCGCTTGTCGAGGCCCGGCAACAGCAGCTTGGCCAGCACGCCGATCCCGGCCACCGTCCACACCGCCGAGGTCATGCCGATCGCCCACCAGCCGTGCAGGTTCTGGGTGGTGAACGGGGTGTAGGAGGCGGCGATCATCACGAAGATGCCGGCGTGGTCGAAGCGGCGCAGCAGCGGCCGCCAGCGGGCGGTGGAGAAGTTGTAGGCGGTCGACAGCGACAGCATGGTGATCAGGCCGACGGTATAGACGGCGATGGCCGCCACCTGGCTCAGCGAGCCCAGACCGAAGGCCAGGCCCAGCATGATGCCGCCGCCCAGCAGGGCGCAGGCCAGGCCGGCCAGGTGCACCACCAGGTCGGCGCGCAGGGCGCCCGGCGTCGGATAGTGCTTGGGCGCGTCCTCGGCCGGCGCTGGAAGCTTGCTGGTCGTCGTGATCATGGCCCGCCCACTCTACGCGCAATCGATGACATATAAACGCCGATCATCGTGGCGGCGAAAAGGCCGCAGGCCTGCCTAGGCTCCGCCCAGCAGCCCGCTGGCTCCATCCCAGGCCAGCTTGCCGCCGACCGCGATCAGCAGCAGGTAGATGATCCGGTAGAAGCCCTCGGCCGGCACCCGTCGCACCAGCCACACCCCGGCCCAGGTCGAGGCCAGGGCCAGGGGCAGCAGCACGGCGGCGGTGGTCAGCACCGGGCGGGTGAACTGGCCCAGGGCGACATAGGCCGGCACCTTCATCCAGTTGACCGTGGCGAAGAAGATGGCGCTGGTGCCGATGAAGGTGTCGCGCGGCAGGCGGCGCGGCAGGACATAGATCTGGAACGGCGGTCCGCCGGCGTGGGCGACCTGGCTGGTGAAGCCGGCCGCCGCGCCGCACAGGAGCCCCAGCCAGGGCCGGGCGGGGCCGGCCTCGACCGCGGCGGCGGCCTTGACCGCCCGCTCGGCCCACAGGCGCTGCAGCGAAAAGGCGATGGCGATCACGCCGATGGCCAGCTCGACCGCCGACACCGAGACCCGGGCCGCCAGCAGCCAGCCCAGGAAGATGCCGACGGCGGCGGCCGGCAGCATCAGGATCAGCAGGCCCCTGTTCCAGGTTTTGCGGAACGACCAGACGCTGACCACGTCCTGGACCAGCAGGATCGGCAGGGTGATCGAGGCGGCCAGCACCGGCGAGACCGCCAGGGCCATCAGCGGCACCGCCACCACCCCGATCCCGGCGAATCCGCCCTTGGCCAGGCCCAGCAGGATCACGGCGGGAATGGCGACGGCGTAGAACAGCGGATCGGTCAGCATCCGATGCTGTTAGCAGCTTCGCCGGGCGGTTCGAAAGTGTCGCGGCCTCGGACGGTCGTCAGCAGGGCCGTTCGCCCACATTTGGCGTAGGATGGTTGCGGAACGAAGCCCGGGCGCCGCGCGCCCTGGCGGTTCGGCGTCGAGGCCGGTGATGCGCAGCGAGCCATCCTTCGCGGTCCTGGGGTTTCGGCCCTATACCTACTGGACCGCCGCCGTCGCCCTGGCGGGCCCGCCGGCCGGCCCGCGCGTCGTCGTCCGCCGGCGGATCGTCTTCGCGACCGGGCTGGAGCGGTTCGTCTATCACCAGGCGGCGGCCGACCGCGCCGGGGCCGTCGCCCTGATCGCCCGGGTGCGGGCCGCCGCCGAGGCCAAGACGGCCGGCGAGATCGGCCGGCTGGCCGCCGAGCTGCGCGCCGACGGCTTTTCGGTCGCCATCGCCGTGACGCCAGTCGGCGCGGCCCGGATCCCGGCGCGGCTGGAAGACATCCTGCGGGCCCACGCCCTGATCCACGCCGCCGAGGGGGCGTTCTATCGCGACGTCGTCGCGGCGGGCGGCGGCCTGGCGGGGCTGGAGGTCCGCCGCGTCGCCGAGCGCGACCTGCCGACCTTGGTGGGCGACGCCCTGGCCGTCGGCGAGCCCGAACTGGCGGCGCGCCTCAAGGCCCTGGGCGCGGCGCTCGGTCCGCCCTGGGGCGAGGACTACCGGCTCGCCGCTCTGGCCGCCTGGACCGCCCTGGCCGACCCGCCGCCGGAGCGCGAGCGTCAGAACGGGTCGTCGATCATCCGGCGCGGCTTGCGCCGGGGCCGCTCCCACATCACGCCGGGATAGCCCTTCAGCGGGGCCAAGGGCGCGCCGGCATAGGTCCAGTCCGGGGCCTCGTGCAGGGCGACGTGATAGCGCGGCTCGCGGCCGGTGCGCTCGGTGAACAGGGCGCGGGGGATGTTGACCATGGTCGGCGCGCGGGCCCGCTCATAGTACAGCGGCGTGCCGCAACGGGCGCAGAAGCCGCGCGCCGTCCCGGCCGCAGCGTCCTCGAAGCGGGTGATGCTGTCGGCGCCGGCGAGAATCCGGAAGCGGCTGCGATAGCTGCCGACATAGGTGGCGAAGGCGCAGCCCTGGGCCAGGCGGCTGGCGGCCGAGTGGTCGTGCCAGGCCCAGCGGGCCGGAACGTCGATCTCCAGCCGCACCGCCCCGCAGGCGCACTGTCCCGCCGCCTGCACCGCCGAAGCCTTGGCCTTCCTGCCCATCTCGATCCCCACAACCCTTGAGGGCCGCGATCTAAGACCGATCCGGGCCGGCGATCCACCCGGATCGGCGCTAGGCCGGGTCCCGCAGCAGGTCGCCGAGGATCCGCAGCCCGCGCTCGGCCGCGGCCGGCTCGGCCAGGCTGAAGTTCAGCCGCAGGGCCTGGCTGGCGCCGCCGTCGGCCAGGAAGTGGCCGCCGGGGGTGAACAGCACCCCCTGCTCCAGCGCCCGCTTCAGCAGCCGCTCCGGATCGGCCGCCCCCGCCAGGGTCAGCCAGAAGAACAGGCCGCCGGGCGGGGCGGTCCAGGTCGCCAGACCGCCCAGGTGTCGGGTCAGGGCCGCGTCGAAGGCGTCGCGCTTGCCGCGGTAGAGATCGGCCACCCACGCCATCCGCGCCGCCCGGCCCGGATCGTTCAGATATTGCAGCACCATCCATTGGCTCAGGCGGTTGGTGTGCAGGTCCGAGGCCTGCTTCAGCCGGGTCAGATAGGGGAACAGGTCCTCCGAGGCGGTCAGGAAGCCCAGCCGCAGCCCCGGCGCGACGGTCTTGGAGAACGAGCCCTGATAGATCCACGAGGCGGTCTTCAGCCCGGCGCAGACGGGGCGGCGCTCGCAGGGTTCGTAGACCAGGTCGCGATAGGGATCGTCCTCGAACAGGATCACGTCATGGACGTCGCAGGCCTGGGCCAGGGCCTGGCGCTCGGCCGCGCTCCAGCACTGGCCGGTCGGGTTCTGGAAGGTGGGCGTGACATAGGCCAGGGCCGGCGCCGCGTCGGCCCAGCCGGCGGCGGGATCGGCGCGGTCGAGAATCTCGAACCGCGCGCCGAAGAACCGGAACACCTGCAGCGCCGCCAGATAGGCGGGGGACTCCACCGCCACCGCCGCGCCCGGGTCGACGACCAGCTTGGCGGCCAAGTCGATGCCCTGTTGCGAGCCCGACAGCACCAGCACCCGGTCGGGTCCGCAGTCCAGGCCCAGGTCCGCCAGGTCTTCGGCGATGCGGGCCCGCAGGGCCGGCTCGCCCTCGGTCGGACCGTATTGCAGCAGGTCGCGCGGCGGTGGCGGCAGGTCGAGGCCCGCGAAGGTCTCCGGCGACGGCAGGCCGCCGGCGAACGAGATCATCCCCGGCCGCTGGGCGACGCTGAGCATGTCGCGCACCGGCGAGGGGTGCAGATCGCCGGTGCGCACGGACAGCCGGGCCATGGTCGTTCCCCCAAAATAGCGTCAAGTCTATTGACCTATCGACACCGTAAGGGCCGGGCGCTTATTGTGTCAACATGCTTGACCTAGATCGCCAGGACGACCTGCACAGCGCGATCGAGCTGCTGTACTTCGCCTATCGCGGCTTCACCGACCGGCCGGACCGGATCCTCGAGCGCCGCGGCCTGGGGCGGGTGCACCACCGCATCCTCTATTTCATCGGCCGTCGGCCCGACGTCTCGATCCGCGGCCTGCTCGACCTGCTGGCGGTCAGCAAGCAGGCGCTGAACGCGCCGCTGCGGCAGCTGCTGGAGATGGGCCTGGTCGCCGCCGCCCCCTCCGCCGGCGACCGCCGGGTCAAGAACCTGCGCCTGACGCCCGAGGGCGAGCGGCTGGAAGGCGAGCTGACCGGGGTCCAGATGCGGCATCTGCAGGCGGCCTTCGACCGCGCCGGCCCGGCCGACCACCAGGGCTGGCGGACGGTGATGGCCGAACTGGCCCGCGACGGACGCGGGTGACAAGGGCTTTGGCCGTGCTGTAGACGGGAGTCATGACCGTCGACATCACCGGCCTGTGCCCCGACCGCTTCGCCGCCGTACGCGACGCCTTCGCCGGCAATTTCGACCCGAACGCCCCCGGCGGCGGCGAGCTGGGGGCGCGGTTCTGCCTGACGATCGACGGCGAGGTGGTCGTCGACCTGATGGGCGGCTTCGCCGACCGCACGCACGAGCGGCCGTTCGGCCCCGACACCCTGACCCCGCTGTTCTCGACCACCAAGGCGGTGGCGGCCCTGCTGGTCGCCCGCCTGGTCGACCAGGGCCGACTGACCTATGACCAGACCGTCGCCTCGGTGTGGCCCGAATACGCCCAGGCCGGCAAGCAGGACGTCACCATCGGCCAGGCCCTGTCGCACCAGGACGGGCTGTCGGGCTTTCCCGACCAGACCGACCCGGCCATCTGGTTCGACTGGGACGCCACCTGCGCCAAGCTGGCGGCCATGGCCCCGCTCTGGCCGATCGGCTCGGCCAGCGGCTACCACCCGCTGACCTTCGGCTTCATCGCCGGCGAGATCTTCCGCCGGGTCGACGGCCGGACCATGGGGACGGCCTTGCGCGAGGACCTGGCCGGGCCGCTGGGCCTGGACCTGTGGATCGGCCTGCCCGACAGCGAGCACGACCGGGTCGCCGAGCTGATGCGGCCGACCGCCCTGCCCAAGTTCGGGGCGGTGAACGAGGCGGTGAAGGCCGCCTTCATGACCAAGTGGGCGGCGCCGGGTGGGCGCGGCACGGCCGAGTGGCGGCGGGTCGAGATTCCCTCGGCCAACGGCCACGCCACCGCCCCAGCCCTGGCCCGGCTGATGGGGGCCCTGGCCTGCGGCGGGACGCTGGACGGCGTGCCGGTGCTGTCGCCCGAGACGATGGAAAAGGCCCGGGCCGAGCGGATCGTCGGCCAGGACCTGGTGCTGCCCTATGTGATCAGCTGGGGCGCGGGCTTCATGCGCAACACGCCCAACCTCTTCTACGGCCCGTCGCCGGACGCCTTCGGCCACAGCGGCTGGGGCGGCTCCTGCGCCTTCGCCGATCCGGCCCGCGGGGTGGCGGGGGCCTATGTGATGAACCGGCAGGGCAGCGAACTGATCGGCGACGCCCGCGCGGTGCGATTGATCCAGGCGGCCTACGGGGCGCTCTGAAGCAGGTTGAAGGGGGCGGCATGCGGACGGCTTTGAGGATCACCGGCCTGGCCGCCGGGCTGGCGGCCTTGGCCGGCCTCGCCCAGGCCCAGGACGCCGGGCGCGATTTCTGCGCCGACCGGCCCGGCAAGGGCTCGCCGCCCTGTGTGCTGGACGCCGGCCGCTTCCAGGCCGAGCTGGGCTTGGCCGACGCCGCCTGGAGCCGGGGCGGCGGGACCTCGGTCGACGATGTCGCCTTCGGGGGGCTGGAGCTGCGCCTGGGCCTGGCGTCGATGGTGGAAGGCCAGGTCAGCTGGACCGCCCATGAGCGGGTGCGCCAGAAGGACCGGGCGACGGGGGCGGTCTCCGTCGTCGACGGGATCGGGGACGTCAATTTCGCTCTGCGCTGGTCGCTGCGCCATCCCGGCGGCGACGGCGTCTCGGTCGCCCTGCAGCCGTTCGTGACCGCCCCGGTCGGGACCGACGGCGTCGGCGGCGGCCGCTGGCAGGGCGGGGTGATCGCGCCGGTCAGCCTGCCGCTGGGCCCGGTCTGGTCGCTGGCCCTGTCGCCGGAGCTGGACCTTCGCCCCGACGCCGACGGGCGCGGCCGCCATGCGGGCCTGGCCAGCGCCGTCGGGCTCGGCCGGGCGATCGGGCCGGTGTCGCTGGGCGTGGAGCTGTGGGCCGATGTCGACGACGACCCGGCCGGCCGGGTCACCGCCGCCAGCTTCGACCTGACCGCCGCCTGGACGCCGGCTTCCGTCGAGGACCTGCAGCTGGACGCCGCAGCCTATCTGGGCCTGAACCGCGACACCCCCGACCTCGAGCTGGCGATCGGCGTCGCCAAGCGATTTTAAGATCGCTTCGGCGCGGGGCCGGCCTCGATCATCAGCCCGCCGACGATCCCGGCGACGACGGCGGCTGCGGCGCTGATCCCCATCACCCACGGATAGCCCTGCGGTCCCGGCGCGAAATAGACCAGGCCCAGCGCCGCCACCGCCAGCAGGCCGGCGATCCGGGCCACGGCGTTGTTGACCCCCGAGGCGATCCCGGCATGGCTGGCGGCGACCGCGCCCATCACCGTGCTGGTCAGGGGCGCGACACTGATGGTCATGCCGACCGCCAGCACCAGCACCGCCGGCAGCACCCCGGTCCAGTAGCCGCTCCCCACCCACGGGGCGCCCAGCAGGCCGAAACCGATCCCGGCCAGGATCGGCCCCACGGTCAGCAGCGGTCGGGGCCCGAAACGGTCGGCGGCCTTGCCGGCCACCCCCGACAGCGTCCCCATCACCAGCGAGAACGGCAGCAGGGCCGCCCCGGCCTTGGCGGCCGAATAGCCGTGGCGGGCGATCAGCTCGAACGGCAGGAAGAACAAGGCCCCGGTCAGGCCGAAATACAAGGCCAGGGTCAGCAGGTTGGCGCCGCTGAAGGTCCGCGAGCGGTACAGCGACAGCGGCATCATCGGCTGCTTCCCGCGGGCTTGGCTGAGGACGAACAGGCCCAGCAGCACCGCGCCCAGGGCCAGGGCCGCCCACACCGCCGGACTGGTCCAGCCGCGCTGGCCGGCCGCGGTCAGGCCCCAGGTCGCCGCGCCCAGACCGGTCGCGGCCAGGCCGGCGCCCAGCCAGTCCAGGCGGTCGACTTCCGGATCGCGGCTCTCGCGCACCGCCGCCAGGGCCAGCCAGACGGTGGCGGCGGCCAGGGGCAGGTTGATCAGAAAGATCGCCCGCCATGAGACATGGTCGACCAGCCAGCCGCCCAGCACCGGGCCGATGGCGGTGGTCACCGCCCCGAATCCGGCCCAGGCCCCGATCGCCCCGCCGCGCCCGTCATCGCCGAAAGTCGCCCCGAGGATGGCCAGGCTGGCCGGCACCAGCAGCGCCGCCGCCAGGCCCTGGGCGGCGCGGGCCGCGATCAGCCACCCGACATCGGGGGCCAGCGCGCAGCCCAGCGAGGCCAGGCCGAACAGCACCACCCCGAGCACGAACATCCTACGCCGCCCATAGCGGTCGCCGGCCGAGCCGCCGATCAGCACCAGCGCCCCGAGCAGCAGCAGATAGGCGTTGACGATCCACTGCACCTCCCCGGCGTCGGCCTTCAGGGCCGCGCGCATGGCCGGCAGGGCGACATTGACCACCGAGCCGTCGATGAAGGCCATGCTGGAGCCCAGCACCGTGGCGGCCAGGGCCAAGCGCTTGCGCGGCGCGGCCTGGTCCGACCGCGGCTGCGCCCGGATCAGGCCCTCGTCGCAGGGAGGATGCTGCGTGCCGATCATGGGCCGGGAGCATGGCCCAACCGAGCCGGATCGACCATCCCGCAAATGCCGCGCGGACGCCGAGACGAGCAGATCAGACTAAACCGCCGCCGTCACCCGCGTCCGCCGCCAGGCGCCGTAGGCGAACACCGCCACGCCCAGCCAGATGAACAGGAACGACAGGGCCCGCATCGGGGTGAAGGCCTCGCCCAGGGCGACGCCGAGCAGGAACTGGATGGTCGGGGCGATGAACTGCAGGAAGCCGACGGCGCTGAGCGGCAGGCGGCGGGCCGACCAGGCGAACAGGGCCAGGGGAACGACGGTGGCCGGACCGGCCAGCATCAGCAGCAGGGTGACCGGCGCCCCCGAACCGAAGTGACCGGCGCCGCTCGCCTGCAGATGCCAGACATAGGCCAGGCCCGGCAAGGCCAAGTAGGCGCACTCGATGAACAGCCCGGTCTGGGCGTCGGCCTTCACCTGCTTGCGCAGGATGGCGTAGACGCAGAAGGTCAGGGCCAGGCCCAGCGAGACCAGGGGCAGGTGGCCCAAGGCCGCCGTCTGGATCGCCACCCCGACCGCGGCCAGGCCGATGGCGATCTTGCCCTCCAGGCTCATCCGCTCGCGAAACAGCAGGGCCCCGGCCGCCATGTTCATCAGCGGGTTGATGTAGTAGCCGAGACTGGCCTCGATGACCTTGCCGGCGTTGACCGCCACCACATAGATCGTCCAGTTGCTGAAGATCGCCAGGGTCGACAGCAGCAGCAGGAGCAGGGTCTTCGGCTGGCGCAGCACCGCCGCCACCTGGCCGCCCTGGCGGGCCAGCAGCACCAGGCCGCCGGCCCACAGCACCGACCACAGGGTGCGGTGGGCGATCATCTCCAGCGAGCCGACGCCGAGCTTGGCCAGCAGGTGGAAATAGAGCGGCAGGAAGCCCCATAGGCTATAGCAGGCCACGCCGGCGACATAGGCGGGCCGAGCGTCCGGGGCGGAACTGGTCGTCATGGAAAGCGCCTTTCGGAAAGGGATCTGACAGGAAAATCCCCTGTCGTCCGCCCGCATCTTGCGCGGGGCGCGATGTCCGGTCCCGAAGGCTGGTCCGTCGTCGTCCCCCGCCGCTGGCGAGGGACGACTTGGGGTCGTCTTAAGCCGGCGTCTTCTGCTTGATCAGGCCGCGCTCATGCAGGAGCTGGGCGATCTGCACGGCGTTCAGCGCCGCGCCCTTGCGCAGGTTGTCGGCCACGCACCACAGCGCGATGCCGTTTTCCACGGTCGAGTCGGTGCGGATACGCGAGACATAGACCGGGAACTCGCCGGCGCTTTCCTTCGGCGTCATGTAGCCGCCGTCCTCGCGCTTATCGACCACGACCACGCCATCGGCGTCGCGCAGGATCTCGCGGACGTCGTCCTCGTCGAGCGGGGTCTCGAACTCGATATTGACCGCCTCGGCGTGGCCGACCATCACCGGCACCCGCACGCAGGTGGCGGTCAGCTTGATCGCCGGATCCAGGATCTTCTTGGTCTCCGCCATCATCTTCCACTCTTCCTTGGTGAAGCCGTCTTCCATGAAGACGTCGATGTGGGGGATGACGTTGAAGGCGATCTGCTTGGTGAACTTCTTGGGAGCCGGCGCGCCCAGGACGAAGACGCCCTTGGTCTGCTCCCACAGCTCGTCCATGCCTTCCTTGCCCGCGCCCGACACCGACTGGTAGGTCGAGACGACCACCCGTTTGATCTTGGCTTCGGCGTGCAGGGGGGCCAGCACCACCACCAGCTGCGCCGTGGAGCAGTTGGGGTTGGCGACGATGTTCTTGGGCAGGCTGTTGACGGCGTCGGGGTTCACTTCCGGCACCACCAGCGGCACGTCCGGATCCATCCGGAAGTGGCTGGAATTGTCGATGACGATCGGACCGGCGGCGCCGATCTTCTCGCCCCAGGCCTTGGAGATCGACCCGCCGGCGCTCATCAGAACGATGTCGACCTTGGAGAAGTCGAACGTCTCCAGGTCCTCGCACTTGATAATCTGATTGCCGAACGAGACTTCCACGCCGATGGATTTGCGCGAGGCGATGGCATGCATCTTCTCCACGGGGAATTTCACTTCCTCGAGGATGTTGAACATTTCACGGCCCACATTGCCCGTGGCGCCGACCACGGCGACCCGGTAACCCATCGCAGCCTCCAATTCGATCTTGAGCCCGCCAGCGGCGGCGGGAGCGGACCCGTTACGCCCGGTCCGGCCCAGAAGCAAGAACAGGGTTTCTAATGCGACGCTTAGCCCGCGGGATTTGACCGGTCCTGGACGGGACCTGCACGCCGGCGGGGGATCAGATCACCTTGCGCTCGCGCAGCCCGGCGATGGCCTCGTCCGACAGGCCCGCCACCTTGCGCAGCACCGCCTCGGTGTGCTCGCCCAGGGCGGGGCCCGGCCAGCGCACGCCGCCCGGGGTGTCCGACAGCCGCGGGAAGGCGTTCTGCATCTTCACCGTCCCGAACACCGGATGGACCACTTCGACGATCGACTGGCGGGCCTGGAACTGCGGATCGGCCAGCATGTCCGGCGCGCGATAGACCCGGCCGGCGGCGACGCCGGCGGCGTCCAGCAGCGGCAGCAGGGCGTCGATGTCGTGCTCCACCGTCCAGCCGGCGATCGTCGCGTCCAGCTGCACCTGGTGGGCGCCGCGCGCGGCGTGGTCGCGGTAGCGGGGGTCCTGGGCCAGTTCGGGCCGGCCCATCGCCTCGCACAGGCGCTTGAACAGCGTGTCCTGGTTAGCCCCGATCAGCACCAGTTCGCCGCCGCGGGTGGGATAGACGTTGGAGGGGGCGATGCCGGGCAGGATCGCGCCGGAACGCTCGCGCACATAGCCCGACAGGTCGTATTCGGTGATCAGGTTCTCCATCACCGTCAGCACGCTCTCATAGATCGCCGCGTCGACCACCTGGCCGCGGCCGGTGCGCTGGCGGGCGTGCAGGGCCATCATCGTGCCGAGGGCGGCGTTGAGGCCGGCCAGGCTGTCGCCGATCGAGATCCCGGCCCGGGCCGGCGGCCGGTCGGGCTCGCCGGTGATGTGGCGCAGGCCGCCCATGGCCTCGCCGATCAGGGCGTAGCCGGCGCGGCGCGCATAGGGGCCGGTCTGGCCGAAGCCCGAGACCCGGGTCATCACCAGGCCGGGATTGACGGCGGCCAGGTCGTCATAGCCCAGGCCCCACTTCTCCATCGTGCCGGGGCGGAAGTTCTCGACCACCACGTCGGCCTTGGCGATCAGGGCGCGGGCCAGGTCGCGGCCCTCGGCGGCGCGCAGGTCGAGCGTCACCGAGGTCTTGTTGCGGCCGATCACCGGCCACCAGGGCGAGTGGCCCTTGGGCTTGGTGCGGCCCCACTGGCGCATCGGATCGCCCGCCGCCGGGTCTTCGAGCTTGATCACCTCGGCCCCGAAATCGCCCAGCACCTGGCCGCAGAACGGCCCGGCGATCAGCGAGCCCATCTCGATCACCCGCAGGCCCGTCAGCGGCGCGTCGGCCATGGCTTTCCCTCCCCGATCACGGAACCGGTCACGGCCGCGTGAAGTTCTTATATCCACGTCGGCGGCGCGCGACGCCGGCTCCCGTTTCCGTTTCTAGAAAACGCGCAGGGAGAAAGCCATGACCCGCAAGCTCCTCATCGTCGGCGCCGCCATCGCGGCCTTGAGCCTGGCCGCCTGCGGCCAGAAGTCCGACGAGACCAAGGGCGCGGCGACGCCGACCGAACAGGCCGCCACGCCGGACGCCAACCCCACCGCCACCGTGCCGACGCCGTCGGACGAGACCAAGGCCGCCACCTTCGTCGAGAAGGCCGCCGCCAGCGACATGTACGAGATCGAGGCCGCCAAGCTGGCCGCCAAGCGCTCGGCCAACGCCGAGGTCAAGGCCTTCGCCGCCAAGATGGAGAAGGCCCACACCAAGACCACCGAGGACCTCAAGGCCGCGATCAGCGCCTCGGGCGCGGCGATCACCCCGCCGGCCGCTTTGCCCGCCGACCTGCAGGGCAAGCTCGACGATCTGACCAAGGCCGACGACAAGGACTTCGACAAGAAGTACGCCGACGACCAGGTCGACGCCCACCAGGCGGCCCTGAACCTGCTGCAGCGCTACGCCCAGGACGGCGACACCCCGGCCATCAAGGCCTTCGCCGCCGCCACCGCCCCGGCGGTGCAGGAGCACCTGAACATGGCCGAGGGCCTGAAGAAGGGCTTCGTGCACTAAGCTAAAGCCAGGGAAATCGAGCCGGGATTCCGGACTCTCCAGTCCGGCGTCTCGGGCTCGGTCCCCGGCTCACCGCATCTCGACCTTGGTGGTGTTGTCGTCGCCGTTGCGGTCGATGACGATGTTGTAGGGATCCACCCCCGCCACCTTGGGCGCGGCCTGGGTGACGAAGGTCAGGGTCTGGGTTCCCGAGCGGATCGGCCGCCGTTCGAAGGCGATGACCTTGTCGGGGCCGAAGCCCTTCTTGCCCGGCTCCAAGGTGAACAGGCCGACGTCCAGGACCTCGTTCATCGGCGCGGCGGTCTCCTGGCCGCGGCCCTGAGCGTAGAGCTTCCTGGCCTCTACCACCAGGGTGGTCTCGAACCGCCCGTCGGGCCGCTTCGTCACCGTCGCCGACTTGGCCTTCAGGTCGTAGAGGGTGATCTTCTCGAACAGGTCGGTGATCAGCCCCTGCTTGTCGGCCGGGGCCTCGGCGCGCAGGGCGGCCAGGAAGTCCAGGGTGGTCGGATAGGGCGCGCCCTTGAAGGCGTAGCTGGCGATCAGCTTGCGCAGGGCGCGGTTGACGGCCGCCTCGCCGATCTCGTCCTGCAGCCGGTACATGACCAGCGAGCCCTTGCGGTAATAGATGTAGGGCTGGTTTTCGACCCGGGCCAGCGGCTGCTCCTCCAGCGGATCGCCGCCCCGGGCCCGCAGGTAGCTGTTCAGCTCGAACTTCAGGAACTTGCGGATCTGGGCCTCGCCGTACATCCGCTTCATGACCATCAGGGCCGAATACTGGGCGAAGGTCTCGCTGAGCATGGCGCCGCCCTGCTGGTCGGCCCCGATCACCTGGTGGGCCCACCATTGGTGGCCGATCTCGTGGGCGCCGACATAGGTGACCATGTCGATCTTTTCCGGATCGCGGTAGTCGGCGATGAAGAACAGGTTCTCCGACCAGGGGATGGTGTTGGCGAACGACTGGGCGAAGTCGGCGTAGCCGGGGAATTCCTGGATGCGCAGCTGGCGGAACTGGTAGGGGCTGAAATTGGCCTGGTCGTAGTCGAGCGAGGCCTTCATCGCCGTCTTCATCCGTTCGATGTTCCACGGATGGTGCGGGTCGTAATAGATCGCCAGGTCGACGCCCTTGTAGCGATCACGCGCCACGGCGTAACGGGCCGACTGGATCGACAGATAGGGCATGATCGGCGCCTCGGTGACGAAGCGGGCGGTGCGGCGGTCGCCATGCACCCGGTCCGACACCTGGTAGCCCGGCGCGATCGGCGTCTGGTCGGCGTCGGTGGTCACGGTGATGTCGGTGGTCACGAAGTCGGCGTCGTGGCGCAGACCATTGAATTGCCGGCTGACCAGGTCGCCGAGCTTGGGCGGCCGCATCTCGGGCGGCAGGCCGTACTTGCGGCGCTTGGCGCGCTCCTGCAGCAAACCGTCGCGGCTCATGCCGAGGATGGGAGCGATCTCGGTGTTGTCGATGAACGTGCCGTTGTCGACGATGCGGGTGTCGTCGCCGCGATTGCGGAAGCCCCTCTGGACGCGTTCGGTGATGAAGCTCATGGCCCGCCGCTCGCCCGGCCGCATTGGCGTGTCGAAGGCGAAGATCCGGTAGTTGAAGCGGTCGAAGGTCCGCTTGGAGCGGGCGCCCTGGATCGACAGGCCCCCGACCTTGAGGTCGCGATCGAAGCGGACGTGGATCTCCTTCAGCGGCTGGTCGGTGCGGTTCTCCAGCACATAGACGCCGGTGACCTCGGCGCGGGACTCATGGGGATGCAGGTCGACGTCCAGCTTCATCGACACGATCTTCGGCTGCGGCGTGTTCTCGAAGCGCAGCAGGGTCTTTTCGTAGTCGGCCTGCCATCGCTCGTTGTCGATCTTGGTGCGGTAGACGTTCCAGACATTGGTGTTGACGAAGATGAACGCGCCGCTGGCCATGAACACCGCCGCCGCGGCCGCGAAGGTCAGGCCGGCCTTGCCGGTCAGGCGGCCCGGCAGGCGGTGCAGGCGCGGCCACAGCCGGGTCTCGGTCCCGCGCCGCCAGAGGGCGTAGGTCAGCACCACCAGCCCGACCGCGAAGGCGCTCCAGTAGAGGCGGAACCACCAGGCCCCGATCCAGAACCGCCCCAGGCGGTTGAGGTCCGAGGTCGGGACGTCGGGCGCGTTGCCGTAGTTGTAGAGATTGTGCTCGAAGCCGAGGTTCACGAAGGTCAGGGTGGCGACGATGTAGATCACCATCAGGCCCCAGCCGATGAACTTGTGGCCGCTGACGGCCTGCAGGAACACCGCCAGCACCGCCAGCAGCACCACGTCGACCGCCTGCGGGGCCAGGTACCACAGCAGGTACTTGTCGAACTCGAGGTGGGCGTAGCCGTGGGCCAGCTGGCTGACCATGGCCGCCAGCACGCTGACCGCCAGGGTTGACAGCAGCACCAGGGAGATGGCCGCCACCTTGGGCGCGACGAAGGCCCAGTCGGCGACGGGGGTGGAGTCGATCAGTTCGTGGGTCTTGCGGTCGCGCTCGCGCCAGACCAGCTCGCCGGCGTAGTAGATGGCGATGATCATCGGGATCAGGCCGAACGAGCCGGCCAGGGGCCGCAGCAGTACTCGGGTCAGCGGATAGATCGCGCCGCCGTAGTCGGCCGCATCGGTGGCGAACCACAGGGCTCCGGCGGCGTTGAACAGCCCCACCACCAGCAGCACGAAATAGGCCGGGCTCTTGAACACCTGGCCCATGTCCAGCCGCGTGCGGGCCGCCAGCTGGACCCAGGCCCAGCGGGCGTCGTAGCGGGGGGCGACCGGGGCCGCGAGGAGGGCGGGCGGCGGCTCGACCTCGACCGCCCGGGCCGCCCGCGCCGTCGACGCTTTGCGGCCGGACAGGCCGTCGGACTGGAAGCGGAACAGGCCGAAGGCCAGCGCCAGGAAACCGGCGGCGGCGGCCAGCACGAAGACCCGGTTGAACAGCAGCGGCCCGGCCAGGGGCGGGATCAGCGTATTGTGCTCGCTGGCCGTCCAGTACTTGGTGGCCAGGCCGTAGGCGGCGGTGCCCAGGGGCTCCCACAGGGCCGCGTCATGCTCGAACTCGGGCTTGCCCAGGGCGATGTTGCCGACCACCCACAGCACCATGAAGACGATGACCCCGACATAGGTCCACATCATCGAGCGGGTGATCGTGGCCAGGGCGAAGAACATCGCTGCGGTCAGCAGCAGCGACGGCAGGGCCAGGGCGAAGTAGGCGAAGACATAGGCGTCCAGGCGGTTGGGTCCCAGCAGCTCGCTGTCGATCCACGGCATCATCGAGCCCAGGAACACCGCCAGCGGCACGAACAGGAACGAGATCGCCGCCGCCGCGAAGGCGCCGAGGAACCGGCCGTAGAGATAGTCGAACTTGCCCACCCGGGTGGCGCGCAGGATCGGGCCGAACCCGGTCTCGTCGTCGCGCACCACCACGTTGGAGACGAAGGCGGTGGTCACGAACATGTAGAACAGCGAGAACACCAGGTGGGCCTGGGCCAGGGCGTAGGGGCCATTGCGGTGGTCGCTGGGGCCCAGGCCGATGCTGATCTGCGGGATCGTCGTCGCCCCGAAGGCCAGCAGGAAGAAGATCACCGCCACGACCCAGAACACCGGCGACTTCACCTGGTAGCGGAACTCGAAGGCCGCGACTTTGCCGAACATGCCCACGCGCCTCAGGCCGCGCGTCGGGTGTTGGACAGGGTCGAGAAATAGACGTCTTCCAGCCCGCCCTCCACCGGCGCGAAGCCGGTCCCGGGATCCTGGTCGGCGAGGACGTGGATCACGGTGCGGCCGCCCAGCAGGCGGGTCGAGATCACCTGGTGTTCGGCCTTGGCGGCCTCAAGCTCGGCCTTGTCGATGGTCTTGCGCCAGATGCGGCCGGCCAGCTGGCCGACCAGGTCGGCGGGGGCGCCCTCGCGGACGATCCGGCCGTCGCAGATGATCGCCATGGCCGGGCAGAGGTCGGAGACGTCCTCGACGATGTGGGTCGACAGGATCACCACCACGTTCTCGCCGATCTCGGCCAGCAGGTTGAGGAAGCGGTTGCGCTCTTCCGGGTCGAGGCCGGCGGTCGGCTCGTCGACAATGATCAGGCGCGGGTCGCCGATCAGGGCCTGGGCGATGCCGAAGCGCTGGCGCATGCCGCCCGAGAAGCCGGCGATGGCCTTCTTGCGCACGGTCCACAGATTGACCTGCTGCAGCAGGCTCTCGACCGTCTCCTTGCGCTCCTTGGCGCCGGCGATCCCCTTCAGCACCGCCATGTGGTCGAGCATGTCGTAGGCCGACACCCGCGGATAGACGCCGAAGTCCTGCGGCAGGTAGCCCAGGGTCCGCCGCAGCAGGTCGGGCGACTTGAGCACGTCGATATCGCCGAAGCGGATATGGCCGGCGGTGGGGGCCTGCAGGGTTGCGACCGTGCGCATCAGGGTCGACTTTCCCGCCCCGTTGGGGCCGAGCAGGCCGTACATGCCGCGGGGGATCGTCAGGCTGACCTCGTCGAGGGCTTTGACGCCATTGGCGTAGACGTGGGTCAGGTTCTCGATGATCAGCATCGCCGGTCCGCGGCCCCTCGATCTCAGTTTGGCGGGTTTTCGCCACAATTGGTTCCCCGTCATGACTCGGCGCCGGGTCGAGGGGCAAGTGAAAGAACGTTTATGCCGTCCCGTTGGCGAGGATGTTTCAGGACCATGTTCGTATCGAGGAGACTTTTGGCCGGACGGGTTTGGGGCTAATCAGGCCGCATGAGCAACTTCGCCTTTCCCCCGCCCGCCTCGCCCACGGTCCCGGTCGAGGGCGGCCCAGAAGGTTCCGGGGTCGTCTTTCCGGTGCGGCGGATCCTCTGCGTCGGCCGCAACTACGCCGCCCACCGGCGCGAGATGGGCGGCGACGAGCGCGACCCGCCGTTCTTCTTCGCCAAGCCGGCCGACGCGATCGTCGCGCTGACAAAGCCTGGCGAAGTCCCCTATCCCGTCGCCACCCACGACCTGCACCACGAGATCGAGCTGGTGGCGGCCCTGAAATCGGGCGGCGCCAACATCGCCGTCGAAGCGGCCATGGACTGCGTGTTCGGCTACGCGGTCGGCGTCGACCTGACCCGCCGCGACCTGCAGGCCGCCGCCAAGGCCAAGGGCCAGCCGTGGGACGCCGCCAAGGGCTTCGACGCCAGCGCCCCGATCTCGGCCATCCGCCCGGCCGGCCAGGCCCGGCCCGACGGCGCGATCCGGCTGTCGGTCAACGGCCAGCTGCGCCAGACCGGCCAGGTCGCCAACATGATCTGGACGATTCCGGAGATCATCGCCGAGGCCTCCAAGCTATGGACCCTGGCGGCCGGCGACCTGATCTTCACCGGCACCCCCGAAGGCGTCGCCGCTCTGGGTCGCGGAGACCGGGTCGAGGGCGAGGTCGAGGGCGTCGGCCAGCTGGCCTTCACCGTGGTCTGAGAGGGCGGACATGAAGCTCATCCTGCACAGCGCCTGGCGGGCCAGCGCGCCCTATCGGGTGCGGATCGGCCTCAATCTCAAGGGCCTGGCCTATGACTATGCGCCGCTCGACCTGGCCGGCAACCAGCATCACCAGCCGGCCTATGCGGCGCTCAACCCGCAGCGGCTGACGCCGACCCTGGAGGTCGACGGCCGGATCCTGACCCAGAGCCTGGCCATCCTGGAATGGCTGGACGAGACCGTTCCCCAGCCCGCCCTGCTGCCGGCCGATCCGTTCGACCGGGCGACGGTGCGGGCCATGGCCGAGATCGTCGCCTGCGACATCCACCCGGTCAACAACCTGCGCATCCTGCGGGCCCTGGCCGGGCTGGGGGTCGAGGAGGACGGCCGCAACGCCTGGGCGCGGCGCTGGATCCACGACGGCTTTGCGGCCCTGGAGCCGATGATCGCCCGCCACGGCCGCGGCTACGCTTTCGGCGAGGCGCCGACCCTGGCCGACTGCTGCCTGGTCCCGCAGGTCTACAACGCCGCGCGCTTCCAGGTCGACCTGGCGCCGTTCCCGGCCCTTCGCGCCGCCGTCGCACGCGCCCTCGAACACCCGGCCATCCAGGCCGCCCATCCCAACCTCCAGCCGGACGCCGTTCATGCTTGAAGACCTGAAGAGCAACAACCTGGCCTGGTCGCTGCGCAAGACCGAGGCCGACCCGCAGTTCTTCAAGCGCCTGGAAGGCCAGCAGAGTCCGGAATATCTGTGGATCGGCTGCAGCGACAGCCGGGTGCCGGCCAATGAGATCGTCGGCCTGGATCCGGGCGAGCTGTTCGTCCACCGCAATGTCGGCAACCTCGCCCCGCCGCAGGACGCCAACTATCTGAGCGTGCTGCAGTTCGCGGTCGACGTGATCAAGGTCAAGCACGTGATGGTGGTCGGCCACTATGGCTGCGGCGGGGTCGCGGCGGCCATCGACGGCCAGCGGCGCGGCCTGGTCGACCACTGGCTGCACCCGATCCGCGAGGTCCATGCCGAGCATCGGCATGAGCTGGACGCCTTGCCCGACCAGAAGGATCGGCTCAACCGCCTATGCGAGCTGAACGTCATCCGCCAGGTGCGCAACGTCGCCTCCGACGTCTTCGTGCAGGACGCCTGGGCGCGCGGCCAGTCGCTGTCGGTGCACGGCTGGGTCTATTCGCTGTCCAACGGCCTGGTCACCGACCTCAATGTCGGCATCTCCAGCCTGGCCGACTACGAGAAGGTGGCCAGCGGCGCCGGCTGAGGCCGGCATGCAGAAAAAGGGGCGGGCCCGGCGACCCGCCCCGTCAGTCTCAAAAGTCGTTCACGCCGTCAGAGCGAACGAAACAGACTGAGGATCGACGCCGACGACTGGTTGGCGATCGATAGGGCCTGGATGCCCAGCTGCTGCTTGGTCTGCAGCGATTGCAGCCGCGCGCTCTCCTTGGCGAGATCCGCGTCGACCAGATTGCCGACACCGGCTTCCAGGCTGTCCTGCAGCTTGCCAATGAAGGTCAGGTGGGTGTCCAGGCCCGTCGAGCTGGTGCCCAGCGAGGCCAGCTTGTTGGTCGCCGTGCCGATGGCGTTGGTCACGGTGGCGATCATGGTCTTGGCGGCCGCGGCGGTCGTGAAAGTCGACAGGGCGGTCAGGCCCAGGCCGACCAGGGACAGGGTCTTGGAGCTGACCGTGAAGCCCGAGCCGTCGGTATTGGCCAGGAAGGTCAGCTTGGTGGTCGAGCCGTCGGCGATGCTGACGCCGTTGAACTTGGCGTTGGTCACGGCCTTGGTGATCTGGTCGCGCAGTGAGTTGAAGTCCGACTTCAGCGCATTGAACGAAGCGGTGTTCAGCGAGGTGTCGGAAGCGGCCAGGGCCTTTTCCTTCATCTTGCCCAGCAGGTCGGTGACGGTGTCGCCGGCCGCCAGGGCCACGTCGATGGTGGACTGGCCGCGTTGCAGCGAGTCTTTCACGGCGTTCAGCGAGTTGGCGGTGGTCGACTGGTTCTTGGCCATCGCCCAGATCGCGCCGTTGTCCTTGGCGTTGCCGACCTTCTTGCCGGTGTTGATCCGTTGCTGGACCGTCATCAGCTCGGCGCTGGTCCCGTTCAGGTTCTGCAGGGCGATCATCGCCCCGGTATTGGTGTTGATGCTATTCAAAGCCATTATGCAAAGTCCTCGTTCAAGGTTCCGGTGTCATTCTGACGACCGAGAGCTTTTTGCCCGTCCCTAGCAACGCGTTGCTTGCCTTTAGGAAGAGTGAATCGACTCGTTTTCCCGCAAAACGTGCCCGCGCCATTTCAGCACATCGGTAAATCTACTTAGGCAAAACATTGAAAGCTTCATTCGCGGCGTTCTGTCGCAAAATGAAATCATCATTTCTCAAAATGGACTTCACGCCGGAGGCGGCCTTGGCCCGAATCTTGGGGCCAGGACCAAGACAACCTCAGCCGCCCTTGATCCGCACTCGGGCCGAGGCGGCGCGGCCCTGGTCGTCGACCACCCGCAGCTTGTAGAAGCCCGCCGCGGCCGGCCGCCAGATCACCTTGCCGCTGACCGGATCGGCGGCCAGGGGCCGGCCGGCCACGTACCAGGTCAGGTTGTCGCCGCCGGCCGCCATCACCAGGCCGCGGGCGCGGGGCCCGACCGCGTCGACCTGCACCGTGGCCCCGTCGGGCGGGAAGATCAGCCGTGGCCCGTCGGCGGCGGCCTGCAGGCGCTGCAGGGCCCCGGGCGCGGACTTTGGGGCGATCGGTCGCGGGGCGGCGGCCGGGCCGCCGATCAGGTCGGCGACGTCGAACAGCAGCGGCAGGGCCGCGTCGCGCCCGGTCAGGCCGCCGCGCGCCCCCCCGTCGGCCCGGCCGGTCCAGACGATGATCGCATGGCCGCCGACCACCCCGGCCGCGACCGCGTCGCGAAAGCCGTAGGAGGTGCCGGTCTTGAAGGCCATGGCCGGCCCGCCGCGGGTCAGGGCCGAGGGGGCGCGGCCGCGCGGGGCCGGCGCCTCGCGCAGAATGTCCAGCACCTGGCCCACGGCCTCGGCCCGGGCCAGGCGGACGCCGCCGGAGCGGGCGCGGGCCTGGGCCTGCGCCTCGGTGAAGGCCAGCGGCTTGGCGATTCCGCCGTCGCCCAGGGCGGCGTAGAGCACGGCCATGTCGCGCGGCGTGATCCCGGCCCCGCCCAGGGCCAGGGCCAGGCCGGACGCCTTGATCGCCGTCTTCGGCCGCACCAGCCGCACCCCGGCGCTCTCCAGCCGGGCGGCGAACGCCTCGGGCCCGACCTTCTCCAGGGTGGCGACGGCCGGAACGTTCAGCGAATAGGCCAGGGCCTCGCGAGCCGTGACCTTGTCGTGGAACACGTGGTCGAAGTTCTCGGGCTGATAGTCGGCGAAACGGGTGGCGGCGTCATCGATCTGGGTGTCGGGGGCCAAGGTCCCGTCGTCGAAGGCGAAGGCGTAGATGAACGGCTTCAGGGCGGAGCCGGGCGAGCGCACGGCCCGGGTCAGGTCGACCCAGCCGCCGGGCCGCTCGCGCCCGGCCGAGCCGACCAGGGCCCGCACCGCCCGGCCCTTGAGCTCGACGACCAGGATGGCAGCGGTGACGTCGGGGCCTTGCGACGCGGCGACGGCGGCGGCCATCGGCTCCAGCCGGGCCTGCAGGTCGGCGTCGATGGTCGAGACGACGCTGGGCTGGCTGGAGGGGGCGGCGGCGGCCAGCTCGCCGGCCAGGTGCCAGGTCAGGGTCGGGAACGGCGCCCGGCGCGGCAGGGGCTCGGCGTCGGCCTCGGCCGCGGCGGCCTCGGTCAGCACATGGGCCCGGACCATCTTGTCGAGCACGGCGCGGCGGGCGGCGCGGGCCGCCTCGGGGCGGCGGTCGGGACGACGGGCCTCGGGCGACTGCGGCAGGGCGATCAGTAGCGCCTGCTCGCCGTCGGTCAGGCTGGTCGGTTCGTGGCCGAAATAGGCCAGGCTGGCGGCCCGCACCCCCTCCAGATTGCCGCCATAGGGCGCCAGGGTCAGGTAGAGGGCCAGGATCTGCGGCTTGGTCAGCCGCGCCTCCAGCTGGGCGGCGCGGACCATCTCGATCAGCTTGGAGCCGAGGTTGCGCGGCCGCGGCTCCAGCAGGCGGGCGGTCTGCATGGTCAGGGTCGAGGCGCCGGAGGTGGCCCGGCCGTGCGCCGCCGCCGAGCCGATCGCCCGGACCAGGGCCAGGGGGTCGACGCCGAGGTGGCGATAGAACCGGGCGTCCTCGACGGCGATCAGCCGCTTCTGAAAGGTCTTGTCGGTGCGCTCGAGGTCGGCCCGCACCCGCCAGCGGCCGTCCTCGACCGGCAAGGCCCGCAGCCAGGCCCCGCGCCGGTCGAGCACGACGGGCGAGGACCGTTCGGCCCGGGCCATGTCCGGCGGAAAGGCGGCGCTCAGGGCGAAGAGCGCCGCCTGGACGGCGACGAAGCCGACGAGAAGGCTGGTGAATATTGCAATCCTCCCCTCCCGTTGGCGGATGGGGGAGGGGTCGGGGGTGGGGGTGACAACGGCGGTGGGGTTCACAACGGCCGCGCCTCATTCGGACACGGTTTCACCCCCATCCCCGGCCCTTCCCCCATCGAGGGGGAAGGGAGATATAGCTGGATCACCTCATTGCCCCGGTGAAATCGCCACGCGCCCCGCCGCCGACCGGGCGTTCAGGCTCGGGCGATACATGTCCTTGGCGACCGCGCCGGGCAGGAAGAACTCGCCCGGGGTCACCGCCCGGGCCACATAGGCCATGGCGAAGACCTTGTTGCCCTCCAGGTCGAGCGCGGCGATGTAGCGGTCGTCGCGGCTTTCCTGGACGTCGGGGTCGGTCAGCGCTCCCAGGAACTTGAACGGCCCGTTCTGGGCGTCGGCGGCGCCCAGGGTGGTCTCGATCTCGAAGCCGGCCGGCAGGGCGTCGTCGACCACCAGGGCGGTCGACCGGGCCTGCATCGAGCGGCCGCTGACCAGCACGATCACCCGGTCGCCCTGGCGGATCGCCGCCGGGTCGACCGACCCGCCGGTCATCGACAGCAGCCGCTTGCCCACCGACAGCCCGTTGTTCTCGGCCCCGGGCGCAGCCACCGGCGTGCCGCGGACGCTGACCGTGCGCCACAGGGCGCCCTGGCCGCGGTTGGTGAAGCGGGCGTCGGCCAGCCTGCCCACCGCCCAACGCGGCGTGCCCGCGGCCGGCGGCAGGGCCGTCACGCCCTGGGCGTCGATGGTCATCTTGCCGGACGCCTTCAGCAGCTGGCTGGCCGCGAACAGCAGCGAGGCCTGCTCCTGGGTGTTGAGGCTGTCGGGATCGCGGACCACGCCTTCCAGCCGGCCCTGCAGCTGACGGGCCACGTCCATCTGGCCGGCCTGGACCGCCAGGCCGGTGACCGCGGCGACGTCGCGCAGCGGGCTCTGGTACCAGTCGCCCTCGTCGCGCCAGCCCAGTGACCGGACCGCCTGACGCATGGCCGAGCGGGCCCGGGCCTGGTCGCCCATCAGGGCCAGCCCGGCGGCGATCTGGGCCTTGGCCAGGGGCTGGTCCTCGTCCTTCATCTGCACGTCGTGCCACCAGCGCAGCCGCGCCAGGTCGCCGCGCCCGGCCTTGGCCATCACATAGAGGGCGTAGGCGCTGGCCCGGCGGCGCATGCGCTCGGTGGCCTTCTTCGAGGCGTCCTCGTTCGACATCCACCAGCCGGGATATTCCAGGCGGTAGGACACCGAGCTCCAGCCGTCGGGGCGGCTGATCTGGCGCATGGCGTTCAGGGCCTTGTCGAGCGCCTCGTCGGGCACGGCGATGCCCTGGCCCTTGGCCTCGACCAGGAAGTCGGTGGCGTAGGCCCCCAGCCAGGCGTCGGCCTCGCCGTCGCCGACCCGCCACAGGCCGAAGGCGCCGTCCAGGGTCTGGCGGTCCAGCAGCTTGCCCACCGCCGCGGCCAGGATCGCCGGATTGCGCTTGAGCTTGGGATCGCTGGAGACGCTCTGGGCGTAGAGCAGCGGATAGGCGGTCGAGACCAGCTGTTCGGTGCAGCCGTAGGGATAGCGCTGGAGGGCCACGGCGATCGCCGAGGGGTCGAAGCCTCGGAACGGCGAGTAGCTGACCTGCAGCGTCACATCGCCGGCCGCCAGGCCCGACAGCAGCTGGGCGCTGGGAGTGTAGGTCGCGCCGGGCTGCTGAAGTTCCGTCGTCGTGCGCACCACGTCCCCCCAGCCCAGCCGGGTCTGGATCGGATAGTCCTTGGCCGTCTGGAAGCCCGGGCCGGCGACCTTGAAGCCGACCTTGCCGATGCCGGTGACGGTCGGAGCCAGGAACGGGATCTTCTCGGCGATCCGCTGGCCCAGGACCAGTCTGATCACCTTCCTGAAGGCCACGGCGACGCCGTTGGTGGCGTTGGCCTCGACCGTATAGTCGCCGGCCTTGCCCTCGACATTGTGCAGCTCCAGCGTCGCCACCGGCTTGTCGCCGGGGGCCAGGAAGCGCGGCAGGTTGAGGTCGGCGACCACCGGCTGGCGCACGGTCAGGGCCTTGGAGCCCGAGCCGACGGCGTTGTCGGTCCAGGCCACGGCCATGATCCTCAGCTCGCCGTTGAAGTCGGCGGCCGGCAGCTTGACCACGGCCTTGCCGTCCATCCCCGTCTCGACGACCCCGGACCACAGGGCCACGGTCTTGATCGGCGTCACCGTCAGCCCCTCACCGCCCAGCTCGTCGGCCCCGAAATTGACATTGGCCGGCGCGCCCATGTTCGGATCCAGCAGGCGGCCGTAGTCGTCGCGATAGTTCAGGGTCAGGGCCCGCTTGCCGAAGTACCACTTGGCCGGGTCGGGGCTGTCCTGGCGGGTCAGGCGCAGTATGCCCTCGTCGACCGCGGCGATGGTGACCTTGGCTTTCTGGCCGAAGCCCAGGCCCTGGACCTTGATCGGCACGTCGACCGGGGCCTTCGAGTCCAGCTTCACCGGCGTGCCGATGTCGACCGTCAGGCGGCGGCCCTTGGGGTCGAGCGGCACATAGATCAGGCCCAGGGCCCGCTTGGGCTTGGGCGAGCTGACCGGGTCGCGCGGCTGGATCACCGTGACCATCACATAGGCCCCGCCGCCCCAGGCGGCCGAGGTCTTCAGCTTCACGGTCGTACCGTTCTCGCCGACGCTCAAGGTCTTGAAGTCGATCAGCCGGTCGGTGGCCACGGCCACCTGGGCCTGGCCGGCATAGGGCGACTTCAGGGTGATCTCCACCGTGTCGCCCTGGGCGTAGGCCTTGGTCCCGGCGCTGACCCGCACGACGTCGGGCGCCTCGCCCTCCTTGGCCGGCGAACCCCAGCCGGACGAGAACTTGGTCACGGTCTTGGCCCCGTCCGGCCCCTCGACCACCAGGCGGTAGTCGCCCCAACCCAGGCGGCGGTTGAAGCGCGCCGGCGCGCCGACCCCGATGGTGACCGTGGCCTTGGCCACCACCGCGTCGCGGCTGGTGCGCCGCCACTGCCAGCGGCCGTCCTGCTGGAACCAGTCATAGTTCCAGTTCTCGCTGACCAGGGTGTAGGTCGCGGTCGAGGCGATGCGGGCCCCGGCGGCGTTGACCGCGATCATCTCCAGGCTGACCGGCGGATCGCCGCGCCCGGCGTCGCCCTGCTCGACCTTGACGCCGTAATAGACCGGCTTGCCGCGGACCTTCAGCTCCAGGGCCTCGCGCACGGGCCGGCCGCCGGGCTCGAACACCGAGGCGGTCACCGCCGCCACCAGCGGCTGGGCGGTGTCGCCGGCCTCGCCGGTTCCCAGGTTCAGCATGGCGTGGCCGTCGCCGTCGGTGACGGTCGTGCCCAGCTCGATGAACTTTTCGTCGAAGGGCGCCAGGTCGTCGCCCCACTCATAGCCCTTGTATTGCGGGAAGGGGTCGGTGTCGGTGCGCAGCCGCGCCTCGCCCTGGGTCTGCAGGCCCGCGCCCGGCGCGCCGTAGAGGAAGCGGGCCGAGACGTCGATCTTGCGGTCCTGGCCGGCCGCGACCGGGACGGACTCCTGGCCGGTGGCGGTGACCGCCAGCCGCTGCGGCGCGAAGTCCTCGACGCTGAAGCTGAACGACCCGGCGTCGGCCTCGATCCCCTCGATCTTCAGCACCGCGGTCCAGCGGCCGCGCGGGGCGCTGCGCGGCAGGGCGATGTCGGCCAGCACGGCGCCGGCCTCGGCCCGGCTGAACGGATAGCGCCGGAACTCCACCCCCGAGGGCCGCTTGACCAGGATATAGCCCTTGCGGTCGTTGACCGCCTTGGCCAGCCGGTCGCGGACCATGGCCGCCAGGTGCACGGTCTCGCCCGGGCGATAGATGCCGCGGTCGGCATAGAGGAAGCCGTCGATGTCGCTGGCCACGGCGCGGCCGCCGTCGGACTCGGTGCGGCCGCCGACCCCCTGTTTGGACAGGTCGACCGGCGAGCGGTCCAGATCCAGCACCGCCAGGTCGCCCTGGTCGCCATAGGCCATGACCATCTTGGCGTGGGCGGCGCCTTCGCCGTCGAGGAGGGCGCGGGCGAAGCGCACCCGGCCGTCGGCGTCGCTCTTGGCCTCGGCCAGGTCCTCGCCGTCCTTAGCCACCAGGGCCACGCGCACGCCGGCCATGGTCTTGGCGGTCTTCAGCGAGCGGACCACCACGTCGAGGGCCTCGCTGCCGTCATAGGCGACCAGGGCCATGTCGGTGAACAGGATCCAGCGCCGGGCCTGGGCCGGGGTCGGCTCGCCGTCGCTTTCGTCGTCGCGCTCCGCCTTGCGGCCGCCCGAGGCGTCGCGGGCCTTGATCACGTAGCCGCCGGGCTTCATCTCCTTGAGCACCGCGCCCAGCGGGAAGACGGTCGTGGCCTTCTGGCCGGCCTGGCCCTCCACCTTGACCACGCCCTTCCAGACCGGGCGGCCGTCCTCGTCGGGGCTGTCCTCGCCATAGTCGCTGGCGTAGTCGCCTTCGCCGGTCGGGTCGGGGGCGCTGATCGATTTGCGCACCAGGTTGCGGTCCGGCACCCGCCAGACCTCGATGGCCAGCCTGGAGACGTTCATGGTCTCCAGGGCCACGCCGTCGGACTCCTCGCGCGGCAGGATCACCCCGTCGCCGGCGAAGCCGACATAGGGCGGCTTTTCGCCAAACGTGAAGTCGACGTCGGCGTTGGCCCCCAGGGTCTCGCCGTTCCTGCCCGGCAGGCCCTTGAGCAGGGTGACGCGGTGGTCGGTGAAGCCGACGCCGCCGACGCACAGCTCGTCGTCCCTGACCCGCACGGCCGGCTGGCGGCCGATGTCGGGCGACAGCAGCACGAAGTCGGCATAGGGCTTGGACGGGTCCAGCGGCTTGGTCATCTGGACGCAGGCCATCGGCGCGGCGCCCGAGCTGTCGACCCGGCTCTGCCAGACCGCGAAGCCTTCAGGCTTGGGAACGCCGCGGCGAGGGGCGTTGGCGCCGCGCGGCTTGCCGAACAACGACCAGGCCAGGCCCTTGGGCGCGGTGGCCGTGGCCGCCGACTTGCCGCCGCCGAACCAGCCGAGGTCCGAGACCTTGCCGACCGCGAAGCCGCCGCCGAAACCGACGACCAGCGCCCCCACGGCCACGGCGGCCAGGGGCGACTTCAGGCTCGGCGGGAGCTTGGCCTTGAGGGCCGCCCAGCGGTCGGTCCAGGACGAAGGGGAGGCGGCGCGGCCGCCTTCGGGCGGAGTCTCGTCCGTCGACATCCCAGGTCTCCCCCAACTTAAGCGTGTTGAGGGGACTTGAGCCTAAGCGGAGCAAGGGGTCAACGGGTGGATGATCCCTGTTCCCTTGCGGGAGAAGGATTTAGGCGTCGAACTCGACCTGGGCGGTGGCCAGGTTGTAGCAGGCCGACACCACCTTCAGCCGGCCCTCGCCGATCCGCTCGGCCAGCAGGCCGTCGGCGACCTTCAGGCGGGCGGCGACGTCGCGGACGTTCTGGTGGATGGCGGCGTCCTGCAGGTCGGCCGGATGGCGGTCCTGGGCCTCCATCACCGCCGGCAGGATCGGCAGCACCATGTTCAGCAGCGCCCCGTGCAGCTCGGCGTGCCTGGTGGCGACGTCGACGGCCGCCCCGACGGCGCCGCACTGGCTGTGGCCCAGGACCACGACCAGCGGCGCGTTCAGGTGTTCGACGGCGTAGACGATCGAGCCCAGTCCCTCCTGGCTGACCGTCGAGCCGGCCACCCGGACCACGAACAGTTCGCCCAGATTGCAGTCGAAGATCAGCTCCGGCGCCACTCGGCTGTCGCTGCAGCCGACGATGACCGCGAACGGCTGCTGGCCGGCCGCCAGTTCGGCGATCCGCGCCGCGCCGGGCAGGGCGATGCTGGCCCCGCCGCGCGAAAAGATGGTGTTGCCCTGCTTGAGCCGGCCCAGGGCCTCGTCGGGGCTGACCCGCTGCGGCGCGACGACCTGGGCGGCCTCGACCGGCTCGGGGGCCTCCAGCGGCTTGACCTGGCCCAGCGCCTTGTCGAGCGCGGCCTTGTCCGTGGCCTGGGTCTTCAGCGCCCGACGGGTGCGGCGGCCCTTGCGGGTCAGGATCGACGGCGCGTCGCCCTCGGCCCAGGCCATGACGGGCGCGGCGAAGCCGGACGCCAGGGCGCCCAGCAGAATGCGTCTCGAAACCATCTCATCCCCCGACAAGAACAGCGGTTGTGTCGCACCACTCCTGGCAGGCGAAGGTTAACCGCGGCGCAACGGGCGGCCGATCTCAAAGCGGCAATTCGACACGTTTGACCACCGTGCGCATGGCGATGCTGGAACTGACCCGGACCACGCCGGGAATGCGGGTCAGTTCCTGGGCGTGGACCCGCTCCAGGTCGTCGACGTCGCGCACCACCAGCCGCAGCAGATAGTCCGAGCCGCCGGTCATCAGGTAGCACTCAGCCACTTCGCGGACATTGGCCACCGCCTTCTCGAAGGCGCTGAGCGTCGCCTCGGCCTGGGACGACAGGGTGACGGTGACGAAGACGCTGAGCGGCAGGCCCACGGCCCGGGCGTCGATCACCGCCGCATAGCGGTCGATGACCCCGGCCTCCTCCAGGGCCCGCACCCGCCGCAGGCAGGCGGATTCGGAAAGATTCACCGCCTCGGCCATTTCCACATAGCTGGACCGGCCCCGGCGCTGGAGCAGGTTCAGCAGCTTGCGATCGAAGGCGTCGAGGGTGACCGCAGCTTTTTTCACCGGCGAGGCTCCCTGATGCAGGATTCCTGCATATCACGGTTCTGGTCACATGAAATCCCCGGGAACCTGCATGGGTGCGGGCGTAAACCAGCGTCAAAGACCTTTAGGAGGAGATGATCATGCGCGTTGGCGTGCCTTCCGAGATCAAGCCGGGCGAACACCGGGTCGGCCTGACCCCCGTCGCCGTCCGGGAATATGTCAGCCACGGCCACGCCGTGCTGGTGCAGGCCGGCGCCGGCCTGGGCGCGGGCTATTCCGACGAGGTCTATGTCAAGGCCGGCGCGACCATCGCTCCGGACGCCGACGCGGTGTTCGCCGGGGCCGAGCTGATCATCAAGGTCAAGGAGCCGCAGAAGGTCGAGTGGGAGCGCCTGACGCCCCGCCACATCCTGTTCACCTATCTGCACCTGGCGCCCGATCCGGCCCAGACCGAGGGCCTGCTGGCCTCGGGCGCGGCGGCGATCGCCTATGAAACCGTCACCGACGCCCGCGGCGGCCTGCCGCTGCTGGCCCCGATGTCGGAGGTGGCCGGGCGCATCGCGGTGTTCAGCGCCGCCGAGACCCTGCTCAAGCACAATGGCGGCATGGGCCTGCTGCTCTGCGGCGTGCCCGGCGTGCCGCCGGCCCGCGTGGTGGTGCTGGGCGGCGGCGTCGTCGGCTCCAACGCCGCGCGGATGGCCGCCGGCCTCGGGGCCGAGGTGGTGGTGCTGGAACGCTCGATCCCGCGGATGCGCGAGCTGGACGACCTCTACCAGGGCCGCATCCTAACCCGCTATTCGACCGTCGCCGCCGTCGAGGAGGAGATCCTCAAGGCCGACGTGATCATCGGCGCGGTGCTGACCGCCGGGGCCGCCGCGCCCAAGCTGGTGCGCCGCGAGCACCTGGCCCAGATGAAGCCCGGCTCGGTGCTGGTCGACGTCTCGATCGACCAGGGCGGCTGTTTCGAGACCAGCCACCCGACCACCCACGCCGAGCCGACCTACACCGTCGACGGCGTCGTCCACTACTGCGTGGCCAACATGCCCGGCGCCGCGCCGCGCACCTCGTCCGAGGCCCTGGGCAACGCCACCCTGCCGTTCGGCCTGGCCCTGGCCGACCACGGCCTGGACGCGCTGAAGACCAACCCTCACCTGGCCCGCGGCCTTAACGTCCTGAACGGCCAACTGACCCACCCGGCCGTGGCCCAGGCCCTGGGCAAGGCTTCGGTCGATCCCTACGGGGCGTGGACGTAGCCTCCTGTGCAGTAGGGGAGGGTGAGGGATTACGCCCTCACCGTTTTGTCCCACCGTCCTGCCGGCGCTTTCTCCTCCCCCGTACAACGGGGGAGGTGGCCGCGAAGCGGACGGAGGGGGCGTCCTGCTGAGGCCGCCGCGACGCCCCCTCCGTCACGATGCGTATTCGCATCGCGCCACCTCCCCCGCATGGCGGGGGAGGAGAAAAAGACCGTCGGTCCCCGCGGTTCACGGGGATGGAGGGCGGTCGAGCCCAACGAAATCAACACCCTGCGATTTTCTCACTTTTTTCCGTCCTCACCCTCCCGGGGCGCCGCGATAATGCTCCTCACCCAAGAGCACGGGGAGGGCGCACGTACGGCGACCGCTGCGGCTTTCGGGGGTGGACGAGCGGGAAGGCTGGTCCGCCGCGTTTCCTTCGGGAGACGTCTTCGGGACGGATCGGATGCAGGCTCACCCTGGTCGTGACGAAGCTCCGGCGCTGAAGACAGGCGGACAAGCCAGCAGGTGCGAGGGGGTTACTCGCACAGTCCGGGACCGGGGCTCGCCGCCCTGGCCCGCCCGTCGGGGGCGCGAGCGAAAGCGTCCGGTAAGGGGTTAAGACCCCCGCCAGCCGGACCGCTCCCGAATAACGGTTCTGCGCGAAGCGCCTGCACTTCGTCGAAACGGTAACAACATCAAAGCTCATCCGGGCGAGGCCCGGGCGCTTCGCACCCTCCCCATCCACTCAGCGGAGTTCCGCGTGAGGCGGCGAAGTCGCGCCTGCTGGGAAAGCCCGCGAAAAATCCTCCGCCTGCGCCCATCGGAAGCCACGAATCCGGCGCCAAGCTCCGCCTCCTCCCCCGGCCTGGCTTGACGGCCTCCCGCCCAACCCGCAGAAGCCGCTCGTGACCGACACCGCCCCCCCCGACCAAGCCGCCCCGCCCGCCGACGCGCCCAAGAAGGCCGGCGGGCTGCTGAAGTCGTCGATGATCTATTCGGGCCTGACCCTGGTCAGCCGCTTCATGGGCTTCGCCCGCGACCTGGCGGTGTCCTATCGCATGGGGGCCAGCCTGACCCCGGCGGCCGACGCCTACAACGCCGCCCTGGCCTTTCCCAACCTGTTCCGGCGGTTCTTCGCCGAGGGAGCGTTCGCCGCCGCCTTCGTGCCGGCCTACGCCAAGTCGCTGCAGACCGACGGCGAGGAGACCGCCGACATCCTCGCCGCCGACGCCATGGCCACCCTGGCGGCCGCGACCATCCTGATCACCGTCATCTGCCAGCTGGCCATGCCCTGGCTGATGATGCTGATCAGCCCCGGCTTCGCTTCCGACCCGGCCAAGTACAAGCTGGCGGTGCTGCTGACCCAGATCACCATGCCCTACCTGCCGTGCATGGCCATCGTCGCCCACCTGTCGGGGGTGCTCAACGCCCGCGACCGCTTCGTGCTGTCGGCCGGGGCGCCGATCCTGCTCAACATCTTCACCCTGGCCTTCATCCTGCCCCAGACCACGGCGATCGACGCGGCCAAGTTCGGCTCGATCGGGGTGATCGTCGCCGGCGTCGCCCAGGCGGCCCTGCTGACCTGGGGGGTCAACAAGTCCGGGGCCAAGGTCCACTGGCGGCTGCCGCGCCTGACCCCCGAGGTGAAGGCCCTGATCGGCAAGGCCATACCCGGGGCCCTGGCGGCCAGCGCCACCCAGGTCAACATCTTCATCTCCGGCAACCTGGCCAGCCACGTGCCGGGCGGCCGCTCCTGGCTGGCCACCGCCGACCGCCTGTACCAGCTGCCCCTGGGCCTGGTCGGGGTGGCGATCGGCGTGGCCCTGCTGCCGCGGCTGTCGCGCGCCGTCCACTCCGAGGATCGCGCCGACGCCCAGAGCGCCATGGACCAGGCCATCACCCTGGCCCTGGCCCTGACCCTGCCGGCCGCCGCCGCCCTGGTGGCAATGCCCGGCTTCCTGTCGGACGCCCTCTACACCCGCGGCCAGTTCACCCCCTTCGACGCCAGCCAGACGGCCTCGGCCCTGTTCTTCTACGGCCTGGGCACCCCGGCCTTCGTGCTGCAGCAGCTCTATTCCCGGGCCTTTTTCGCCCGCGGCGACACCAAGAGCCCGATGCGCTTCGCCCTGGTCTCGGTGGCGGTCAATGTCGTGTTCGGCATCGCCCTGTTCCACCTGATCGGCGTCAAGGGCATCGCCGCGGCCACCGCCATCGCCTCGTGGCTGAACGTCGCCCAGATGGCCCTGGGCCTGTCGCGCAAGGGCCACTACAACCCCTCGCTCCAGACCTGGTCGCGGGTGGCGCGGATCCTGGCCGCCAGCGTCGCCATGGGCCTGGCCCTGGCGGCGGCCTCGCACTGGCGGCCGCTGATCGAGGCGCCGCTGCAGGCCCTGGGCCTGAAGGGCCACGTGATCGGGGCCAAGGAGATCGCCCTGCTGCTGACCGTGCTGGTCGGCGGCGCGCTCTATCCGCCGCTGGTCTTCCTGTTCGGCGGGGTGACCCCGGCCGAGCTGAAGGGCGTGCTGCGGCGGGGCAGGGGGTAGAGCCTTGCTCTCGTCGCCCTGGCCCGCTAACCAGCATCCATGGCTTCGATCGGTTCTTCCGCGCCGCGATGGCGCCGCTTCATCTGACCCCGACCACCGCGCTTGCGGCGCGGTTCGCGTTCTCACGCGCCCGCCATGCCCGCCACCCGTTCCAAGGCTGAAGCCATGACCGACCACACCCCCGTCGCCTATACGGGTCCGACCCGCGTGCTCTCCGGCGTCCAGCCGTCCGGCGCCCTGCACCTGGGCAACTATCTGGGCGCCCTGGTGAAGTTCGCCCGGCTGCAGCACGAGATGGACACCTTCATCTTCGTCGCCGACCTGCACGCCATCACCGTCTGGCAGGATCCGGCCCTGCTGGCCCAGCAGACCCGCGAGATCGCCGCCGCCTACCTGGCCGCCGGCCTCGATCCGGCCAAGGCCACCATCTTCCCGCAATCGGCGGTGCGCGAGCATTCCGAACTGGCCTGGATCTTCCAGTGCGTCGCCCGCCTCGGCTGGCTGGACCGCATGACCCAGTTCAAGGAAAAGAGCGGCAAGCACAAGGAGCGCTCCAGCGTCGGCCTCTACACCTATCCGGTGCTGCAGGCCGCCGACATCCTGGTCTACAAGGCCACCCACGTGCCGGTCGGCGAGGACCAGAAGCAGCACCTGGAGCTGACCCGCGACATCGCCGGCAAGTTCAACCACGACTTCGGCGTCCAGGGCTTCTTTCCGCAGCCCGAGCCGCTGATCCAGGGGCCGGGGGCGCGGATCATGAGCCTGCGCGACGGGACGGCCAAGATGAGCAAGTCCGACCCGTCGGACTACAGCCGCATCAACCTGACCGACGACGCCGACGCCATCGCCGCCAAGGTCAGGAAGGCCCGCACCGACCCCGAGCCGCTGCCCGAAACCCTGGAGGAACTGGCGACCCGGGCCGAGGCCGACAACCTGGTCGGCATCTTCGCGGCCCTCGCCGGACGGACCAAGGCCGAGGTGCTGGCCGACTATGCCGGCAAGGGCTTCGGGACCTTCAAGCCGGCCCTGGCCGAGCTGGCGGTCGACAAGCTGGCCCCGGTCGGCGAGACCATGCGCCGCTTCCTGGCCGACCCGACCGAGATCGACCGGATCCTGAAGGCCGGGGCCGAACGCGCCGCCGAGGTCGCCGCCCCGACCGTGGCCGAGGTCAAGAAGCTGGTCGGGTTCTGGGGGGCGTAGGCCGGGTTTCTTCTTCTATCGCCGCCTCTTGTCCCGAGCGCCTCGCAGGTCCATGTCTCCCCCATGTTCATCCAGACCGAAACCACGCCCAATCCCGAGGTCCTGAAGTTCCTGCCCGGCCGCGAAGTGCTCGGGGAAGGCGCGCGCGAGTTCAAGACCGCGCAGGAGGGCGACGCCTCGCCCCTGGCCAAGGCCCTGTTCCGGCTGGGCGAGGTCAACCGGGTGTTCTTCGGTCCCGACTTCCTGACCGTCACCAAGGCCGAGCACGCCGAGTGGCCGCACCTGAAGGCCCCGATCCTGGCGGCGATCATGGACCACTTCACCAGCGGCCGGCCCCTGCTGCTGGATGCGGCCCCAGGCGAGAATGGGGAAAGCGGCCACGACGAAGACGGCGTCTATGACGAGGAAACCTCGCAGATCGTCGCCGAGATCAAGGACCTGCTCGACACCCGCATCCGCCCGGCCGTGGCCCAGGACGGCGGCGACATCGTGTTCAGCAAGTTCGAGCCGGCCACCGGCGTGGTCTGGCTGCACATGCGCGGCGCCTGCTCGGGCTGCCCGTCCTCTTCGGCGACGCTGAAGGCCGGGGTCGAGAACATGCTCAAGCACTATGTGCCGGAAGTGACCCGGGTCGAGCAGACCCTCTAGGCGCCCCAGAAAAACTACGCCCCGCCAAGCTTGCGAGCGTCCCGTCGAGCGCATATTGTAACTACAAGAGTTACTAATATTGCCCTTGAGGATCGTTCATGTCCAAGCTTGACGCCGCCGCCCTCGCCCAGCTGTACACCGAGGCGCGCACGCGCCACGGCTGGCAGCCCGAGCCCATTCCCGAACCGGTGCTGCGCGAGCTGTACGACCTGGTGAAGTTCGGACCGACCGCCTTCAACTCGACGCCGGCCCGCTTCCTCTTCCTGACCAGCCCCGAGGCCAAGGCCCGGCTGGCGGCCCTGTCGTCGGGCTCGAACGGCGCGAAGATCCTGAAGGCCCCGGTGACGATCATCGTCGGCTACGACCTGGATTTCCCCGAGACCCTGGACACGCTGTTCCCCAACCTGCCCGGCGCCAAGAACTGGTTTGCCGATCCCGCGGCCAAGGAGGTCGCGGCGCTGCGCAACAGCTCGCTGCAGGGCGGCTATCTCATCCTGGCGGCCCGGGCCCTGGGCCTGGACACCGGCCCGATGTCGGGCTTCGACAACGCCGGCGTCGACGCCGAATTCTTCGCCGGGACTAGCATCAAGTCCAACTTCATCGTCTCGATCGGCTACGGCACCGACGAGAAGCTGTTCCCGCGCAACCCGCGCCTCGACTTCGACGCGGCCGCGAAGATCCTCTGATCGGGTCACGACGCCCCCTCCGTCGGGCTTCGCCCGCCACCTCCCCGGTTGCACGGGGAGGAGAGGTCGGCTTCTCCTCACCCGCAACGCGGGGGAGGTGGCGCGATGCGAATACGCATCGCGACGGAGGGGGCGTCCGGCCCTCGCCGCTGACCCCAACCTGGTGCTAGAACGCGCTCCATGACCCAGCGCCTCGCCCTGATCGCCGCCCCGCTGCTGCTGCTCGCCGCCTGCGGCCCCGCCGACAAGAAGACCCAAGCCGCCGCCCCGCCCGCCGCCGAGGCCCCCAAGTCCGGCCCGGTGACCGTGGCCGTGACGCCCTACACCGGCGGGCCGCTACGGATCCATGTCGACGGCGTCGGGCCGCTGACCGGGGCGACGGCCTTCGACGAGGCGACCATCAAGGCCCTGTTCCCGCAGGCGGTGGTCAAGAGCGCCTTCATCCATGTCGGCGAGGGCCCGCCCGGACCGATCATCACCGTCGAGCAGGACAACGTCCCGCTGCTGGAGATCGGCAAGGGCGCCGAGGGCGGCATCGGCGAGATCCGCCTGGCCGGCGGCGACGTCCGCGGCCCCAAGGACGAGACCCTGCTGACCAAGTGGCGCGAACTGGGCTTCGACCTGGCCCAATGCCGGGCCGGCCGGGACCGCACCGTCAACCAGACCGTCTGCGTGCGTCCCGAGGCCCCGACCGTGGCCTATATGTTCGGCGTGCCCGGCTGGACCAAGCGCAGCCTGCCGCCGCTGGACGTCCTGCGCGACAAGGCCCAGCTCAACGAATTCGTCTGGCGTCCCGCCGAGCAGGCCGCCGTCGGCGCGGCCTGAGCTGATGTTTCGGCGCTTCCTTCTGGCCGCGCCCCTGCTGGCGCTGGCCGCTTGTGGTCCCGCCGACAAGCCGGGGTCGACCAAGCCCGCCGCTGCGGCGCCTGCCCCAGCCCTGGTGACGCGCCGGACCGCAGACGGCAAGATCGACCGGTTCACGCCTTACGTCGGCGGCCCGCTCATGCTGGACGAATTCTCGGTCGGTCCGCTCATGGCCCAGACCGAGTTTTCGATGGAGGCTGTCAAGCCGCGCTTTCCGGAAGCTAGGGTCGAGGAAATTTACGGAGGGCAAGGCCGCGGCTCGACGTTGATCGGAATTCATGTCGATGACGGCCATGGCGGCGTAGTCACCATCTATTCCAATCCAGGTACTCGTACGGTCGGCGACATCAGCATCAGTGGAGGTTCGCCCAAGGGGCCGCGCGGCGAAACCTTGGGGTTGAACTGGGGCGACGCAGATATGGACTACAAACGCTGCAGGATAGATCAAGGTCCTGACGGCCGCATCGTGATCTGCACCCAGCCCGGCGAGCCGGTGCTGCGCTACATGTTCGACGTGCTCGGCTGGACCCAGGATACGATGCCCTCAGAGGCGATCCTTCGAGACAAGGCGATCTTGCGCGGCTTCCTCTGGCGTGGCGGAGCGCCGGCCCAATGATCCTCGCCGTCGACACCTGCCTGGGGGCCAGCTCGATCGCCGTGCTGGACGGCGGCGCCGTCCGCGCCGCCCGCAGCGAGCCGATGACCCGCGGCCACCAGGAGCGCATCGCCGTCCTGGCCCGCGAGGTCGCGGCCGAGGCCGGGATCCGGTTCGCCGACCTGACCCGGATCGCCGTCACCGTCGGCCCCGGCTCGTTCACCGGCCTGCGGGTCGGGCTGGCCTTCGCCAAAGGCCTGGCCGCGGCCCTGTCGATCCCCTGCGTCGGGATCAACAGCCTGGAGGCCCTGGCGGCCACGGCCGGGGCGACAGGCTTCGTGGCCGCGGCCCTGGATGCGAAGATGGGCCAGGTCTATCTGCAGGTCTTCGACGGGACGACGGCGCTGATGGCCCCCGACGCCCTGGAGGTCGGGGTGGCCGCCGCCCGCCTGGCCGAACTCTATTCCGGCGGCCCGGCCACCCTGGTCGGCTCGGGCGCGCCGCTGCTGGCCGAGGTCCTGCCGCAGGCGGTCGTGCTGACCCCGGCCTATGCCGATCCCGTGGCGATCGCGCATCTGGCCGCCGGCCGTCCGGCGCCGCGCCATTCGCCGCGGCCGCTCTATCTGCGCGCGCCCTACGCCGTGGCCCCGGCCGCATGATCCTGCATCCCGTCGGGCTGGAAGCCTGCTTCACCCTGGCCGACCTGCACGACCGGGCCTTCGCCCGGCCCTGGACCGCCGAGGCGTTCGAGACCCTGCTCAAGAGTCCCGGCGTGTTCGCGGTGTTGGGCGAGGGCGACCAGCCGCAGGGCTTCATCCTCTGCCGGGCGATCGCCGGCGAGGCCGAGATCCTGACCGTGGCGGTCGCCCCGGCCGCCCGCCGGCGCGGCTGGGGCGCGGCCCTGGTCGAGATGGCCGCCGGCCTGGCCCGCGAGGCTGGCGCCGAGGCGCTTTTCCTGGAGGTGGCCGACGACAACCAGGCGGCCGTCAAGCTCTACGAAGCGACCGGTTTCGACCGCGTGGGCCTGCGCAAGGGCTATTATCCCCACCCGGATGGGGCCCGGGACGCGGTGGTGATGCGTCGGACGCTTAACACCTAGGTCGCCAGCCCCTATCTTGCGCCCGAATCTTTGCCGGAGACGCCGCCGTGGACCGCCTCGAAAAGCTCTGCATCGAAAAGGGCATGCGCATGACCGACCAGCGCCGGGTCATCGCCCGCGTGCTGTCGTCGGCCGACGACCATCCGGATGTCGAGGAGCTGCACCGCCGCGCCCACGCCGTCGACCCGCACATCTCGATCGCCACCGTCTACCGCACGGTGCGCCTGTTCGAGGAGAGCGGCATCATCGAGCGCCACGATTTCCGCGACGGCCGCTCGCGCTACGAGGAAACCCCCGACCACCACCACGACCACCTGATCGACATGAAGACCGGCAAGGTCGTCGAGTTCGTGGACGAGGAGATCGAGGCCCTGCAGAACGCCATCGCCCGCAAGCTGGGCTACAAGCTGGTGGACCACCGGCTGGAGCTGTACGGGCTTCCGCTCGACGAGTGAGCGGAGACGGCCTCAGGTCCGGATGAAGTCGAGGAACACTGGCGCGCAGTCGCCCAGCTTCTTTTCCTCGTAGCGCGTGGTCACGTGGTCGGCCGGCGGGGCGTTGCGATCGGCCGCGGGGTCGGCGTAGCGGAAGGCCGGGTCGGCCAGAACCCGCTCGATCGTCCACTCGGCGTAGTCGGCCCAGTCGGTGGCGAAGCGGAAGGCCGCGCCGGGCCTGAGCACTCGCGCCAGTTCGCCGACCACCGCCGGCTGGATCAGCCGCCGCTTGTTGTGCCGGGCCTTGTGCCAGGGGTCGGGGAACATGATGAACAGGCGGTCGAGGCTGGCGTCCGGCAGCCAGGACAGCACGTCGCGGGCGTCGCCCTCGTGGATGCGGACGTTCGACAGGCCCTGCTCCTCGACGTGGCGCACGGCGCTGGCGACGCCGTTGACGAACGGCTCGGCGCCGATCACCAGCACGTCGGGGCGGCGGCCGGCCTGGGCGGCCATGTGCTCGCCGCCGCCGAAGCCGATCTCCAGCCAGACTTCCCGGGCCTGCGGCATCAGGTCGCGGGGCTGGAACGGCGCGGTCGGGATCGCCAGGGTCGGCAGCAGGCTGTCGAGCAGGGCCTGCTGGCGCGGCTTGACCGGCCGCGACTTCAGGCGGCCGAACGAACGCAGCGGGCCGTGGGGCTGTTGGGGGTTGGTCATGGCGGGGGTCTTAGCCGGCATCGATCCGGGAGGCCAGGGCGCCTGGATCGCAAACGAAAACGGGCCCCGATCAAGAGATCGAGGCCCGCTTCGTGCGGTCTAGGAGCGTGAGGCCTACGCCACGCCCTTCAGTTCGCCGACCAGGTCGGTCTTCTCCCAGGAGAAGCCGCCCTCGTTGTCCGGCGTGCGGCCGAAATGGCCGTAGGCGGCGGTGCGGGCGTAGATCGGACGGTTCAGCTGCAAGTGCTCGCGGATCGAGCGCGGGGTGGCGCCGCCGATCAGCTGCGGCAGGATCGTCTCCAGCAGGGCCGGGTCGACCTTGCCGGTGCCGTGCAGGTCGACGTGGAACGACACCGGCTGGGCCACGCCGATGGCGTAGGCGATCTGGATCGTGCAGCGGTCGGCCAGGCCGGCGGCCACGACGTTCTTGGCCAGGTAGCGGCAGGCGTAGGCGGCAGAGCGGTCGACCTTGGTCGGATCCTTGCCCGAGAAGGCGCCGCCGCCGTGCGGGGCGGCGCCGCCGTAGGTGTCGACGATGATCTTGCGGCCGGTGACGCCGGCGTCGCCGTCCGGCCCGCCGATCTCGAAGCGGCCGGTCGGATTGACCAGCCACTGGGTCTTCTTGGTGATCAGGCCGTCCGGGAAGATCGGCAGGATGTGCGGCTTGATCAGGTCGAGCACGCGCTTGGAGGTCGCGGCCTTGCCGTCGATCTTCTTCTTGTGCTGGTGCGAGACCACGATCGAGACCACGCGAACCGGCTTGCCGGACGCATCGTATTCCAGGGTCACCTGGCTCTTGGCGTCGGGCTCAAGCTCATGCAGCTCGCCCGAATGGCGCAGCTGGGCCAGGCGGTTGAGGATGTTGTGGCTGTACTGCAGGGTGGCCGGCATCAGCTCCGGGGTCTCGGTGCTGGCGTAGCCGAACATGATGCCTTGGTCGCCGGCGCCCTCGTCCTTCTTGTCCGAGGCGTCGACGCCCTGGGCGATGTGGGCCGACTGGCCGTGCAGGAAGTTGGCGTACTTGGCCTTGGCCCAGTGGAAGCCCTTCTGCTCGTAGCCGATGTCCTTGATCGCGGCCCGGACCTTGGGCTCCAGCGACTTGAGGATGTCCTTGGTCACCTGCTTGTTGGCAACCTTGTCGCCGCCCGGCTTGCCGGCCCGCACTTCGCCGGCCAGGACGATGCGGTTGGTGGTGACCAGGGTCTCGCAGGCGACCCGGGCCTCGGGGTCGACGCTCAGGAAGGCGTCGACGACGGTGTCGCTGATCCGGTCGGCGACCTTGTCCGGATGGCCTTCGGAAACGCTTTCGCTGGTGAAGATGTAGGAAGAACGGCTCAAGGGTCAGCTCCGGACATGACGCCGCCCGCGCGGACGGCCTGCCCGACGGACTGAGCCAGGAACATATAAAGATATGTTTATGTCCGCAAGCGGCGAGAGCGGCTTTCGCCGATCAGGCCGCGGCCTCTTCCTCGATCATGTCGTCGGCCATCGAGCGGACGAGATCCAGGATGCGGCGCCGAACGCGGGACTTGCCGATGCGCGGGAACAGCGCCGCCAGCTCCAGCCCCTCGGGGGTCATCAGGAAGTCGTGCACGAACTGCTCCGCGCCGTTTTCCGAGAAACCGTCGGCGTCGGTCGGATCGGCCAGGCCCTCGAAGAAATAGGACACCGGCGACTGCAGGCTCTTGGCGATCTCATACAGCTTGGAGGCGCTGACCCGGTTGGCGCCGCGCTCGTACTTCTGCACCTGCTGGAAGGTCAGGCCAAGGTCGTCGGCCAGACGCTCCTGGCTCACGCCCAGAATCTTGCGACGCATGCGAATGCGGGCGCCGACATGCAGGTCCACCGGATTGGGGACGCGGTCTTGGTCAGGAGTCGTGTTCATGCCATCGTCAATTCAGTGGAATTACGGTTTTAATTTAGCCTGTGTGTTTCAGTTCGGGTACTTTTCCAAGCCCGAACCTCTTGTCAGGGGAATCGCCGCGGCGATTGAAACCAAAAGCAGCAGCCCGAACGGCCAATGCCCAAGATGAGAAAACGGGGTCGTTCGGCCGATGGCGGGCAGGATGCCGTCGATAACCCCTGATTCGCCAAGGTTCAGCCGCGCGCCGGGCACGATCCGTCCCTGGGCGTCGATCAGAGCCGAGACGCCGGTGGGGGTGGCGCGGATGATCGGGCGTCCGGTCTCGATCGCCCGATAGCTGGCCAGGTTCAGGTGCTGCAGCGGCCCGGAGGTGACCCCGAACCAGGCGTCGTTGGAGACGTTGACGATGGCCCGCACCGCCGGATTCGGCCGGGCCAGGCGCGGGAACAGGCTCTCATAGCAGATCAGCGGTTGGACCAGCAGGTCGGGCGCGATCCGCAGCGGCGCCGGCCGCGGTCCGGTGGCGAAGCCGTCGCCGAGGTGGGCCATGCTCTTGACGCCCAGCTGGGTCAGCAGCGCCTCGGCCGGCAGGTACTCGCCGAACGGCACCAGGCGGTGCTTGTCATAGATCCCCACCACCGTGACGTCGGCGGCCTCGCGGCGCAGGACGATCAGGCTGTTGTAATAGACCGGCTTGTCGGGCGTTCCGGCGTAGCGGTAGCCGCCGATCAGCAGCAGCTGGCCCGGCTTGAGGGCGTCGACGATCGCCTGCCGCACCCAGGTTCCGGGCGCGAGATAATCGTTGATCGCGGCGGGCAGGGCGCCTTCGGGCCAGACGACGATGTCGGCGGGCTTGCCGGCATAGGGCTTGGCGGTCAGCGAGACATAGGCCTGGACGATCTGGGCGAAGCGGTCGGCGTCCCACTTGGCTTCCTGGGCGATGTCGGCCTGGACGATGCGGACGGTCGCGGGCGGCGGCGGATGGGCCGCGGGGGTGACCGCGACGGGGAACGACAGCAGGCCGTGGACATAGAGGGCCGCCAGGGCTGCGATCGCCCCGCCGACCATCCAACGGCCGCGCCTCCCCTCGCGCCAGACGGCCGGCGCGGCGGCGATCGCCAGGGTGATCCAGGTCAGGCCGTAGGCGCCGACCAGGGCGGCGGCCTGGGATGGGGCCGAACCCGCCCGCCAGGTCTCGCCCGGCAGGTTCCAGGGAAAGCCGGTCAGCACATGGCCGCGCACCCATTCCAGGATCGCGAAGGCGCCGGCGAACACCAGCACCCGCCGCACGCCGGCCGGGCGCACCAGGCGATAGAGCAGCGCCGCCAGTCCCCAGAACAGCGCCATGCCGGCGGCCATGGCGGCGACGGCGAACGGGGCCATCCAGCCCTGGTTGGCGGCGTCGACCATGAAGGCCTCGGCGATCCACCAGGTGGAGAGGCCGAAATAGGCCAGCCCTGCCAGCCAGCCGCGCAGGAAGGCCGAGCGCAGGGGCCGCGGACCGTCGATCGCGTCCAGCAGCCAGAGCAGCAGGGCGTAGCCGAGCAGGCCGGGCAGGATCCCGAACGGCGGATGGGCCAGGGCGGCGGCGAGGCCGGCCGCCAGGGCCAGGCCCCGCGCCCGCCATGGCATCAGCTTCGGAAAGGTCACGAGGCGGCCGCGCGGCCCGGCTCGGCGGCCGGTTCAGGCGCCACGGCCGGACGCACCCGCACGCGGCGGACCCGGCGCGGATCGGCCTCGACCACCTCCAGGTCGAAGCCGGCCGGATGGGCGATCACCTCGCCGCGTTGCGGCACTCGGCCGGCCAGGGCCACGACCAGGCCGGCGACGGTGTCGATGTCCTCTTCCATGTCGGGCGGGGCCAGATCGCGGTCGAGGGCGGCCTCCAGGTCCTCCAGCGGCGCGCGGGCGTCGGCCTCGAACACCCCGCCGGGACGGGCGATGATGCTGGAGACCTGGGCGTCGTCATGCTCGTCGTCGATCTCGCCGACCACCGCCTCGATCAGGTCCTCCATGGTCACCAGGCCGTCGGTGCCGCCGAACTCGTCGATGACCAGGGCCATGTGGATGCGGCTGGTGCGCATGCGCAGCAAGAGGTCGGCGGCCCGCATCGAGGCCGGCACGTAAAGGGCTTCGCGGCGCAGGCGGTGCAGGATCTGGTCGCCCGGCGCGGGGCGCTTGTCGTCGGCGGCCAGCAGGCGGAACACGTCCTTGACGTGGACCACCCCGACCGGGTCGTCCAGGGTCTCGCGATAGATCGGCATCCGCGAGTGCTCGGCCTCGGTGAACTGGGCGACCACGGCCTCGAAGGTCGACGAGGCCTCGACGGCGACGATGTCGGCCCGCGGGGTCATCACCGCGGCGACCCGCAGGCTCTGGAAGGCCTCGGCCTGGTCGACCATGTCGACCTCGTGGACCAGGCTCGGATCGGCCGGGCGCGAGGTTTCGGCCAAACCGGGCACGCCGCGGCCGGCCAGGTCCTTGCGCATCTTGCGGAAGAACGCCCGCACGCCCCGGCTCAGACGAGCGGGGGCGGCGGGCGTGGAACTCTGATCGTCGCTGGGCATGCCCGAATTGATTATCCCTGGTCGGCGGCGACCGGTTCGGCATAGGGGTCCGGAACGTCCAATCCCGCGAGGATCTCGCGTTCAAGCGCCTCCATGGCCTCGGCCTCGTCGTCGTCCTGATGGTCGTATCCTAAGAGATGAAGCACCCCATGCGCCACCAGATGTTGCAGGTGGTGCGCCAGAGACTTGCCTTGCTCTTGGGCTTCGCGGACGCAGACCCCGAACGCCACGGCGATGTCGCCGATCTGTCCCTCCGGATTGGGCGGCGAGGGGAAGGACAGGACGTTGGTCGCATAGTCCTTGTGGCGGAAGTCGCGGTTCAGCGCCCGGACGCTGTCGTCGTCGGCCAGCAGGATGACGATGCCGTTCCCGTCGATGTCCTCGTGGGCGTCCAGCACCGCCTGGGCGGCGCGCCAGACCAAGGCCTCGGCCTCGGGCTCGGCCCGGGTCCAGGCCTCGTCCTCGATCTCGATGTCGACCGTGATCATCGGGTCGTGGTCTGCAGGGCGTCGGCGTCGTAGGCCTTGACGATGCGCTCGACCAGCGGGTGGCGCACCACGTCGGCCGAGGTGAAGCGCGACACCGCCACGCCCTCGACGCCTTCGAGGATCGACACCGCATGGGCCAGGCCGGAATCGCGGGGATTCAGCAGGTCGACCTGGGTCGGGTCGCCGGTCACCACCATCCGCGCGCCCTCGCCCAGCCGGGTCAGGACCATCTTCATCTGCAGGCGCGAGCAGTTCTGGGCCTCGTCGACGATGACGAAGGCGTGGGCCAGGGTGCGGCCGCGCATGAAGGCGATCGGGGCGACCTCGATTTCCAGCTTGTCGCGGCGGCGGCGCAGCTGGTCGGCGCCCATGATGTCGGTCAGGGCCTCCCAGACCGGGGCCATGTAGGGATCGACCTTCTCGTTGAGGTCGCCCGGAAGAAAGCCGAGCTTCTCGCCGGCCTCGACCGCCGGGCGGGTGACGATCAGCCGGTCGACCTCGCCGCGCAGCAGCATGCCCGCGCCATGGGCCACGGCCAGGAAGGTCTTGCCGGTGCCGGCCGGACCCAGGCCGAAGGTCAGCGGATGGCTGACCATGGCCTCCATGTAGCGGGCCTGGCCCTTGGTCTTGGGCGACACCGAGCCCTTGCGCACGGCCCGCGGCGAGGCCTGGCCGCCGGCGCTGTGGGCCTCGCCCACCGCCACCCGCACGTCGGCTTCGACCACCTCGTCGTCGGCGTCGGCCCGGTCGGCCAGGGCGGAGATCGCCCGCTTGGCGCTGGAGCGGCCCTTGACGTCGCCGGTGATGGTGACGCCGCCGCCCGGCGTCTCGATCAGCACCTTGAAGGCGTCCTCGATCAGGGCGGCGTGACGGCCGTTCGGGCCGGAAACGGCGCGCACGGCGATGTCGGACAGGGGCAGGAACTCAGGCGTGCGGCTCAAGCGGACTCCAGCTGGGATTGGCTCTCGAGCACGCCGCCCAGGCTCATCTTGGCCGACGACTCGATACGGACGGGAACGATCTGGCCCAGCAGGCTGTCAGGGCCCACCGCGTGGACCGCCTGCAGATAGGGGCTGCGGCCGACGATTTGACCGGGGTTGCGGCCTTTTTTCTCGAACAGCACCGGCAGGACCTTGCCGACCTGCAGGGCGTTGAACGCCTTCTGCTGTTCGTCGAGCAGGGCGTTGAGGCGATCCAGGCGCTCGGCCTTGACCGCCTCGTCGACCTGGCCGGGCATGGCCGAGGCCGGGGTGCCTGGCCGGCGGGAATATTTGAACGAGAAGGCGCTGGCGAAGCCGACCTCGCGGACCAGCTCCAGTGTCCTGTCGAAATCGCCGTCGCGCTCGCCGGGGAAGCCGACGATGAAGTCGCCGCTCATGGCGATGTCCGGACGGGCCGCGCGGATCTTCTCGATCAGCCGCACATAGCTCTCGGCCGTGTGGTCGCGGTTCATGGCCTTGAGGATCTTGTCCGACCCGGCCTGCACCGGCAGGTGCAAATAGGGCATCAGCTCGGGCAGTTCGCCATGGGCGGCGATCAGGTCCTCGCCCATGTCGCGCGGATGGCTGGTGGTGTAGCGGATGCGGTCCAGGCCCGGGATCTTCGCCAGGCGACGCACGAGCCGGGCCAGGGTGTAGCCGCCGCCGTCATAGGCGTTGACGTTCTGGCCCAGCAGGGTGACCTCGCGCACGCCCTGGTCGGCCAGGCGCTTGGCTTCGTCCTCGATGGCCTCCGGCGGCCGCGACCATTCGCCGCCGCGGGTGTAGGGCACCACGCAGAAGGTGCAGAACTTGTCGCAGCCCTCCTGCACGGTCAGGAAGGCGCTGACGCCGTTGACCTGGCGCTCGGCCGGCAGGGCGTCGAACTTCTCGTCGGCGGCGAAATCGGCCGACAGCCGCTCGCCGGTGGCGCGGTGGGCGCGGGCGATCAGCTCGGGCAGCTGGTGATAGGCCTGGGGGCCGACCACCAGGTCGACCGCCGGCTGGCGATGCATGATCTCCTTGCCCTCGGCCTGAGCCACGCAGCCGGCCACGGCGATGGTCATCCGGCCGCCGGCCTCGGCCTTTCGGCCCTTCATCTGCTTGATGTAGCCCAGTTCCGAATAGACCTTCTCGGTGGCCTTCTCGCGGATGTGGCAGGTGTTGAGCACCACCAGATCGGCCCCTTCGGGGTCGTCGACCACGCCATAGCCCAGCGGGCGCAGGACGTCGGCCATGCGCTCGCTGTCATAGACGTTCATCTGACAGCCGTAGGTCTTGATATAGAGGCGCTTTTGCGGGGTCTCGCTCATCCGGCGAGGTTATGGGCGCGAGGGCGGTCGCGCGCAAGATCATGGGGGACACACCCCCGGGGCCGCATCGCCGCGGCTCCCCCGGAAAAAGGGGAGCCGCCGACGGGGTCAGTAGCTTTCGTCGTGGCGCTTGATCGCCGCGCGGATGATTTCGGCGGTCTCTTCCAGGTCGGCCCAGCCGGTGATCTTGGTCGACTTGCCCTTTTCCAGGTCCTTGTAGTGCTGGAAGAAGTGGGCGATCTGCTCGGTGAGGATCACCGGCAGGTCGCGCCAGCTGTTCACGCCCGTATAGAAGGGGTGCAGCTTGTCGACCGGCACGGCCAGGATCTTCTCGTCCGAGCCGGCCTCGTCGACCATCATCAGGGTGCCGATCGGCCGGCAGCGGATGATCGCCCCCGGCACCACCGGGGTCGGGCCCACCACCATCACGTCGGTCGGGTCGCCGTCGTCGGCCAGGGTGTGGGGGATGAAGCCGTAATTGGCCGGATAGAACATCGCCGTGTGCAGGAAACGGTCGACCATCAGGGCCCCGCTCTCTTTGTCGATCTCGTACTTCACCGGCTCGCCGCCTTGCGGGATCTCGATGATGGCGTTCAGGTCGTAGGGCGGGTTGACGCCGGTGGCGATCTTGGAGAGGTCCATTATGACTCTTCTGTGGATGGGCCCGCGGGGAGGCGGCCTGCGCGGGCGACTGTATAGGCCACAAATGTTGCGGCGCGGAAGGGGTGATGGCGGCGGCGGTCGCAGGGGGCTTCCAACCGCCTGAACATCGCGCTATATAGGTCTCACATCGTCCGTCAGCGCTGATAGCGCTTTCGAGCGGCGGCCCGAAAGGCTGCCGCTTTTTCTTTGGCTGTTTGCCCAGGCGCCGTTCGCCGGCCGGGCGGGCGGTCCAGTGAGTGAGTTGAGAGAACCGTGCGCGGCAAGACGCAGGAAGACATCGGTCTGGTCGAGATGCTCGATCCCGTCGCCGAATCCGTCGGCTACGAGATCGTCCGCCTGCGCCTGATGGGCGGGGCCGAGCAGCGTCGCCTCCAGATCATGGCCGAGCGCCCGGACGGCGACATGAACGTCGAGGACTGCGCCCGGCTGTCGCGGGCCATTTCCGAGATCATGGACGCCGCCGACCCGATCAGCGGCGAATACACCCTGGAAGTCTCCAGCCCCGGCGTCGACCGCCCCCTGACCCGGCTGAAGGACTTCGACACCTATGCCGGCCTGGAGGTCCGCCTCGAGTTGGACCGGGTCGCCGAGGGCCGCAAGCGCTTCAAGGGCGAGCTGGCCGGGGTCGAGGACGGACAGGTGGGCCTGAACCTCGAAGGCGAGGACGACACCACCGTCTATTTCCCGTTCGAATGGATCGTCGACGCCAAGCTGGTGTTGAACGATGAACTGATGAAGCGGGGCGCCCAGCAACGCGCCGCCCGCGTCGGAGCCGAAGGCGAAGACGCAAACGCAGACGACCACAATCTCGGTGACGACGCCGAAGACGATATTGACCTGTCCGAAAGTGAAGAGGACTGACCATGGCCATCGGCATCTCCGCCAACCGCCTCGAGCTGCTGCAGATCGCCGACGCGGTCGCGCGTGAAAAGGGCATCGAGAAGGAGGTCGTCATCGAGGCGATCGAGGACGCCCTGCAGAAGGCGGCCCGGGCCCGTTACGGCGCCGAGCACGACATCCGCGTGCGCATCGACCCCAAGACCGGCGAGACCACCCAGAAGCGGGTGATCGAGGTGGTGCCCGACGACTTCGAGCTGGAAGGCGAGATCGGCAAGGTCCAGCTGTCGTCGGCCAAGCGCACCTGGCGCGACGCCGAGGTCGGCAAGATCTACGAGGAAAGCCTGCCGCCGTTCGAGATCGGCCGCGTCCAGACCCAGATGGCCCGCCAGGTCGTCATGCATAAGGTTCGCGAAGCCGAGCGCGAGCGCCAGTACGACGAGTACAAGGACCGCGCCGGCGAGATCGTCAACGGCAGCGTCAAGCGCGTCGAATACGGCAACGTCATCGTCGACCTGGGCCGCGGCGAAGGCATCATGCGCCGCGACCAGTCGATCCCGCGCGAGAACTTCAACGTCGGCGACCGCATCCGCGCCTACATCTATGACGTCCGCCGCGAGACCAAGGGCCCGCAGATCATGCTCAGCCGCGCCCACGGCGGCTTCATGGCCAAGCTGTTCGCCCAGGAAGTGCCGGAAGTCTATGACGGCGTCATCGAGATCCGCGCCGTGGCCCGCGACCCGGGTTCGCGCGCCAAGATGGCGGTGATCTCCAACGACAGCAGCATCGACCCGGTCGGCGCCTGCGTCGGCATGCGCGGCTCGCGCGTCCAGGCGGTGGTGGCCGAGCTGCAGGGCGAGAAGATCGACATCATCCAGTGGTCCGAGGACGAGGCGACCTTCATCGTCAACGCCCTGGCCCCGGCCGAAGTCTCCAAGGTGGTGATGGACGAGGAGGACGAGCGCGTCGAAGTGGTGGTGCCCGACGAGCAGCTGTCCCTGGCCATCGGCCGCCGCGGCCAGAACGTCCGCCTGGCCTCGCAGCTGACCGGCTGGCAGATCGACATCATGACGGAAAGCCAGGAGAGTGAGCGCCGTCAGAAGCAGTTCACCGAGACCACCGCCCTGTTCCAGGAAGCCCTGGACGTCGACGAGGTCATCGCCCAGCTGCTGGTCACCGAAGGCTTCGCCACGGTGGAGGACGTCGCCTATGTCGAGCCGCATGAGATCGCGGCCATCGAGGGCTTCGACGACGAGACCGCCGAGGAGCTGCAGGCCCGGGCCCGCGAATTCCTCGACAAGGAAGCCGCCGCCCTCGACGCCAAGCGCGTCGAGCTGGGCGTCGAGGACGGCCTGCTGGAGATCGAGGGCGTGACCCTGCCGATCGCCGTGGCCCTGGGCGAGGGCGACGTCAAGTCGGTCGAGGACCTGGCCGGCCTGATTCCCGACGACCTGCGCGGCTGGTTCGAGACCAAGGACGGCGAGCGCACCCGCGAGGCCGGCATCCTCGACAGCTTCAACCTGTCGCCGGAGGACGCCGAGGCGCTGATCATGCGCGCCCGCGTCGTCATGGGCTGGGTCGAGGCCCCGCCGGAACCGGAATATGTCGAGGAGGAAGGCGAGTACCTGGACGAGGCGGGCGAAGAGCCGGCCGAAGTCGCGGACGAAGCCGCCGAGCCGGCCCCCGCCGAAGAGACCGAGGAAGGCTAAAGCCCCGCCGCCTTCCCGGCGACAAGCCGAGCCGGGAAGGCGGCGATTTCGAGCCTGATGACAGAACCCCAAGCCCCCAAGACCCACGCCGAAGCCATGCGCCAGCGCAAGGACCTTGTCCTGGGCGAGGCGACCGACGAGGCACGCCTGGTGCGGTTCGTGGCCGGTCCCGACGGCGTCGTCGTGCCGGACGTGGCCCGCAAGCTGCCCGGGCGCGGCATGTGGGTCGAGGCCACCCGCGAGGCGGTGACGATCGCCGCCAAGAAGGGCCTGTTCTCGCGCTCGGCCAAGACCAAGCTGGTCGCCCCGGCCGATCTGGCCGACCAGGTGGAGCGGCTGCTGACCCGGCGGGTTCTCGACGGGCTGGGTCTTGCGCGGCGCGGCGGAACCATTATCTCGGGCTTCGAGAAGGTCTCCTCGGCCCTGGCTTCAGGCAAGACCGCCTGGCTGATCGAGGCGTCCGACGGCGCGCCCGACGGCCGGCGAAAGATTCTCACCGCCGCCCACAAGGCGCCGAACAACCCAAAAATCCTCGGGATGTTCTCATCCGACGAATTGGGTTTGGCCTTGGGCGGGGAGAATGTGATACACACGGCGCTCCTTGCCGGGCGCGGCACTGATCGCTGGACATTGGATGTCGAGCGGTTATCAGGCTTCCGCCCACTCCTTCCCTCGAGTTGGTCGGCGAGTTGGCGTGAGGAGCCCTAGGCCCCTGGCTTCGACGGATGGTTCCATTCGTCGGCGCGAGAGGACTGGAACTTGAAATGAGGAGCGTGATCCGCTCCGGAGACAAGGGTCGGGAAACGCGCCTTCTTCGGAAGGTACGTCCAGGCCCCTTTCTCATATGGATCGAACGTTTTTTGGCCGGCCTTCGCCGGCGGAAGTACAAGCGAGCGCATGAGCGACGAGAACGATAACGGTCGGCCTGGTTCCAACCCCGGCGGGCGAGCGCCCATTACGCTGAAGCCCCGTCAGGGGTCGGTCAGCGCCGGCGTTGTGAAGCAGAGCTTCAGCCACGGCCGCACCAAGACGGTGGTGGTTGAAACCAAGCGCGTGCGACCGCACGCGCCGCCGGCCGGCAATCTCGCCGCGCCGTCCTCGGCCGAGCGCCGCCAAGGCGACGCCCCGCGCGGTCCGCAGCCCTCGGGCGGCGGTTCGGCCGGCGGCCTGTCGCAGGAAGAGATGCGCGCCCGCCAGCGCGCCATCGAGGCCGCGCGCGAACAGCAGGAACGCCAGGCCGCCGAGCGCCGCGCCGCCGACGCCCGCGCCGCTGCGGCTGAAGCCGCCGCCCGCGAGGCCGCGGCCAAGGCCGCCGCCGTCGCCAAGGCGGCTGCTGCGCCCGCCCCGGCTCCGGCTCCAGCCCCGCAAGCGCCCGCCGCGCCGGCTCCGGCCGCTCCGGTCGCCCAGGCTCCGGTCGCGCCGCCCCCGGCCCCGCCGGTCCAGGCCGCCGCTCCCGCGGCGCCGCGCGCCGAAGCGCCCCGTCCCGCCGCGCCTGTCGCGCGGACCGAGGCGCCGCGTCCGGCCTCGCCGGGCCAGACCCGCACCTACGAGCCCAGCCGCGATCGCCGCGACGACCGCTCGTCGACCACCACCTACCGCCCCGGTCCGGGCGACCGTCCGCCGCAAGGCGATCGTCCCCAGGGCGACCGTCCGCAAGGCGACCGCCCGTTCAACCAGCGCGCCCCGCGCCCGGACGGCCCGTACAACCAGCGCACGCCGCGTCCCGACGCGCCGCGCGGTCCGCGTCCCGAAGGCGGCTTCCGCAACGATCGCCCGCCAGGGGATCGTCCGCAGGGCGACCGCCCGCAAGGCGACCGTCCCCAGGGCGACCGCCCGACCCAGACCGTCCGCTATTCGGCCCTAGCTCCGCGCCCGGCCCCCGGCGCCCGTCCGGGTCCCGGCGGTCCGCGCGGCGCCCGTCCCGGCGTCCCGGCCACTGCGCCGGCCACGCCCGAGATCCAGCGCGCCACCCGTTCGGCCCCCCGCCCCGGCGGCGAGGCCGGCCGTCGCCCGGACGAGGAGGACGATCGCCGCAAGGCCGCCGCCCCCGGCAAGGCCGTGTCGCGCGCCAAGGGCGCTCCGATGCGCCGCGAAGGTCGCCTGACGATCCAGACCGTGGCCGGCGACGGGGATTCCGCCGATCGCATGCGCTCGCTGGCCTCGGTTCGCAGGGCCCGCGAACGTGAAAAGGAAAAGCGTCGCGGTGGTCCCGCCGACCAAGTGAAGGTCAGCCGCGAAGTGGTCATTCCCGACGTCATCACCGTGCAGGAGCTGTCCAACCGGATGGCCGTGCGCGGCGTCGAGATCATCAAGTTCCTGATGCGTCAGGGCGTGATGCTGAAGATCAACGACGTCATCGACAACGACACCGCCGAACTGGTGGCCACCGAATTCGGCCACACCGTCCGCCGCGTGTCGGAAGCCGACGTCGAAGAAGGCTTCATCGGCGCCGAGGACGTCGACGATCACCTGGAGCCCCGGCCCCCGGTCGTCACCGTCATGGGTCACGTCGACCACGGCAAGACCAGCCTGCTGGACGCGCTGCGCAAGGCCGACGTGGCCGGCGGCGAGCACGGCGGCATCACCCAGCACATCGGCGCCTACCAGGTGCGGCTGGAAGACGGCCAGAAGGTCACCTTCCTCGACACCCCCGGCCACGCCGCCTTCTCGGCGATGCGGGCCCGCGGCGCCAACATCACCGACCTGGTGATCCTGGTGGTGGCCGGCGACGACGGCGTCATGCCCCAGACCATCGAGGCGATCAAACACGCCCGCGCCGCTGAAGTGCCGATCATCGTGGCCGTCAACAAGATGGACAAGCCCGGCGCCGACCCCACCCGGGTCGTCAACGAGCTGCTGCAGCACGAGATCGTCGTCGAAAGCCTGGGCGGCGAAACCCAGATCGTCGAGGTCTCGGCCAAGACCGGCCAGGGCCTGGACGAACTGATCGAGCGCATCCTGCTGCAGGCCGAGGTCCTGGACCTGAAGGCCAACCCCGATCGCGTCGCCGACGGCGTGGTGATCGAAGCCAAGCTCGACAAGGGCCGCGGCGCGGTCTCCACCGTGCTGGTCAAGCGCGGCACGCTCAAGCGCGGCGACATCGTCGTGGCCGGCAGCCAGTTCGGCCGGGTTCGCGCCCTGCTCAACGAGCGCAACGAGCAGTTGACGGAAGCGGGTCCCGCCACCCCGGTCGAGATCCTCGGCCTGGACGGCGTGCCCTCGCCCGGCGACCCCTTCGCGGTCGTCGAGAACGAGGCCCGGGCCCGCGAGCTGACCGAGTACCGCATCCGCCTGAAGCGCGAGAAGTCGATGCATCCGGTCGGCGCGGGCGCCACCAGCATGGCCGACATGATGGCCAAGCTGCAGGACAAGAAGTACCGCGAACTGCCGCTGGTCATCAAAGCCGACGTGCAGGGTTCGGCCGAGGCGATCATCGGTTCGCTGGACGCCATGTCGACCGACGAGGTCCGCGCGCGGATCATCCTGTCGGGCGCCGGGGCGATCAGCGAAAGCGACGTGATGCTGGCCAAGGGCGCCGGCGCGCCGCTGATCGGCTTCAACGTCCGGGCCTCGGCCCAGGCGCGGGCGCTGGCCGAGCGCGAAGGGGTCGAGATCCGCTACTACGCGATCATCTACGACCTGCTGGACGACATCAAAGGCGTGCTCTCGGGCATGCTGGCCCCGATCCAGCGCGAGACCTTCCTCGGCAACGCCGAGGTCCTGCAGGCCTTCGACATCTCCAAGGTCGGCAAGATCGCCGGCTGTAAGGTCACCGAAGGCGTGGTCCGCAAGGGCGCCAAGGTCCGGATCATCCGCAACGACATCGTCGTTCTGGAACTGGGCACCCTGGCGACGCTCAAGCGCTTCAAGGACGAGGTCAACGAGGTCCCGTCCGGCCAGGAGTGCGGCATGATGTTCGCCGGCTTCCAGGACATCAAGGTCGGCGACACCATCGAGTGCTTCACCGTCGAAGAGATCAAGCGCCAGCTGGACTAAGGTCCATCAGAGCTGTGACAAGACAGGGCGCGGACCGCGAGGTCCGCGCCTTTTTTCTTGATCACGGCCGGTCAACTCGACGCAAAAAGCCGGATATGGCAGAATAGATCCAACACTCTGGAGTGCATGGATCATGACCCGGATCGCCGTCGGAACCTGGGGCGAAGGCTTGGCCTCCGGCGTTTTGCAGGACGCCGGACGGGCCGCCGGCCTTGTCGACGGCGAGCAAGTCGAAATCGAAATCAAGGACGGGGACATCGTCATCCGGCGGTCGGACGCTCAGACCAAGGCGCGGACGCGGGCGCTCGCGGCCGTCGAGCGTATCCTCGCCAATCGGCAGGGAAAGACCCGTGCGGGCATCACGCTTCGCGAACTGATCGACGAGGGGCGTCGTTGAGTTTCGTATTGGACGCCTCGATGACTCTGGCCTGTCTTTTCGAGGATGAAAGCCCCAAGGCGACCGCCGCGGTGTTGGCCAAGGTCGCGGAGGCGGGCGTTACGGTTCCTGCGATATGGCGACTTGAGGTCGCCAACGGCTTTCGAACGTCGGTGCGGCGGCGGCGATGCACGGAAGACTACGTCGACGAGTCGCTGAACAATCTTCGCGAATTGCCTATCGTAACCGATCCCGAAACCGATGCTCGCGCTTGGGAAGCCATTCTTGAACTGTCTCGCATAGAGAACTTGACCCCCTATGACGCGGCCTACCTCGAACTGGCCATTCGTCTTGACGCGACCCTCGCCTCTTGCGACGCGGATCTCGTCGCGGCCGCACGCCGTCGTGGCCTGAACGTTCTCACCGTCTGACGCCGGACTGGAATTCGCCCGATTTCCAGCCTACGCCTTATCGCCATGCGCATCCGGACCCTTCTGACCCTGACCCTCGCCGCCGCCTCGCTCTCGGCCTGCGCCACGGTCGACCGCTATGACGCCGCCGGCGACGTCCATGCCCTGCTGATCGCCATCCGCGACAACGACCACGCCGCCTTTGACGCCCGCGTCGACCGCCAGGCGCTGAAGTACCAGATCGAGAGCCAAATGGTGCGCGAGGCGCGCCGGTCGAACGCCGGCGGCGGCTGGCAGGCGGCCGTCGCCGCCCTGGCCGGTCCGGCCGCCGACCTGGCCGGCGCGGCCCTGATCCAGCCGGAGACCTTCCGCGCCGCCGCCAACTATTACGGCTACACCCCCGACCGGCCGATCCCCGGCCGCGTGGCGATCGCCTCGACCCTGCACCCGGTCGGCGACGGCCAGGTCTGCGCCTCGAAGGGCAAGAACGGCCCGTGCCTGCTGACCTTCACCCAGGAGGGCGGCACATGGCGGCTGTCGGGCTTCGACGCCCAGGCCGTGAACCTGCACTTCAAGCGGTGAGGCCCGCCATGTGGGGGCGGACGGCGCTGCTGGGGCTGGCGGCGGCGGCGATGGCGGCCACGGCGGCGCACGCCGAGCGCAAGATGTACTCCTACGATCCGATCTCGCCCGACGCCAAGCGGCTGACCGGCGCGGGCCTGACCGTGCTGTTCGACAAGAAGCTGACCGGCGCCAAGGTGCTCAAGGTGCTGGCCACCGGCGTGCCGGTCCAGGGCCGGCTGATCGGCGGCCGCGAACGGGACCTAGGGCCCGGCGGGCTGAAGGCCATGGCGGGGGTCGACGCCGACGCCGACCTCTACGAGATCGACCCCAAGTTCGAGCAGGGCAAGATCTATATCCGCGCCTTCTGCCCTGGGGCCGCCCGCCTGTGGTTGAGCTTCAGCCGGCTGGAGCTGCACCGCGACCTGCGCATCCAGGCGTTCGGCGACGATCCCGGCGGCGGCCCGACCCGGGTGTGCGGCACGCTGGATTTCTCGTTCCGCGGCGAGTGGAAGCTGCCCAAGGGCTCGGGGCCCGACCCGATGGAGGACTGGGCCGGCGACCGGGGGCCCAGCTAGCTTGCCGGCCGCGCTGGACTTTTGCGGCGCGCGCGCCTAGACACCCCGCCTCCTATTTCTCCCCGCGACCCGGCGTTCGATCCGCCGGCCGGGCATCGAGGCGACCGCGCCATGAAGCGCCATTCCGAAAACAAGAAGAGCGGACCCGTGGGCCCGTCGCAACGCCAACTGCGGGCCGGCGAACTGGTTCGCCACGCCCTGGTGGCCATCCTGCGTGAGGAGGAGCTGGTCGATCCGGCCCTGCAGGGCGTTTCGGTGACCATTTCCGAAGTGCGGATGAGCGCCGATCTCAAGCACGCCATCTGCTTCGTCGAGCCCCTGGGGGCCGGCGTCGCGCCCCAGGTCGAGCGCGAGCCATCCTCGCCGTCGCGCACCGTGGTCGTCCCGGGCAGTCCCGCCGAGGTGGTGGCCGGCCTCAATCGCCTGAGCAAGTTCCTGCGCGGGCGCTTGGGCAAGGTCATCGACATGAAGTTCACGCCCGACCTGAAGTTCCTGCACGACGAGAGCTTCACCTCGGCGGCCTATATGGACCGGCTGTTCTCCGACCCGAAGGTCGCCCAGGACGTGCGCCGCCTTAGCGACGTGGAAGATGGGGAAGACTGAGTGGCCCGCCGCAAGAAGGGCGACGCCGTCTCCGGCTGGATCTGCCTGGACAAGCCCTACGACCTGACCTCGACCAGCGCCGTGTCGCGGGTGCGCCGGGCCTTCAACGCCCAGAAGGCCGGCCACGCCGGCACGCTGGACCCCCTGGCCACCGGCGTCCTGCCCCTGGCCCTGGGCGAGGCGACCAAGACCGTCCCGTTCCTGATGGACGCCGACAAGGCCTATCGCTTCACCATCCTGTGGGGTCGCAACACCACCACCCTGGACCGCGAGGGCGAGACCACCGACAGCAGCGACGTGCGCCCCGCGCGCGAGCAGGTCGAGGCCGCCCTGGCCCCGTTCATCGGCGAGATCGACCAGGTGCCGCCCAACTATTCGGCCATCAAGGTCGACGGCGAGCGGGCCTATGACCTGGCCCGCGAGGGCGTCGAATTCGAGCTGAAGACCCGCAAGGTCACCATTCACGACCTTCGTGTCGTCGAGGTCCCCGACGCCGATCGGGTGGTGCTGGAGATGGAATGCGGCAAGGGCACCTATGTCCGCGCCGTGGTCCGCGACCTGGCCGCCGCGCTCGGGGCCTGCGGCCATGTCGACCAGCTGCGCCGGACGCGAGTCGGCCGGTTTGGCGAGGATTCAGCGATAGGCCTGGAAACCCTTGAGAATTTAAGCTATGAGGCCCGGCTGTCGGAGGCGTTGCTTCCGGTCGAGACCGCGCTGGACGACATCCCGGCGCTGGCCGTGACCGATGAAGACGCCTTCCGGCTTGCGCAAGGACGCGCCATCGTTCTGCTTCCAAGGCAGGTGGAAAGGTTGAAAGCCGAGCTCACGCCCGGCGATCGCACCGTTTCCGCCATGGTGGGAGAGCGGCTGGTGGCCTTGTGCGAGATGCGCGCCGGAAAGCTCAATCCGGTGCGGGTCTTCCAACTCACCTGAGCGGAGACAACCCGATGTCGATCACTGCCGAGCGCAAGACCGCGCTCATCGCCGAACACGCCCGCACCGAAGGTGACACGGGCAGCGCCGAAGTCCAGGTCGCGATCCTGTCCGAACGGATCGCCAACCTGACCGAGCACTTCAAGACCCACAAGAAGGACAACCACAGCCGTCGTGGCCTGTTGATGATGGTTTCCCAGCGTCGCAGCCTCCTCGACCACCTGAAGAAGTCCGATCTCGGCCGTTACACGGCCCTGATCGAAAAGCTGGGTCTGCGCCGCTAAGACGCAATTCCGCCGCCCTACACGCGTAGGGCGGCGGAACGCTTTTCAGGATCATGACAGCCGAAGGCGAAGACCGCTCAGGCGCCCGTCATGATCCAGGCCTAGAACAGGCTTCATGTTTCGAGACAGGCCGAAACGTGCAGTCGATCCGGATCGCTTCCGTTCAAGGATAAGCATCCGAATGTCCGTCCGAGGGTTTTCCATCCTCAAGCCCGCCTGTCGAACTGGATGAGGATCATCGGGCCGCCCATCGCTTAACGAAGGCAGGCCGTCCGCCCCCTGTCCGCCCCCGACGGGAATCCGCCCGCGGGAACCGAAAGAAGAAAAATGTTCGATATCAAACGCAAGACGATCGAGTGGGGCGGCAAGACGCTGGTCCTCGAAACCGGTCGCATCGCCCGTCAGGCCGACGGCGCCGTTCTGGCCACCATGGGCGAAACCGTCGTCCTGGCCACCGCCGTGTTCGCCAAGAAGGCCAAGCCGGGGCAGGACTTCTTCCCCCTGACCGTCAACTACCAGGAAAAGACCTTCGCGGCCGGCAAGATCCCCGGCGGCTTCTTCAAACGCGAAGGCCGTCCGTCGGAAAAGGAGACCCTGGTCTCCCGCCTGATCGACCGTCCGATCCGCCCGCTGTTCGTCAAGGGCTTCAAGAACGAAGTCCAGGTGGTCTGCACCGTGCTGCAGCACGACCTCGAGAACGACCCCGACATCATCGCCATGGTCGCCGCCTCGGCCGCCCTGGTGATTTCCGGCGCCCCCTTCATGGGCCCGATCGGCGCGGCCCGCGTCGGCTACGTCAATGAAGAGTACATCCTGAACCCGACGCTCGACGAGCTGAAGGAAAGCAAAATGGACCTGGTCGTGGCCGGCACTGCCGAAGCCGTGATGATGGTCGAGAGCGAAATCCAGGAACTCTCGGAAGAGATCGTCCTGGGCGGCGTCTCCTTCGCCCACAAGTCGATGCAGGCCGTGATCGACGGCATCATCGAACTGGCCGAACACGCCGCCAAGGAGCCCTTCGACTTCCAGCCGGAAGACACCGACGCCCTGAAGGCCGAAGTGAAGAAGGCCGTCGGCGCCGACCTGGCCGCCGCCTACACCATCCGCGGCAAGGCCGAGCGCGTCGCCGCCCTCGGCGCGGCCAAGACCAAGGCCGTCGAGCAGTTCGCCAAGAGCGACACCAACCCGGCCGGCATCGACCCGCTGAAGCTGATCTCGGTGTTCAAGGAACTGGAGGCCGACATCGTTCGCCGCTCGATCCTCGACACCGGCATCCGCATCGACGGCCGCACCGTCGACACCGTGCGCCCGATCCTCGGCGAAGTCGGCATCCTGCCGCGCACCCACGGCTCGGCCCTGTTCACCCGCGGCGAAACCCAAGCCATCGTCGTGGCCACCCTGGGCACCGGCGACGACGAGCAGTTCATCGACGCCCTGGAAGGCACCTACAAGGAGTCCTTCCTGCTGCACTACAACTTCCCTCCCTACAGCGTCGGCGAGACCGGCCGCATGGGCAGCCCGGGCCGCCGCGAAATCGGCCACGGCAAGCTGGCCTGGCGCGCCCTGCGCCCGATGCTGCCGAGCAAGGAAGACTTCCCCTACACCATCCGCCTGGTCTCCGAGATCACCGAGTCGAACGGCTCGTCCTCGATGGCCACGGTCTGCGGCAGCTCGCTGGCCATGATGGACGCCGGCGTGCCGCTGGTCCGTCCGGTCTCGGGCATCGCCATGGGCCTGATCCTGGAAAAGGACGGCTTTGCGGTTCTGTCGGACATCCTGGGTGACGAAGACCACCTGGGCGACATGGACTTCAAGGTCGCCGGCACCAGCCAGGGCCTGACCTCGCTGCAGATGGACATCAAGATCGCCGGCATCACCGAAGAGATCATGAAGCAGGCGCTGGCCCAGGCGAAGGGCGGCCGCGAGCACATTCTCGGCGAGATGAACAAGGCCATGGACGCGCCGCGTGAAGACGTCGGCGACTACGCGCCGAAGATCGAGACCATCACCATCCCGACCGACAAGATCCGCGAAGTGATCGGCACCGGCGGCAAGGTGATCCGCGAGATCGTCGCCACCACCGGCGCCAAGGTCGACATCAACGACGAAGGCACGGTCAAGGTCTCGGCCTCGGACGGCGCTAAGATCAAGGCGGCGATCGACTGGATCAAGTCGATCACCCAGGAAGCGGAAGTCGGCGCGATCTACGACGGCAAGGTCGTCAAGGTCGTCGACTTCGGCGCCTTCGTGAACTTCTTCGGCGCCAAGGACGGCCTGGTCCACGTCAGCCAGATCAGCAACGAGCGGGTGGCCAAGCCCTCGGACGTGCTGAAGGAAGGCCAGATCGTCAAGGTCAAGCTCCTCGGCTTCGACGATCGCGGCAAGACCAAGCTGTCGATGAAGGTCGTCGACCAGGAAACCGGCGAAGACCTGTCCAAGAAGGACGCCGTGACCCCGGAAGAAGCCGTCACCACCTGATCGGTGGCCGGCCTTTGACGTGAACTAGCAGGCGGGCGGCTCCGAAAGGGGCCGCCCGTTTTGCGTTTTGAGGGCTGTGACCCTCGCTCGTCGACGCGTGGCCCTACCTGCTGTACGCGTGTGGTATCCGCCATGGCTCGGTCGAGAATGAAAAAGACGCTTCTCTTCCTGACCCTCGGAATTGCGGTGCTCTTCCTGATCTATCCGGCCTGCATCGCGCTGGCGTCGTTGGCGCGCGGCTACGGCTGGCGAGAGATGGACTGGAACAGCGATGGGCGAACGACTGTGTCGGAGTTTCTCGCCGCGGCGGACATCGACAAACGCTCGGTCCAGCGCGGACAGGATGTGTGTTGGGAATATTACGCCTTGAAGGACGGGCTTCCAGTTCGCACCGATTGCGGTCTGCGCGTCTTTATTCGACCCTGAAGCCGCCGAATTTTGCATCCGCCCGGAGATGCGATCCCCGCCCTAACCGCCGTCATCCTCGGACTTGTTCCACGGCTGTCCGGTTGAAAAGGCTTGAGTGTTCTGGCTCACGCCGACGGTGGAAGAAATCCTCGTCCTTCGACAAGCTCAGGATGAGGATTTCTACTGAACGGCCGTCAAATTCGTCCTCATCCTGAGCTTGTCGAAGGACGAGGACGCGTCTGGCGTTGGCCTTCGCGGCGGAAGCAGGGTCCTCGGAACAAGTCCGAGGATGGCGGGCGTAATGCCAGCCGACCAGCCTTCTACAGCAGCCAGTCGCCGACCACCTGCTGCTGCGCGTCGAGATAGTGCTGCTGGGTCAGGCTGGCGATCGTCCAGTGGTCGAGGATCACCGTGCCCATGCCGACGGCGTTGATCGCCACCGCGTCGGCGCGGTGGTCGCCGTCGGTGTCGAGGTCGCGGAAGCCGGGGGCGGTGATCCGGTCGAGGACGCCGTCCAGAAGGTTGAACAGCTTGCCGGGCCCGTTGAACAGCCCGCCGATCTGGTCGCGGGCCGGCGTGGAGATCGTGTCCTCGCCGGGGTTGAAGTCGGTGATGTGGTCGACGCCGGAGGCCAGGCCGAACACGAAGCGGTCGGCGCCGGTCCCGCCGGTCAGCAGGTCATTGCCGATCCCGCCGTCGAGGATGTCGCGCCCGGTCCCGCCGTCCAGCCGGTCGGCGCCGAGGCCGCCGATCAGGTGGTCGGCGCCGTCGCCGCCATTGATCAGGTCCGCGAAGAGGCCGCCGGTATAGGTGGTGTCGTGGCCGGCCGTGTCGGTGAAGCTGTTGGCCCGCAGCAGCGAACCGGCCAGGGTGCGGTTGTCGCCGGCCTCGCCGATCGTCAGGCTGACGGTGATCGGGCCGGTGAAGCCGCCGTGGCCGTCGGAAGCGGTATAGGTGAAGCTGTCGGCCACCGACTGGCCAGGGGCCAGCTGGTCGAAGCTGTCGGCGTCGGCGACATAGCGGACCTGGCCGTTCTCGATCGAGATCGAGGCCCCCAGGGCCGACTTGGCGCCCGACAGGGCGGCGATCGTCAGGGCGTCGTGGTCGGCGTCCGTGTCGTTGGCCAGCACGTCGAGCAGGACCGAGGCGTCCTCGGCGACGCTGGCGGCGTCGGCGGTCCCGACCGGGACGTCGTTGACCGCGGCGATCCCCAGCGCCACCGTCACCAGGCCGGAGACGCCGCCATAGGCGTCATGGGCGGTGTAGGTGAAGCTGTCGGCGCCGAAATAGTCGGCCTGGGCCTGGTAGGTGAACGAGCCGTCGGCGTTCAGGGTCAGCTGGCCATAGCTGGGGCCCTGGCCGAGGACCGCGGTCAGGGCGTCGCCGTTGAGGTCGCTGTCGTTGGCCAGCACGCCATGGGCGGCGTCGACGCTGAGCAGGGTGTCCTCGTCCACCGTGAAGGTCCCGTCCAGGGCGGCGACCGGGGCGGTGTTGACCGACAGCCGGGCCAGGATGGCGTCGTGGTCGCTGGGCTGGTCGATCGCCGCCTGGCCGGTGTTGAGGTGGACGTTGTCGAACTGGGCGCCGGCCTGCAGGCTCTGCGAGACCAGCAGGTTGTCGATCTGCTGGGCGTTGCCTTCGAAGATGTAGGAGTAGCGCTCCTCGGGGCTCAGGGTCCGGGCCAGGTTGTAGAGGTCGCCATTGGCCTCCAGCAGGGTCAGGCTCTGCTCGTAATAATAGGCGTTGAAGTCGCCCATCACCGCCACATGGGCGTCGGGGTCGGCGGCCAGCAGGCCGTGGACATAGTCGCGCACGGCGGTGGTCTGGTCGACCCGGCGGTCGTCGCCGTTGTTGGTCGCCGGCTGGTTGGCGCCGAACAGCGGGTCGCTGCCGCCGCGCGAATAGTTGTGCACGTCGATGGCGGTGACGGTCTCGCCGTGGAACACGAAGTCGGCGGCCAGGGGCGAGCGGCTGTTGTGGAAGGCGTCGGTCGGGCCGGTGGTGTCGGCGACCAGCCGGGCAGAGCCCTCGACATAGTCGACGCGGTCGGCGCGGTAGAGAAAGGCGCTGCGGATGTTGCCGCCGGGCTCGCCGCCGGTGCTGCCGGCCGTGGTCGGGGCGATCTCGACCCAGCTGTAGTGCGGGCCGCCGGCCGCCTCGATGGCCGCGACCAGCTTGTTCAGGGTCGCTGCGCCGCTGAGATCCGAGCCGGTTCCGGTCCCGTCGGCGTCCTGGATCTCCTCGACGCCGAGGATGTCGGGCGCGCCGAGATTGTGGGCGATGTCGGCGGCCAGGGCCGCGAACTTGGCGTCCGGATCCTGCGGCGAGATGTTTTCGAGATTATAGGCCCCGATCGCCAGGTGGCTGGCGTCGCCGGCCAGGCTGGTGGTCTCCAGCGGCAGGGGCCCGGCGCTGGCGGTGGTCTCGACCGCGGTCGGCAGCACCTCGTATTCGCCGCCGTAATAGCTGACCACGCCGGTGACGTCGCCCAGGTGGTCGCCCAGCACGTAGCCGGCCGCGAAGCCCGGATTGACGCCGCTGTCGGCATAGACCTGGATGCGCTCGGGATTGTTGTCGCCGTCGGACAGGGTCACTCCGCCGCGGCTGTTGAGGCCGGTGGCGCCGGCCCCGTCGTCGGCCACCACCCAGGTCTGGCCCTGATAGGTCGCGCCCACCGCCTGGGCCTTGGGGATGGTGACCAGCATGCCCTCGATCGACTCGTAGAAGTCGACGCCGTCATGGGCGGGGTCGAAGCTGGTCAGGTGGTCGTCGTCGATCACCGTGTTGGGGATGGCGCGGCCGCCGGTCCCCAGAACCGTGGCGCTGACCTCGCCCGTGCCGATGACGCTGACCGTGGGAGCCTTGATCTCGGTGATCGTCAGGTTGCTGGCCACGCCGCCGTTATATTCGTCGACCACGCCCGACACCTGGACCAGGTCGCCGACATGGACCGTGGGGGCGGCGTTGGTGAACACGAAGATGGCGTCGGAGGTGGCGTCATTTCCGTCGCCCGTGGCGTCCTGGATGTAGAAGCCGCGCGAGCCGGTGGTGTCGATGGCCGTCACCACGCCGTGGGTCGACACCGTCTGGCCGACATAGGCCGAGGTGTGGCCCGCGCCCTGGATGTCGTAGATCGCCACCGGGGCGAAGTCGTCATTGACGATCGACCCCTGGCCGACCGCGTCGACCAGGGCCGCCGCGCCGCTGGTCACCACCAGGTTGGAGAGGTTGACCGTGAAGGTCTCGTTGGGCTCGGGCGTCGTGTCGCCATTGAGCGTCACCGAGATCGTCTGGCTGGCGGGGCCGCCGGCCGCGAAGCTCAGGGTCCCGTGGGTTTCGGCGTAGTCGTCGCCGGCGTGGGCCGAGCCGTCGGCGGTGGCGTAGTCGAGGCTGAAGGCGCTGCTGGTCTCGGTGCGGGTGACCGTGAAGGTCATCACCTGGGTCCCGGCGTCGCCCTCGGTCAGGGTGACGTCGCTGATCGAGACATTGGCGCTGGGCGTGCCGCCGTCGGTGACGGTGAAGCCGGTCTTGTAGGCCACCGGGACCCCGTCATCGAGCGTCCAGTTGGCGGTGTTGGCGATGGCCGACAGGATCTCTGCCCGCGTGCCGGTGGTGGTCCCGACATAGGCGCCGTTGTCGGCCCCGAAGGCCAGGGCGGTGCTGCCGGTCGCCAGGCCGGTCGGCACGGCCGAGGTGTTGGAGTTGGTCGCGTCGCCGGCGTAGCCGGTGTTGCCGTCGGCGAAGTCGAGGGCGAACAGCGGCGTCGCGCTCGGCCCCAGGGCGCCCTGGAAGGCGATGATCTGGTCGCCGGAGGTCGAGGGGTTTGGCGAGCCGGTCAGGCCCGAGAAGGTGATCACCGTCCCCGCCGCCGCGCCGCCGGCCGGGGCGGTGTAGGTCACCACGCCCTCGCCGGTGCGGAAACCGCCCGCCGCCAGCCAGCCGTCGTCGGTGAAGCTGATCGCCGTCCCGGCCTCGACCGCCTGCAGCAGCACGAACGAAAACGACTTGCCGCCGGTGTCGGCGCTGTAGCCGATCAGGGCGACGTCGCCCGCGGTCAGGGTGGTGGCCATCAGTTTCTCCCCCAAAGGACGCCCAGCGGCGATTGTCCGTGCAGCGAGGGTCCCGACCCTCGCCCGTTATCCCGATCGGCCGAGTCTGCTTAGACCCGCCGAACAAGACCGCGATATCGATCCAGCCTAGGGCCGCTCGATGACATGACGATGTCGAAGTTTTCAGCATTTCTCAATCGAGAAGTCTGGATAGTCTTCGCTTCAAGGCGCCAGTGATAGGAAGAGAGTTGATATGACACATGAGTTATTGTTTTTGTCCGCTTGCGTCGTTTCTCTGCACTTCGAAAGACGATTATAGGCGCGGCGGCGGATGACGCGCGCGAATCTCAATATCGCCACCTTGGCGTGCGCGCCGATCACTGACGGCGGCGCTTGAAAGCGCTTGGCGCCGGTTGCGAAAATTGCAAGCGGCGCCGTTCAATTTCAGATTGGAAGGAAGGTCTTACTTACTTGATCAGGGCGCGCGGCGCACCGGCGCGCGAAAAGGGTCGAACGCGACGCCCGATTGAGCGGCGCCGCTAGGACCAACGCAGCGGCGGGGCCTGGTCCTTCAGCGCCAGCAGCGCCGTGCGCAGCTCCGCCATGAAGGCGTGGCGGTCGCCCTGCCAGGTCACCGGCTCGCCGACCAGCACTGCGCAGTTCAGCGGCGCGGGGATCGCCTCGCCCTTGGGCAGGACCCGGCCGGCCCCCTGGATCCAGACCGGGGTGACCGGCGCGTCCGGGAAGGCCTCGGCCAGGCGGGCGACGCCGCCCTTCAGCCGGCCCAGCTGGTCGCCGTCGCCGCGCGTGCCCTCGGGAAACACCACCACGATGTCGCCGGCCGCCAGGGCCGCGCGGGCCGGAGCCAGAACGTCCTCGCCGGAGCGGGCCTTCAGCCGCGCCACCGGCACGATGCCGATCACATGACGCGAGAACCAGCCGATCACCGGGTCCTTGAGGAAATAGTCGGCGGCCGCCGCCGGCCGCACCCGCGCCAGGGCCTTCGAGGGGAAGATGGCCAGCAGCAGCAGAGTGTCGACATGACTGGAATGATTGGCCGCGACGATGGCCGGGCCCTTCAGCGGCAGGCGCTCGCGGCCGCTGACGTCGGCCCCGGTCATGAACAGGGCCAGCGGCCGGGCCACCAGGATCAGCAGCAGGAAGCGCAGCCAGGCCACCGCTAGAACTTGTCCAGGGCGAACAGCGCCAGCAGGTGGAAATAGAGCGGGGCGGTGAAGGTCAGGCTGTCGGCGCGGTCCAGCACCCCGCCGTGGCCGGGTATGGCGTGGGAGGTGTCCTTGACGCCGATGTCGCGCTTGACCGCGCTCATGGTCACGTCGCCGGCGAAGCCCGCCAGCGGCAGGGCGAAAGCCATGACCAGCAGGCCGCGCCCGGCCAGGGGCGTGAACACCGGGCCCAGGAACCAGATCAGCAGGCCGGCGGCCAGCCAGCCGCCGAGGAAGCCCTCCCACGTCTTGTTGGGACTGACGGTCGGGGCGATCTTGCGGCGGCCGAAAAGCTTGCCGAACACATACTGGGCCACGTCGTTGAACTCGGTGGCCAGCAGCAGGAAGAACACCAGGCCCGCGGCCCCGGCCGGCAGCCGCTCGGCCGCGGGGGCGCGCATCAGCAGGGCGGCGAAGCCCAGATTGTAGACGCAGGTCACCAGGCCCCAGTGGAAGGTGGCGGCGGTGGTCAGGAAGCCGCGGGTCTGGCCGAGCATGGCCATCAGGAACGGCAGGCCCAGGAAGGTCCAGACCGGGATGAACACCAGGTAGAACATGTAGCGGTCGGCAGCGATGAAGCCGTAGGCGGCGGCCAGGGCCAGATAGGCCGCCAGGATCGCCGGCCGGTCCTCGCGGCGGATCGGGGCCAGGGACAGGAACTCGCGTAGGGCCATGAACGAGATCAGGGCGAAGACTGCGACCGTGGCCTGCCAGCCGGCCAGCAGCGCCCCGGCCAGCAGGGCGACCATCACCCACCAGCTGGCGATGCGCTGGCGCAGCTCGAGATAGGATTTCTCCGGCCGCAGGGCGGTCAGGGCGGCCGCGACCAGGCCGGCGACGCCCAGCAGGATCACCACGCCGGCCAGCCCCGCCAGCAGGGCCGGCGGCTGGGCGGCGAAAAAGGCGCGGACGGCGGGAAGCAGGGCCATGAGACTCCGGACGAGGGACCGGTTTAGCTATAGCCTAGTTCTCGCCGTGGAGGAGCGCCGCATGACCCAGGACCTCGACAACCGCCGGCCGCTGGCGGTCCGCGACACCGGCCTGGCCCGCTGGCTGGCCAGCCGCCTGGCCGAGGCCAAGGCCAGTCCCGACCTCATCTCGGCGATGAGCGTCGCCTTCGCCGCCCTCGGCGCGGCCCTGATCATGGCGGCCGGCGGGCTGGAGGCCGGCCTGCGGGCCGCGGCCCTGATCCTGGCGGCCCTGTGCGTCCAGGGCCGGCTGCTGTGCAACCTGCTGGACGGCATGGTCGCGGTCGAGCACGGGCGGTCCGGTCCGGCCGGGCCGGTATGGAACGAGCTGCCCGATCGCATCGCCGACGTGCTGCTGCTGGCCGGGGCCGGCTACGGCGCGCGGACCGCCGGCCTGCACGGGGCCGACTCCTTCGGCTGGATCGCCGCGGTGCTGGCGGTGCTGACCGCCTATGTCCGCGAGCTGGGCCGCGGCCTGGGCCAGCCGGCCGACTTCTCCGGCCCGATGGCCAAGCCGCAGCGGATGGCGGCCCTGACGGCGACCTGCCTGGTCTCGGCCGCCGAACCGCTGTGGGGCGGGACGGGCCAGGTGCTGCTGCTCGGCCTGCTGGCGATCGGCGTCGGGACCCTGGTGACCGTCGTGCGGCGAACGCGGAACCTGGCGCGGGGGCTGCGCGAACGGCCGTCCATCCTCGGAGAGTCCGAGCCAAAGCCCGGCTGAATCAATGGCTTAAACTTTTTCGACCCGATTTGCTCCGCACCCTTCCAGACCACCCCCATAATACTCCTCGTCCCACCGCAGGGGAGGCCGTTCAGCTGGCGACCTGACGGGCGGCGGGGGCGGTCGAGCGGGAAGCGTCCGTCGGCCGGTTGCGCGGGGCCCTTCGAGCCGGCGCGGGAGGCGGGAGGATCCGGATGGACCTTCAGTCTTCCGGTCGGACGGCGGGAACACCCCCGCGGAGCCGAAAGACGAACGCCACAGGCGCGGGCTGAAATCGCCCGCGCGGTCCGGACGGGGTCGCTTCCCCTCCGCCCGCCGGGGGCCTCCATCGGAGCGGGTTAAAAATCCGCGATCCGAAGGCTTCCGTCCACCGGCCGCGCGGAGCGCCCGTGACGTGTCGAAACGGTACTCTCCAAATACAATTCCGGGCATGGCCCGGGCGCTCCGCCGCCTCCCCAGCCCCGCCGGCCTTCGCCGGCGGTCGGCGCCGACCCGTGCCTGCCAGGCCGACGATCGCGCGCCCTCTCGCAACCCCCTTGATGGAGACTTCCGATGGCCAAGCCGAAACCGCCCGTTCCTGCGCCCGCTTCCGCCAATATCGACGCCGCCGACCTGGCCGGCCGCGATCCCGAGAGCCTGACCGACGCCGAGCTCGAAGCCCGCTACGCCGCCGTCAACGCCGCCCGCCGGCGGGCCTTCCAGCTGGCGCTGCTGCGCAATGCCGAGACCATGCTGGCCGACATCAACGCGTCGCTGGAGCGCGACCGGCGCGGCTAGGATCCTTCTTCCCTTGGCCGTCAGAATCCTTCTCCCCTTGCGGGAGAAGGAAACGGCTATTTCTTCAACCGCCCGATCAGCGCCCCCGCCCCCGGGGATTGGCCGTGGCGGGCCCGGCGGGTAAGGACAAGTTCAGCCCAGGTTTCGGCGCGCCGATCCGCGGAATGGAGAACCCGCATGACCTCCCCGAAGATCATCCCGGCCCTGGCCGCCGCTCTCGCCGCCCTGGCTCTGGCCGGCGCCGCCCAGGCCGGCGCGCCCAAGGCCTGCGCCATTCCCGCCGACGTCGTCCCGGCCCCGGCCGAGGTTCCGCCCGCCGACCAGATCCACCGCGACGTGCCGACCGCGGCCTATCTGCTGGCTCTGTTCTGGTCGCCCGAGGCCTGCCGGGCCGGGGCCCCGGAGTCGGACAAGGCCATCCAGTGCGAGGCCAACCGCTTCGGCTTTACGGTCCATGGCCTGTGGCCCAACGGACCCGACAAGGTCCATCCCCGCTATTGCCGCGACAGCCCGCCCCTGAGCCTCGCCACAGTCAAGGCCAATCTGTGCATGACCCCGTCGCCCTGGCTGCTGCAGCACGAGTGGCAGGCGCACGGCACCTGCCAATGGGAGACGCCGGAGGCCTATTTCGCCCAGGAACGGGCGGTGCGCTCGGCGCTGAACGTGCCCGACCTCAAGCCCGGCCCGAACGGGACAATGACCGCCGGCCAGGTGCGTCAGGCCTTCCTGAAGCGCAACCGCGGCCTCAGCCGAGATGGCCTCAACGTGCGGGTCAACAAGGACAACCGCCTGACCGAGGTGTGGGTCTGCATGGACCTGAAGTTCAAGCCGGCCGCCTGCCGGGGCGGCAACGGCACGCCGGATCCGGTGACGATCCGGGTGACGCCGAAGGGCTAGGGCGGCCGCCGCCCTGCGACCATGCACCACAGGTATCTGCGAACGAACGTCATCAACTTATTAGCGATGCGGCGGGATTCTGGCTTCTGATTACAAAGCCGGGGATTTGAACCATGGGCGCCGACGTCGTCGTTCTGAATGTTGTCGAACGGCGTTCCGACGCCCTCGGTCCGGCCGAAGCGGCGCTGCGCGTGACCCTGAGCGACGCGCCGGTGCCGATCGTGCTGATGGACCTGGACCTGCGGCCGCTGCTGTTCAGCCGCGGATGGTTCGAGGCCGGCATGACCTCGCCGGGACCCCAGCGGCGGGCTCCCAAAACCCTCCCCTTCGGCGACGTCTTCGCCGCCGGCGCGCGCCGCTGCCGCGAGACCGGTCTCACCCAGCACTGCCGGGTCGAGATCCCGGCCAAGGGCGGGCGTTCCCCGCGCTGGTTCAGCTTCGAATTCCGGCCCTGGCCCAGCGAAGGCTCGGCGATCCAGCGGATCGCCGCTTCGGGTCGCGAGGTGACCGAGGCGGTCCTGGCCATGCGCGACGCCGACGAGGCCCGGCTGCGGCTGGCCGAACAGAACGACCGCTTCGACGCCGCGCTCAGCAACATGCCGCACGGCCTGTGCATGTTCGACGCGGACAAGCGGCTGATCCTCTGCAACCTGGCCTATCGCCGGCTCTATGAGATGCCCGACGCCCTGGCCCAGCCGGGCACGCACCTGGACGCCATCCTCGAGCACCGCCAGTCGATCGGCAAAGGCCCCAGGAGCTTCTCGGCCTTCTACGCGGTCACGGTCGAGGCGGCCCTGAGCGGGGCGGCGGCGACGCGGGACGTCGAACTGACCGACGGCCGCACCATCCGCATCACCCACAATCCGATCGCCACCGGCGGCTATGTCGCCACCCACGAGGACGTCACCGAGGCGATCCGAGCCGCCGCCCAGATCGAGTTTCTGGCCTTCCGCGATCCCCTGACCGGCCTGCCCAATCGCGCGGCCTTCCAGCGCGCCTATGACGACGCGGTGGCCGCCGGCGAACAGTCCGGCGAGATGTTCGGCCTGATCATGCTCGACGTCGACCATTTCAAGGACGTCAACGACACCATGGGCCACGACGCCGGCGACGCGCTGCTGCAGGCGCTGGCCACCCAGCTCAAGCGGGCCTTCCGGCGCAGCGACACGGTCGCCCGGCTCGGCGGCGACGAGTTCGCCATCGTCCTGCGCGAGCTGAAGGGCGAAAACGACCTGACCCGGCCGATCGCGGTGCTGCAGGACCTGCTGCGGACGCCGATCGAGCACGCCGGCCAGAGCTTCACCATCTGCGCCAGCATCGGCGCGGCGGTGCATGCCGACCCCCAGGCCGATCCCAACCACCTGCTCAAGAACGCCGACGTGGCGCTCTACAAGGCCAAGACGGACGGCCGCAATCGCAGCGTGCTGTTCGCGCCGGCCATGCGCACTCAGGTGGAGCAGCGCGTCGAGCTGCTGCGCGAGGTCCGCCTGGCGATCGCCCAGGGCGAGTTCGAGATGTTCTACCAGCCGGTGGTCGACCTGGCCGCCAACAGCGTCGCCGGCTTCGAGGCCCTGATGCGCTGGCGTCACCCCGAACAGGGAATCCTGCCCCCGGCGGCGTTCATGGCGGCGCTCGAGGACAGCGACCTGTCGCTGCAGCTGGGCGACGTCGCCTTCGACGGGGCCCTGGGCCAGATGCGCGCCTGGATCGACCAGGGCGTGGACTTCGGCCGGGTGGCGATCAACGTCTCCGCGGCCCAGTTCCGCTCCGGACGGCTGGCGGCCGAGATCGAGGCCAAGCTCAAGCACTGGAACGTGCCGCCCGACCGGCTGACCATCGAGGTCACCGAAAACGTTTATATGGGCTGGGGCTCGGACGTGGTCAGCCAGACCGTCAAGCGGCTGCACGACGCCGGGGTGCTGATCGCCCTGGACGACTTCGGCACCGGCTATGCCTCGCTGGCCAACCTGACCCAGTTCCCGATCGACCGGCTGAAGATCGACAAGTCCTTCGTCCAGAACCAGAAGGACGACGCCATCGTCCGGGCCGTGATCAACCTGGGCTCCAGCATGGGCATGAAGGTCGTGGCCGAGGGGGTCGAGCGGCCCGACCAGTTGGCGGCCCTGCAGGAATACGGCTGCGACCAGGTCCAGGGCTATCACTTCGCCAAGCCGATGCCGGCGGCCGAGGTGGCCGCGTTCATCGACGGGTTTTCACAGCGCGGCTGAGGCGGTCGTCGCTATCGACTCGACGAGATGTTTCTGGAAGCTTTGACTACCGTAGCGAGTATGCTCATATCGTTCGGTCGGCGCGAAAACCATAAGAAGCTTGCGCCGATCTGCGGGCGGGGGCGGGTGCATGGCGCGACGTCGGGACGGAGTCGGCAGGCGTTGGAGTTTACGGCTGGGACGGCGGCTGGCGGTTTCGACCGCCCTGGCCCTGAGCCCGGCCTTGCTGGCCGCCGCAACGGCGGCCCCGACGCGGGCGGCGATGGACGCCGGCCAGGGCCGGGGCGAGCTGATGAACCTGGCGAGCCTGTCGATCGAGGAGCTGGCCAATGTCGAGGTCTCCTCGGTCTCGAAGTCGGCCCAGCCGCTGAGCGAGGCCCCGGCGGCCATCTATGTCATCACCCACGAAGACGTCATGCGTTCGGGCGCCACCGAGTTGGGCGACATCCTGCGCCTGGCCCCCAACCTGCAGGTGGCGCGGATCACCGCCGCCGTCTACGGCGTCTCGTCGCGCGGCTTCAACAGCGCCGCCGCCGAGAAGCTGCTGGTCCTGATCGACGGGCGCAGCGTCTACACCCCGTTCTCGCACGGGGTGTTCTGGAACGCCCAGCACGTGCCGCCCGAGGACATCGAGCGGATCGAGGTGATCAGCGGGCCGGGCGCCAGCCTGTGGGGGGCCAACGCGGTCAACGGCGTGATCAACATCGTCACCCGCCGTTCGGGCGAGGCCGAGGGCGGAACGTTGCGGGTGGGCGGCGGCGCGGTCGAGCGCCGGGCCAGCCTGCAATATGACGGACGGCTGGCCGAGGGCCTGACCTATCGCGTCTATGCCGACGTCGGCGACCACGACGACGGCGTCACCGCCACCGGCGCCGACGCCCGGGACGGCTGGCGCCGCCGCCAGGGCGGCTTTCGCCTCGACTGGGCGGCCGGCACCGACCTGGTCACCCTGGAGGGCGACGCCTATCGCGGCTTCGAGCACCTGCCGGCCTCGCCCGACCAGAAGGTCTCGGGCCACAACCTGGTCGCTCGCTGGACCCATCCGACGGGCGGCGGCGGGACCCTGCAGGTCCAGGCCTATTACGACCACCTGGAACGTTCCGTCCCAGGACAGTTCAACAACCGGCTGGACACCTACGACCTCGACGTCCAGCACAGCTTCACCCTGGGAAGCCGCCAGGAGATCGTCTGGGGCGGCGGCTACCGCGTCACCGACGACGACTTTCCCGTCGTCCCCGCCCCGCCCAACATCCAGTTCTTCGATCCGGTCGGCCGCCGCCAGACCCTGGGCAACCTGTTCGTCCAGGACGCCATCGCCCTGACGCCGGCGCTCAAGCTGACGCTGGGCCTGAAGGTCGAGGACGATCCCTATACCGGGCGCGAGCCCCTGCCGAGCGCGCGGCTGTCGTGGAAGGCCTCGGACGACACCCTGGTCTGGGCCGCGGTCTCGCGGGCGGTCCGGGCTCCGTCGCGGCTCGACCGCGACTTCGTCCAGCTGCTGGGCTCCACCCCGTTCCTGACCGGCCGGATCTTCCGGCCCGAGAAGCTGGTGGCCTACGAACTAGGCTATCGGGCCCAGCCGACCGCGCGCAGCTCGATCTCGATCTCGACCTTCTACAATGTCTATGACGACCTGCGCAGCTTCGAGCTGACCAACGGCGGCCTGCCGATCCTGTTCGCCAACGGAATGGAGGGCGAGACCTACGGCTTCGAGGCCTGGGGCGGCTACCAGGCCGCCGATTGGTGGCGGCTGTCGGGCGGCTACAGCCGGCTGCACAAGGACCTGAACTTCAAGCCGGGCAGCAGCCGCCTCACCGGGACCGACATCGCCGGGAATGATCCGGCCTATCAGGCGTCGCTGCGCTCGATGATGGACCTGAGCCACGGGGTCGCCGTCGACGTCGACCTGCGCCGGATCGGGGCGCTGCCGGCCCCAGCCTCGCCGGCCTATACCGAACTGGGCGCCCGGGTCCGCTGGGCGCTGTCGCGGTCGCTCGAACTGGCCGTCACCGGCGAGAATCTCCTGCGGCCCCGCCATCCGGAGTTCGGCCGGGCCGGCGGCGCCCTCCAGATAGGAACCGCCTCCGGCGTCGAGACCGGCCGCAGCATCTCCGTCGACGCCCAGTGGCGGTTCTGAGGCTTCCTCAGCTGGAGCGCCGCGACGGGCGGTAGCTGTCGATCTCGATGCCGTGGCGGCGCAGCTTGTCGTAGAAGGTCTTGCGCGGCGTGCGCAGCAACGCCATGGCCGTGCGGGCGTCGCCGTCGCAGGCCGCCAGGGTCTCGCGGATGACCATGGCCTCGTAGCGCTCGACCCGCTCGGCCAGTCCCTCGGCCTCGCCGGGGACGGCGCTGTCGGCGGTGGCGGCGGACGGCAGGCCCAGGACCACGCGCTCGGCGTAGTGGGCCAGTTCGCGGACATTGCCGGGCCAGTCGTGGCCGAGCAGGTGGTCGCGGACCACCGGCGTCAGGCGCGGGGCGGGGCGGCGGAACCGGGCGGCGGCCTCGGCCAGGAAGTGGCCGAACAGCATCGGCACGTCCTCGCGCCGCTCGCGCAGCGGCGGCACCACCAGGGTGACGACATTGAGCCGGTAATAGAGGTCGGCGCGGAACAGGCCCTCGCGCACCGGCTCGACCAGGTCGACCTTGCTGGCGGCGATGATCCGCAGGTCCAGGTGCCGGGGCTCGGCCGCGCCGACCGGCCAGATTTCGCGCTCCTCCACCACCCGCAGCAGCTTGGCCTGCATGGCCGGCGCCAGGCCCTCGACCTCGTCGAGGAACAGCACGCCGCGGTCGGCCCGCTCCAGGCGGCCGACGCTGGACCGCAGTCCGCCCGAGCCGGGGCCGGCCACCCCGAACAGCTCGGACTCGAACACCGTCTCGGGCAGGGCGGCGCAGTTGACCGTCACCATCGGCCGGTTGCGGCGCGGGCCGCCGCGATGCAGGGCCTGGGCGACCAGGGCCTTGCCGACCCCGGTCTCGCCCTGGATCAGCACGTCGACCTCGGCCTCGGCCAGCTGGGCGATGGTGGCGCGCAGGCGCTGCATGACCGGCGTCTCGCCCAGCAGCGGCGAGCCGGCCGGGGCCTGGACGGCCGCCTCTTCCAGCCGGCGATTGTCGAGCACCAGGCCGCGCTTCTCCAGGGCCCGGCCGACGGCGGCGGTCAGCCGGTCCATCGGGAAGGGCTTGGAGACGAAGTCGTAGACCCCGTCGCGCAGGGCGGCCACGGCCATGGCCACGTCGCCGTGGCCGGTGATCAGCAACACCGGAATGTCCGGGTCGATGGCCTGGATGCGCTGGAACAGCGCCAGCCCGTCCATGCCCGGCATGCGCACGTCGGAGACCACCACCCCCGGAAAGTCCCGCGACAGCGCCTTCAACGCCGCCGGGCCGTTGTCGAAGGCGGCGACCTCGAAGCCGGTCAGCTGCAGGCCCTGCACCGCCGCCGTCCGCAGGGCGTCGTCGTCGTCGACGAACAGGACCTTGCCCGAGGCGGCGGTCATGGAGCCGCCTTGCGCAGGGTCAGGGTGAAGGTCGCGCCTTCGCCGGGGGTCGAGGCGGCGGTCAGCTGGCCGCCGAAACCGACGGCGATGTCGCGGGCGATGACCAGGCCCAGGCCCAGGCCCTGGGGCTTGGTGGTCAGGAACGGCGTGAACAGGCCGCGCTCGACCTCCGGGGCCAGGCCCGGGCCGTTGTCGCCGACCGTGATCTCCACCGTCTCGCCCTTGTCGCGCACGGCCAGGGTGACGACCCCGTGCGGGCGCTTCTCCACCGCCTCGAAGGCGTTCTGCAGCAGGTTGACCAGCACCTGCTCCAGCCGGATCCGCTCGCCCAGCACGCTCAGGCCGGGCGCGGCGTCGTCGCGGACCAGCCGGGCGTCGTGGCGGCGCGAGCGGCTGGCGGTCAGCAGCACCGAGCCGTCGATCACCTCCGACACCAGGGTCGGCTCGACCCGGCCGTCGGCCTTGCGCGAGAAGGCCCGCAGCTCGTCGGTGATGCGGCCGATCCGCTCGGTCATGGCGGTGATCGCCGTCAGGTTCTGGCGCGCGGCGTCCGCCTGGCCGCGGCCGATCAGCACCAGGCCGTTGTCGGCGTTGGCGCGGATGGCGGCGACCGGCTGGTTGATCTCGTGGGCGACGCCGGCGGCGATCTGGCCCAGCGAGGCCAGCTTGTTGGCCTGGACCAGGTCGGCCTGCAGGGCCCGCAGCCGGGTCTCGGTGCGCTGGCGCTCATCGACCTCGTGCGACAGGGCGCGGTTGGCCTGGGTCAGCTCGAAGGTCCGGGCCTCGACCCGCCGCTCCAGCTCCAGCCGCGCCTCGCGCTCGCGCTGGGCGGCCAGCCGCACCCGGCGGCGGCGGATCCACAGCCAGGCCAGCAGCACGCTGAGCAGGGTCCAGACCAGGGCGGTGATCCACCGCGCCGCGGCCGCGGCCTGGTCGGCGGCGGTGGTGGCGGTCAGCAGGTGCAGGGTCCAGCCGGGGGCGACCTCGGCCAGCCGGGTCTCGATCTGAGAGTCAGGGCGGGCGACGTCGGTGCGCACGACGCGGCCGTCGCCCCGGGACCGCAGCGGCAGCGGGGCGAAGGTCGCCGCGCCGAACTGGCCCTGGGCCCGCAGCGCTGCGCGGGCGGCGTCCGGCAGCGGCTGACGGGCCCGGAACCGCCAGTCCGGCTGGCTGGTGATCAGCACCAGGCCGCGACGGTCGGTGACGAAGGCCGGCTCGCCGATCGCCCGCCAGGCCGTCTCGACGCCGTCGAACTCCAGCTTGACGACGACGACGCCCAGCGGTCCCGCCGCCCCATCCACCCGCCGGGCCAGGTAGAGGCCGGGCTTGCGGCTGACCGTGCCCAGGGCGAACTGCTCGGCGTAGCCGTGGCGCAGGGCCTGGGTGAAATAAGGGCGGAAGCCGTAATCGGAGCCCACGAAGCTGGTCGGCTGGCGCCAGTTGCTGGCCGCCACGGTCACGCCGTCGGCCCCGATGACATAGACCGCCGCGGCGCGGGCCTGGACGCCCAGGGCCTCCAGCTTGCGCGACAGGGCCTGCAGCCGCGCTGGGGAGCGCTCGGCCAGGGCCGTCTCCAGGTCGGCGTCGTCGGCCAGGACCAGGGGCAGGGCCCGCTGCTTGTCGAGTTCGCTGCGCAGCACCGCCGCGTGCAGGGCCGCCGAGGCCGCGGCCCGCGACCGCAGGGTGGCCATGGCGCGGTCCTGCACCAGCGCCCCGACCGCCCAGGCCAGCCCCGCCCCGACGACCGCCGCCGCCAGGGCCAGGCCGAGCACTCGCCTGCGCCAGGCCGGCGTCGCCGATGTCGCGGATGGGTCCAGGGCGGCCTCCATGATCCGTGTCACATACCACACAATCGCGATTATCGGTGAGCGATATGCGACACAGATTTCACACCGTCACCACGGTGGGAACTGCAAAAAGCTCATAATGATCAAAGCACTATCCAAATGTGAAGAAAATTCTGAGCCCGAACGGTGGAATGGCCGCACTCTAGGACCAAGCGCCGAGCCTTCAGAGATGCGCGAGGAAACCAGCCAGGAGCCCGCCGATGACCCCGCAGATCCCCTCCACCGCCGCTCCGCCGCGCCCGGGCCGCTGGTACACGCACCTCTATGTGCAGGTGTTGATCGCCATCACCGCCGGGGCCCTGATCGGCCACTTCTATCCGCACTTCGGCGAGTCCCTGAAGCCGCTGGGCGACGCCTTCATCAAGCTGGTGAAGATGGTCATCGCCCCGGTGATCTTCCTGACCGTGGTCACCGGCATCGCCGGCATGCGCGATCTGGGCAAGTTCGGCCGCGTGGTGCTGAAAGCCTTCGTCTACTTCTTCACCTTCTCCACCCTGGCCCTGATCCTGGGCATGATCGTCGCCAATGTCGTCCACCCCGGGGCCGGCATGAACATCGACCCGGCCAGCCTGCACAGCGACAAGGTCGCCGACTATGCGGCCAAGGCCCACGAGACCACGGTGGTCGGCTTCCTGAGCAACATCATCCCGGCCACGGTCACCGGCGCCTTCGCCGACGGCGACATCCTGCAGGTGCTGTTCTTCTCGATCCTGTTCGGCGTCGCCCTGGCCCTGGTCGGCGACAAGGGCCAGCCGGTGGTCGACCTGCTGGAGTCGATCGCCCACGCCTTCTTCCGCCTGGTCGGCATCCTGATGAAGGCCGCGCCGATCGGCGCCTTCGGGGCCTTCGCCTTCACGATCGGCAAGTACGGCATCGGCTCGGTGATCAACCTGGCCGCCCTGGTCGGGACCTTCTACGCCACCTCGCTGGTGTTCGTGCTGGTGGTCCTGGGCGCGGTGGCGCGGTTCAACGGCTTCTCGATCCTGCGCCTGATCCGCTACCTGAAGAGCGAGCTGCTGCTGGTGCTGGGCACCAGTTCCTCGGAATCGGCCCTGCCCAGCCTGATCGACAAGCTGGAGCGGGCCGGCTGCGCCAAGCCGGTCGTCGGGCTGGTGGTGCCGACCGGCTATTCCTTCAACCTCGACGGCACCAACATCTACATGACCCTGGCGGCGCTGTTCATCGCCCAGGCCACCGGCGTCCACCTGTCGCTGGGCGACCAGCTGCTGCTGCTGGGCGTGGCCATGCTGAGCTCCAAGGGCGCGGCCGGCGTCACCGGCGCCGGCTTCATCACTCTGGCGGCGACCCTGTCGGTGGTGCCCTCGGTGCCGGTGGCCGGCATGGCCCTCATCCTCGGCGTCGACCGCTTCATGTCCGAATGCCGGGCCCTGACCAACTTCATGGGCAACGCGGTGGCGACCATCGTCGTCAGCCGCTGGGAGAACGCCCTGGACAAGGACCTGCTGGACGCCGCCCTGGCCGGCCATCCGGTCCCGTCCGACGTCGAGCCGACGCCCGACCCGGTCACTATCGCGGCCGAATAGCCGGTCCCCACACCTGGAGGTCGCTGCGGCGGCCTCCCTTCCCATTCCGATCCTGACCACCGTCGTCCGGCGCCCGGCGCCGAAGAGGGGGAGATTCCATCATGCGCGTCCTTTTCGCCACCACGGCCCTCGTCGCAGCCAGCCTCGCCGGCGCGGCCCAGGCCGAAGACCCCGATCTCGCCGCCCTGAAGGCGCAGATCCAGGCGCTGCAGGCCCGGCTCGACGTGCTCGAGCGCCAGGCCGCGACCCCGGCGCCCGCCGCCGCGCCAGCCCCGGCCGCCGCGCCGATCCAGACCCTGCCGGCCAAGCCGGCGGCCGATCCGATCCGCTGGGAGAACTCGCCGCGCTTCACCGACGCCTCGGGCGCGACCTTCAAGCTCCGCGGGCGGATGTCGCTGGACGCGGTGGACTCCACCACCGAGCGCGACGGCCTGGCCGACTACCACGCCCGCCAGTTCCGGGCCCGCCAGCTGTTCCTCGGCGTCGAGGGCCAGACCGGCCGCTGGGCCTATCGCCTGGAAGGCGGCGCGGTCAGCGGCGGCGCCTGGGGCTGGGACGACGCCATCATCGAATACAAGCTGAGCAACCAGACCTCGCTGCTGGCCGGCAACCAGAAGGCCGCCTCGCTGGAGGGCCTGACCTCGTTCAAGTCGATCACCTTCATGGAGCGCGGCGCCTATGGCGACCTGATCGACGCCGGCTACACCCTGGCCCTGGAGGCGGTGCGGACCGGCCCCAACTGGTCGCTGTGGGCGGCCCTGCAGGGCGACAGCATCAACAAGACCGACGTGACTGGCGGCTTCGATCCCAACCAGGCGGTCGAGCGGTCGGGCGCGACGGTGCGCGCCACCTGGTCGCCGAAACTGTCGCCAGACGACCGCCTGCACCTGGGGGCCTGGGCGCGGCGGCGCGACCGCGGCGGCGAGACCGGCTTCACCTATTCGGCGGGCGCCAACACCGCCTTCCGGCCGCAGATGGCGTCGGGCGCGACCCTGCTGAGCACCGGCGCGGTCGGCGACGGCGACACCACCCTGGGCCTGGAAGCGGCCTGGATCCACCGCGCCGTGTCGCTGCAGGCCGAAGCCGCCCGGATCAAGGTCGACCGCATCGCCACGAGCCTGAGCCCGGCCCTGGGCGGGCCCAACTTCGACATCGTCACCGCCTACGCCGCCGCCAGCTGGTTCCCGACCGGCGAGACGCGGCCCTACAATCCCAACGGCTCGTTCGGCCGGATCAAGGTGGTCCACCCGCTCGACAAGGGCGGCCTGGGGGCGTTGGAGCTGGCGGCCCGTTACGACTATGCCGACCTCAGCGACATGGCGGCCAATACGGCCGTCGCCCCGGCGCTGCAGACCGGCCTGGCCACGGCCGGGATCTACCGCGCCGTCACGCTGGGGGCCAACTGGTATCCCTACAGCTATGTCCGGCTGACGGGGAACCTGACCCGCGCCAAGATCGACAACCGCAACCTCGCCGGGGCGGAACTCGACGCCGACGTCACCGTGGCCCAGGCCCGGCTGCAGGTGGAGTTCTAGGCGACCCGCGGCGGCGGGCCCCTGGCTTCGGCTAGTGATCCGCCGCCCGGGCCAGCTTCCAGCGGATCTTGGCGCCCTTCTCGGGCCGCACCTGGCTTTTCAGCACGATCGTGCCGGCCTGACGGGCATGGCCGTGGTCGAAGTGCGGCGAGGGGGCGATGGCCACGTCGACGGCGTCGTTGCGCAGCCACCAGCCGACATTGGACGGACCCTTGATCAGCACGCTCTTGCCGTCGCGGGCCAGGGAGGCGCGGGCGTCGGGGTGGAGGTGGAAGCTGATCATGAACGGCAGGTAGCGGCGCGGGCCGTCGGTGCGGGCGGCGGCCATCGGGACCAGGCTGTCCTCGCCGCGCAGCTCGTCGGCCTTGAGGTCGAGATAGAGCCGACGGGCGTGGGTCAGGCCCAGGCGCCGCCAGCCGTCGTGGGCCAGGTCCAGCCACACCCCGGCGTCGCCGTCGTGGCGCTTGACCTCGACCTGGGTCGCGCCGTCCACCAGCCAGGGCCCCAGGGCCCGGGCCCGCCAGCCCGACAGCGGCCGCCCGGCCGAGCCGTCGCCGACCGAGGCCGTCGAGGCCGCGTCCGACAGGCGGAAGGCGTTGGCGCCCATGGCCTCCGGGCTCCAGCCGCAGCTGGTGATCAGCCGGTCCTTGCCGCAGACGATCTCGACGGCGGCCGGCTGGGCGCAGGCGGCGACGCTGAGCCGGCCGGTGGCCGGCGGCCCGGCGTCGGCCATCACCTGGATGCTGGCGCCCTGCATCTTCTGGTAGCCGACATGCGGCGCGCTCTGCGGCGGACGCGGGCCGCCCTCGTCATGGGCCAGGGCGGCGGCGATCCGGCGCGGCTCGACCGCCTCGCCGCCCTGGAAGGCGGCCAGATGACCGTCGGCCAGGGTGAAGAACCGCGCCGCCGAGCTCAGGCGGTCGATGGCCCGGGTCAGGGCTTCCGGCGCGGGCCGGCCGCGCTGGCCCACGGCGTCGTCCAGGGTCAGAAGATCGAACAGCAGCTCCAGCCCGGCCTGGGGCGAGCGGCTGGCATGGCCGCCGTCGGCCAGCACGATCGCCTCCAGCTCGGCCGTGACCCGCTTGAGGCCGGTCGCCATCAGCCGGTTGCTGGCCTTGCCGGTCAGGGTGCAGCCGGCGATGGTCACCACCACGGCCCGCTCCAGCCGGCGCTGGGGGGCGTCGGAGGCCTTGAGCAACTGGCGGGCCCCGCGGGCGATGTCCAGGGCCATGGCCGAGATCTCGGCGTCGGAGGCTTGGGCGGCCAGGGCCTTGGCGGCGCAGGCCAGGTGGAAGGTGCGGCGCTCCAGGGCCTCGCCGCTCCAGGAGAATTCGTTCCAGGTCCCGAACACCCGACGCCAATCCTGGATCAGCCTCAGGGCCAGGCGCGGCGCGCCGGGTCCGGCCGCCAACAGGTGCGGCAGCCAGTCGAAGCCGTGCAGGGCGACGGCGAACCGCCGGGTCGGGCTGGGCTGGTCGAAGGGGTCGCCGGCCTCGCCCAGGCGCAGCGTCGCGCCTTCCAGGGTCATCACCCCGTCCAGCAGCTGGCGGCCGCGTTCGAGGTCGATAGGTCGGGGATCGTGCGGATGGGCGGCCAGGCCGACCGGGCGCGGACGGCTGATCAGGGCCCGGTGCGGCGGCGAGCCGAACCATTCGCGTTCGAGGTGGCGGCGGGCCGCGGCGCCGAACGCCTTGAGAAACAGGCCGCGGGGCCGGGCGCGGCCACGGGCCTGGCTTCCGCCGGCGAGGGCGGAGGTCCTGGGCGCGGAACCGGTCGCGGGGGCCCCGTCCATGTCGCTGGATCAGCCCCCCTTCAGGGCGCGGATGTTGTCGGCATAGGCGGCGGGGCCGCCCTTGAACACCGCCGAGCCGGCGACCAGGGCGGTCGCGCCGGCCGCCACGCACTGGGGCGCGGTGGCCGGGGTGACGCCGCCGTCGACTTCGATGACGATGTCCAGGCCCTGGGCGTCGACCAGCCGGCGCAGGGCCTCGACCTTGCGCAGCTGGCCGGGAATGAAGCTCTGGCCGCCGAAGCCGGGATTGACGCTCATCACCAGCAGCAGGTCGACGTCCTCCAGGATCCATTCGACATGGTCGATCGAGGTCGAGGGATTGAACACCACCCCGGCCTTGGCGCCCAGCTGGCGGATGCGCTTGAGCGAGCGATGCAGGTGGGGGCCGGCCTCGGGATGGATGCTGATCAGGTCGGCGCCGGCCTCGCGAAAGGCGTCCAGATAGGGGTCGGCCGGGCTGATCATCAGGTGCACGTCGAAGGGGATCTTGGCGTGCGGCCGGATGGCTTTGACGATGTCCGGACCCAGGGTGATGTTGGGCACGAAATGGCCGTCCATCACGTCGACATGCACCCAGTCGGCGCCGGCCGCCTCGATGGCGGCGACTTCCTCGCCCAGCTTGGCGAAGTCGGAGGCGAGAATGGACGGGGCGATCAGCGGCGCGGTCATGTCCATGGCTTAGCGGGCTTGGCCTCGCGCGACAAGCGAGCCCGTTGTCACGCGGGGTTCAGGCCGCTTCCAGGTCGTTAGAACGCCGCCTCGCCGGCGGTTTCGCCCAGGGTCCCGGCCCGGCGGTGGGCCAATGCCTCGGCGACATGGATGCGGCGCACCCCGGCCGCGCCCTCCAGGTCGGCGATGGTGCGGGCCAGGCGCAGCACGCGGGTCCAGCCGCGGGCGCTGATCCGACCGGCCTCGGCGGCGCGGGCCAGCAGGTTGCGGCCGGCCTCGTCGAGATCGGCGATCTTCTCCAGGAAGCGCCCTTCGGCCCGGCCGTTCAGGGCCTCGGCGCCGGTCGGCGTCCCGGTCATGATCTCGGCCAGGGCCTCGGCCCGCTCCAGCTGCAGGCGGCGGGCCTGGGCGACGCGGGCGGCGGCCTCGGCCGTGCCCTCCGACGGCGGCGGCAGGGCCAGGTCGGCGGCGGTGACGGCGGGCATGTCGACGGTCAGGTCGATGCGGTCCATCAATGGGCCGCTGACCCGACCCTGGTAGTCGCGCTGGCAGCGGGGAGCCTTGCCGCAGGCGCCGCGTCCTGGCCCGCCATGGCCGCAACGGCACGGGTTCATCGCCGCCACCAGCTGCACCCGGGCCGGATAGCGGACATGGGCGTTGGCCCGGGCCACCATCACCTCGCCCACCTCCAGCGGGCCGCGCAGGCTGTCCAGGGCCTGGACGCCGAATTCCGGCAGTTCGTCGAGGAACAGCACGCCGTTGTGGGCCAGCGACACCTCGCCGGGCTTGGCCTTCAGCCCGCCGCCAGTCAGGGCCGCCATGCTGGCGCTGTGATGCGGCGAGCGGTAGGGCCGGGCCCGGGTCAGGGTTCCCTTGGCGATCAGACCGGCCACCGAATGGACCATCGAGGTCTCCAGCAGCTCGGTCGAGGTCAGGGGCGGCAGCAGGCCCGGCAGGCGCTGGGCCAGCATCGACTTGCCCGAGCCGGGCGGGCCGCAGAACAGCAGGTTGTGGCCGCCGGCCGCGGCGATCTCCAGGGCCCGCTTGGCGTGCTCCTGGCCCTTGACGTCGCGCAGGTCCTTGGCGGTCTCGCCCTCGACCACCGGGCCGGGCGCGGGAGCGGACAGCACCTGGCCGCCGCGGAAGTGGTTGATCAAGGCCACCAGCGAGCGCGGGGCCAGGATGCGGGTGCCGCCGGCCCAGGCCGCCTCGGCCCCGCAGGCCTCCGGACAGATCAGGCCCAGGTCCATCGCCCCGGCCGCCATGGCCGCCGGCAGGGCCCCGGCCGCGGCGACGATCCGTCCGTCCAGGGACAGTTCGCCCATCGCCGCCCAGCCATCGAGGGCGTCGAGCGGGATCACCCCCATGGCCGCCATCACCGCCAGGGCGATCGGCAAATCGTAGTGACTGCCTTCCTTGGGCATGTCCGCAGGGGCCAGGTTGGCGACGATCCGCTTGCCGGGCAGGGCCAGGCCCAGGCCCGCGAAGGCGCCGCGCACCCGCTCCTTGCTCTCGGCCACCGCCTTGTCGCCCAGGCCGACGATGACCATGACCTGCTGGCCGCCGGTCAGCTGCACCTCGACGTCGACGCGGCGCGCCTCGACCCCTTCGAACGCCACGGTGACGACCTTCGCCGCCATTGTTTTTCGCTCCCAGCGCAAATTTATCCACAAGCCAAGCATGGCTGTTGGAGCGGAGCAAGAACAAAAAACGAACGTTTCAGGAAAGTGTGACGGTTCAAAACCCTAGGGCATGTTCCTCACGCGGAGCGGGAGCATAGCGCCTCGATCCGATCCCAGAGCACCGCGGCCGCGTCGGCGCCGCCGAACCGCTTCAACTGCTGGGCCCCGGTCGGCGAGGTGACGTTGATCTCGGTCAGATATTCGCCGATCACGTCGATGCCGACGAACAGCAGGCCGCGCCGCTTCAGTTCCGGGCCGATGATCGCGCAGAGCTCCAGGTCGCGCGGGGTCAGCTCGACCGCCTCGGCCCGGCCGCCGACCCGCAGGTTCGAGCGCACCTGGCCGGCGGCCGGCACGCGGTTGATGGCCCCCACCGGCTCGCCGTCGACCAGCAGGATCCGCTTGTCGCCGAGGCTGACGGCCGGCACGAACTTCTGGGCGATCACCTGCTCGCGGCCGATCATCGCGTGCAGCTCGAGGAGGGCGTCGAGATTGGGGTCGTCGAGCAGCAGCCGGGCCACGCCCGAGCCGCCGCCGCCATAGAGCGGCTTGAGCACGATGTCGCCGTGGCGGGCGCGGAAGTCGTAGATCGCCTCGTGATCGCTGGTGATCAGGGTCGGCGGCTGCACGCCGGGGAAGTCGGTGACGAACAGCTTTTCGGGGGCGTTGCGCACCTCGGCCGGGTTGTTGACCACCAGGGTGTGGGGGTGGACCTTTTCGAGGAAATGGGTGGCGGTGATATAGGCCATGTCGAACGGCGGGTCCTGGCGCATCAGCACCACGTCGACATCGTCCTTCATGTCCAGCACCCCGGCCGCGCCGAGCTGCGCATGGGCGCCCTTGACGTTGCTCAGGACCAGGGTCTGGGCGCGGGCGAACACCCGGCCGTCCTCCATCGACAGCTTGTCGGGGGTGTAGAACCACAGCCTGTGGCCGCGGGTCTGGGCCTCCATCATCATCAGGAAGGTGGTGTCGGTTTCGATATTGATCCCGAGCACGGGATCCATCTGGACGGCGACTCTCAGCGACATGACGGCTCCGGATCGGCTTGGCGGCGCGGGAACCCCGCGCCGCGACTGCCTAGTTAGGGCGGCCTGAGCCCGAATGCGAGGGGCGACGTCGATCGAGGCCCGGCTGCACACGATCGGAATCTCTAATCCGCATTGCAGCTGAACGATGGTCGGAGCGATTGAGGCCAGGAGCCTTTAGTTCAGCCGCAACCGCATGCGCTCGCGGGCCGCGCGGGCCGCGACAGTCGCGCCGCCGTCCAGGACCTGGGCCCGCGACAGCGCCTGCAGGGCCCCGCCGAGCGCCCCCTGGCCCTCGCGGGCGGCGGCGACGTCGAGCCAGGGGTGGTGGTCGGTGGGGTTGAGCAGAGCCCGGCGCAGGGCCGAGCGCTCGGCCCGGGCCCAGTCGCGCGCCTGCTGGGCGCGGGCGAAGATGTTGTTCTGCAGGCGGATCAGCACCGCCCGGTCGGAGATCGGGCTCATCAGCACGTCGAGCTTGGCGGCGACATCGGGCATCAGGCCGGTGTGCAGGGCCCGCCGCGACAGCTCCGACGGCAGCACCACCCGGCCCTCGCTGAACGGATCCAGGGCCAGGGGGCCTTCGTCGGTCTCGATGCGCAGCAGGAAGTGGCCGGGGAAGTCGACGCCGTGCAGGTTCAGGCCGCAGGCGCGGCCGGCGTGCAGGTAGAACACCCCCAGGGCCACCGGCAGGCCCTTGCGCCGCTCGGCCACGGCGATGACGTCGGCGTTGTCGGGATGGTCGTAGGTCAGGAGGTCGCCCGACAGCCGCAGGTCGCCGGCCATGGTCTCGGCCAGGGCCTCCTCGGGGGATTCCGAGGTCATCCGCTCGGTCAGGCGGGCGACGGACAGCTTCGCCAGGGCCAGGGTCGGCTCCAGGTCGCGGTCGGGGTCGTCGTGGACGGCGCAGGCCAGGGCTGCGTCGAACAGCGGAAAGATCTCGTCGGAGCACTCGCCGGCCTTGGTCAGCACAGCTTCGGCCTCTTCGCGGGTCATAGGCCGGCTCCCCGCATATCCCCGACCCAGGCGTCGGGCACGTGGCGCGGCCGCCGTCCGGGGGCCAGGGCGATCAGGTCCAGCCGCACCACGGCGCCGCGCAGGCCGGCGCGACTGGCGGCGACATGGGCCCCTGCGCGGCGCAGCCGGGCGCGCTGTTCGTGGGTCACGGCTTCCAGCGCCGCCTCCAGACTGGTCCTGCTCTTGACTTCGACAACGGCCAACACGCCCCCACGTTGCGCCAGCAGGTCGATCTCGCCCAGCGGCGTAACCAGGCGGAATCCCAGGATGCGATAGCCCTTGGCCATCAGCCACAGGGCGGCGACCACCTCGGCGCGGCGGCCGGCCAGCCGCGCCGCCGCGCCCCGGGCCTGGCGTTCGGGACGCACGGGACGGGCGGCGGTCATTCGGCCTGGCCCTCGAGCGCGTCCCTGGCGGCCGCTTCCTTCAGGGCCAGGGCCTGGCGATAGAGGTCGCGGCGCGGCAGGCCCAGGGCCTTGGCCACGGCCGAGGCCGCCTCGCCGAGCGGCAGGCGGGTCATGGCCTCACGCAGCGCCGCCTCGGCGTCGCCGGCCTCGACGGCCTTCTCCTGGCCGGGGCCGACCAGGATGACGATCTCGCCCTTGGGGGCGGCGAAGCGCGGATCGGCGGCCAGTTCGTCGAGCGGGCCGCGGACGCAGGTCTCGTAGAGCTTGGTCAGTTCGCGGGCCACCGCCCCGGGCCGCGGACCGAACACCGCGGCCATGTCGGCCAGGCTGTCGGCGACCCGCGAGGCGCCTTCGTAGAAGATCAGGGTGGCCCGGACATTGGCCAGCTCCTCGAAGAAGGTCCGGCGGGCCGCGCTCTTGGGCGGCGGGAAGCCGGCGAACAGGAAACGGTCGGTGGGCAGGCCGGCCAGGGTCAGGGCCGCCAGCACCGCCGAGGCGCCGGGAATCGGGAACACCGGGTGGCCGGCCTCGATCGCCGCCTGGGCCAGGCGGTAGCCGGGGTCGGAGACCATCGGCGTGCCGGCGTCGGAGACCAGGGCGATCCGCTCGCCCGCCTCCAGCCGCTCCAGGATGCGCGGCGTCGCCCGGTCGGCGACGTGCTCGTCATAGCGCTCCAGCCGCTTGGAGATCGCATAGGCGGCCAGGAGCTTGCCCGACACCCGGGTGTCCTCGGCCAGCAGCAGGTCGCAGGCGTTGAGCACGTCGAGGGCCCGCAGGGTGATGTCGCGCAGGTTGCCGATCGGGGTCGCCACCAGATAGAGCCCCGGCGCCAGGGGCGCGTCGGACAGGGGTGGCGGGGCAAGCGAACGGCTCAAGGGCGGACTTTCCGACGCGGACTGGGTCGCCATGGCGACGACCCCGGCAGGCTAATGCATGATGGTTATCAGGTCGCGAGCATTCCTGTCAGCCGGTCCAGAACCAGGCGCCCGGACCGGGTGGCGCGCAGGCGGTCGCGATCGTCAGCCAGCAGCCCGGCCTCGACCAGGGATTTCACCCGAGGCGTGTCCGGCGACAGGGCCAGGGCCGCCACCTCATTGAAGGCCACTCCGTCGTCGATGCGCAGGCCCAGCAGCAGGCGCTCCTCCGCCGCCTCGACCGGGGTCAGGGCTTCCGATTCGAAGCCAAGGCCGGTCTGGGCGACCGCCCGGACATAGTCGGCGACGCCCCGGTGGGCGGTGGTGGCCAGCTTGCCGCCGGCCAGGGTCAGGCGGCCGTGGGCCCCTGGGCCGACCCCGACATAGTCGCGGCCCCGCCAGTAGACGAGGTTGTGGCGCGAGCGGGCCGCTTCGCCGCGGGCGTGGTTGGAGACCTCGTAAGCGTCGAAGCCGGCGGCCTCCAGCACGTCTTGCGTGGCCTCGAACAGGGCGGCGGCCTGGTCTTCGTCGGGCACGACCAGCTTGCCCCGGCCGACGGCGCGGTCGAAGGCGGTGCCGGCCTCGATGGTCAGCTGGTAGGGCGACAGGTGCTCGGGCCCGAAGGCCAGGACCTGCGCCAGCTCCTCGCGCCAGGCCTCGACTGTCTGGCCGGGCCGGGCGTAGATCAGGTCCAGCGACAGGCGCGGAAACAGCCGGGCGGCGACGGCGATGGCCCGGCGGGCCGAGCCGGCGTCGTGGTTGCGACCCAGCATCGCCAGGGCCGCGTCGTCCAGGGCCTGGACGCCCAGGGACAGCCGCGCCACCCCCGCCGCCGCCAGGGCCTCGAAGCGGCTGGCCTCGGCGTCGGTGGGATTGGCCTCCAGGCTGATCTCCAGGTCGTCGGCCGGCGTCCACAGCGCCCTGGCGGTCTCGATCACCCGCGCCACCTGGGCCGGATCCATCAGCGACGGGGTGCCGCCGCCGAAGAAAATGGATAGCAGAGGGCGCGGCCCGGTCAGGTTGCGCTGGGCCTTCAGGTCGGCGACGATGGCGTCGGCCAGGGCCGCCTGCTCGGCGGTCCTGCCGCGGTCGCGCACGACGTTGAAGTCGCAATAGGGGCAGATCCGGGCGCAGTACGGCCAGTGGACATAGACGCCGAGGGGGCCTGTTTCAGTCAAACAGCGCCGCCTTCAGCTTGGCGAAGGCGATCGCCCGGTGGCTCATGCCGTCCTTGGCCGCCGGCTCCATCTCGCCGAAGGTCTGGTCGCCGCCCTCGGGGACGAAGATCGGGTCGTAGCCGAAGCCCTTGTCGCCGCGCGGCGGGAAGGTCAGGGTTCCGTGGACCTCGCCCTGCACCACCACCGTCGGGCCGCCGTTGGGCCAGGCCACGGCCAGGGCGCAGGTGAACCAGGCGGCGCGGTCCTCCGAACCGGTCTCCTCGATCCGCTCGGCGACCTTGTCCATGGCCTGGGCGAAGTCCTTGCTCGGGCCAGCCCAGCGGGCCGAATAGATGCCCGGCGCGCCGCCGAGGGCGGCGACCGACAGGCCGGAATCGTCGGCCAGGGCGATCTGGCCCGACAGTTCGGCGGCGTGGCGGGCCTTGAGCAGGGCGTTGCCGACGAAGGTGGTCTCGGTTTCGTCGGGCTCGGGCAGGCCCAGGGCCCCGGCCGCCAGCACCTCGAAGCGCCCGTCGAGCAGGGCGGCCAATTCCTTGGCCTTGCCGGGGTTGTGCGTGGCGGCGACGAGCTTAAGTCCAGCTTCCAGCTTCAGCGTCATCGCGCGGCTCCTTTCCGGGACAAGAACATGCAGCTTCTCTACTCCTCCATGTCGCCCTTCGCCCGCAAGGTTCGTGTGGTCGCTTTCGAACTGGGCCTGGCCGAGCAGCTGGCCCTGGTCGTCGTCAGCCCCTATGCCGACGAGAACCTGCGGGCGACCAATCCGCTGTCGAAGATCCCGGTCCTGGTCCTGGAGGACGGCCCGCCGGTCTATGACTCGCCGGTGATCTGCGAGTACCTCGAACATCGGGCCGGGACCGCCCTGACCCCGGCCGCGGGCCCTGGCCGCTGGGCCGCCTTGATCCTGCAAGCCCTGGCCGACGGCATGGGCGATGCGGCCCTGGCCATCGTCCGCGAACGGATGCGCGAGACCGACGGCAAGGGCCCGGCTCGCCAGGACCTATTCGACCGCCAGGCCGCCGCGATCAACGCCGCCCTCGACCAGCTGGAGCGCGACGGCCTGCCCGCCGACCGCTTCCAGGTCGGCGAGATCGCGGTCGCCGCCCAGCTGGCCTATCTCGACGGCCGCAAGGTCCTGGACTGGCGGCCGGGCCGGCCGCAGCTGGCGGCCTGGTACGAAGCGGCCAGCCGGCGGCCGTCGATGGTGGCGACGGCGCCACACCTGGCGTAATCCCGACATCGGACCCCGATCATTACCAAGGTTTAATATCGTTTATCGATAAGCGACATTGGCGCTGACACAATCGCTCCCTATCTTGGCTACATGGGAGCAGCGCCATGCCGGCCTGTCCCGCAAACCCGATCGAAGGCCCGTCATGTCCGCCGCCAGACTGTTCCGCATCGCCGACGCCGTCGCCACCCGCCTGGCGACCCTGACGCTGATCGTCGGTCTGCCGATCGCCGCGGTGACCTTCGCCGTCAAGACGTTCTGAGCCGGTCGCGAGCGCGCCTTTGACCACCCCCGATCCGCTGGGGCATGGTCGGCGTCCTGCTTAGGGGGAAGAGCGGATGCGCGCCTTGGGACCCGGCTCGGTTTCGAGCTTCCTGAAGATCATTCTCGATGTGATCTATGTCGGCCTGTGGGTCTGGGTCACCCTGCTGGCGGTGTTCACCGTCGTGGTGCTGCTGCTGAGCTTCAACCCCGAACTGATCACCGCCAAGCTGCACATCGGCGGCTCGGCCGACCAGCTGATCGACAAGGGCCCGCTGTTCGCCGGGGCCTTGGCGGCCTGGGCCCTGCTGTCAGGCGGCTGGATGGTGATCGTCGAGCGGCTGCGGCGGATCTTCGCCACCCTGACCGCCGGCGACCCGTTCCATCCGGACAATGTCCGCCGCCTGCGGGTGGTCGGACTGGTGCTGGCCGCCCTTGAGATCGGCCACTACATCTTCTCGGCCCTGGCCCATTGGCTGGCCCCGGAGGCCAAGGACGTCGGCGGCGGCTTCAGCCTCAGCGCCTGGTTCCCGGTGCTGGTGGTCTTCGTCCTGGCCGAGGTGTTCCGCGAGGGCGCGCGCCTGCGCCGCGAAGCCGAACTGACCATCTGATGCGCGGAGACGAATGACATGGCCATCCGCGTGCAACTGGATCGCGTCCTGCTGGAACGGCGGATGTCGCTGACCGAGCTGTCGGACCGGGTCGGGGTGACGATCGCCAACCTGTCGATCCTCAAGACCGGCAAGGCCCGGGCGGTGCGCTTCTCGACCCTGGACGCCCTGTGCCGCGAGCTGAACTGCCAACCGGGCGACCTGATGACCTATGAGCCGGGACCGGGCGAGAGCCACGAGGAAGACTGAAGGCCTCGCCTTCGCGCTCACCTTTCATCCGTCATTCCGGGCCTTGTGCCCGGAACCCCTGGTTCAGCCGACGGTGAGGCGCCTTGGCGCGCTGGCGCGCCACACCTGCGCACCTGCGGCGAAGAGAGGGGTTCCGGGCACAAGGCCCGGAATGACGGTGATTATTTGGAAACCGCCTCGTGCTGCAGCACGAACAGCTCGCCGATCCCCTTTTCGGCCAGGGCGAACAGGGCGTCGAACTCGCCGCGGGTGAAGCCGCGCTTTTCGCCGGTGGCCTGGACCTCGACGATGTCGCCGGTGTTGGTCAGCACGAAATTGCTGTCGGCCTCGGCCTGGCTGTCCTCCTCGTAGTCGAGGTCGAGCACCGGGGCGTCCTTGAACACCCCGCAGGAGACGGCCGCCACCTGGGCCAGGATCGGGTCGACCTTCAGCACGCCCTCCTCCAGCAGGTAGTTGATCGCCAGGCGCAGGGCGACCCAGGCGCCGGTGATGGCGGCGGTGCGGGTGCCGCCGTCGGCCTGGAGGACGTCGCAGTCGAGGCTGATCTGCCGCTCGCCCAGGGCCTTGAGGTCGACGACGGCCCGCAGCGAGCGGCCGATCAGGCGCTGGATCTCCTGGGTGCGGCCGCTCTGCTTGCCTTGCGCGGCCTCACGGCGCCCGCGCGTATGCGTGGCCCGGGGCAGCATGCCGTACTCGGCCGTGACCCAGCCCGAGCCCTTGCCGCGCAGCCAGCCGGGCAGGCTTTCCTCGACCGTGGCGGTGACCAGGACCCTGGTGTGGCCGAAGCTGACCAGGCACGAGCCCTCGGCATAGCGGTTGACGCCGGTTTCCAGGGTGACGACGCGAAGGGCGTCGGGGGCGCGTTCGGACGGACGCATGGGAAACTCCGGGGCTTTGCGTGATAGGATCAGGCCGCTTATCCTAACTTCAGCGGGGTCGTCCAATCCCGTCGGAACCTGGGGAGCCCGCTGGGGCGCGTTCGAAGGCTAGATGACACAGCTTTTTTCGGGTTTTTCCGCGCAGACGCCCAGTCTCACCGACCTGGACGCCCGCGCCCGCGACATCTTCCGCCGGGTGGTGGAATCCTATCTGGAGACCGGAGAGCCCGTCGGCTCGCGGACCATTTCGCGCGGCGGCGTGCAGCTGTCGCCGGCCTCGATCCGCAACACCATGCAGGACCTGGCGCAGTTGGGCCTGCTGAACGCCCCCCACACCAGCGCCGGGCGCATCCCCACCCACGCCGGCCTGCGGATGTTCGTCGACGGCCTGCTGGAGGTCGGCGATATCGGCGAGGAGGAGCGGCGCAGCATCGAATCGCGGCTCTACGCCCATGGCCGCTCGTTCGAGGACGCCATGGGCGAGGCCAGCGCCATTCTCTCGGGCCTGGCCGGCGGAGCCGGCATCGTCGTCACCCCGGCCCGCGAGGGCGGGGTCAAGCATGTGGAGTTCGTCGCCCTGGGCGCCGACCAGGCCCTGGCGATCATGGTGTTCGACGACGGCACGGTCGAGAACCGGCTGATGAAGCGCTCGGCCGGGGTCACCCCCGCCTCGCTGCAGGAGGCCTCCAACTTTCTCAACGCCCGCCTGCGCGGCCGCACCCTGAACGAGGCCAAGGCCGAGATGGCGGCCGAGCTGGACGCCGCCCGGCGTGAACTGGACGCCACGGCGGCGCGTCTGGTCGAGGACGGCCTGGCCGCCTGGAGCGGCGGCGACGACCCCGACCGGGCCCTGATCGTCCGCGGCCGCGCCAACCTGCTGGCCGACGCCAGCGCCCGGGAGGACCTGGAGCGTGTGCGCCGGCTGTTCGACGACTTGGAGCAGAAGGGCCAGCTGATCGGCCTGCTCGACGACGTCCGCACCGCCGAGGGCGTGCGCATTTTCATCGGGGCCGAAACGCGACTCTTTTCGCTTTCGGGTTCCTCCCTGATCGCGGCGCCCTATATGACGGGCCGACAGAAGGTGTTGGGCGCGATCGGCGTGATCGGGCCCACGCGCCTAAACTATGCCCGGGTGATCCCGCTGGTGGACTATACCGCCCGCGTGCTCGGCCGGATGATGGACGGATGAGGACTGTTTCGAGATGACCGACGACCAAACGCCGGCCGACGACGTGGCTCTTGAGGCCGATGACGCGGCCCAGGAAATCGAAGCCCTGAAGCTGGAAGTGGCGGCCCTGAAGGACCAGGCCCTGCGCTTCGCCGCCGAGGCCGAGAACACCAAGCGCCGGGCCGAGCGCGAGATGAACGACGCCCGCGCCTATGCGATCCAGAAGTTCGCCCGCGACCTGCTGGGCGCCGCCGACAACCTGTCGCGCGCCACCGCCAGCAGCCCGCGCGATTCGCAGGACCCGGCGGTGACCAACTTCATCATCGGCGTCGAGATGACCGAGAAGGAGCTGCAGGGCGCCTTCGAGCGCAACGGCCTGCGCAAGATCGACCCGGCCAAGGGCGAGAAGTTCGACCCCCACCTGCACCAGGCGGTGATGGAGCAGCCGTCGGACGAGATCGCGGCCGGCGGCGTCATCCAGGTGCTGCAGGCCGGCTACGAGCTGATGGGCCGCCTGGTCCGCCCGGCCATGGTCGCCGTGGCCGCCAAGGGCTCGACGGCCCCCGGCGCGCCGGCCGAACCGGCCACGACCGGCGCCAATCCCTACGCCCCCGCCGACGACAGCGCCGGCGGGGCGTTCGACACCAAGGCGTAGCCAACGCCGCCAGGGCGAGGAAACGGAACGTCGATGTCTCATGCGCGCCTCCTGATCGCCCTGGGCCTGGGCCTGACCGCCGGCGCCGTCCACGCGGAAGCCGCCGGCGGAACCTCGGCCCTGTCGCTGACCCGGCCCGAAGGCGGCCGGCCGCTCGACCTTTCCGCGCCCGGCCTGCCGGTGCTCTACAGCCGGGCCCCGGCCCGGCTGCCGGCGGGGGTGGCGCGCACCTCTGTGGAGCGCCGCGCCAGCGACGTGACCGGTTCGGCCGGCCTGCTGTGCGGCCTGCAGCCCAGCGCCGACACCAGCGGCGCGGCGACCGCCCGCGGCTATGATCCCGACGGCAAGTTCATCGGCGCCAAGCTGGCGCTGAGATTCTAGCCGGACGCCTCGCCTTCGATCCGATCGGCCAGGCCCTTGGCCCCGGCCACGGCGTCGGACCAGGTGATGTCGAAGTCCGAATCGGCGCCGAGATAGGGATCGGCCACAGCCTGGCCCTGCCGACCCTCGACGGTGTCCAGGAGCAGCAGCAGTTGCGCGGTTCCGTCGGCGGGGCGCAGCCGCTTCAGGTCGGCCAGGTTCTCGCGGTCCAGGGCGACGATGTGGGTGAAATGGCGGAAGTCCTCGGCGCTCACTTGGCGGCCGCGATAGCCGCTGATGTCGATGCCGTGGCGCCGCGCCACCGCCTGGGCGCGGCGGTCGGGCGGACGGCCGACGTGCCAGGCGCCGGTCCCGGCCGAATCGATCTCGACGTCCAGGCCGCGCCGCTCGGCCTCGCGGCGGAAGGCGGCCTGCGCCAGGGGCGAGCGACAGATATTGCCCAGGCAGACGAACAGCACGGCGGGTCGCGTCACGAAAAGCCCTCTCGTCATCGGCGGCGTCCAGGCTTGCGCGGGACGCCGATCGGCCCAACATGCAGCCTCTCTCGGCAATCTCAAGCAGGACCCCGCCATGGCGACCTCCACCGAAACCGCGATCCTGGCCGGCGGCTGCTTCTGGGGCGTCCAGGACCTGCTGCGCCGCTATCCCGGGGTGATCTCGACCCGGGTCGGCTATTCGGGCGGCGACGTGCCCAACGCCACCTATCGCAACCACGGCACCCACGCCGAGGCGATCGAAATCGTCTTCGACCCGGCGACGATCAGCTATCGCCAGCTGCTGGAGTTCTTCTTCCAGATCCACGACCCGACGACCCTGAACCGCCAGGGCAACGACATCGGCCTGAGCTATCGCTCGGCGATCTTCTACACCAGCGAGGCGCAGAAGGAGACGGCGCTGGAGACCATCGCCGACGTCGAGGCCTCGGGCCTGTGGCCGGGCAAGGTGGTGACCGAGGTTGCGCCCGCCGGTCCGTTCTGGGAGGCCGAGCCCGAGCACCAGGACTATCTGGAACGGATCCCCAACGGCTACACCTGCCACTTCATCCGGCCGGGCTGGAAACTGCCGGCCCGGGCCGACCGGGCGGCGGCCGGCTGAGGCGTCGGATCGGCCCCGGAACGGGCCTCGCCGGGACCTGCGCATTTCGCCGCATCCCGGCGCTCGCCCCCTCTTCCCCAGCGGCGCGATTACGCTAATGTCGCAAGTCCATTCATTGCGGGGCCGCTCGGGGGATTCTCTAGTCGGCCGCGACCCCGGGACCTGGACCGAGATATGAAGCTTACCATCGAGCGGGCGGCGCTGCTGAAGGCGCTGGGTCACGTGCAGAGCGTCGTCGAGCGCCGCAACACCATCCCGATCCTGTCGAACATCCTGTTGTCGGCCGATCGCGACACCTTGAGCTTCTCCGCCACCGACCTGGACATGGAGATCATCGACGAGGGCCTGGCCCAGATCGACGTGCCCGGCCAGATCACCGCCCCGGCCCACACCCTCTATGAAATCGTCCGCAAGCTGCCCGACGGCTCGGACGTGTCGCTGAGCTTCAGCGGCGACGATCCCCGCCTGGTGATCCAGGCCGGCCGCTCGCGCTTCAACCTGCCGGTGCTGCCGGCCGGCGACTTCCCGGTGATGAGCAGCGACGGCCTGTCGGGTCGCATCTCGGTCGACACCAACGAGCTGATCCGGCTGATCGACAAGACCCGCTTTGCGATCTCGACCGAAGAGACCCGCTATTATCTGAACGGCCTCTATCTCCACACGGTCAACGACGGCGGCGAGGTCAAGCTGCGGGCCGTGGCCACCGACGGCCACCGCCTGGCCCTGGCCGAGATGGCCGCCCCCGAGGGCGCGGCCGGCCTGCCCGGGATCATCGTGCCGCGCAAGACCATCCAGGAGGCCCGCCGGCTGATGGAATCGGCCGGCGAGCAGGTCGACCTGCAGATCAGCGCCCAGAAGGTGCGCTTCGAGTTCGGCGCCGCCGCCCTGACCTCCAAGGTCATCGACGGCGCCTTCCCCGACTATCTGCGGGTCATCCCCCGCGACAACGCCAAGATCCTGACCCTGGACAACGACCTGTTCGCCAAGGCCGTCGACCGGGTGGCGACCATCTCGGCCGAGAAGAGCCGGTCGGTGAAACTGGCGGTCGAGCCGGGCCGGATCACCCTGACCGTCCGCAACATGGAAGCCGGCCAAGCCGTCGAGGAGGTCGAGGTCGACTATGACGGCGAGGCCTTCGAGATCGGCTTCAACGCCCGCTACTTGCTCGACGTCTGCGGTCAGATCGGCGGGCCGATCGCCGAATTCCGCTTCGCCGACCCGGCCAGCCCGACCCTGGTGGTCGACCCGACCGACCCGGGCGTGAAGTACGTGCTGATGCCGTTGCGGGTGTAGGGGCTTCACTTCCGATCTTCCACAGGGGATGGGCGGCTTTGGGCCTTATCCACGCGCTCGCCGCCTCACGCGGATGACCGCTGAGGTGATGGAAAGGGACGCGGAGCGCCGGACGACGTCCGGAGTTCTTTGATAAATACCGTTTCGACGAAGCCACCGCTCCGCGCGCTCGTTTTCCGTCCGCGTCCGGTAGGCGGCCCTGTTAAGGCCTAGCCGGACTCCGGAACCCCGCCGTTTCCGACGGGCCCCGGCGACGAGGGCGCGGATCTTCGACACACGCGCTTTATCCTCGTCGACGCCGACGGCGGGCGGGGCCTGCAACGCCAGGCTCCCCGGACACGCTGAAGTAACCCCCTCCAGCCCAGTCCCGCTCGATCGCCCCCCGCCGCCGCATCGGTCGCTGGCCATGCGCCCTTTCCCTGCGACGAGGTGGGTTCAGGATAGCGGCGGTTTCGACGCCGAGGGCTTGTGACGCTGAAGATTCTGCAAGGCGTTGGAAAATTTGAGGTTTGCGGCGGCGCCCGCGGGGATAGATGCGTCCCGATCCCCCCAAACACCTTCCCTCATCCTCTTTCTTATCTTCCCTCCCCCTCGTGGGGAGGGAAGGGAGAAAAAGAATGGAGAAAAACCCGGGCCCTATTCGACCGCTGGTCCGCCGGCGAGCGTCTCCACGGCGTCCTCGGTCGACAAGGTTTCGGTCGGCTTGGCCGGCGGGTCCGACAGCAGGCGCCTGAGCGCCGAGACGGGGAAGATCCAGGCCGAGGCGCAGGTCACCGCCAGGGCCATGCCGATGGCCATGCCCGGAGCCCCGTGCCAGGCGGCGCCGGCCGAGCCCAGGCCGGCGATGGCCAGGGCTTCACTGAACAGGACGACGGCGACGAGGCGCTCGCGCCCCTGACCCATCAGCATGATCGCCCAGAAGTGCGACCACAGGACCAGGAAGATATAGACCCCGAACGCGGCCTGCAGGCTGTGTCCGCCGTGGTAGGGCTGGCGGGTCCAGAGGCTCAGCACCTGGCCGCCGAACAGGCCGATGGCCAGGCCGGCCCCGAGGGCCAGGGCCAGCACGGTTCCGCCCACCGGCACGGCCAGCTTCATCGCCCGAGCGCGCTCGCCCCGCGCCTCGGCGGACAGCAGGGCGGGCCAGAGCGGGGCGGTGAACATCACCGCGACCGAAAGCAGCAGCACCAGCCCGCGAACGAACAGTCCGAAGTCCACCGCCGAAACGGGTCCCTTGATGGCGCCCAGCAGGAAGACGGGGAGATAGGTCTGAAACAGCGAGGCAGTCGAGATGAACAGGAACGGCGCGCCGCTGCGCAGCAGGCCGGCGATCAGGCCGATATCGCGCCGCAGATGGGCGAACCTCGGCGGCAGGCTGCGGGCCACGGCCGCGGCGTTGAGCACCGCCCCGATCAGCAGGCCGCCGTTCAGGGACAGCACGAAGGCGCCGATCGCCGGCCAGAACCTCGGAACCGTGAACAGCAGGATGAAGGACGCCAGGCTGCCGACGAGGCGGCAGATGTTGATAATGTAGCTTTTCAGCCGGCCGTTCTGCACGCCTTCGAACACCTGCAGGACGACGATGGCCAGCAGGGTCAGGCTCATCAGCAGGCCGGCGACGAGCGTCTCGTCGCGAAGACTGGCCGGCAGGCTCGGCGATCTGTGGGCCCAGATCATGAAGATGACCGAGACGATCAGGCACATCACCGCGCCCACCATCGCCACGAAGGCGATCGCCGCGCCGAGCAGGTCCCGCAGTTCGTCATGCTCCGGATTGCGGCCGGCGATCGCCTTGGCCAGGGCGGAGCTCAGGCCCGACGCGGCCAGCAGGATCCAGTTCAGAATGCCCGCCAGCATCAGATAGACGCCGAACCGCTCGTGGCTCAGGTGCTGGAGGGCCACGGGCACCGCCACGATCTGGGTGACGATCCCCGCGCCGCGAGCGAGCAGGGCGGTGGCGACGCCCAGCAAGACCGCCACCATGTAGCGGTCCCTGGAGAAGAGGCGTTTGATGAGGGACAAGGTCAGTTCCCGGCTAGAGAGCGTAGAAGCGCCGTGGCGGCCTCGGCCGCGGCCTGGGCGTTGCGGACTTGCCGAATGGCGTCCATGCCTGCCGAGACCGCGGGCGGATGCCGCAGCAAGGTCTCGAGCTGGCGGGCATAGGCGGCGCGGTCGGCCGGGTTGACGATCGGTCCCAGGTCGCCGGCCCGCATCTCGTCGCCCAGCTGGTAGCTGCCCTGGCCGATGACCACGCGGCCGTACTGCACGGCCAGGCCCAGCACGCCCGACGATCCGACGTGGTCCTGGTAGGCCGCATGGACCACGTCGCAGGAGCGCAGGGCGGCGTCCAGCCGGGCGTTCGAGACGTAGGTCGCGTCCAGCTCGATCCCGACGCCCAGGGCGCGCAGGCGCTCGATCGCGACGTCCACGGACTGTCGGTAGGCGGTGTCCTTGAACGGGCCCAGGACGACGACCCTGGCCCGCGGCAGGAGATCCGGAGGCAGATCGCCGAGCGCCTCCAGGAATTCCAGCAGGCCCTTGCGGGGCGCCATCGAGCCGAAGGCCAGGAACGAGACGCGTCCGTCGTCCGAAGCCGCGGGCGGCCTGGGCACCGGCCAGACGCCGGCTTCGAGGAACGCCGCGCGGGCCATCTGGTCCAGGTCGCTGAGGCAGTCCGGCAGCCACAGGGGCGGGCGGGACAGCCGAGCGCGCCAATGGGGATTGAGGGTCGCGATCGGCAGCTTGGTGGTCCGCAGGGCCAGCCGAAGGATCGCCAGCTTGACGCCCGACTTCAGACGCCCCTTCAGGCCGCGCTCTTGGCGGGCGTAGTTGAAGCTGTCGCGGAAATAGATGCCGCTCCAGGGGACGCCCGGGCGGGGGCCGGTCACGGCCATCCTGGCCAGCGGGAGCGCCAGCGGATCGAGCATCGCGAAGAACACGCCCGAGGCCTGTTCGCGGCGGGCGGCGTCGAAGACCGTGTTCAGCAGCGCCTTGGACGCGCCCTCGCCCGTCTCGCTGAAATCGTCGGTGACGCGCAGCTGGAACGGCGGGGTCGGACCCGGCCAAGCGGTGTCGGCGAGCTTCTGCGGGCCCCAGACCACCAGCTCGACGCCCGCCGCCCGGGCCTGGGTCGCGAAGAACCGCAGGTATTCGGGATGATGGCCGGTGGCGTAGGGATCGACATAGTAGACAGGACCGCTCATGGACGCCTCATTCCAATCCATCTTCGCGGCGCGCCAAACCCGCGCGACGGGCCGGTCCTAGTGCTTCGCCTTCGCATCGTTCCTGCGGAAAACCGGTGTCCACTTTTCCGCCCCACGCTCTAACGCCATCGCGCCGCGAGCGCACGCTCGTGCGCCTCGCGGTTGGCGGCCGGCATGCGTTCGCTGACCTTGCGGGCCGGATTGCCGGCCACGATGGCGTAGGGCTCGACGTCCCGGGTCACGACGGCCCCGGCCGCCACGACGGCCCCGCGGCCGATCCGCACGCCGCTGAGGATGGTGACGTTGAAGCCGATCCAGACGTCCTCGCCGATGTCGATCTCGTCGCGCTCATCGCGCGGACGCGACCCCGGATCGCCGAGCTTGGAGGCTTTCGATATCGGGGTTTCGAAGTCCAGCATGTCGTGCTCATGGCGGCTGACGATGCCGACCTGGCTGGCGATCAGGACGCCGGACCCGATCCGGCCGTTGCACGAGATCCAGGTGGACGAGCCGATGGCGACTTCCCGCCCGATCGTCAGGCGGTCGGGCGCGTTGATGAAGCAGCCCTGGCCGACCTGCAGATCCGGATGGAATTCGACGTTCCCGCGCACCGCCAGCTTGCGCATCAGGCGGCGGTAGGCGGCTTTCAGCATATGGCGAGGATGCAGGCTCATGGTCAGTTTCGCTGGGGTTTGGATCGCTTCATCAGGCGCTTGTAGCGACCCAGCTTGGCGATCAGGCGCTGGGCGCGCGCGTCACGGCTGTCGCGCATCAGGTCCATGGCCAGGAAGTCCGGCTCGATGCGGGCGGGCCAGGCGGGCTGCTGATCGTTTTCCGGCGGCTCGGCGCCCAGCAGCAGCCGATAGGGATTGAGGCGGCTGGCGTGCGTGCCGCCGCGGCCGACCCCCATGTTGGCGACATATCTTCGCGACGGAAACAGCGACAGGCCGCCGCTGAAAAAAATGCTCTGGTGCCAGCGGATGAACCAGCTGTCGACCTTTCCCCGTTGGCCGAGGTCGAGCAGGTCGGCGGCGTCCATCAGGCCGTTGACGTTGAAGAAGCGGCGGAAGCTGTCGGAGCCGATCAGTTCCTCCGGCAGCGTGGGTTGGTCGTAGGCGTATTGCGCCCAGGCCCGATCCCAGGTCGCCCACCCCCACGGATGGGCGAAGGGGAGGAAGAAGGCGCGGTTGTCTTGGCCCAGCTTGGGATGCTCGTAGGTGTAGCCGCAGACGCTGCGGACGCGATCCTCGTCGCGGTAGCGCCGCAGCGCTTCGCCAAAATAGTTCAGGGCGCCGGTCGAGAGCACCAGGTCGTCTTCAAGTATGGTGGCGTGCCCGTGGCGCGAGCAGACGTCCGAGACCCCGTCATAGATCGAGCGCCGGAGGCCCTTGTTGGCGGTGGAGGCCCTGATCTCCCAGTGATCCCGGGCGACCGATTCGGCGACGGCCTTGGTCTGCGAAACGGCGGCGACGTCGCGTTCCGCCCTCGGACCGTCGATGAAGATGGTAACGCGGGCGTCGGAAAAGCCCGAGCAGCGCTCAAGGCTGCCCAGCAGGCGCCGCAGGCTTTCGGGCCTGTTGTAGGCGAATATGGCGATCGCAGGGGTCATTGCGGGGTTCCGTCGCTTGCGGGCGCGCCGCTGGCGGTCTGTCTCATGGCGCGCGTTCCGACCCGTTCGGCGGGGTAGCCCGCATAGACGCCAAAGGGCTCGGTGTCCTTGGAGAGCACCGATCGGGCCCCAACCACGGAACAGCGCGCGACCGTCACGCCCGGATGGACGAAGACGCCCGAGGCGATCCAGGCCTCGTCCTCCACGACGATCGGCTTGGCGTAGATGTCGAAGGACGGCGACCGCATGTCATGCGATCCCGTGCAAAGATAGGTATATTGCGAGACGACGGCGTTATCGCCGATCTTTATCTCGCCCAGGGTGTAGAGTTCCACAAAGTCTCCGACCCAGCTGTTGTCGCCGATCTCCAGTTTCCAGGGATAGGTCACGCGAACACTGGGCCGGATGATGACGTTCTTGCCGATCTTGGCGCCGAAAAGACGAAGCAGCCCATTGCGCCAGCCATAGAGAAACTGCGGCGAAGGGTGGAAAAGAACGGCCTGAACGAGCCACCAGAGCTGAACGACCAACGCCGAACGGCCGCGGAAATGCGCAGGCAGGCGAAAGGTCGCAAGGTCCTGGACATCGTGGCGCGAGGACGCGGACATCGTCAGGCCTCCTGCGAGGCGAGGCCTTGCCCCGTCAGCGTATTGAGAATGTCGCGACAGACGACCTCACGGTCGATGGTCTTTTCGACATAGCGACGCCCGGACGCCGCCAGCGCGGATCGTGCGTCGGCGTCGCCCAGCAGGGCCTGGACGGCGTCGGCGAACAGTTCGGGCTTGTTGGGCGCGACGCAGACGCCGCCCCCCGATTGCCTAGTCACGAAATCCAGCGGCGTGCCGCTTTCGGCGGTCGCGACATAGGCGCGCCGGGCGGCCATGATCGAGAAGATCTTGCTGGGAAGCGCGAAGTTCGCCCCGCCCGGGCTCTGCGGAACCAGATGCAAGGTGGCTTGGCCGAGCGCCGTGCTGATCTCGCTGCGGGGCGCCAGGTCGGCGAAGCTGAGGTTGTCCAGGCTGCGTTCCTTGGCCACGGCTTCGAGGCCCAGGCGCTCGGACCCCTCTCCCCGGACCAGCAATCGGGCGGTGGAGCCGCGGGCCTTCAGTTCCTCGGCGAGGTCCAGAACCTGGTCCAGGCCCTGTTTGCGGCCCAGGTTGCCGGAGTACAGGATCAGGGGGGCGGCGTCCTCAGGCTCGGGGGTCGGGACGATCTCCCGCACGTCCACCTGCGGCGGAATGACGAAGATCGGGACTTTCACGCCCAGATGCTTGAGTTCCTCCGCCATGGCCGGCGACAGCGCGATGACCGCGTTGCAACGGTTCAGCGACCAGGCCTCGATCTTGCGCAGCAGGTGCATGAGCGGACGTCCGGCCCCGAACTGGAGGCTGGCGGCGAGACCCGACTGAATGTCGTGGACGATCGCCACCAGACGGCCGTCGCGGCGCTTGAACAGCGGGGCGACCAGGACGACGAACACCGAGGGGCAGACGCAGATGACGCCGCGGTACCGGCGGGTCTTGGAGACGGTGGCGGAGAACGCGAAGCTGGCCTCGCCCAGAAGACGACCGATCAGCCCCCGCGTCTTGGGAATGAACGACGCGACGCGACGCACCTTGACGCCCCTGAGGGTTTCGCGGTCGAGCTTTCCGTCCTCGTAGCCTGGATAGACCTGGTTGATCGGATAGCTGGGGCGGGCCGAGACGACACTGGGTTCAAGGCCCTGCTCGGCCAGCCAAAAGGACAGATCGGAGATCGGTGGGGCGCTCCCCGTGGGCTCGGGGTAGTAGTAATTGCTGACGATAACGATCTCGTCCTTGTACGGAATGTCTGTCTTTTCCATGCAATCCTACATCAAACCAATGGCGCCGTTATTTAAGCGAAACTGCCCTCGGTTTCTTCAAACCAAGCCCGTAGCGCCGATTCCACGTTCGTGGAAAAGGTGTAGCCATGAGAAGTCAGCCACGAGGGCGCTATTCTCGTGGACTTGACCAGCTTCCAGATCCGTTCGCGATGGATCGGATTGCGCAAGCCGTAGGTGTTTAGGACTTCGAAGCCCCCGGCGACAAGCAAAAGCGGGCCGACAGGAATAACGGGGTAGGACGACTTCACGCCGGAAACGCGACCGAACGTCTTGACGATATCTTCGGTGGTGCTGGCGTCGGGATAGGCGAAATTGTAGGTTATGTCGGTGTCCGGCTGAGACAGGGCGAAGTCGAAGGTCTGGATCAGTTCGTCGACATAGCCGCCGCTCTTGATGGTCTCGCGCCGACCGGGATAGGCGAACAGGCCGCGCTTCAGGGCGCGCGCGAGATTGGTGTAATTGCCGCGTTCGCCCGGACCGAAGACCACGCCGGGGCGGACGACGACGAGCTTGCGGTCCGGTCCGCCTTGCGCCCAGCGCCGATGGATAAGCTCGGCCATGGACTTGGACCGACCATAGTCGGAGGTCGGCCGCAACGGAGACAGTTCGTCTATGATCTCTTCGTTGGGTCCGTAGACGGAAATCGAACTGGTGAACAGGATCGACTGGACGCCCCGGGCTTCGGCGAAGGCCGTGACGTTCAGGGCGCCGCGGATATTGGTGTCGTAATACTCCTCCGGCGGGTGGCCGGGGGTGCGGTGCACGGCGGCGAGGTTGTAGAGGGTGTCGATCGGATCGCTGAAGTCGATCACGATGGGGTTTCTTACGTCGCCGAGCAGGTAGTCCACGCCGGCGATCTTTTCACGCGGCGGCAGGATATCGATCGCCACGACCTTGTTGCCGGCCTTGCTTTGTTGAGCGACGAGTCGCGTGCCGATGAATCCGCTCGCGCCGAATACTACGACATTCTTCGTCACATTGTTCTCCAGATAGTCTAGTGGCAGGTCATTCTGGGTAGAGTTTCTTGGCCGGAGGGCCGGGGGCTTGCGCGGATTGCGTTCCGCGTCCGCCGCACCGGCCTTGTAAGCGGCTTAGTTATTGGCCTGGAGGAACCATTTGTAGGCGTCCACCACGCCGTCCCGCAGCGCGATCGACGGCGCCCATCCCATGCCCCTGAGCTTGTCGGCGCTCATCAGCTTGCGGGGTGTGCCGTCGGGCTTGGTGGTGTCGGTGACGATGCCGCCCTGGAAACCGACCACCTCGCAGACCAACTGGGCCAGCTCCAGGATGGTGACGTCTTCGCCGGATCCGACATTGACGTGCTCGAAGTCCGAATAGGTCTTCATCAGGAAGACGCAGGCGTCGGCGCAGTCGTCGGCGTTGAGGAACTCGCGGCGCGGCGTGCCGGTGCCCCAGATGGTGATCGTCTCGGCGCCGGCTTGCTTGGCCTCGTGGGCCTTGCGGATCAGGGCCGGCATCACGTGGCTGGAGTTGAGGTCGAAATTGTCGCCCTGGCCGTACAGGTTGGTGGGCATGGCGCTGATGAAGTCGGCCCCATGCTGCTTGCGATAGGCCTGGGCGAGCTTGATGCCGGCGATCTTGGCGATCGCGTACCACTCGTTGGTCGGCTCCAGCGTGCCGGTCAGCAGGCTGTCCTCGCGGATCGGCTGCTCGGCGAACTTGGGGTAGATGCAACTGGAGCCGAGGAACACCAGCTTGGACACCTGGTTGCAGTGGGCCGCCTCGATGATGTTGGCCTCGATCATCAGGTTGTCGTAGAGGAAGTCGGCCGGATAGCTGTCATTGGCCAGGATGCCGCCGACCTTGGCCGCCGCCAGGAAAATGGCGTCGGGCTTCTCCGCCGCCATCCAGGCCTGGACCTGGTCCTGGCGCTTGAGATCGAGGACCTCGCGCCCGGCGGTGATCACCTCGCAGCCCTCGGAGGCCAGCCGCCGCACGATGGCGGATCCGACCATCCCGCGATGGCCGGCCACCCAGACGCGCTTGCCCTCGAGGGGAAAGATCACGTCATTCGGCATTGCGGCGCTGCTCCTTGGCCACGGCGATCATGTCGGCCGCCACCATCTCGGCGCACAGCTGCTCCCACTTGGTCTCGTGGACCCAGCCGAGCTTTTCTTTGGCCTTGGTCGGATCGCCGATCAACAGCTCCACCTCGGTGGGGCGGAAGTAGCGCGGGTCGACCTCGACCAGGACCTTGCCGGTCTCCGCGCAGGTCCCCTTTTCTTCGATCCCGGTTCCCGACCAGTTGATCGTCACGCCGGTCTCGGAGAACGCCTTGGTGACGAAGTCGCGCACGATCGTCGTCTCGCCGGTGGCCAGCACGTAGTCGTCCGACACTTCCTGCTGCAGCATCAGCCACATGCCGCGGACATATTCCCGGGCGTGGCCCCAGTCGCGCTTGGCGTCCAGATTGCCCAGATAGAGCTTTTCCTGGAAGCCCTGCTTGATGGCCGCCACCGCCCGGGTGATCTTGCGGGTGACGAAGGTCTCGCCGCGCAGCGGGCTCTCGTGGTTGAACAGGATGCCGTTGCTGGCGTGCATGCCATAGGCTTCGCGGTAGTTGACCACGATCCAGTAGCCGTAGAGCTTGGCCGCCGCATAGGGGCTGCGCGGATAGAACGGGGTCTTCTCGCTCTGGGGCACTTCCTGGACCAGGCCGTACAGTTCCGAGGTCGAGGCCTGGTAGAACTTGGTCTTCTTTTCCAGCCCCAGGATGCGGATGGCCTCCAGCAGGCGCAGCGTGCCCACCGCGTCGGCGTTGCCGGTATATTCCGGGGTCTCGAAGCTGACCGCCACGTGGCTCTGGGCGGCCAGGTTATAGATTTCGTCCGGCTGGGTCTGCTGCACGATGCGGATCAGGTTGGTGCTGTCGGTCATGTCCCCGTAGTGAAGGATGAACCGCTGATCCTTCTCGTGCGGATCCTGGTAGAGGTGCTCGATTCGGCCGGTGTTGAACGACGACGACCGCCGCTTCACCCCGTGCACTGTGTAGCCCTTCTCCAGCAGAAGTTCCGACAGATAGGTCCCGTCCTGACCCGTCACGCCCGTGATCAACGCGACCTTGCCGTTGCTGGCTACACTCATGACATCTCCTTGACTTGCGCCTAGTGAATACAGGGCGCTCGTAGCGGAAGTCGGATCGTTCGGCGAGCCCTTTTTGCCATTAAGGAAAGTAAATTCGCATAAGATACACACGTGCTGGCCACGCGGCGTCGCCCGCAAGGCGATGGCGACTTAATGCATCTAAAAGGCTATTTTAGCGTCCTATTTATGACTGACGATTGACAACGTCGTAAGAGCGGGGCCATGGCGGCGATGGCCTTGTTATCCATTGTGACGCTTGCTCAACCCTTGTGACGCTTCGACCATTCTAGCGACCCAGCGTTTTCAAGCTCGCGATCAGCGAAAAGCTGATTGGGGATGAACGCTTTTTTTGCAACTCGACAGGCATTGATTGCGGGAACACCTCAGGGGGCCCGCGCGTGTTGAAGGTTTTGACCTGCCTGACGACCGAGCATGACCTGCGTCTGGTCCTTGTGGCCGGACTGATCTGCCTTGCGGCGTGCTTTACGGCGTTCCGTCTTTACTCGCGGATGCGCGGCGCCACCGGCGTGGTGCGGGCCGCCTGGCTGCTGCTGACCGGCCTGGTGTCGGGCTCAGGCGTCTGGGCCACGCACTTCATCGCCATGGTCGCCTACTCGCCGGGCCTGAAGACCGGCTACAATCCCGCCGGCACCCTGATATCGCTGATCATCGCCGTGCTGTTCATGGCCGGCGGCTTCGCCGTGGCCTCGGCCGAGCGCAGCCGCACCAACGACTGCGCCGGGGGGCTGATCCTGGGCGTGGGCGTGGCGGCGATGCACTATACCGGCATGTCCGCCTTCGTGACCCAGGGCTTCGTGCAATGGGAACAGGCCACGGTCGCGGTTTCGGTTCTGGCCGGCGTCGCCGGCGCGGCGGCGGCGCTGGCGCTGGCCGGCCGGGCCCGCAGCCTGATCAAGCAGGCCGCCGGCGGCGCCGTGCTGACGATCGGCGTCTGCGCCCTGCATTTCATCGGCATGGGCGCGATCACCATCGTCCCGGACCCGGCCATCCAGGTTCCGGCGGAGTTGCTGTCGGGCGGCGTCCTGACCCTGGCGGTGACCTCGATCACCGCCATGATCGTGCTCGGCGGCCTGGGCGCGGTGGCGATCGAATCCCAGACCAGCCGCTCGGCTCTGGACCGGATCCGCCGCCTGGCTAACGCCGCCTATGAGGGCATCGTCGTGGTCCAGAACGGCCGCATCAACGACGCCAACGCCGCCTTCTGCGACCTGGCGGGGGCCGAGCTTGAGACGCTGGTCGGCGCGCCGCTGTTCGCCGGCATGCTGACCTTCGACGACGAGGGTCCCGCCCATGAGGGCGTGCGGCGCGAAGGGGCCCTGCAACCGGTCGATGGCGGTCGGCGGATTCCGATCGAAGTGTTTTCACGCCTGATGGATGATGGCGCGCGCCAGGAAACGTCCGGCCTGACGGTTCTCGCCGTTCGCGACCTGCGTGAGCGGCGCCTGGCCGAGGAGAAGATCCGTTATCTGGCCGAGCATGACGGCCTGACCGGCCTGCCCAATCGCAATTCGCTGCAGATGCGCCTAGCCGCGGCCCTGGATCGCGTCGAGGCTTCCGGCGAGAGCTTGGCGCTGATCTGCATCGATCTGGACCACTTCAAGGAGGTCAACGACCTGCACGGCCACCTGGCGGGCGACGCCCTGCTGGTCGAAACCGCCCGGCGGCTGCAGGACGCCCTGACCGCGCCGTCCTTCGCCGCGCGTCTGGGCGGCGACGAATTCATCGTCGTCCAGGTCGCCGACGGCGACCAGCCGACCGCGGCCGCCGAACTGGCGGGCCAACTGATCGACGCCCTGAGCGCGCCCGCGTCTCACGAGGGCCAGGACCTGATCATGGGCGCCAGCCTGGGCGTCTCGCTGTTCCCCGACGACGGCCGCACCGCCGAGGCCCTGCTGGCCAACGCCGACATGGCGCTCTATCGCGCCAAGGAGGGCGGCCGCGGCGCCTACCGCTTCTTCAAGCGCGAGATGGACGAGACGATCCGCGAGCGCCGCACCCTGGCGCGCGAACTGCGCCAGGCGATCCTCGACGAGGAGCTGCTCGTCTACTATCAGCCGCTGGCCACGGCTTCCGACGGCCAGGTCTGCGGCTTCGAGGCCCTGGTGCGCTGGAACCACCCGGTGCGCGGCATGGTCCCGCCGCTGGAGTTCATTCCCGTCGCCGAGGAAAACGGCCTGATCGGCCAGCTGGGCGAATGGGTGCTGCGCCGCGCCTGCGCCGACGCCGCCAGCTGGGAGCGTCCGCTGCGCATCGCCGTCAACCTGTCGCCGCTGCAGCTGAACCAGCCCAACCTGCCGGCCCTGGTGCATGAGGTGCTGGTCGCCAGCGGCCTGTCGCCCAAGCGGCTGGAGCTGGAAATCACCGAAAGCGCCCTGTTCAAAGACTATCAGCGGGCGCTAGACAACCTGCGTCGCCTGAAGGCGCTGGGCGTGCGCATCGCCATGGACGATTTCGGCACCGGCTTCTCGTCGCTGTCGACCCTGCAGTCGTTCCCGTTCGACAAGATCAAGATCGACAAGAGCTTCGTCGAGAACATCCACCGCCACGATCGCGCCACGGTGATCGTCCGCGCCGTGCTCGGCCTGGGCCGCAGCCTGGAGATTCCCTGCGTCGCCGAGGGGGTCGAGACCCAGGAGCAGATCGACTTCCTGCGCGGCGAGGACTGTGCGGAGCTGCAGGGCTACGCGATCGGCAGGCCGGCTCCGGTCGACACCCTGTCGGCCTGGACCCTGGCCAGCCAGGCCGCAATCCAGGAGCCGCCTCGCGCGACCAAGCGCCGGCAGGGTCGCGACGCGGCTTGAACCACGAGACCGTCATCCGCAAGCATCGCGCTGATGAGCCTACGGACGCCGGCGGCTTCAAATCACGGCAGAAGCTTGAGGACGCCAAAGATCAGGACGAACCACAGCATGAAGCTGACGGCGATCGTCAGGACCCGCGGCCAATTTAGGCTTCTATGGCGAGAATGGTTGTAGGACAAAGCGGCCGGTTGCTTGCGGCTGCTAAAGCGTGTCGCTGAGGCCGTGACGGCGAACTTCATCTGCACCCATCCTCCCGACAGGGAAGCGATCGGGGTCCGATCCTCCCATTCTTTCGACTCTGACGGTCTGTGGGATAAGATTCCAAGATAAGTCTCATGGCAAGGCTATTGCAGCCTTGGGTGCATTCGAACGCGCCACGCGGCCGCAATTCGCGCCTTAAGATTGTACTCTAGCTTCGAGGCGATTGATCTAAGCCTTTGACATTCGACGGAAATTTTTAGGAATGGCTTCGGGGCGCGGTCGCGGCGGCGGACCTGCGACCTTTTGACCTAGCGTCTCTGGCTTAGGTTGTTAGGCTTAACGTCTTCGGCTTAGTCCGCCCAGCACGCCGCGCATGATTTCGCGTCCGGCCTGGCTGGCGATCGTGCGCAGCAGCGACTTGGCGAAGGTCTCCGTCATCGACTGGCGGCTGGAGGCGCGGGGCCGCGGCGCCGCGCGGGCCGCCTGGGCCGCCTCCCGCTCGCGGACCTTGTCCTCGGCCGCCCGCTGGCGCTCGGCCTCGGCCTGGGCGTTCGCGGCGTCGGTTTGCTGCTGCATCTGGGTCGCGCGGCCCTGCAGCGTCTCATAGGCCGAGGCCCGGTCCAGGGCCTGGTCGTAGAGCCCCTTCACCGGGCTGAGAGCGATGACGGCGATCCGTTCCTCTGGCGTCAGCGGGCCCAGGCGCGAGGCCGGGGGGCGGACCAGGGTCTTCTGCACGACACAGGGCGCGCCCTTGGCGTCGAGGGTCGAGACCAGGGCCTCGCCGACCCCCAGCGCCTGGATGGTCTCGGCGGTGTCGAAGGCCGGATTGACCCGGAACGATTGCGCCGCAGCCCTCAGCCCCTTCTGGTCGGCGGGGGTGTAGGCGCGCAAGGCGTGTTGCACGCGGGCGCCCAGCTGGCCCAGCACCGCGTCGGGAATGTCGGCCGGGCTCTGGGTGACGAAATAGATCCCTACCCCCTTGGAGCGGATCAGCCGCACGACCTGCTCGATCTTCTCCAGCAGCGGCTTTTCGGCGTCGTTAAACAGCAGGTGGGCCTCGTCGAAGAAGAACACCAGCTTGGGTTTTTCCGGATCGCCGACCTCGGGCAGTTCCTCGAACAGCTCCGACAGCAGCCACAGCAGGAAGGTGGAGTAGAGCTTGGGCGACTGGATCAGCTTGTCGGCGGCCAGGATGTTCACATAGCCGCGGCCGGCGACGTCGGTGCGCATGATGTCGGCCAGGTTCAGGGCCGGCTCGCCGAAGAAGTGCTCGGCGCCCTGGCTCTGCAGGGTCAGCAGCTTGCGCTGGATCGCCCCGATCGTGGCCGGCGCGACATTGCCGTACTGGGTGCCGATGTCGGCGGCGTGGTCGGCGACATATTTCAGCGCCGCCTGCAGGTCCTTGAGGTCCAGCAGCAGCAGGCCGTCCTGGTCGGCGACGTGGAAGACCACGGTCAGCACGCCCTCCTGCACGTCGTTCAGCTCCAGCAGCCGCGACAGCAGCACCGGGCCCATCTCGGAGATGGTGGTGCGGATCGGGTGGCCCTTCTGGCCGAACAGGTCCCAGAACACGGTCGGCGGCGCGGCCGGCGTCAGGGTCAGGTCCATCGAGGCGGCGCGGGCCAGCATCTTGTCGTTGGGCGCGCCGATCGCCGCGATGCCCGACAGGTCGCCCTTCACGTCGGCGGCGAACACCGGCACCCCGGCGTCGGAAAAGGCCTGGGCCATCACCTGCAGGGTCACGGTCTTGCCGGTGCCGGTGGCGCCGGCCACCACCCCGTGGCGGTTGGACCGGTCGAGTCGCTGCGTCACCGGCCCCTCGCCGAGTCCGATGAGGATTTCGCCGTCGCCGATCGCCAGGGTCATATGCCACGTCCTTACATTGTGGGCTTAACCGTAGCCTCGGCCTTGCGCCGCGCCAATCGGGTCGCGCAAAGTGGCGCGAGCTTTTTTCCGGTCCCTTGAACATGAGACGTCGCCGATGAGCATTTCGCCCTCGATCACCGGACGCAACGCCCTGGTGTTCCTGGCGGTGGTCGCCGGGGGGGCGGCCCTCTACTGGATGCGCGGCATCCTCACGCCCTTGGCCCTGGCGGTGTTCCTGGCGGTAATGATCGACAGCTTCGCCCGGGTGCTGGTGCAGCGCGCCCCTCGCTTCCCCGAGCGACTGGCCCTGCCGATGGCGATCCTGCTGTCGATCCTGATGTTCGGGGCGATCGTCTGGGTGGTGACCGCCAACGGCGCCGGCTTCGTGGTGCAGATGCGCGAATACGCCCCGCGGCTGAACGAGGTGATCGCCAAGATCGCGGCGCTGGTCGGGATCAAGGTGGCCCCGACGATCGGCGACCTGATCGACCAGCTCAACCCGTCGCGCTACGCCGGCGCCGCCGCCCAGAGCCTGCAGAACTTCGCCTCCAACGCGGTGCTGGTGCTGATCTATCTGGGCTTCATCGTCGCCTCGCGCAAAGGCTTCGGCCGCAAGATCGTGGCGCTGTTTCCGCATCATGCCGAGCGCGACGGGGCCATGCAGCTGTTCCAGCGCATCCGCAACGGCGTCGAGCAGTATCTGTGGATCCAGACCGTCACCGGCCTGATGATCGCCGTCGCCGCCTGGGCGGTGATGATGCTGGTGCGGTTGGACAACGCCCTGTTCTGGGCGTTCCTGATCTTCATCGCCGCCTATATCCCGATCCTCGGCGGCGCGATCGGCTGCATCCTGCCGCCGCTGTTCGCCCTGGTGCAGTTCCCGGAAAGCTTCTGGCCGGCCCTGATCCTGTTCGTGGCCCTGGAGGTCATCTATTTCGTGGTAGGCAATGTGGTCCTGCCGCGCATGCAGGGCGACACGCTGAACATGGACCCGACGGTCGTTCTGCTGTCCCTGGCGGTCTGGGGCGCGCTGTGGGGCGTGACGGGCATGTTCCTGTCGACGCCGCTGACCGTGGCGGTGATGCTGATTCTGGCCCAGTTCGACGGCACCCGCTGGATCGCCATCCTGCTGTCCGAGGACGGCGACCCCAGCGGCGCGGGCCTGGACACGCCGCCGCCGGGGGCCCAACCAAAAAAGAAGGGCCTTCGACCGACTTCTCGACAGAACCCGCCCGAGGGGACTTAACATCCCAAATGGTCTTCCTATCTACGTCCTGTCGGCGCCCCCCCACGCCGACCCCGCGCGACGCAGATCCGATTTTTCTGGAGCGTTCGATGCGGAACCGCCCGTCGTCCCCCCGCGACGGGCCTGCGCCGCCGGTTTCCCCCCACCGGCGGCGCTTCCGCGTCCGCCGATCGGTTCTCCTTGGCAAGATCTTGTTCCATTCTCCAGGTTGCGGTTGAAAGCCAGCCTGGAAGGGCTAGGTTGTCGCCAAAAATCGCGAGGAACCCCGATGATCGGCGAAAAACTTGACCCCAAGGCGCCCGTCGCTCCGTCCGGAGGCCTGACGGCGGCTTTCGCAGGAGCCCTGGGGACGGAGTCGCTGGCCGGGCCGCTCGCCCGGTTCGTCGCCCAGGTCCAGGAGGACTGGTCGGCTGAGGAGCTTCCCGGCTTCGATCCCGCCGACCTCGCCCACGCCCTGGTCGACTTCTGGCGCTTCGGCCAGGCCGCGCCGAGCTCCAACGATGAGCCGGTCTCGCTTCGCGTCCGCCGCGCTCGCCGCGCCGATGGAACCGACCTGAAGAGCGACCTGCTGGAGATCGTCCAGCCCGACCGCCCGTTCCTGGTCGACAGCATCATGGGCGCGATCGCCGAACAGGGCTTTTCGGTCCGCGCCATGTTCCACCCGGTGGTCGAAACCCCCGGCGGCCGCCGCTCGATGATCCAGGTCTATCTGGCCCCGGTGGGCGAGGACCGCGAGGCCGCGCTGATCGCCGCGGTGCGCGAGGCCCTGGCCGACGTCCACCTGGCGGTCGACGACTTCGACGCCATGAAGGCCCTGATGCGCCGCACGATCGACGCCCTGCGCGACTCGCCGGTGGCGATCCCGCCGGCCGACCGCGCCGAGGGCCTGGCCTTCCTCGACTGGCTGGAAGGCGACCATTTCGTCTTCCTCGGGGCCCGGGTCTACGAATATCCCCGCACCGCCGACGGCGGCTACGCCGCCGAGGAGCCGCTCTACCAGCCCGAGGGCAGCCTGGGCGTGCTGCGCGACCAGACCCGCACCGTGCTGCGCCGCGAGAGCGAGCCGGCGATCCTGTCGCCCCAGGTCCGCGACCACCTGCTGCTGGGCGCGCCCCTGGTGGTGGCCAAGTCGAACCTGCGCTCCAGAGTCCATCGCCGCGGCTACATGGATTATGTCGGGGTGCGTCGCTACGGCGACGACGGCAAGCCCTCGGGCGAGGTGCGGTTCGTCGGCCTGTTCACCGCCGAGGCCTACGAGACCCCGGCCCACGAGGTGCCGGTGATCCGTCGCAAGGTCGAGCACGTGCTGACCGAGGCCGGCAAGGATCCCGACAGCCACAACGGCAAGCGCCTGCGCAACATCCTGGAGACCTGGCCGCGCGACGAGCTGTTCCAGACGCCCGAGGACGAGCTGCTGGCCATGGCGCTGGGGGTGCTGCATCTCTATGACCGGCCGCGGGTGCGGCTGTTCGCCCGCCGCGACCCGTTCGACCGCTTCATCTCGGCGCTGATGTTCGTACCGCGCGAGCGCTACGATTCCGGCGTTCGCGAACGGGCCGGCCGGATCCTCGCCGAGGCTTTCGAGGGCCGGGTCAGCGCCTACTATCCCAGCTTCTCCGACGCGCCCCTGGCGCGGGTGCACTATGTGTTGGGGGTGACGCCGGGCCGGCATGGCGACCCCGACCTGGCCAGGCTGGAAGCGGCCATCGCCGAGACCGCCCGCACCTGGGAGGACCGCTTCGAGGCCGCCGTGCGCGACGGCGGCGCCCCCGGCCGGGTCGCCGCCACCCTGACCCGCTACCAGTCGGCCTTCCCACCCGGCTACCGCGACCAGTACGACGCCGCCGAGGCCCTGGCCGACATCGCCGTCATCGACGAGCTGGCGCCCGACGAGGCCGTGCGGGTGCGCGCCTTCCGCCGTTCCGACGACGACAAGCTGACCTTCCGCTTCAAGCTGTATCGCCCGGGCGCCGCCGCGCCTCTGGCCGACGTGCTGCCGATCCTCGAGCATATGGGCCTGAAGGCCCTGATCGAGGACGGCTTCAAGCTGTCGCCGGCCGACGGAACCCACGCCAAGGTCTGGGTGCACGAGTTCATGCTGCGCGACGAGCGCGGCGAGCACCTGTCGTTCACCGACGTCAAGGCGGCGTTCGAGGCCGCCTTCGTCGCCATCTGGACAGGCCGGGCCGAGAGCGACGGCTTCAACCGCCTGGTGCTGGAACTGGGAGTCGGCTGGCGCGAGGCCGCCCTGGTCCGGGCCCTGGCCCGCTATCGCCAGCAGACCGGCCTGGATCCCAGCCAAGCGGTGCAGGAACAGGCGCTGAGCGACCATCCCGGCGTCACCCGCCTGATCCTCGACCTGTTCCGCATCAAGTTCGACCCGGCCGTGCGCGCCGACCTGGCGGCCCGTCGCGAGCAGGCCGAGGCGGTCGAGGCCAAGATCACCGAGGCCCTGCAGGCGGTCGAGAGCCTCGACGCCGACCGCGTCCTGCGCCGCATCGCCGCCCTGGTCGGGGCGACCCAGCGGACCAACTTCTTCCAGACCGGTCCGGACGGCGAGCCCAAGCCCTATATCAGCTACAAGATCGCCTCTCGGGAGCTGGAGGACCTGCCGGCTCCCAAGCCCTATCGCGAGATCTATGTCTCGGCCCCGCATGTGGAGGGCGTGCACCTGCGCTTCGGCCCGGTCGCCCGCGGCGGCCTGCGCTGGAGCGACCGCCGCGACGACTTCCGCACCGAGGTCCTGGGCCTGGTCAAGGCCCAGCAGGTCAAGAACGCAGTAATCGTGCCCGTCGGCTCCAAGGGCGGCTTCTTCCCGAAGAATCTGCCGCGCGGCGGCGATCGCGACGCCATCCAGGCCGAGGCGATCCGCGCCTACAAGACTTTCCTGTCGGGCCTGCTAGACCTCACCGACAACATCGACCCCGACAACAGGGTCGTGCCGCCGGCCGGGGTGGTTGTCCATGACGGCGAGGACCCCTACTTGGTCGTCGCCGCCGACAAGGGCACGGCCACCTTCTCCGACATCGCCAACGGCGTGGCCGAGGCCTACGGCTTCTGGCTGGGCGACGCCTTCGCCTCGGGCGGCTCGGTCGGCTACGACCACAAGGTCATGGGCATCACCGCCCGCGGCGCCTGGGAGGCGGTCAAGCGCCACTTCCGCGAACTGGGCAAGGACATCCAGACCCAACCCTTCACCGTCGTCGGGGTCGGCGACATGAGCGGCGACGTGTTCGGCAACGGTATGCTGCTGTCCAAGCAGACGCGGCTGCTGGCCGCCTTCGACCATCGCCACATCTTCCTCGACCCCGATCCAGATCCGGCCGCCTCCTGGACCGAGCGGGAGCGGATGTTCAGGCTGCCGCGCTCGTCCTGGGACGATTACGACAAGAGCCTGATCTCGAAGGGCGGCGGGGTGTTCGCCCGGTCGCTGAAGCAGATCCCTCTGTCGCCCGAGGTCCGGGCCCTGTTCGAGATCAAGGCCGAGTCGGTGTCGCCGGCCGAACTGCTGACCGCCATCCTGAAATCGAAGGCCGAGCTGCTCTATCTGGGCGGCATCGGTACCTATGTGAAGGCGCGAAGCGAGAGCCAGGCCGAAGCCGGCGACAAGGCCAATGACGCCATCCGCGTCAACGGCGCCGACCTGCGGGTCAAGGTGGTGGGCGAGGGGGCGAACCTGGGCCTGACCCAGGCCGGCCGGATCGAGTTCGCGCAAGCTGGCGGTCGCCTGAACACCGACGCCATCGACAACTCGGCCGGCGTCGACAGCTCCGACCACGAGGTCAATATCAAGATCCTGACCGGGATCCTGGAGCGCGGCGGGGCGATGACCCGCGACCAGCGCAACGCCCTGCTGCCGACCATGACCGACGATGTCGCCAGCCATGTGCTGGCCGACAATTACGACCAGACCCTGGCCCTGTCGCTGATGGAGAGCGACGCGGTGTCGGAGGTCGATTCCCACGCCCGCTTCATGGCCGAGCTGGAGGCCAAGGGCCGGCTGGACCGCCGGGTCGAGGGCCTGCCCGAGGCCGCCGCCCTGGCCGAGCGCGCCCAGGCCGGCAAGGGCCTGACCCGTCCGGAGCTGGCCGTGCTGCTGGCCTATGGCAAGATCGACCTGTTCGACGACATCGTCGCTTCCCACGCGCCGGACGACCCCCGGTTCGAGGCGACGCTGGAGGGCTATTTCCCGCCGGCGCTGGGCCGGTACGGCGACGCCATGCAGCAGCACCGCCTGAAGCGCGAGATCATCGCCACGGTGCTCGACAACCAGATGGTCAACATGTGCGGCCCGACCTTCCCGAGCCGGTTGCGGGCCGCGGCGGCCTGCGACACCACGGCCCTGGTCGTCGCCTTCGCCGCCGCGCGCGAGATCCTGGGGATCGACGCCCTGTGGGACCAGGTCTCGGCCCTGGACGGCAAGGCCTCGGCCGGCGGCCAGCTGGCGCTGTACAAGGCCCTGGCCTACGCCCTGCGCAGCCTGACCTTCTGGCTGGCCCGCCGGGCGTTCAAGGACAAGTCGACCGTCGGCCAGTTGGTCGAGGCCTACGGGCCGTCGGTCAAGGCGCTGTCGGCCCTGGGGACGACGATCCTCTCGTCGTTCGAGCAGAAGGCCTCGGCCAAGCGGGCCAAGGCCTATGTCGCCGACGGCGCGCCCGAGGCCCTGGCCCAGGCGGTGGCGGCCCTGCAGCCGATGACCACGGCGGCCGACCTGGTCGACTTGGGCAACGCCTCCAGCTGGTCGGTCGAGAACGTGGCCCGCCTCTATCACCAGGTCGGGGCGGCGTTCGGTTTCGACCGGCTGCGCGGCGCGGCCGGCGCGTTCGTCGGCGGCGATCCCTTCGAGCGGCTGGCCGTGCGCCGGCTGATCGAGGACATGCTCGGCGAGCAGACGGCGATCACCCAAGCGGTGCTGAAGTTCGCGGCCAACGCCCAGGCTGGCGACGACGAGGCCTCGGCCAAGGCGGCGGTCAGCTCCTGGGGCGCCCTTCGCGCCGAAACCGTCCGCGCCGCCAAGCGGACGGTCGAGGACATCGAGCAGGCCGGCGGCGGCTGGACCTTCGCCAAGCTGACCATCGCCAACGCGGCGCTGCGGGGCCTGGCGGGCGCCGCCTAGAGTTGGGCCAAGGTTCGCGTATAAGCGACGCTCTGACCGGGGGCGAGCATGGACCAGGGTGATCGGCGGCGGGCCGCGTGGGCGCTGTATGAATGGGCCCAGCAGCCCTATTGGGCGCTGATCGCCACCTTCATCTTCACGCCCTATTTCGCCGCCGGCTTCGTCGGCGATGCGGCGCGGGGCCAGAGCCTGCTGGGCTACGCGGGCGCGGTCTCGGGCCTGCTGATTGCCGTGTTCAGTCCGCTGGTCGGGGCCTCGGTCGACGCCCGGCGCAATCCGCGGGCCTGGCTGGTCGGCCTGGCGGTTCCGTTCGTCGTCGCCAGCGCCGGCCTGTGGCTGGCCGTTCCCGGCGCCCACGACCGGGTGCTGCCGATCCTGGCTTGCCTGGTCGTCGCCGGCGTCGCCGCCGAGCTGAGCGCCGCGGTGATGAACGCCCTGCTGCCGCTGGTCGCCAAGCCCGGCCAGGTGGGACGGCTGTCGGGCTCGGCCTGGGCCCTGGCCTATGTCGGGGCGCTGATCTCGCTGTTCATCGTGCTGCTGTGCTTCTCGTTGCCCAAGGTTCCGCTGCTGGGCCTGTCGAAGGCGCTTCACGAGCCCGACCGCATCGTCGGGCCGCTGGTCGCGGTCTGGTTCCTGCTGTTTTCCTGGCCGCTGTTCCTGACCGCGCCCCGGCCGCCGCAGACCGGAGCCAGGAAGCCGCTGGCCGAGCTGTGGTCGACGATCCGCTCGCTGCCGCAGCGGCCGTGGATGCTGCGCTTTCTCATAGGCCGGATGCTGATCGGCGACGGCATTTCCAGCTTCATCGCCTTCGGCGGCGTGCTGGCCGCCGGCCTGTTCGGCTGGACCACGACCCAGCTGGGCCTGTACGCCATCGCCCTGTCGGTCGCCGCCGGGATCGGCACCTTCATCGGCGGCCGGGTCGACCAGAGGCTGGGCTCGAAGGCCACGGTGCTGATCGCCGCGGCGGTGGTGCTGTTCGGGGCGTTCGGGGTCGGCTGCGTGGGCCGCGACAGCCTGTTTTTCGTGCTGCCGGTCGCCGCGCCGGTTCCCGGCGGCGCCCTGTTCGCCAGCCTGCCCGAGCGGGTGTTCCTCGGCTTCTCCCTGTTCGTGGGCCTGACCTTCGGCCCGGCCCAGGCCAGCTTGCGGGCCTGGATGGCGCAGCTGGCCCCGGCCGGCGAGAGCGGGCGGTGGTTCGGGCTGTACGCCCTGTCGGGCAAGGCCACCGCCTTCATGGCCCCGCTGGTCATCGCCGTCGGCACCCGGCTGGTCGGCGACCAGCGCATCGCCGTGGCCGTCTCGGCCCTGTTCATGATCGCCGGGGCCGCGGTCCTGGCCCGGGTCCCGCGCCAGGGACCGGACGCGGCGTCCACCTGAAGACACCGCAGGTTGTCTTCGGCCCCAGGCCGGTCCAGGATCGGCTCCTTTCGAGCTGGGGGCGCGCGATGACCAAGGACCGTATCGTTCTGCTGGACTCCCTTCGGGGGCTGGCGATCCTGGGCATCCTGCTGTGCAACATCCCGCTGGCGGCGGTGATCGAGAACGTGGCTATGAGCCTGACCCTGTGGCCGCTGGGCCAGAAGCCGGCCTCGGTGGCGGTCTGGCTGGTCACCCAGGTGTTCTTTCAGCAGAAGTTCTACACGCTGTTCGGCATGCTGTTCGGGGCCTCGATCCTGCTGGTCGGCGGGGAGGGCGGCGACCGCGACCGCACGACGATCCTGGTCCGCCGGCTGGTCAGCCTGTTGGTCATCGGCCTGATCCACGGCTTCCTGATCTGGCAGGGCGACGTGCTGACCTATTATGCGCTGGTCGGACTGGTGGCGATGTGGGCCCGGTCGTGGCCGGCCGGACGGCTGCTGAAGGCGGGGATCGGCCTGCACCTGGCCCTGTCGGCCTGGAGCGGCTGGCAGATCTTGCAGGCGGCGGCCGCGGGCGCCGCCGCGCGGCAGCTGCGGGTCCCGCCCGCCCCGGCCCAGAACGCCCACGACGTCGCCCAATACGCCGGAACCTTCGCCCAGTCCCTGGCCCAGAACGCCCACGACAACGGCGCCTTCATGCTGCGGGTCTGGACCGAGCTGCCGCCGAGCTGGCCGCTGCTGGTCCTGGCCCTGATGCTGATCGGCATGGGGCTGCACAAGCTGGGCGTGCTGGGCGGCCAGGCCTCGGCCAACGCCTATCGGGCGCTGGCGGCCGTGGGGCTCGGGACCCTGGCGGTCGCGGGGTTCGCCGTGGTGCTGTACGCGGTGACCCCCGACCATCCGCGCGGCCTGCGGATGCTGTCGCGCTGGATCCAGAGCGCCACCGCCCCGGCCGTCAGCCTCGGCTATCTGGGCCTGCTGGCCCTGGCGGCGCGGTCGCGGATCTGGAAGGCGATCCCGGCAGTCCTGGCTCCGGTCGGCCAGATGGCGTTCAGCAACTATCTGACCCAGTCGATCCTGATGACCGCGATCTTCTACGGCGGCCGCGGGCCGGGGCTGTTCGGCAAGGTCGACCGGCCGGTGCTGGCGCTGATCGTGGTCGTCATCTGGACCGCCCAGATCCTGTGGTCGCGCTGGTGGATGGCGCGGTTCACCATGGGGCCGCTGGAATGGCTGTGGCGGCTGGCCTATCGCGGGCCGATGCCGCTGCGGCGCGAACCCAAGGCGGTTCCGGTCGCCGCCTAGCAGGCCCGAAGCGCCGCGGCGAAATAGTCCTGCGTCTGGGCGAACAGGTCGGGTCGGTAGCGGGCGCGGGGATCGTTGGCGCGGTCGTCGTCGAAGGCGTGGGTGGCGTCGGCGTGGAACACGGTGTCGACCGCCAGGCCGTCGGCCCGCAGCCGGTCGAACGCCTGGCGGGCCGGCTTCCAGCCGACCACCTGATCCCTGCCGCCGAGCACCGAATAGATCTTTGGGCCCTGGACGCCCCAGCCCCGGCGGACCGTCAGCGACGGATAGCCGGCATAGGGATAGACCAGCAGCGCGCCCCGGACCCGGGCCCGCAGCATCGCCGGATCGGCGTCGGCCAGGCCGGTGGCGCGGGCCGCGTCGTCGCCGATCGCATAGCCGTCCATGATCGACCAGGCCCCATGGCTCCAGCCGGCCAGGAACACCTGCCCGGGATCGGCCCAGGCCTGGGTCTCCAGCCAGGCCAGCATGGCGAAGATGTCGCCCGACCGCGTCAGGCCCCGCAGGGTGGCGCCGGTGCAGACCAGCAGCTTGGCCTGCAGGGTCGACATGCCCCGCGGGGCGAAGGAATCGACCACGACCGCCGCATGGCCGGCCGCCACCGCGACCTGGGCATAGGCCTCCAGGAACGGGGTCTTGCCGCCGCAGCCGTGCAGGATCAGCGCCACCGGGAACGGGCCGGGGCCCGAAGGCTTGAACACCTTCGAGGCCGCGGCGAGCTGGGCGCCCCATTCCGCGGCAGGCATGGCGGCGCGCGGCATCGGTCCTCCCCGGGCCTAGTGGCGGAACACCCGCACGCCGGTGAAGGCCATGGTCAGGCCCAGCCGGTCGGCGGCTTCGATCACTTCGCCGTCGCGCATCGAGCCGCCCGGCTGGATGATCGCAGTCGCCCCGGCCTCGGCCGCCTGGATCAGGCCGTCGGCGAACGGGAAGAAGGCTTCCGAGGCGCAGGCGCATCCCTGCAGGTCGAGGCCGAAGTCGGCGGCGCGCAGGGCCGCGATCCGGGCGCTGTCCTTGCGGTTCATCTGGCCGGCCCCGACGCCCAGGGTCTGGCCGTCGCGGGCGTAGACGATGGCGTTGGACTTGACGTGCTTGCCGACCGTGAAGGCGAACAGCATGTCGCGCACCTCTTCGTCCGTAGGCTGACGTTGGGTGACGATCTTCAGGTCCGAGGCGGTGATGCGCGCGTCGTCGCGGGACTGCACCAGGAAGCCGCCGGCCACGCTCTTGAACGTGTCGCCGGTCGAAAGAGGATCGGGCAGGCCGCCGGTGACCAGCAGGCGCAGGTTCTTCTTGCCGGCGAACACCGCCACGGCGTCGTCGTCGGCCTCCGGGGCGATGACCACCTCGGTGAAGATCTCGACCATGGCCAGGGCGGCGTCGCGGGTCAGGCGGCTGTTGACGGCGACGATGCCGCCGAAGGCGCTGGTCGGGTCGCAGGCCAGGGCCCGCTCATAGGCCTGGCGCTGGCTGGCGCCGACCGCCACGCCGCACGGGTTGGCGTGCTTGATGATCGCCACGGCCGGCCCGGCCGCCGGGTCGAACTCGGCGATCAGCTCGAAGGCCGCGTCGGTGTCGTTGATGTTGTTGTAGCTGAGTTCCTTGCCCTGCAGCTGGGCAGCCGTGGCCACGCCCGGACGCGGGTTGGGGAAGGTGTAGAAGGCCGCCTTCTGGTGCGGGTTCTCGCCATAGCGCATGGTCTGGCGCAAGCTCCCGGCGATGGCCTTGCGGGGCGGGAAGTCCTGGCCCAGCTGCCCGGCGAACCAGGCCGAGATCGCCGCGTCATAGGCCGCGGTGCGGGCATAGGCGCGGGCCGCCAGGGTCTGGCGCAGGGTTAGCGACGTCGCCCCGTCGGCCTTCAACGCCTCCAGCACTTCGGTCAGGTCGGACGGGTCGGTGCAGACGGCGACATAGCCGTGGTTCTTGGCCGCCGAGCGGATCATGGCCGGGCCGCCGATGTCGATGTTCTCGACGCACTCGGCATAGGTCCCGCCCTTGGCTGCGGTGGCCTCGAACAGATAGAGGTTCACATAGAGGATATCGATGCCGCCGATGCCGTGCTCGGCCATGGCCTGGGCGTGCTCGGGGGCGTCGCGCACGCCCAGCAGGCCGCCATGCACCACCGGGTGCAGGGTCTTGACCCGGCCGTCCATCATTTCGGGAAAGCCCGTCAGGTCCGAGACGTCCTTGACCGGGATCCCGGCCGCGGCGATCGCCGCCTTGGTGCCGCCGGTCGAGACCAGCTCGACGCCGGCGGCGTGCAGGACCTGGGCGGCCTCGACCAGGCCGGTCTTGTCGGAGACCGACAGCAGGGCCCGCTTGGGGGCGACGCGATCGGGGGCGGCGGGATAGTCGGGGGCGGCGGGCACGGCGGACTCCTGTAAGGTCTTGATGAAGACGGTTGCGGAGCCCAGGCGCGCGGCGATCTCTGTTCCCGCTCCCCGATGGTTGCCCATCACTAGCGCCAGTCACGCGAACGCGGCGGAAAATACGGGGGCGGGCCGGGGAGTCAATGCAGGAGGGGATCTTGGCAAGACACGGCTTTTCGACCTCGGGCTTTCGCGGCGAGTGGGTGAGGAGGTGCGGAGCGGCCGGGCCAGGCCCGGAGACCGTGGGTAGTGTGTGTGCGTTTCGGCGTGGACAGACCGCTCCGCGAAACCGTTTTTCTCGAGGGACGGCGACTGAGGGCCTGTTTCATCCCGATCGACGTTCCCCCTCGGACGGGCAGGATCAAAGTCGCCCGGAAGGGGCCGTCAGCGACTCCGACAGATCCTGGAACAGGCCGGTTTGAACCTCCCGGCCCCGTCGACCCGCCTGTCCCGCCACCGTCCGCGAAGGGCCTTGGAGCCTTCTGAGCCCCGCCGCCCGCCGCGATCCGATCGCCAGGCCCAGGCGGCCCCGCTCGGTTCCATCTCCATCGCCGCTTCGGGTCGGTACCAAGCGCCCTCCTCCGCGACGGAGACAGCCGTGATTGTGCAGGAGGTTTTAGGACTGGCGCGTCGGTGACGGTGGTTATTTTTCAGGGCGTTGAAGTTGCTGGGGTTCTTGGCGTCAGCGGCGGGGATCGAGCTGTCTCGATCCCCGCAAACGCGCCATTTTCCTTCTCCCGCAAGGGGAGAAGGAAAGCGCAGGCGTTTCTCATGCCCGCGCCCTCCCTCATCCGATCATCTCCGCGCAGGCGGGGACCCAAGCCGAGTCCGGGATTTCGCACCCCATCACAGCGGCCCAGGCCGCTTGGGCCCCCGCCTTCGCGGGGGTGGTCGGGGGCGGAGGCGGTGCGGTTCCTCGTCCGGCATCGCGCCGCAAGCCTGCCTTCACCGCAAGGAGAGAAGGGGATTTCGGTCATCCACGACGGTAGCGGTAACAATCACTTTACGTATCCAAATTGTCTGAGTAATGTCGCGCACACAAAACAGCGACCGGGGGAAACTGGGTGAAACGAAATCTGTCTCTGGCGCTCGCCTGCTCGGTCGCGCTCGTTTCGTGCGGCGCGCCGTCGCTCGTCTGGTCGGCCGGTCCCGAGCCGGTGATCGTCAACCGGGGCAACCCGATCATCCGCGACCGGTTCACCGCCGATCCCGCCCCGCTGGTCGTCGGCGACACGCTGTATCTGTACACCGGTCATGACCAGGCCCAGGGCGACGCGATGTTCGACATGCGCGAATGGCTGGTCTTTTCGACGAAGGACATGAAGACCTGGACGCCGCATGCCCCGATCATGAAGGCCACGGATTTCAAGTGGGCCACGCGGGACGCCTGGGCGTCGCAGGCCATCGAGAAGAACGGCAAGTTCTATTTCTACGCCGCCGTCTCGCATGACGACAGTCATCCGGGCATGGCCATCGGCGTCGCCGTTTCCGACAGTCCGACCGGTCCCTTCACCGATGCGCGCGGATCGGCCCTGATCACCAACCAGATGACGCCGGAAGGCACCCACAGCTGGGAGGACATCGACCCCACCGTCTTCACCGACCATGACGGCGTGACCTGGATCGCCTGGGGCAATCGCGACTGCTACATCGCCAAGCTCAAGGCCAATATGACGGAGCTCGACGGTCCGATCCGCAAGATCACCCCGCCGCATTACGAGGAAGGTCCCTGGCTGCACAAGCGCGGCGGCCTCTATTACCTCACCTATGCGTCGCTCGACCGCAAAACCCAGAGCGCCGAACACGTGTCCTACGCCACCGCGACTTCGCTGGACGGTCCATGGACCTATCGCGGCGAACTGACGGGATCGGCCAAGAACAGCTTCACCATTCATCCCGGCATCGCGCAGTTCAAGGGCCGCAGCTACATCTTCCTGCACAATGCGACGCTTACGGTCGGGGACCAGGGCGGCGCCGTCGGCCGCCGCGCCGTGACCGTCGAATATCTGCAATACAACCCGGATGGCACGATGAAGCCCGTCGTCCAGACCGAGGCCGGCGTGTCCGTGCCGCCTCCGCCGGCCCATTAATCAGACAAATTACCGCGCCAGACAACGGCGCGATAATCCACAGGGGAAACTCTCAATGCGCCTTCTGACCTCCGCGGCGGCGATCGCCACCGCCCTGATCCTGCCTGTCGCGGCCCATGCCGCCGACGTCCCGATTCAGGTGACGCTCGATGCGTCCAAGCCCGGCGCCGTGATCGACCGCCATGTCTTCGGCCAGTTCGCCGAGCACCTGGGCAGCGGCATCTATGGCGGCATCTGGGTGGGCAAGGAGTCCGCGATCCCCAACACCCGCGGCATCCGCAACGACGTCGTGGGGGCCTTGAAGGCGCTCAAGGTCCCCAACGTCCGCTGGCCGGGCGGCTGCTTCGCCGACCAGTACAACTGGCGCCGCGGAATCGGCCCTGAGCGCAGGCCGGCCGGAGCGGGCGAGCCCAACACCTTCGGCACCGACGAATTCATGGACTTCGCCCAGCAGATCGGAACCGAGGCCTATATCTCGGTCAATCTCGGCTCGAGCACCGCGCAGGATGCGTCCGAATGGCTCGAGTACATGACGGCGTCGACCGACAGCGCCCTGGGCGCCGAGCGCGCCAAAAACGGTCATCCAGAGCCGTACAAGGTCGCGATCCTCGGCCTCGGCAACGAATCCTGGGACTGCGGCGGCGCAATGTCGGCGGGCTTCTATGTCAACGAAATGAAGCGCTTTTCGCACTTCCTGCACAGCTATAATCCGGCCCAGCCGACGATGAAGCGCGTGGCCGTCGGCCCGAGCGGCAGCGCCGAAGACTATACCGAAGAAGTCATGAAGGCGTGGAAGGGCCGTTCCTGGTCCTGGGATATCGACGCTCTGTCACTGCATTTCTATGCGACGGGCGGCTGGCCGCCGCATATGGCGGACACCGGCTTTGACGAAAAGGACTATGCCGTCCTGCTGAAAGACCCGACGGCCATGGACGACCTGATCAAGACGCAGTCGGCGATCATGGACAAGTACGATCCCGAAAAGAAGGTCGCCCTGGCGGTCGACGAATGGGGCGCGTGGCTGGCGCCGACGCCGGGATCGAGCCCGGGCGCCCTGGCGCAGCAGAACACCCAGCGCGACGCCGTGCTGGCCGCGCTCAGCATCAACGTCTTCGCGCGCCATGCCGACCGCGTCCGCATGGCCAATATCGCCCAGATGATCAACGTCTTGCAGGCCATGATCCTGACCAAGGACGACAAGATGGTCCTGACGCCGACCTATCACGTCTTCCACATGTACGTGCCGTTCCAGGACGCGACCTTCGTCCCGCTGACCTTCGACGCCGGAACCTATACGACGAACGGGATCACCCTGCCGCGCGTCGACGCCGTCGCGGCCAGGGACAAGGCCGGCAAGGTCTGGATCGCCGTCACCAATATCGACGCGAAGTCGCCTGCGACCTTCAGCGTTTCGCTGGCCGGCGTGAAAGCCACCAAGGCTTCGGGCCAGACTCTTTCGGCGCCGAAGGTCAACAGCATCAACACCTTCGACGCCCCCAACACCGTCGCCCCCAAGGCGCTGTCGGCCAAGATTGCGGCCGGCAAGCTGACCGTCACCGTGGCGCCGGCGTCGGTGACGGTGCTCGGCCTGGAATAGTCCGGGCAAAGCCGGCGGGCCAGGTCCGCCGGCCGACACCTTTCCATCCTAACCAACAACAAAAATTAAGATTAAACAGGGAGAGACAAATGAAGATTCAAGCAGCGCTTCTGGCCGTCAGCGGTCTAATGCTCGCATCGACCGCCTTTGCACAGACCGCCGGCAAGCCGATTCTTGCCGCGACGACGGATTGGAACATTTACAGTGCGGGACCGCACCAGGCCATCAACGACGCCAAGGTCGAGGGCGGCAAGGCGGTGGAGGCGCCGGCGCCCGGGACGGGCGGCATCTGGGAAGTTGGCGCGATCCGCCCGATCGACGGCGCAATCGCCAAAGGCGACCATGTCGTAGCGAGCGTCTGGGTGAAATCCGACGTGCCCGCAAAGGTCGTCTTCCGCGTCGAAACACGGGCGGGCGCGGCTCGCGTCGGCGAAAATTCCATCGATATCGGGGCCGACTGGTCCCAGCAAACGCTCGATTTCGTGGCTACGGACAATTATCCGGCCGGCGCCACGCAGGTCGCGCTTCTCCTGAATTCGGGGAAGCAAACCATCGATCTCGGACCCGTTTCGGTCGTCGATAAGGGCGGCAACTAGAGTTTTCAGTCGGCCATGGTCGGTGACGGTGCTCGGCCTGGAATAGTCGGGGCAAGACCGGCGGGCCGGGTTCGCCGGTCTTGCTACCGGTCGGGTGGATAAGGCTGTTCGACGAGATCCTTGCGCAGGTCCGGCGCTGTGCGCGCCTGTTGGGCCCGCCTTCCTGACAACTGTTATCCGGCCCAGCGGCGGATGGCCCCGGCGCTCCGTGCGCTGATCGACGCCATCCGCCGGCGAGCCCAGGCTGCGTCAGCGGCCGAGGTCATCGCCTGATCCAGGCCACGAAGCCGCCGCGACCGGACAGGCGCACCGGCAAGGACGAGGCGGCGTTCACCGCTTCCTCGCGGCGGTCGAAGGCGTCGGGCTTGTCGGGCCGGTCGGCGAGCCGCGTCATCTTCCACGATCCCCGGCCCAGGAAGCTGAGGTCGATCTGGAGCGAGGCCGGATCGGCGCCGTTCAGCACGCCGATGAACCAGGCGTCGCCACGCCGGCGCGCGAAGGCGGCGATCTTGCCCGGTTCGCTGCCCGGCAACACCAGGGTTTCGTCCCAGGTGGCGGGCAGGGCCGAGATCACGTCCCGCGCCGGGTTGTCGAGGTAGTCGGCCGGATCGCCGCCGAAACACAGGAACGGCGAGGTGAAGACGACGGCCTGCGCCAGCTCGTGCGCCCAGCTGTCGCCCTGCAGCTCCTTGGGGTCGAAGACCATCGGCGTGTAGTCGCCATGCCCGATCACATAGCGGGTGAACGGCAGGGTGACGTCGTGGTCGGCCTCGAGCCGGCGGTGATAGCGGGTGATGTGGTATTCGTGGCCGCGGACCGCTTCGCGGGTGAGTTCGTTCGGCCAGGTCCGCTCCATGCCGGTCGGCTTCACCGCCCCATGGAAATCGACGAGCAGGTGCTCGGCGGCCGCATCGCGCAGAACGTCGCGGTACCAGTTCGACCACTGATGATTGGCCCCTTCGGGGAAGTCCACCTTGACGCCGACGATGCCGCTTTCCGCCGCGCGGCGGAAATAGGCCTGGCGCGCCTGCGGGTCCACGACGTCCCGGCTATGCACCCAGAGCCAGATCTTGACGCCCTTCGACCGGGCGTAGGCGGCGACCGAGGTCAGCGACGGCCACGGGTCCTTCCAGGCCGCCCAGCCGTCGTCGACGAGATAGTATTCGAAACCGAGCGCATGGGTGCGATCGACCCACTGCTGCTGGTCGTCATATTTCGGCGCGCCGACCGCCATCCACTGCCAGGCTGATCGTCCGGGCGCGATCCAATCGGCCTTGGCCAGGGCCGGCGTCGGCGGCGGATTGAGATTCTGCACCAGCGTCGTGTTGACCAGGCCCGTGAGGTCGCGCGCCACGATGGTGACCCGCCAGGGCTGGACGACCTCGGCCCCGGTCTCCCAGCCCTTCGGGTCCAGGGGCAGGAAGCCGGCGAGCCGGTTGCCGTCCTGGCGCTTGATCGCCAGGTCGCCATAGTCGACCAGCGCCGCCTCGCTGAGCGTGACATAGGCGCCGCCGACCTTCGCCGTGAGGGGCAGGCCATAGGCCTCCGCGCCGAGCGCGCTCAGCGTCGCGGCCTTGTAGGGCTGCTCATAGCCGGGATCATAGGGCGAGGCCCACACCGCCGGATCGCCGGGCAGGCGCCAGGTCGAGAGATCGGCCTCAACCTTGCGCCCGGCCTTGGCGGGCAGGCGCAGCCGCACGCCCACGCCGTCGTCGGCGACATGGACGTCGAGGCTATAATGATAGCCGTTGGTGTCGAGCGGTATGGTCGCGAACCGGGCCCGGTTCACGGCCTTGGCCTTGCCGCCGGCGAAGGCGTAGGTCTCATTCACCGTCCGCGTGCGGGCCTTGCCGAACTGGGCGTCCCGGCCGAGGATCACGCCGTCGCTCCGAACACTGACGGTCGACGGGGCCAGGACCTGGGCGCCGTCGAGCCAGACCGTGTAGCTGACCACGCCGCCGGCGTCGGAGATCGTGGCGGCCACCTTGCCGCTCGGACTCGAAATCGTGATCGGCTTGGCGGCGCAGGGCGCGGCGACGGCCAGCACGACCGCGGCGGCCAGGAGGCGCAGCAGCTGCAAGAAGCCCCGCGTGATCGCAACGATGAGCGTGTCGCCGACGTAGCGGGTCCAGGGCATGGCTGCCTTCATCGATTTTTCCTCCCTTTCCGTCATCGGGCTTGCGCCCGTGCGGTGATGATCTTCTGGTCGTTCCTTGGCCGGTCGACCCTGCGGATGCTCAGGTCCTGGCGAAGCCGGGCTCGTCGGGCGCCGGCAAATTCAAACTGAGACGCTGCCGGGCCGGGTGACGAGAGCGCCGTCACCGCGAGGAAATTGCATATATAAAATCCTATTCACTTGCGGAAATATTGGCAAGGATTACCGCGGCGCCGCTCTCCGCATCGGAGACATGAGCGCGTCCCCTCGCTACCCCGCCGCCCCCTGGCTCTCCCAGCCGTCGAAGAACGGGAACCGCTCGGCCCAGAAAGCCGTCAGCCGCGGGTCGGCATCGACGCGGCGGACGACCTGGCTCATCTTCGGCGCGACCTCGTAGAACCGCCGCCGGCGGGGTCCCCAGCGGCTGACCACGGCGACATAGAGGTCGAGCACGGTCAGGTCGTCGCCGAGCAGGTAGCGGCCGGGCGTGAGCTGGCTTTCCATCATCCCCCAGCAGTCGGCGATGCGATCGGCGGTGGCCGCCTTGATCCGCGCCTGGGCGTCGAGGTCGGGCCCGCCGAGGCGGGAGGGATCGTCGCGCACCCAGAACAGGGAGTAGATCGCCGCCGGCACGAACACCATCCAGCGCAGGTACTGGGCGCGCAGCGGCGAATCCGGCGCCGGGGCCAGGCCCGCCTGCGGATAGCGATCGGCCAGCCAGATCAGGATGGCGGCGCTCTCGGTGATCGTCTCGCCATCCGGGGTGACCAGGGCCGGGATCTGCCGCAGCGGATTGACGCCGGCGACCTTGGCCTGCTGGGCCGGGCCTTCCCAGGTCGGCGCCTCGACGACCTGGTAGGGCAGGCCGATCAGGGTCATGGCCGCTTCCACCGGCACGCTGCCCGAACCGACGGCGCCGAACAGGGTAAATGGCTTTTCCACAGGCAAGCCTCTATGTTGTGGATGTGACGCATCGCCACACTACATCTAGTGGACACAAGGTCCGTGCGTCTGGCTAAATGCTAAAGTACGTTATCCTAGTTCGCCCGCCGATTCTCGCCCAAGGGTTCCTCGATGTCCGCCAAGCTGATCACCACGCCCGGCCTGCTGACCCCCTCCGGCGCTTACAAGCCGTTCCGCTATCCGTGGGCCCACGAGTTCTGGAAGAAGCAGCAGCAGGTCCACTGGATGCCCGAAGAGGTGCCGCTGGGCGAGGACCTCAAGGACTGGGCCGTCAAGCTCAACGACAAGGAACGGAACCTGCTGACGCAGATTTTCCGCTTCTTCACCCAGAGCGACATCGAGGTCGCCGACAACTACATGGAGCGCTACGGCCGGGTGTTCAAACCGACCGAAGTGAAGATGATGCTGTCGTCGTTCGCCAATATGGAGACCATCCATATCGCGGCCTACGCCCTGCTGCTGGAAACCATCGGCATGCCGGAGAGCGAGTTCGGCGCGTTCATGGAATACCAGGCCATGCGCGACAAGCATGACTTCATGCAGAAGTTCGGCGTCGAGACCAACGCCGACATCGCCCGCACCCTGGCCATGTTCGGCGGCTTCACCGAGGGCCTGCAGCTGTTCGCCAGCTTCGCGATGCTGATGAACTTCCCGCGCTTCAACAAGATGAAGGGCATGGGCCAGATCGTCTCGTGGTCGATCCGCGACGAGAGCCTGCACTGCGAAGGCATCATCAAGCTCTACCATGCGTTCAACGCCGAGACCAAGTGCGTGACCAAGGCGGTGGCCGAGGACATCGTCGACTGCTGCAAGACCGTGGTGACGATGGAGGACGCCTTCATCGACCTGGCATTCGAGGCCGGCGAGATCCAGGGCATGACCCCGGACGACATCAAGAAATACATCCGCTTCATCGCCGATTGGCGCCTGCGCCAGCTGCACCTGCCGGAGGTGTACGGGGTGAAGGAAAACCCGCTGCCCTGGCTGCAGTCGCTGCTCAGCGGCGTCGAGCACGCCAACTTCTTCGAGGCCCGGGCGACGGAATATTCCAAGGCCGCCACCAAGGGCCAATGGCACGGCGCGGACGGCGTGTGGTCGAGCTTCGACACCATGCTCCAGAAGCGCTCGGAGAACACCCTGCCGGCCGAATAAGAGCAGGGGATCGGGGATAACATGCCGCCGCCCTCGCAAGGGGGCGGCGTTCCTTTGCCTGGATGCGGAGACGGCGGATGCGGCTGGCGGTGATCGGTCCCGGGGCGGTGGGCGGCACGGTCGCCGCCTGGCTGGCGCAAAACCCGGCGCATGAGGTCGTGGTCTGCGCCCGCACGGCCTTCGACCGGCTGGAGGTCGAGACCCCCGGCGGTCCGCTGAGCGCCGCGCCGCGGGTGCTGACCGCGCCGGACCAAGCGACACCCGTCGACTGGGCGCTGATCGCCACCAAGACCTATGACGCCGCCGCGACCGGCGCCTGGCTGGCCCGCCTGGTCGGACCGGCGACGCGGGTGGCGGTGCTGCAGAACGGCGTCGAGCATGTCGAGCGCTTCACCCCCTATCTCGATCCGACCCGGATCACCCCGGCGGTGGTCGACATCCCGGCCGAGCGCGCCGTCCCGGGCCGTATCCGCCAGCGCCGCGACGGCTCGATCCTGGTTCCGCAGGGGCCGGCGGGCGAGGCCTTCGTCGCGCTGTTCGCCGGCGCGCCGATCGCCGTCTCGACCACGGCCGACCTCAAGACCGCGGCGTGGCGCAAGCTGGCCCTCAACTGCGCCGGGGCGGTCAGCGCCCTGACCCTGAAGCCCTCGGGCGTGGCCCGGCGCGAGCCGATCGCCGCGATCATGCGCGCCCTGGTTGGCGAGTGCGTCGCGGTCGGCCGGGCGGAGGGGGCGGACCTGCCCGACGACCTGGCCGAGGCGGTGGTGGCCGGCTATCGCGCCGGACCGGGCGACTCGATCAACTCGCTACATGCCGACCGCGCCGCCGGCCGGCCGATGGAACTGGACGCCCGCAACGGGGTGATCATCCGCCGCGGCGCGGCGCACGGGATCGCCACGCCGGTCAACGCCATGATCGTGGCGCTGCTGGAGGCGGCGGCGGCCTGAGCCCGCCCGCCAACCGTCCCGCGCGAGCGGATGCGCCAGGGCGCGCGTTTCGACGCATTGACCCGGCCGGGCCGGCTGCGCCATATCCGGTCCCGGGACGGGGCGGGTTAGCGTAGCGTGGTGAAGACTCCCTCATGCAGCATCTCAAGCGGCTGGCCGGCCTGACGGTCGGCGTCCTGGCCTGGACGGCCCTGTCCCTGGCTCCCGCCCTGGCGGCGTCGGAGAATTTCGAGGCGGCCGTCCTCGACGAGCTGAACTTCGCCCGCACCCAGCCGGACGCCTATGCGCGGGAGCTGCGCGACTATCGCGACCTGTTCGAAGGCCAGGTGGTCCACGAGGACGGCGATCCGACCGGGGTGATGACCCACGAGGGATCGGCGGCGGTCGACGAGGCGATCGCCTTCCTCGAACGCCAGGCGCCGCTGGAGCCGCTGGGCGCCAGCCGGATGCTCGACCAGGCGGCCCTGAGCCATGTTCGCGACCAGGGCCGGCGCGGAACGGTCGGCCACGCCGGCGCGGACGGTTCCAGTTTCGGCCAGCGGATCCAGCGCCAGGGCCTGTGGCAGGGCGGCGTCGCCGAGGACATCTCCTACGGCAAGGACAGCCCCGCCGCCGTGGTTCGCCAGCTGATCATCGACGACGGCGTCGCCACCCGCGGCCACCGGCGCAATATCTTCAATCCCGGCTTCCGCTATGCCGGAGTCGGCTGCGGCGAGCACCGGGTCTATCGGGCGATGTGCGTCATCGACTTCGCCAATGGCATCAGCGTGCGGCAGAGAGCGTCGGCGCGCTGAATCGATCGCTATTTCTTGAGGAAGCCGCCCAGCAGGTCGCCGACCGCGCCGCCCAGGCCTTCGGTCGGCAGCTGGCCGCCCGGCGTCAGGCGATCGACCAGGCCCGGCAGCAGCTCGGCCAGCTTGGCTGCGCCGACCTGCGGATCGACGCCCAGCTTCTCGGCGAACTGGCCGACGGCCCCGGAGCCGAGCACGGCCTGGATCTGTTCGGCCGAGATCGGCAGGTTGGCGCCGTGCGAAACCCAGGACTGGGCCACCGCGCCCAGGCCGCCCTTCTCGAAGGCCTCGACCAGGCCGCTGACGCCGGCGGTGGCGCCCTGGCCGGCGAGGTTCTCCACCAGGCCGGCCAAGTCGGCGCCGCCCTCGTGGCCGCCGACGGCGCCCATCAGACTGTCCAGCAGACCCATATGAACCCCTCCGATCGGTCGACGCCCGCCGCGCGGACGCCAGAAATGAAGCCTTAGCAGCGGTTCATGTCGGGACGATGAGGACCCGCGGCGGGGCCCTCAAGCCTACGGCCGGTCGCGCTTGGGGATGGCGGCGATCTCTTCGGGAGTCAGCCGGGTGATGCTCTTGGCCATGATCGGCATGGCGAAGCCGAAGCCGTCGGACACCCGCAGGTCGAGGTCGATCGGCGTGCAGATCTGGTCGGTGCCGCGCACGATCGACACCAGATGCACCCCGGGCGAGGTCATCAGATTGGTGCCGTGCGACAGGTCGACCCGATAGACGTCGCGGTTGCGGACCTTCATGTACAGGGTGTTCTTGTCGGGCGCGCTCCAGCCCTGCCAGTCCGACAGCGAGAAGCACGAGCGGGCGGGACGGGGAGCGGCGGCGCCGTCGGCCGCGGCGGCCAGAGGGGCCGAAACGGAGGCCTGGGCCAGGGCGGGAGCGGCCAGAAGCGCGGCGCCCAGCAGGCCGGCCCGGATCACGGATTTGGCGTTCATGGCGGTTGCTCTTTCAAAGATCCCTCGCAGGGAGAGATTGGTCTTCTCCCCGCCCATGTCAACCTAGGGCCGCGCTTGGTTGACCCCGACTAGGCGGCTTCTTGCGGCTCCGGCTCGGTCAGTTCGCCCTCCCATTTGGCGACCACGGCGGCGGCCACCGAATTGCCGACCACGTTGGTGGCGCTGCGGCCCATGTCGAGCAGGTGGTCGACGCCCAGCACCAGGGCGATCCAGGTCTCGGGCAGGCCGAAATAGGTCAGGGTGGCCATGATCACCACCAGCGAGGCCCGCGGCACCCCGGCGATGCCCTTGGAGGTCACCATCAGCAGCAGCAGCATGAAGATCTGCTGCTGGATCGTCAGGTGCACGTCGTGCGCCTGAAGGATGAAGATCGTCGCGAACGTGCAGTACAGCATCGAGCCGTCGAGGTTGAACGAATAGCCCAGCGGCAGGACGAACGAGACGATGCGGCGGCGGATGCCGAGCTTGGGCAGGGCGTCGAGGATGCGCGGATAGGCGGCCTCCGAACTGGCGGTCGAGAACGCCAGCAGGGCCGGCTCGCGGATCGCGCCGAACAGCGGGACGGCCCGCTTGCCCAGGACCACGAAGGCGGCGACGAACAGCAGCCCCCAGAGGGTGGCCATGGTGGCGTAGAAGCCGATCACGAACTTGCCGTAGACCGCCAGCATCGAGATGCCCTGGGCGGCGATGGTCGAGGCCAGGGCGCAGAAGATCGCCAGCGGCGCCAGCTTCATCACGAAGCCGGTCACCTTCAGCATGATCTGGGCGCCCTGTTCGGCCAGTTCCAGGATGTGCGGGGCCTTGTTGTCGAGCGAGGCGACGGCGGTGCCGACGAACAGGCTGAACACCACGATCTGCAGGATCTCGTTCTTGGCCATGGCGTCGAAGATCGACACCGGCACCAGGTGGGTGAGGAAGCCCTGCAGGGTGAAGGTCTCGGTCGAGGCGGCCGGGGCGCTGGCGGCGGCGCCGACGGCTTCGTTCAGCACCAGGCCCGCGCCCGGGTGCAGCAGATGGACCATGGCCAGGCCCAGCAGCAGCGAGACGGCCGAGGCGCTGACGAACCAGGCCATGGTCTTGACGCCGATCCGGCCCACGGCGGCGGCGTCCTCCATGTGGGCGATGCCGGCGACCAGGGTGGTGAAGACCAGGGGGGCGATGATCATCTTGATCAGCCGCAGGAAGAGGTCGGTCCCCATCTTGAACCACTTGGTCGCCTCGGCGGCGCCCGCCGCGTCGAGATACTGGTTGCAGGCCCAGCCGACCGCGACCCCGAGGACCATGGCCAGCACGATGAATAAGGCGAAACGTCGGTTCATGGGATCCCTCTTGGCGCGCCGCGGCGCCCGAGCGCTGGTCCTGGCGCCCGCCGCGGGCGCCGCTGGATGATGGAGTCGGGCGACCCGGCGCGGATGCGCGCCGCGGCCCCCCGAGGCATGAACATCCCTTGTGGCCGACCCGGCGGGGTTCGTCCATGCCCGTCATCGGCCGGACGGGTCAATCCCGCGCCCTGCCTCGCCACGGTCTGGTCAGCTCGCCGGAACGCTGATATAGGGCGCCATGTCAAACCAAGAAAAAGCAATCGCCGCCGTTGAACGGCTGAACCAGGAATACGAACGCGCCGTCGACGCCCTGCGGACCGCGCTTCGCGCCTATCTCGAACATGGAACCCGTCCCGATCCGCAATCGCGGTTCGATGGGACCTTCGCCTATCCGGAACTGCGGCTGGTCTACGACCCCGAGGCGCTGCCGCCGAAGCTGGCGCGCTCCTACGCCCGGGTCAGCCGGCCCGGCGTCTACGCCGCCACCATCACCAAGCCGGCCCAGTTCAAGGACTATCTCGTCGAACAGCTGACCCTGCTGCTCAATGATTTCGAGGTCGAGATCGAGATCGACCGCTCGGACCAGGAAATCCCCTATCCCTACGTGCTGGACGCCACCATCGACCTGAACCAGGCCGACGTCCGCAGCGAGGACATCGCCCGCTTCTTCCCGACCACGGACCTGGCCTTCATCGGCGACGAGATCGCCGACGGGGTGTGGAATCCGGACCTGGCCGAGACCCGGCCCCTGGCCCTGTTCGACGGCCTGCGCACCGACTTCTCGCTGGCCCGGCTCAAGCACTACACCGGCGCGCCGGCCGAGCACGTCCAGCAGTTCATCCTGTTCACCAACTATCACCGCTATGTCGACGAGTTCGTGCGCTGGGGCATCGAGCAACTGGCCCTGCCCGACAGCCCCTATGAGGGCCTGTCGTGCTCGGGCGGGCTGATGATCACCGCCAACACCGTCAATCCCGAACTGGCGGTAGCCGAGTCGACCTGGCGCAAGCACCAGATGCCGGCCTACCACCTGATGACGCCGGGCGGGGCGGGGATCACCCTGGTCAATATCGGCGTCGGCCCGTCCAACGCCAAGACCATCTGCGACCACCTGGCCGTGCTGCGGCCCCAGGCCTGGCTGATGATCGGCCACTGCGGCGGCCTGCGCGACACCCAGACCATCGGCGACTACGTGCTGGCCCACGCCTATCTGCGCGACGACCACGTGCTGGACGCCGTGCTGCCGCCCGAGATCCCGGTGCCGTCGATCGCCGAGGTGCAGCGCGCCCTCTACGACGCCTCCAAGGCGATCAGCGGCGACAGCGGCCCGGAGCTGAAGAAGCGCCTGCGCACCGGCACGGTGGTCACCACCGACGACCGCAACTGGGAACTGCGCCACAGCCTCTCGGCCCTGCGCTTCAACCAGAGCCGGGCCGTGGCCATCGACATGGAAAGCGCCACCATCGCCGCCCAGGGCTATCGCTTCCGGGTGCCGTACGGGACGCTGCTGTGCGTGTCGGACAAGCCGCTGCACGGCGAGATCAAGCTGCCGGGCCAGGCCAACGCCTTCTACGAGCGGGCGATCAGCCAGCACCTGCAGATCGGCATCCTGGCCTGCAAGCTGCTGCGCGAGGAAGGTCCCAACCTGCACTCGCGCAAGCTGCGGGCCTTCGACGAGCCGCCGTTCCGGTGATTTTCTTTCCTTCTCCCCTTTCGGGAGAAGGAAGACACCCCGACGACTCGCGTCGAGTTTCGTGGACGTTTGCGCCGGGCTTGCGTTTAATGGCGGCCCGAGGAGCGGTTCAGTCCCATGAGCGCCGACGCCAAGCCATCCCCCAAGATCGACCCCGAGCGCAACGCCCGGGAGGTGCTGGATCCCGGCAAGGCCCTAGTGCCCGCCACGGTGAAGGTCAACGAGCAGCGGGTGTCGCGCGGCTTCTGGCCGAAGATCCGCAAGGTGGCGTCGAAGGTTCCGTTCGCGGCCGACGCCCTGTCGGTGTGGTGGTGCGCCCGCGACCCGGCGACGCCGACCGCGGCCAAGGGCATGATGTTCGCGGCCCTGGCCTATTTCGTGCTGCCGACCGACGCCATTCCCGACGTGCTGCCGGCCATCGGCTTCACCGACGACGCGGCGGTGATCGCCGCCGTGCTGGCCATCGTCGGCAAGAACCTCAAGCCCCGCCACAAGGACGCGGCCAAGGCCTTCCTCGCCAAGCTGGGCGCCGATGACTGAAGGCGGGCTGTGGTGGGCGGCCGGCCTCTGCGCCGCCGTCTACGGCCTGGCCCTGGCCGGGCGGCCGCCGTCGCTCCCGCGCACCGTGGTCAAGACCGCGGCCACCGGCGCCCTGGCGGTGCTGGCCTATCTGCAGAGCGGCGGGCCGGGGCTGGCCCTGGCCCTGGCCCTGTGCGCGATCGGCGACGCCTTCCTGGCCGGCGATCCCCGCCGCTGGCTACCGTTCGGCCTGGCCGCCTTCCTGGCTGGGCACCTGGTCTACGCCCTGCTGTTCTGGCGCGAGCGCGGGCCGGCCGGACCACTGGCCTGGACCGTCGCGCCGCTGGTGGTGCTGGCGGCCCTGGCCCTGCTGGCGCGGCTGTGGGGCGATCTTGGGCGGTTGAAGCCGGCGGTCGTCGCCTACGCCCTGGCCATCGTCGCCATGGTCACCGGCAGCCTGCTGCTGCCCGGCCTGCGCTGGCCCGCCGCCGTCGGGGCCCTGGCCTTCATGACCTCCGACGCCGTGCTGTCGCTGGACCTGTTCCGGGGCGACAGGCTGCTGGGCTCGGCGCGCCTGACGGCCTGGACGGTGTGGTTCCTCTATTTCGGCGGCCAGGCCCTGATCACCTACGGCATGCTGCGATGATCGTCCTGCGCGCGCCGCGGCCCGGCGACTACGGCTGGATCGTCCAGCGCCACGGCCGGCTCTATGCCGAGGAGCAGGGCTGGGACGCCCGGTTCGAGGGGCTGGTGGCAGGCGTGGTCGCCGAGTTCATCAAGCATTTCGACCCGGCCCGCGAGGCCTGCTGGATCGCCGAGCGCGCCGACGACCCCGAAGGCCGGCCGGTCGGCTCGATCCTGCTGGCCCGCGACAGCGACACGGTCGGGCGCCTGCGCCTGCTGCTGGTCGAGCCATCGGCCCGCGGCCTCGGCGTCGGCGAGCGGCTGATCGGCGCGTGCCTGGCCTTCGCCCGCCAGGCCGGCTACGCCGAGGTGGTGCTGTGGACCCAGAGCAACCTGCTGCCGGCCCGGCGGCTCTATCAGCGGGCCGGTTTCGGGCTGGAGGACAGCTGGCCCTATGACGGCTTCGGCCAGGGGCTGGTTTCGGAGACCTGGCGGCTGAAGCTGTAGGCTGGGCCTAGGCCTCCTCCGCCCAGGCCTTGATCAGCTGGTGGGCGATGGCCAGCGGGGGCGGGGCGAACAGACCGTCCAGCTCGCCCTTGATCAGGGCGGCGGCCTCGGCCTTGGTGAACCAGCGCACCGCCTCCAGCTCGGTCTGGTCGGGGGCGGCCTCGGCGCTGTCGACCTCGGCCAGCAGCCCCATCATCAGCGACGACGGCCACGGCCAGGGCTGGCTGGAATGGTAGCGCACGGCGGTGGCGGTCAGGCCGGCCTCTTCCTTCAGCTCGCGGGCGCAGCCTTCCTCGATGGTCTCGCCGGGCTCGATGAAACCGGCCAGGGCCGAGTACATGCCGGCCGGCCAGGTCGCCTGCCGGCCCAGCAGGCACTTGCCGTCGTGCAGGGCGAGCATGATCGCCACCGGGTCGGTACGCGGGAAATGCTCGGCGTGGCAGGAGGCGCACTGGCGCTTCCAGCCGCCGTCGGTGACCTGGGTCTCCTGGCCGCAATTGCTGCACCACCGGTGCTTGCGCCGCCATTCGAACATCGACTTGGCGGTGGCCAGGATGCCGGCGTCCGGCGGCGGCAGGGTCGGGGCGATGGCCCGCAGCTCCTCGAACCGGCCCAGGCCCTGCAGCGGCCCCTCGGCCGGGTCGGCGCCGCCCTCCAGGTCGACGGCGAACACCGCGATGTCCTTCCACAGGCCCAGGAACAGCAGCCGCTCGGGCGTACCGGCCAGGTCGCGGGCCATGTCCGCGCGCAGATAGGCGATCTGGACGCCGGCCGGCCGCTCCTCGCCGCTGGCCTCGGGCGGCGGCGGGGCGTCCTCGACCAGGGGCTTGCCGTTCCAGATCGCCACCGCCAGCGACTGCGGGTCGTCGGCCTTCTCGGCCAGCCAGGCCTCGTCGCCGCGCCTTTCGCTGGCGCGGTCGAGCGGATTGCCGGCGAAGATGTTGGTGATGATCGAGAGGGCCATGCGGACTCTCTAGCATTCGCGACGAAGAGTCGTCACGGCGCCGCGCGGTCTGGCGTCGCCGCCGGCTTGCTTTTGCCGGCGCGAGTCGCGATATAGGCCTCGGAGATCGGCGACGGGCGGAGTCCTCGCCAACCTGGTCAGGGCCGAGAGGCAGCAGCCACAACGAGTTACGCTCCGGGTCGTCTGCCGGTCTCCACCTTTCGTAAAATCTGTCAGCTTCTCGACCGTCGGCGCCGGCCGAGCCTTTTGCTGCGCTCTTCGGCGCTCTACACTCCGGGCCATGGCCGACCACGACGACCTCACGACCGATTCCGCGCCGCCGTGGGACGAAGCTCCCGCCGAGCGCGACGAGAACACCGCCGACATCTTCGGCGGCGCGCCGCCGGCCGTGGCTGCGCCCTCCGTCACGCCTCCCGTTACGCCGATGACCAGTCAGGCGTCGGATCCGGACGCCGCCTACACTGTGCTGGCCCGCAAGTACCGGCCGCGCACCTTCGAGGACCTGATCGGCCAGGAGGCCATGGTCCGCACCCTGGCCAACGCCTTCTCGACGGGGCGCATCGCCCACGCCTTCATGCTGACCGGCGTGCGCGGGGTGGGCAAGACCACCACCGCCCGCCTGCTGGCCCGGGCCCTGAACTATGAGACCGACACCGTTCACCAGCCCTCGGTCGACCTGACCGTCGACGGCCGCCACTGCCGGGCGATCATCGAGGGCCGGCACATGGACGTGCTGGAGCTGGACGCCGCCAGCCGCACCAAGGTCGACGAGATGCGCGAGCTGCTGGACGGGGTGCGCTACGCCCCGGTCGAGGCGCGCTACAAGGTCTATATCATCGACGAAGTGCACATGCTGTCGACGGCGGCGTTCAACGCCCTGCTGAAGACGCTGGAAGAGCCGCCGCCGCACGCCAAGTTCATCTTCGCCACCACCGAGATCCGCAAGGTGCCGGTGACGATCCTGTCGCGCACCCAGCGCTTCGATCTGCGCCGGGTCGAGCCGGACGTGCTGGTCAAGCACTTCGCGCGGATCGCCGCCAACGAGGGGGCCAAGGTCGAGGAAGACGGGCTGGCGCTGATCGCCCGCGCGGCCGAGGGCTCGGTGCGCGACGGCCTGTCGCTGCTCGACCAGGCCATCGTCCAGGGCGAGCGCGGCGCGGCCGTCACCGCCGCCGTGGTCCGCGACATGCTGGGCCTGGCCGACCGCGGCCAGACCATCGCCCTGTTCGAGAACGTGATGAGCGGCAAGCCGGGCGACTCCCTGGCTGGCTTCCGCGCCCTGTGGGGCTTCGGGGCCGACCCGGCCGTGGTCATGCTCGACCTGCTGGACCACTGCCACGGCGCCTCGGTGGCCAAGGCCCTGGGGCCCGACGCCCTGACCCTGCCCAAGGAGCAGGCCGCGCGCCTGACCGCCATCGGGGCTCAGACCTCGGCCGGGACCCTGTCGCGGCTGTGGCAAATGCTGCTGAAGGCCCATGACGAGGTGCGCCGCGCCCCCGACGCCCGGGCCGCGGCCGAGATGGCCCTGATCCGCCTGTGCTACGCCGCCGACCTGCCCGGTCCGGAGGAGGCGCTGAAGGCCCTGCGCGACGGCCAACCGGTCGGCGGCGGCCCAGGCGGGGGCGGCGGTTCGCTCGGCGGCGGCGCGGCCGGCGGGGCGGTCAACGCCCAGGCCCGGGTGATGGCCGCCCCGGCCGCCCAGGCCGCGCCGACCCTGGCCTCGTTCGAGGACGTCGTGAAGCTGATCGCCGAAAAGCGCGACATCGGCCTGCGGCTGGACGTCGAGCAATATGTCCGTCCGATCAGCTTCCGGCCCGGGGCGATCACCTTCGAGCCGGCCCCCGGGGCGCCGGGCAACCTGGCCGGCCGGCTGGTGCGGGCGCTGAAGGAATGGACCGGCCAGCCCTGGCTGGTGGCGGCCGAGGGCGGCGGCGGGGCCGAGAGCCTGTTCGAGCGCCAGAAGCGCGAGGAGCGCGAGGAACTGGCGGCGATCAAGTCCGACCCCTTCGTCGCCTCGGTGCTCACCGCCTTCCCCGGCGCCGAGATCGTCGAGGTCCGCAGGATCCTGACGCCCGAGGCGCCGCCGATCGAGCCGGACGAACTGGAAGAATGAGTTTGCCCCCTTCCCCCTGGAGGGGGGAAGGTTGGGGATGGGGGTGACACGTCGGTTCCGGATGGAGCGCGGCGGTGACGAACCCACCGCCGCAGTCATCCCCACCCCCGACCCCTCCCCCATCGAGGGGGAGGGGAGCTTGTAGAAACGGAGCAGACCCCATGAAAGATCTCGGCGGCCTGATGAAGCAGGCCCAGGCCATGCAGCAGAAACTGGCCGACGCCCAGGCCAAGCTCGCCGAGCTGACGGTGGAGGGCACCTCCGGCGGCGGCATGGTCACCGTCACCCTCAAGGGCACGGGCGACCTGGCCCGCGTGGTGCTGGACGAGACCCTGATCACCCCCGGCGAGGGCGAGGTGATCGCCGACCTGGTCGTCGCCGCCCACGCCGACGCCAAGAAGAAGCTCGACGCCGCCCAAGCCCAGATGATGCAGGAAGCCGCCGGTCCGATGGCCGGCATGATGGGCGGCCTGCCGGGCATGAAGTTCTAGGCGGTCCGTCACTCAGTTTGATCCATACTTCCGCTCATCCCGGCGAATGCCGGGACCCAGGTGAAACCCAGAGACGCTCAGGCTGAATCTGGGTCCCGGCATTCGCCGGGATGAGCGGAGTTGAGGGGAGATCAGATGCTCCATTTTCGTACCGCCCTGATCGCCGCCGCCTTGCTGGCGCCCGGCGCCTCCCACGCCGCGCCCCTGCCGGCCGACCTGGCCGCCGCCGCCCACGCCTATGACGCGGCCCAGGTGAACGGCGACCGGGCGGCGCTGGAGCGGCTGGTGGCCGACGACTACGTGCTGGTCAACGGCGCGGGCCAGGTCCAGGACAAGGCCCGGCTGATCGCCGACTATGTCGCCCCCGGCTTCAAGCTCGACCCCTTCACCATCGAGGAGCCGGTCGAAAAGGTGCTGGGCGACACCGCCCTGTTCGGCGGCAAGGTCAACATGACCGGCGTGGACGGCGGCCAGCGCTTCGCCCTGGTCGTGCGCTTCGTCGATGCCTGGGCCAAGCGCGACGGCCAGTGGCGGGTGGTCTATTCGCAGGTCACCCGGGTCGCGAAGCCCTGATGGCCGCCTCCGCCGGACCCGAGATCGAGCGCCTGATCGCCCTGCTGTCCAAGCTGCCGGGCCTGGGTCCGCGCTCGGGCCGGCGGGCGGCCCTGGCGCTGCTCAAGAAGCGCGACACCCTGCTGGCGCCGCTGACCGCCGCCCTGGTCGACGCCCAGGCCAAGGTGCGCACCTGCTCGACCTGCGGCTCGCTCGACACCTCCGATCCCTGCGCGGTCTGTTCCGACCACAGCCGCGACCCGCGCCTGCTGTGCGTGGTCGAGGAGGTCGGGTCGCTGTGGGCCATGGAGCGGGGGCAGTCGTTCAAGGGCCGCTACCATGTGCTGGGCGGCCTGCTGTCGGCGCTGGACGGGATCGGGCCCGAGGCCCTGCGGGTCAATGAACTGCTGGCCCGGGCCGGCGGCGGCGAGATCGCCGAGGTGATCCTGGCCTTGCCCGCCACGGTCGACGGCCAGACCACCGCCCACTACCTGGCCGACCGCCTGGCCCCGAGCGGGGTGGCGGTGACCATGCTGGCGCGCGGCGTGCCGGTCGGCGGCGATCTCGACTGGCTGGACGACGGCACCATCGCCCAGGCGCTGCGGGCGCGGCGGCCGGCCTAGGCTCGGGCCCCGCGGCGCATCGCGGACCTGACGTTGTCATCGACCACGCCGCTCGCCTTTGGCATCACTGGACATGGCCGAGGATTCGGTCGTCGCGCGCAGGAGGATCCAAGATGGTGGACGCCGGACCCGAGATCGAAGCCCACCACCACGGCCACACCGGCCACCGCTGGCTCGACATCCTGCTGGGCGTCAGCGCGATGATCATCTCGGTGGCGTCGCTGTTCCTGGCCGTGCACCACGGCCACACCATGGAGAAGATGGTCGAGGCCAGCACCTGGCCCTACATCGAGATCAGTTTCTCCAACGCCACGGTCGACGGCCGTCCGGTCGCCAAGCTCGACGTCATCAACAGCGGCGTCGGTCCGGCCCGGATCGAGACGACCGAAATGTTCTTCCAGGGCAAGCCCATGGCCTCTCGCCATGCCCTGGTGAAGGCCATGGCCCGCTCGGACCAGATGAACGTGCTCAGTTCCACCGTCAGCGACCGCGTGCTGCGGGCCGGCGACACGATCCCGGCCCTGCAGACCGACCCGGGCATGGCCGCCTCGCCAGCCTATTTCCAGCACTTCCAGGAGAACCTGTCCCAGGTGACCAGCCGCATCTGCTACTGCTCGGTGCTGGAGCAGTGCTGGCTGCGCGACAGCCGCCAACCCAAGCCGGAGAAGGTCAAGGCTTGCCCGAAGCCGGCCGTGCCTTACGAAAGCTAGAGCATCGTGCGGAAAAGTAGCCGCCAGTTTTCCGCGAAAACGATGCGAAAACAAAAAACTAGAGCAAGCCGGGCGATTCTTATATCGCGCGGCTTGCTCCAGGAGGGCTTCTTCAAATCCCCGACTCCGGTTAAGAACGGAGCATGAACTTTTCCGATCCGTTCCTGATCCTCGCCCTCGTCTTCGCCCTGCTGGCCGTGGGCGCGGTGCTCTGGGCCCTGGCCAGCCAGCGCCGAGCCGGCGAGGCCGATACCCGGGCCTGGGAACTGAACGCCAGGCTGGTCCAGGCCGACGAGCGGGCCCGGCTGCTCGAGGACCAGGCCGCCACCCAGGGCGAGCTGATCCGCGCCCAGGCCGCCCAGCAGGCGACCATGACCGCCAACACCGTGGCCGAGGCGCTGATCAAGCGCACCGAGGAGAACTTCAAGAGCCGCGAACTGCTCAGCCAGCAACGGCTGGAGGCCCAGCTCAAGCCCGTGGCCGAGACCCTGGCCAAGTTCGAGGCCCAGGTCGTCGCGGTCGAGAAGGCCCGCGCCGAGGAGACCGGCGGCCTCAAGGCCCAGATCAACGCCCTGATGGAGGCCTCGGTCGCCACCCAGTTTGAGGCCCGCAAGCTGTCGGCCGCCCTGCGCCGCGGGGCCGGCGTCCAGGGCCGCTGGGGCGAGCAGACTTTACGGAACGTTCTTGAGGCCGCTGGCCTCAACACCCGCTTCGACTTCGAGGAGCAGTTCAGCGTCGACAGCGACGAGGGCCGCCGCCGGCCCGACGTCAAGGTCAAGATGCCCGGCGGCGGGGTGTTCGTGATCGACGCCAAGTGCTCGCTCAACGCCTTTCTCGAGGCCCAGGAGGCGACCGAGGACCACCTGAAGGAAAGCGCCCTGGTCCGCCACGCCGCCAGCGTCCGCGGCCACATGCAGGGGCTTTCGGCGAAAGCCTATTGGGACCAGTTCGCCAGCGAGGGCTCGCCCGACTTCGTGGCGATGTTCGTCCCCGGCGACGGCTTCCTGGCCGCGGCGCTCGACCGCCTGCCCGACCTGATGACCGAGGCCATGGACCGCCGGGTGCTGCTGGTCACCCCAACCACCCTGTTCGCCCTGTGCAAGGCGGTGGCCTATGGCTGGCGGGCCGAGGACCAGGCCAAGAACGCCGCCAACATCGTCGCCGTCGGCCGCGAACTTTACAAGCGCATCGCGGTGATGGGGGCCCACGCCGGCTCGGTCGGCAAGGCGCTGGAGGCGGCGGTCGGCCGCTACAACCAGTTCGTCGGCTCGCTGGAGAGCCAGGTCCTGACCCAGGCCCGCCGCTTCGAGGACCTGTCGGTCGACCACGAAGGCAAGGAGATCGCCGAGCTGGCCCCGGTGGAGAACGCCGTGCGACCGTTGGTCAAGCTGGCGGCGAGCGAGGCGCTGGATTGATCGGACGATCCTGCGATTGCACGGCTTAAGGCCAAGCCTTAGGACAGCTGAATGATCGCCATGCTTATCCCGCCAATCGCGCTCGCAGTGGTTTTTCTCTGGTTCTTTGTTTCGCAGGGCAGGACGGTGTTCAAGGCTTGGCGCGAGGGTGTCATCGCAGGAGACTCCCTTGTGAAGGGTATGGTCCAACGTGCTGTCGACCCTGCCGAGTTCAACAGGCTGCTGGCGGACAAGATCAGGCGAATGGCCTCGGTTGTCGTGCTGGCCATGGTCATGGGGTTTTTGATGTGGCCGGTTCTTCGTTCCGCAACGTCGCACTGAAGCTCGCCCGCCGCGCCCATCCGTCGCCTTGACCCCGGGCGGCGCGGCCCTTACCTGACAGCTATCATGGCCATTCGTCGCATTCTCACCGTCGATAACGCCGCCGACCTGGCGGTTCTGAAGCAGGTCTCCAAGGACGTGCCCGCCGTCGATGACGGTCTGCGCGCCCTGATGGATGACATGCTGGAGACGATGTACGACGCCCCCGGCATCGGCCTGGCCGCCGTGCAGGTCGGCGAGCTGGTCAATGTCATCGTCATGGACCTGGCCCGCGAGGGCGAGGAACCGGCCCCGCGCTATTTCGTCAATCCGAAGATCACCTGGGCCTCCGACGAGCTGTTCGAATACGAGGAAGGCTGCCTATCGGTCCCCGAGGTCTATGACGCCGTCGAGCGCCCGGCCCGGGTCAAGATCAGCTATCTCGACTACCAGGGCCAGGCGGTCGAGGAAGAGGCCGAGGGCCTGTTCGCCGTCTGCATCCAGCACGAAATGGACCACCTGCAGGGCGTGCTGTTCATCGACCACCTGTCGCGCCTGAAGCGCGACCGGGCGATCAGCAAGGTTAAAAAGGCCCGCCGCGCGGCCTGAACCACTGCAAGTCCCTCTCCCATGGGGAGAGGGATGGGCTCGCGGCGCAGCGGTGGGAGGGTGAGGGGGTAAGACCTATCGGTCCGAGCCTGACGCCCTGCCCGGATCTGAGACGGCGTAATCCCTCACCCTCCCACGCTTCGCGCGGGCCCCTCCCTCTCCCGCCGGGAGAGGGAACTTCATTCCGTCGCCTTATGAACGTCCTTCTTGACGTCGCGGCTGGCTTCGCGGGTTTCCTGGCCGGCCTTGGCGCCGGCTTCCTGGGCCTTGTCGACGGCGTGACCGGCGGCGTCCTTCATCTGGCCGGCGGCTTCCTTGGTGCTTTCCTTCAGGGCCGTGCCGGCCTCCTTGACGTCGGGGTCGTTGGCGATCGCCGTGGCGGCCTGCTTGACGTCGGAGCCGGCGGCCTTGGCGCCTTCCTTGATCTCGGTGGCGTGCTTGTCCGAGCAGGCGGCGAGCGACAGGGCGGCGAGACCGGCGGCGGCGATCAGTGTGATGGAGCGCATGGCGCGTCCTCCGTGGAAAGGTGGCCATAGAACGGGCGGTCCATGGCCTAGGTTCCGCCCGGCGCCGGGTCTTGGGCTTTGCGAACGCGGGCGAGGCGTCTAAACCGGCGGCCATGCGCCTCGCCTTTCTCGGAACCCCCGACTTCTCCGTCGCCTGCCTGGCCGAACTGGTTGCCGCCGGCCACGAGATCGCCTGCGTCTATTCCCAGCCGCCCGCGCCGCGCGGCCGGGGCCAGGACCTCAAGCCCTCGCCCGTCCACGCCTTCGCCGACAGCCTGGGCCTGCCGGTGCGCACGCCGGCCTCGATGAAGACCCCCGAGGAGATCGCCGCCTTCCAGGCCCTCGACCTCGACGCCGCCGTGGTCGTCGCCTTCGGCCAGATCCTGGTCCGCGAGGTGCTGGAGGCCCCGCGGCTGGGCTGCTTCAACCTGCACGCCTCGCTGCTGCCGCGCTGGCGCGGGGCCGCGCCGATCCAGCGGGCGATCATGGCCGGCGACCGCGTCACCGGGGTGCAGGTGATGCGGATGAGCGAGGGGCTGGACGAGGGGCCGGTGCTGATGGGCGAGCAGGTGCGCATCGACGCCCTGGAGACCGCCGGCAGCCTGCACGACAAGCTGGCCGCGATCGGCGCGCGGATCCTGCCGGTGGCCCTGGGCGCGATCGAGCGCGGCGCGGCCCGCGAGACGCCCCAGAGCGAAGTGGGCGTGACCTACGCCAAGAAGATCAAGCCCGCCGAGGCCCGCATCGACTGGACGCGGCCGGCCGCCGAGGTCGACCGCCACATCCGCGGCCTGTCGCCGTTCCCCGGCGCCTGGTTCGAGGCCCCGTCGGACAAGGGGCCGGTGCGGGTCAAGGCCCTGCTGTCGCGGGTCGAGGCGGGGGAGGGCGCCCCGGGCCGGACGCTGGACGACGCCCTGCTGATCGCTTGCGGCGCCAATGGAGCGGGGGGCGCCGTGCGCCTGCTCAAGGCCCAGCGCGAGGGCAAGGGGGCGCAGGACGCCGAGGTGTTCCTGCGCGGCTTCCCGGTGGCGGCCGGAACGGCCCTGACCTGATGCCCCGCTACCGCCTGACGATCGAATATGACGGCCGGCCCTATTACGGCTTCCAGGCCCAGGCGGCCCTGCCGTCGGTGCAGGGGGCGATCGAGGCGGCGGTCAAGGCCTTCAGCGGCCAGGCGGTGCGCATCCACGCCGCCGGCCGCACCGACACCGGCGTCCACGCCACCGGCCAGGTGGTGCATGTCGACCTGGAGCGCGACTGGCCGGCCCGGACGGTGATGAACGCCCTCAACGCCCACCTGACCCGCGAGGCGGTCAGCGTGCTCGACGCCGCCGTCGCGCCGGAGGACTGGCACGCCCGGTTCTCGGCCCGGGAGCGGCGCTATCTCTATCGCATCCTCAACCGCCCCGCCCCGCCGGCCCTGGAGGCCGGCAAGGTCTGGCACATGAAGAAGGCGGTGGACGCCGAGGCCATGCACGCCGCCGCCCAGGCCCTGGTCGGGCTGCACGACTTCACCACCTTCCGCGACATGCACTGCCAGTCGAAGTCGCCGCTGAAGACGCTGGACGTCGCCCGGGTGTCGCGGGCCGGCGACGAGGTGCATCTGGTGTTCGAGGCTCGCTCGTTCCTGCACCGGCAGGTGCGGTCGATGACCGGCACCCTGCTCGAGGTCGGGGTCGGCCGCTGGGCCCCCGGCGACGTGCGCGCGGCCCTGGAGGCCAAGGACCGCACCGCCTGCGGCCCCGTGGCCCCGGCCGACGGGCTGTACCTGACCGGCGTGGGCTACGAGGGCGAGGCCTGAGGTCTTCGCCTCCGTTGTTCCGCCCGCAAGACCGGTCGAACTTCGGGGCGCTCCAGGCCTCAGGCCGGAAAGCCGCCCGCCCGCGCCAGCGACGAGGCCGGCGCCTTGCCCAGGCGCTCGCTGACCTGGCGTCCGACCGCGATTAGGGCCGACAGGTCGTAGCCGGTCTCGAAGCCGGCCCGCTCCAGCATGTAGACCAGGTCCTCCGTGCCGATATTGCCGGTGGCGTTGGGGGCGAACGGACAGCCGCCTAGGCCGCCGACCGCGGCGTCGAGCACGTCGATTCCCGCTTCGACGCTGGCGTAAGCGTTGGCCAGGCCGGTGTTGCGGGTGTCGTGGAAGTGCATCCGCAGGCGGGCGTCGGGGGCGGCGGCGCGTACGGCCTCGATCCGCCGGCGCACCGTCCAAGGGTCGGCGACGCCGATGGTGTCGGCCAGGACGATTTCCGCGACCTGGAGGGCGGCGGCCTCCCGGGCGATGGCGACCACCTGGTCTTGCGACACCTCGCCGTCGAACGGACAGCCGAAGGCCACCGAGATCGTGGCGCTGATCGGCGGGCCGCCCTCGACCGCCTGGCGCTCGACGATGGCGGCCAGGGCCGCCACCTGCTCGGCGACGGTCGAGCCTTGGTTGCGCACCGCAAAGCCGTCCGAGGCGCAGACCACGACATTGGCCTCGTCGCAGCCGGCCGCCACGCAGCGGTCCCAGCCGCGCATGTTGAGCACCAGCCCGATCCGCGACCGGGCCGGATCGGGCGGCAGGGCGGCCATGATCTCTTCGGCGCCGGCCATCTGCGGCACGCGCTTGGGATTGACGAACGACACCGCCTCGATGCGGCGGGCGCCGGCCGCCTCCAGCTGGCGGACCAGGGCGACCCGATCCTCGACCGGCAGGGCCAGGGCTTCGTTCTGCAGGCCGTCGCGCGGTCCGACCTCGACGATCTGGATGAAGCGGCTCATGGGCGGGCCTCCGGGGGCGCCGGCTCGTCGGACTCGTCGGCCTGGTCGACGGCGTCGGGCCGGATCGGGGCGCCGCGATAGAGGGTCAGCCGCTCGCGGTCGCCGTCGGAATAGTCAAAGCCCTCGACCACCCCGGCCGGCCGGGCGGTTTCGCCCAGGGCGGCCAGGGCGGCGCGGAACGCCGTGTCGAGCCGGCCCTCGACCACGGCCGGCCGTCCCTGAGCTACCGCCTCGGCCGCGCCGGCGGGGTCGGTCAGCTCCGTGGCGGTGCCCAGCAGGAAGACCATGCTGGGCTCGGCGTAGCCGGTGACGGCGACCGGCCCGGCCGCCCCGGCCCGTGGAGCCAGGTCGGCCTGCTCCAGGGCGCGCTCCAGCCGGGGGGCCAGCATCAGCGGCTCCAACCGGGGCACGAAGACGCCGACCAGGGCGGCGTGGGCCAGGACGCCGAGCGTTCCGGCCGCGACCAGGGCCGTGGCCGCGGTCCGGCGCATCAGCAGCACCGCCCCGACCCCGCCCGAGGCCAGGAACAGCAGGGCGGTGAGGACGGCCCAGACAACGCCCGAGCGGTCGCCGTACTCGACCTGCAGATAGACGACGCCGGCCGCCAGCACCAGGCCGGCCAGGACCATCAGTCCCGCGCCGATCGCCCGGGCGATCCGGCCCAGCGGCGCGCGCAGGGCGGCGGCCATCAGCATGGCCAGGGCCGGCACGGCCGGCAGGGTGTAGTGGGCCAGCTTGGTGGGCAGCAGCTCGAACACCAGCCAGGTCGGGACCAGCCAGCACAGGGCGAACCGCACCCCGGCCTCCCGGCGGCCCGCCCAGCCCTGGACCAGCCCGGCCGGCAGCAGCAGGGTGGCGGGGAACACCAGCAGGAAGGCGGCCAGGGCGTAGCTGCCGAACGGCGCGCCGTGGCTTTCCTGGCCGCCGGCCAGCTTCGGCGCCAGGTCGCTGCCGACCGCCGTCGACCAGAAGGCCCCGTCGGTGGCCACGGTGATCATCGTCGCCCAGGGCAGGATGATCGCCGCACAGAGGATCAGGCCCCAGCTCCAGCCCAGGTCCTTCAGCCACGGGGCCTTGCGGTCCCACAGCCATAGGGCCGCGATGCTCAGCGCCACGACCATCAGTCCGACCGGGCCCTTGATCAGCACGCCCATGGCCAGACCGATCCAGAAAGCCAGCTTGCTCCAGCGGTCGGCCTTGCCGCCGGCCAGGTGGGCGGCGTAGAGCCGCGCCAGGCCCGCCATGGCCAGGGTGGTGAAGCCGCACAGGGCCGCGTCGGTCTTGGCGATGAAGGCCTCGGTCGACAGCAGCAGGGTCGCGCCCAGGATGCCGCCGGCCAGCAGGCCGGTGCGCGGCCCCAGCAGCGCCGCCGCCCCCCAGGCGCAGGCGGCCGCCGCCAGCATCGCCCCCAGCAGCGACGGCAGGCGATAGGCCCAGATCCCGCGGTCCTCGGGAGCCGAGACCGCCGCGACGCTGGCGGCCTGCAGCCAGTGGATGCCGATCGGCTTCTTGAAGCGCGGCTGGTCCTGGAAGCGGATGACCACCAGGTCGTCGGTCTCCAGCATCTGGGCGGTGGCCTGGGCGAAGCGCGATTCGTCGCGGTCCAGCGGCGGCATGGCCGGCAGACCGGGCAGGCCGGCGATCAGGGCCACCAGGGCGGCGAACAGCGGGCCGCGCCAGCCGCGGCTCCAGGCGTCCAGGCGAGATTCGAGCGTCATGGACGATGAAATAGCACGATCCTTTCCTGTGGCGACTTTTGCGCTATTAGGGGGCGATGACCGCCGCCTCCCCCGCCGCTGCGCCTGACCTCGGGCCCGACTATTCCATCGTCGTTCCCGTCTTCGACGAGGGCGGCGCGGCCCCCGCCCTGGCCCGCGAGATCGCCGCCGCCTTCGCCGGCGAAAGCCACGAGATCATCTTCATCGACGACGCCAGTCGCGACGACACCAAGGCCCTGCTGGCGGCGCTGAAGGCCGAGATCCCGCAGCTGCGGGTGCTGTCGCATCGCAAGAACTCCGGCCAGAGCCGCGCCGTGCGCAGCGGCGTGCTGGCGGCCCGCGCCCCGATCATCGTCACCCTGGACGGCGACGGCCAGAACGACCCCGCCGACGCCCCGCGCCTGGCCCGGGCCCTGAAGGCCGCCCCCCAGGACCTGGCCCTGGTCGGCGGCGAGCGGGTCAAGCGCCAGGACAGCTCGGCCAAGCGCTTCGCCTCGAAATTCGGCAACGGCGTGCGCAAGCGGCTGCTGCGCGACACCGCCAACGACACCGGCTGCGGCCTCAAGGCCTTCCGCCGCGAGGCCTTTCTGCGCCTGCCCTATTTCGATCACATCCACCGCTACATCCCGGCCCTGATGCTGCGCGAGGGCTATCGGGTGGACTTCCAGCCGGTCAACCACCGCCACCGCGAGACCGGCGTGTCGAAATACACCAACTTCGGCCGGCTCAAGGCCTCGGTGTCCGACCTGCTGGGGGTGATGTGGCTGCAGACCCGGGCCCGCAACCCGCAAGGCGTCGACGAGGTCTAGGCGCCCCGCGGATTGCGCCGCTTCACCGAACTCCCGAAACCGGCTAACCCTGGTCGACCGCCCTGGGGAGAGCCAAAGCCATGTTCGCCGCCTTTCCGCTGCTGGCCCTGCCGGTGCTGGTCTACAACCTGATCGTCCTGACCTTCGCCGGCGGCTTCACCGCCAACGCCGCCCAGTACCGGCTGGCCGAGCAGCTGTTCACCATCCACATGACCTCCAAGGCCGACTGGGCCGTCAGCCTGGGCGATCTGCTGCTGGCCGCCTCGCTGGTGGTGCTGTTCGTCGAGCTGCTGAAGTCGACGACCAGCCGCAAGATCGCGATCATCAACCACTCGCTATCGATGGTGCTGTTCATCCTCTGCCTGGTCGAGTTCCTGCTGTTCCCGGCTTTCGGCTCGTCAGTGTTCTTCCTGCTGACGCTGATGGTGCTGCTGGACGTGCTGGCCGGCTTCATCGTCACCATTGTCTCGGCCCGCCGCGACATCGACTTTCGGGACGCGCCCTGAACCGGTCAATTTCGGCGAGACGTCGGGCCGCGTTCTGAGCATCCTGCCGCCTGCAGCTTCCGCAGGATCACGAGCATGGCGTCCAAACCCGACATCTGGCTGGCGGCCGGCCTTCGCACCCCCTTCGCCAAGGCCGACGGGGCGCTGAAGGCCCATGACGCCATCGCCCTCTCCGTGCCGGTGGTCCAGGCCATGCTGGCTCAATTGGCGCAGGCCGGGGGCGCGCGGCCGGACTTCGCGGTCTGGGGAACGGTGATTCCCAACCTGACCTGGAGCAACATCGCCCGCGAGGTGCTGCTCGACGCCGGGGCCGATCCGGCCATCCCGGCCTTCTCGACGATCATGGCCTGCTCGACCAGCATGATCGGCGTCATCGAGGCGGCCGGCATGATCGACGGCCGCGGCCGCGACCTGGCTCTGGTCGGCGGCGTGGAGAGCATGAGCAAGGTCCAGGTCGGCGCCAGCATCGCCTTTTCCGACTGGCTGAAGGGCTTCCAGGGCGCTCGCACCGTCGGCCAGAAGCTGGCGCACTTGGCCCGGTTGAAGCCGTCGGACCTGAAGCTGTGGATCCCCAAGGTCGCCAACCGCACCACCGGCCTGTCGATGGGCGAGCACACCGAGATCACGGCCAAGCAGTGGCGGGTGTCGCGGGCCGACCAGGACCAGGTCGCCTTCGAGAGCCACCAGCACGCCGTGGCCGCCTGGAGCGCCGGCTTCTTCGACGACCTGGTGATCCCGGTCGGCGATCTCAGGCGCGACGCCATTCCGCGCCCGGATTCGACCCTGGAGAAGCTGGCCAAGTTGCCGCCGGCCTTCGACAAGGCCAGCGGCCAGGGCACGCTGACGGCCGGCAATTCCTCGCCCCTGACCGACGGGGCGGCGGCGATCTGGGCGGCGTCGCAGGCCGGTCTGGCGCGGCTGCCGGCCGAGATTCCCCGCGTGCGGGTGGTCGACCATGAGGTCACCGCGATCGACCTGCGCCACGAGGGCCTGCTGATGGCCCCGGCCTATGGCGTGCCGCGGATGCTGGCCCGCAACGGCCTAGCCTATGACGATGTCGGCCTGTGGGAGATCCACGAGGCCTTCGCGGCCCAGGTGCTGTCGCACATCGCCGCCTGGGAGGACGCCGGCTTCCGCCGCGACAAGGCCGGGGTCGATCGCGACTTGGGCCGGTTTCCCCGCGAGCGGATGAACCCCACCGGCGGCAGCCTGGCGCTCGGCCATCCGTTCGGCGCGACCGGCGCGCGGATCCTCAGCCAGACGGTCAAGGAACTGGCCTCGCGCGGCCCGGGCGAGAAGGCGGTCGTCAGCATCTGCGCCGACGGCGGCCAGGGAACGATGATGCTGCTGGAGGCGGGGTAGGGGGAGATTGGGGCGGAATCCGCTTTCACCCCCGTCTCCCCGGCGAAGGCCGGGGCCCAGATTCAGCCGTGGCGCCGGAGGCCTATCCCAAACATACCACCCTATGATCTGGGCCCCGGCCTTCGCCGGGGAGACGGAATAGGATGGCCTTCCCGTCCCTAGGTCAGGGCCGTGAAGATCAGCGTCACGACGGCAATGTCGAAGAAGCGGGTGACGATGCTGAGCAGCATGATGGGTCTCGGGGCCTGGAAACCCCCTCGACCAAGCAAGACCGGCGCCAACCGGAGCGCCTGGCGCGGGCGGCGGCTCCGGAGGCCGAACGGACCTTAGATTTCGGTCTTCTTGAGCAGGCCCGCACGGGGGCGGCGGTCCGCCGGGCCGGAATATTCCGTGCCGAGATAGGTCGAACGCGCCGCGTCGAGCACTTCCTGCCCACCGCGCAGGCCGCGCTTCTGGCCGCTCTGGCCCATCAGGTGGGCGGCGAAGGCGGCGAACATCCCGCGGCGGGGCGGCGGCGGGGAGGCCTGTTGCTCGTCACGCACGAAAGTCACGTCTTCGCCGTCCGCCTCGGAACGGTCCTCGTCGCGCGGGGCGGGCAGGGCCCGGCGCGCGGGGCTGACGCGCCGGATAGGGTCGATCGGACCGGTCATGGTGAAAACCCTAGCCGCCGACCGTTAAGAACGCATGGGCCGGCGTGGTTAAGGCGGGGTCAGGACTTGGTGGCCAGCTTCTCGATCTGCTGCTGCATGGCTTCCAGCTGGCGCTTGAGGTCGGCCAGGGAGTCCTCGCTGGGCTGCGGGGCGGGGGCGGCCGGCTCCGTCGGCGCGGCGGCGGCGGCGGGGGCGTCCTCGGGCCGGGCGTAGGCGAAGGGCGAGAACATCTTCATGGCTCGGTCGAACAGCGCCATGTTCTGGCGAATCTGCTCTTCATAGACCCCGATGCCCGGCATGCCCTTGACCGCGCCGCCGATGCCCGGCGTCAGACCTGAGAACTGGGTGCGCATCCGCTCCTGCTGTTTGGTGAAGCTCTCCAGCGACATCTCCAGATAGCTGGGCAGGAAGGCCTGCATGGAGTTGCCGTAGAAGCCGATCAACTGGCGCAGGAACTGGATCGGCAGCAGGTTCTGGCCGCCGCCGCGATTCTCTTCCTCGAAGATGATCTGGGTCAGCACCGAGCGGGTGATGTCGTCGTTGGACTTGGCGTCATAGACCACGAAATCGACGCCCTCCTTGACCATGTCGGACAGGTGTTCGAGCGTGACGTAGGAGCTGGACGCGGTGTTGTAGAGGCGGCGGTTGGCGTATTTCTTGATGACGACCCGCTGGCCAGCGGTCTTTTCGCCCGGGCCAGGTTTTTTGTCGGGGGTCGAGGTCGTATCGTCGTTTTCGTTGTTCTCGGACATTTCGTTCCCTAGGACAGCGTTGTCTCCGCCTTTTCGCATCGCACTATCGCGGATGCAAAGGCATGGCGCCAGTGCCGCGAGGCCTTGGAAGACGCAACAAGCCGTGAAAATGTGCCGGTGACGAACCTTGCTGCTTTATGCAAGGTGTCGCTGCACTGCAAAAACACCGGCGCCGCACCTGCGAAGCGCCTGAAATTACGTCACGGGAGCTTTCCGCCATGAGCGACATCGTCATCGTTTCCGCCGCCCGCACGCCGGTCGGATCCTTCCTCGGAGCGCTGTCCAGCCTGCCGGCCCACGAGTTGGGCAAGGTCGCGATCCAGGCCGCGATCGAGCGGGCCGGCATCACCGCCGCCGAGGTCGACGAGGTGATCCTGGGCCAGGTGTTGCAGGCCGGCGCCGGCCAGGGTCCCGCCCGCCAGGCCTCGGTCAACGCCGGCATCCCGGTCGAGAGCCCAGCCTGGAGCCTCAACCAGCTGTGCGGCTCGGGCCTGCGGGCGGTGGCCCTCGGGGCCCAGCAGATCGCCGACGGCTCGGCCGAGATCGTCGTGGTCGGCGGCCAGGAGAGCATGAGCCAGGCTCCCCACGCCCAGGCCCTGCGCAGCGGCCAGAAGATGGGCGACCTCAGCTTCGTCGACACCATGATCAAGGACGGCCTGTGGGACGCCTTCCACGGCTATCACATGGGCCAGACCGCCGAGAACATCGCCAGCCGCTGGCAGATCACCCGCGAGGCCCAGGACCGCTTCGCCGTCGCCAGCCAGAACAAGGCCGAGGCCGCCCAGAAGGCCGGCCGCTTCGAGGGCGAGATCGCCCCGGTCACCATCAAGGGCCGCAAGGGCGACACCGTGGTCAAGGACGACGAATTCATCCGCCATGGCGTCACCTATGAAGGCATCGCCGGCCTCAAGCCCGCCTTCACCAAGGACGGCTCGGTCACCGCCGCCAACGCCTCGGGCCTCAATGACGGCGCCGCCGCCCTGGTGCTGATGAGCGCCGACGAGGCCAAGAAGCGCGGCCTGACCCCGCTGGCCCGCATCGCTTCGTGGGCCAATGCCGGCGTCGCGCCCGAGATCATGGGCACCGGCCCGATCCCGGCCAGCAAGAAGGCCCTGGAAAGGGCCGGCTGGACGGTGTCGGACCTCGACCTGATCGAGTCCAACGAAGCCTTCGCGGCCCAGTCGCTGTGCGTGGTCGGCGAGCTGGGCCTCGACCCGGCCAAGGTCAATGTCAACGGCGGGGCCATCGCCATCGGCCACCCGATCGGCGCGTCGGGCGCGCGCATCCTCACCACCCTGGTCCACGAGATGAAGCGCTCGGGGGCCAAGAAGGGCTTGGCGACCCTGTGCATCGGCGGCGGCATGGGCGTGGCCATGTGCGTCGAGGCGGTCTGAACCAAGAAATCTTCGTGACGTCGCCGACGAGGGCTTGTCCCTCGTCGGCGACTGCGCTCAACCCATAAGAACACTTGCGGGAGAACATGATGGCGAGAGTTGCGTTCGTGACCGGCGGCACCCGGGGCATCGGTCGAGCGATCTGCGAACGGCTGGTGGCCGACGGGATGAAGGTGGCGGCCGGCTATTCCGGCAACGAGGAGGCCGCCGCGGCCTGCGCCAAGGCTCTGGGCGTGATGGTGGTCAAGGGCAATGTCGGCTCCTTCGACGACTGCGCCGCCGCCATCAAGACGGTCGAGGCCGAACTGGGCCCGGTCGAGGTGCTGGTCAACAACGCCGGCATCACCCGCGACGGCATGCTGCACAAGATGACCTACGAGCAGTGGTCGGAGGTCATTCGCGTCAACATGGACAGCGCCTTCAACATGACCCGCCCGGTCATCGAGGGCATGCGCGAGCGCGGCTGGGGCCGGATCATCAACATCAGCTCGATCAACGGCCAGAAGGGCCAGATGGGCCAGACCAACTATTCGGCCGCCAAGGCCGGGCTGATCGGCTTCACCAAGGCCCTGGCCCTGGAGAACGCCAAGAAGGGCGTCACCGTCAACGTCATCTGCCCCGGCTATATCGACACCGAGATGGTGGCGGCGGTGCCGGAGAACGTCCTGGCCGGGATCATCGCCGGCATCCCCGTGGGCCGCCTGGGCAAGGGCGAGGAGATCGCCGACATGGTCGCCTTCCTGGCCGGCGAGCGGGCCGGCTTCGTGACCGGCGCCACCCTGACAGTGAACGGCGGCCAGTACATGGCCTCGTAAAATCTGACGTTAACCTTGAGGAAGCGCGCCTGACGCCGCGGACGGCTTGACGGCGTCGCTTCCGCCGGTTTCCAGTACTGGCGGGGCGCAGGTGTTTCATCAAAGCAACACCTCGTCTTTCAAAAGGGTGCGTGGCGGGAACAAGGTCTTTGACGTCCAAGATTCGCCCTAGTCGCGGGGCATCACCTCGAAGATGAAGATTCACTCGGCGGCGAGGACGGGGCCAAGCGGCCGGGCGATCCTGCTGGCGCTGGCCCTGGCGGCCTGCTCCGGCGCCGCACAGGCAGGACAAGCGGGGGTCAGCCTACGCGACGTGTTCGGCAACCGTGGCGCCGCGGAGTCGCGCAACACCGCCGCCCCGCCCGTCGCCCGCTATGTTTCCGAGACCGGCGCCGCCTTCGTGCTTGACCGGGCCGCCCCGCAGCCGCTGCTGAAATTCGAGAACAGCGCCGAGGTCTGGGTGCTGTCGTCGCAGCCGGCCCCGCGTGGCGACGTGATCTACAAGAACGAGTTGGGCGAGCCGGTGCTGCGGGCCACCAAGCTGGGCGGCATGACCCTGTTCACCGCCGAGCGGCCGGGCGGCGACGCCGCGGCGCTCGATGGCCGGGCGGCCTCGATCCGGCCGCCGCCGTTCATCTCGGTAACCGCCCTGTTCCAGCGCCTGGTCCAGGCCAGCGCCCGCGCCAGCCGGGCGGCCCAGCACCGCGTCTCGTTCGAGACCGTCGACGACGCCACCCCCGGCACCTCGGTGCTGGTGGCCGACACCGCCACCGTCACCGCCGAGGCCTTCGAGAAGATGGCCCGCAACGGCGACCGCGGCCTGCTGGCGCGCGTGGCCCGGGTGCTGCTGGCCGAGGGCCACAAGCCTGGGGCCAACCTGAAGGGCGGCGACCTGACGGTGACCTACGCCCCCGGCAAGGGCCTGGCCGGCCGGCCATCGTCCAAGCGGATCATCAAGATCGTCAACAAGTAGAGCGCATTGCGTCCTTCGAGGCTCGCCTGACGGCTCGCACCTCAGGATGAGGAATTCAGCAACAACGCTCCTCATCCTGAGGCGCCCGCACAGCGGGCCTCGAAGGACGCACAGTCTCACCCCAGCCGCTTGCGGACCTGGATGAACAGGTAGGGCTCGAACGGCAGCGAACGGTACTCGACCCGATCGACGATATTGTCGGCCCGCGAGCCGCGATAGATAACCCGCTCGCGCGTGACATTGCGCGAGGTCCAGTTGGAGAGGGTGGTGCGCACCGTCAAGTCGGCGCTGGGCTTCCACTCGACGAAGCCCTCGAAATATTGCTCGAAGCGTTGGGTGCGGACTTCGCCGAGGCGGAAGCGGCTGTACTCGTTCGGGCAGTTGGTTGACGCGCCCCAGCTCCATTTGCCGCTGGGCATGTCGCGCGTGAAGCTGAGGTTGCAGACGAAGGGCGTGGCGTTGGTGATGCGGCGCTTGTCGAAGGTGACCGGGTCGGTGACCTCGCTGTCGAACCAGCTGAAGCGGGCCTTCACCTGGCCGCCGGAAATCCCCAGCTTCTGGGTCGGCAAGGTCATCAGGATCACGAACTGGTCGGACCGGCCCGAGCCGATGTTGCTCGGCGCATCGCCGCCGCCGACCAGGGGCTTGTAGTCGACGGCGTCGGAAATCTCCGCATGGGTCAGGGTCGTCGAGATCGAGCCTGCGCCCCAGAACCGCCGCTCCCAGGCGACTTCGCCGACCCACGAGCGCTGGGGCTCCAGATTGGCGTCCGCGCCGTCCTGGCTGCCGGCCGTCAGGTCGGCCGAGGCGATGAAGTCGCCGAAGTCCAGCTGTCCGACCTCGCGCTCGACTCGTACGCGCAGCTGGTCGACGCTGTTGGGGCTCCAGGTCGCCAGCACTCGCGGCTTGGGGTAGAAGAAGCTGCGCTCCAGATCGACGCCGCCGGTCTGGGTGATGCGCGAGATCTCCATCCGCGCGCCCGCCTCGATCACCAGCCTGGGACTGGCCCGCCAGACGGCCTTGCCGGCCGCCTCGCCGCGCAGCTCCTCGACCTTCACCTGCGGCGGACCGATGTCGACCGGGGCGCCGTTGACGTCGTAGCGGATGTCGCCGTCCAGGACGTTGTAGGCGCCCTCCAGGCTGCCCTCCAGCGACAGCGCCTGCGAGCGGCGCTGCTTGACCTCGCCCCGCAGGATGCTCTCGGCGGTCTTGTCGCGCTCGCGATAGATCTCGGTGCGTCCCGGCGCGAAGAAGGTCGAGCCATAGGTCTCGTCGCCAAGGTTCTGCAGGAACACCAGCTGCAGGTCGGTGCGCGGGCCGAGCTTGGCGTCGTAGCGGGCCCCGAACTCGCCGGTCCATTCCTTCTCGGTCTCGCCGCTGTCCTGGCGGCCTGGGCCCGGCTGGTACCGAGTGTAGACGACGTCGCGATCGTACGAGAAGTACTCGACCTTGCCGTTGACCCGGACCTTGCCGCCCGGCGCCGCGCGCTGGATCGCGCCGCGCGCCGCATAGTTCTGGATCTGGTCGTAGCCCTTGACGGCCTCGCGGATCGTCGGGCGGCCGTCGGGGAAGCTGGTCACCCGCGCGCCGCCATCGAAGGTCTGGTCGGTGCGGTCGACGGTGGCCTTCAGCGAGCCCTCGATCTCGTTGACGCCGTCGCGGCGCGAAGCCTGGAACTCCAGCAGCGGGCCGAACAGGCCGTCCGGATAGAGATAGGTCTGGATGTTGGCGACCTTCTCGACCTGCACGGTCGACTTGATCACGACATTGGCCAGGATCGTCTGGCCCTGCATGTCGATTCCGGGAGCTCCGCCGCGGATCAGCTCCACGCGCTCGACGGCCGAGGCCGAGATACGGGTGAGGATGTCCCGGAGGTTCTCGCTCTTGGTGGTCGGACGCTCGCCATTGACCAGCACATTGCCGGCCGTGCCGGCGAAGCCGCGGGCGGTGTCGCCGCCGTCCAGGCGAAAACCCGGCAGGCGGGTGACCATGTCCAGGGCGGTGCTGGGTCGCTGGGCCTCGAAGAAGCTGGGCGGATAGACGGTGACGCCACGCTCGGCGGTGGCGGCGATCGCCGGGGTTTCGGAGGGCGGGGGCGCCGGTTCCTGGGCGCCGGACGAGGCCAGGCCCAGGGCGAGGATGACGGGACCAAGACTCATACGCGTTTCCCCCAAAGCCGGTTGGCCGCGAAGGTGGAGCTCCGTCCGCTCCGGAAACAGTTACAAAACCGAAAGGTGGATTACATTTGTGAAATGTTTTCGCCGATAAGTTTGGAATCCGGGGCGACAACGGCAATAGGAGAGCGACGTGACATTCGACGCCTGGAACGATCATCACGACGCGCTTCTTCAGGGTCTGGAGATCGACATCGCCAGCGGGAGCGTCTCAATCCGCCTGCTGTCGTATCCGCATCCCGAGGCGTCCGAACGCGTGGCGGTGGAAATCGAATTTTCGGAGGTGACCGCCGTGAACGTCGCGGCTGATTTGACCGAACTGGCACAGAATGCTTTTGCGGGGCACGTCGGCCAAGCCAGAATCGCTGACGGGCCGGGAACATCGTATTTCTATCTCGTCGAAGGGTACCTGGCGGTTACGTCCAAGGCGACTGCACGCCACCGATCGGCCACCTGAAAGCGGAGCCTCGGTGAGGAGCTATGAATTATCCAGACGGGCAGTCCGTCCGCATCGGAGATCAGGTGTCGCTCGGTGAGGCCCCCGGGCTGGTGGTCTGCTCGATCGACGGCGAGGGCTACAGCGAAGCGTTCCCCGAAAGCGACTGGGGATATCTGGGGCGAGGGGTGATCATCGACTTCCCAGAATTCGGTCTGGTTCACTACGTTGAACCAGAACCGAACTTGCGCTTGATCGGTCGGGCGCGCGGCCAAACTGAAGGCGCCTAAACCGCCGTCCCGCCCACCGTCAGCCCCGTGATCTTCAGCGACGGTTGGCCCACGCCCACCGGCACGCCCTGGCCGGACTTGCCGCAGACGCCGATGCCGGGGTCGAAGTCGAAGTCGTTGCCGATCATCGTCACCTTCGTCAGGGCGGAGGGGCCGTCGCCGATCAGGGTGGCGCCCTTGACCGGGGCGGTGATCTTGCCGTCCTCGACCAGATAGGCCTCGGTGCACTGGAAGACGAACTTGCCGTTGGTGATGTCGACCTGGCCGCCGCCGAAGTTGGCGCAGTAGAGGCCGCGCTTCATCGAGGCGATCATCTCGGCCGGGTCGTCATTGCCGGCCAGCATGCCGGTGTTGGTCATGCGCGGCATGGGGATGTGGGCGTAGGACTGGCGGCGGCCGTTGCCGGTCGGCGCCATGCCCATCAGCCGGGCGCTCATCCGGTCGTGCATGTAGCCGACCAGTATGCCGTCCTCGATCAGGATCGTGCGCTCGGTCGGGGTGCCCTCGTCGTCGATGGTCAGCGAGCCGCGGCGGCCGGGGATGGCTCCGTCGTCGAAAACCGTGACGCCCTTGGCCGCCACCCGCTCGCCGATGCGGCCGGAGAAGGCGCTGATGCCCTTGCGGTTGAAGTCGCCCTCCAGGCCGTGGCCGACCGCCTCGTGCAGCAGCACGCCGTTCCAGCCGGGGCCGAGCACCACGTCCATCTCGCCGGCCGGGCAGGCGACGGCGTCGAGATTGACCAGGGCCATGCGCAGGGCCTCGTCGACCTGCTCCCGCCACTTGTCCGGACTGATCCAGGCGGCGAAGCCGGCGCGGCCGCCGGCCCCCGAGGAGCCGGCCTCGCGGCGGCCGTCCTTCTCGACCGTGACCTGGACATTGACCCGCACCAGCGGCCGCACGTCGCGCAGCAGCCGGCCGTCGGCCCGCAGGATCTCGACCACCCGGCGCTCGCCGGCCATCGAAGCCATCACCTGGACGACGCGCGGATCGCGGGCCCGGGCGAAGGCGTCGATCTCCTGCAGCAGGGCGACCTTGTCGGAGAAGGCGGGGGAGGAGACCGGGTCGTCCTCGCCGTAGAGCCGCTCGTTGGTGGCCCGCGGGGCCTCGGCGCTGACCCCGTCATAGCCGCGGCGGGCCAGCTTGGCCGAATCGGCGGCCCGGCCGATGGCGGCCTCGGAGATCTCGGCCGAATGGGCGTAGCCGGCGGTCTCGCCGGCCACCACCCGCAGGCCGAAGCCCTCGCCGGAATCGTAGGAGGCGCTCTTCAGGCGGCCGTCGTCGAACACGAAGGCCTCGCTCTCGGAGCGTTCGACGAACAGTTCACCGTCGTCGGCCCCGGCGAGGGCCTCGCCGAGCAGGGCGCGAGCGCGTTCGGGATCGACGCCGGCGGCGGCCAGCAGGGACGGGGCGGTCATGGGAGCGGTCATGGCCTACAGGTAAGCGTTTCGTCCGCCTCCGTCACCACCCCAGCGACGATTCGCTTAGGCGATGTCCGGTTCGGCCCCGACCAGCACCTCGGCCCGGCGGGTCACGGCCGACAGCTGGGCGGCCCAGGTCTCGACCAGGGCGTCGGGGTCGTCGCCGCGGCCGGCGGCGGTCGGCGCGCTCCAGACCATGGCGGCCCTGGCGAACGGCAGGGGGATGACGGTGCGGTCCCACGAGCCCAGGCGGATGCAGGGCTTGGCGGCCAGGCCGACGAAGATCACCGGCGCCCCGGTCGCCCGGGCCAGGGACGGGGCGCCCTTCTCCATGCGCTCGGCCGGGCCGCGCGGGCCGTCGGGGGTGATGGCGATCCCGCCGCCGTCCTTGACCCACTTGATCATGTCGCGGAAGGCCTGCTCGCCGTGCTTGTTCTTGGCCGGGTCGGTCTTCTTGGTCGACGAGCCGCGGATGGCCGGGAAGCCCAGCTTCTCGACGGTCTGGGCGATGAACTCGCCGTCGGCCGAGCGCGAGATCAGGGCCCGCATGTCCTGACGCTCGGGGCTCTGCGGCCAGGTCAGCGGCGACATCGGGATGCGCGCATGCCAGAAGCACAGGATCGCCCCCGCGCCGGTCTCGCGGCCCTGAGCCCAGACCGCCTCGGCGTGTTCCTGGCCCTCACGGGTCAGGCGCAGGGTGCGGAACACCAGCTTGGAATAGCCGGCGAAGATCGACGAGACGATCTGGATCACCAGCGGCCAGCGCAGCGGTCTCAAACCGCGGCCTCCGGCAGGTGGTCCAGGTCCTGGGCCTTGGCCAGACGGGCGTAGAGACCCTTGTGGCGCACCAGCTCGGCATGGGTCCCGGTCTCGACCACCCGGCCCCGGTCGATCACATAGATGCGGTCGGCGTCCTTCACGGTCGACAGGCGGTGGGCGATGACGATGGTGGTGCGGCCGGCCATCAGCCGCTCCAGCGCCGCCTGCACCTGGGCCTCGCTTTCAGTGTCGAGGGCGCTGGTCGCCTCGTCCAGCAGCAGGATCGGGGCGTCCTTCAGGAAGGCGCGGGCGATGGCGATGCGCTGGCGCTGGCCGCCCGACAGCCGCGTCCCGGCCTCGCCGACCTGGGTGTCGTAGCCCAGCGGCAGGTCGGAGATGAACTCGTGGGCCGCCGCCTGGCGCGCCGCGGCCTCGATCTCGTCCTCGGCGGCGCTGGGCCGGGCATAGGCGATGTTGGCGCGGATGGTGTCGTCGAACAGGAACGGCTCCTGGGTGACCAGGGCGATGCGGTCGCGCAGGGAGGCCAGGGTCACGCTGCGCACGTCATGGCCGTCGATGGTCACCGCCCCGGCGGTGACGTCGTAGAAGCGCGGGATCAGGTTCAGCAGCGAGCTCTTGCCGCCGCCCGACGGGCCGACGAGGGCGACGGTCTCGCCGCGCCGGGCCTGGATCGAGACGTCGTGCAGCGCCGGGGCGTTGTCGCCATAGGCGAAGCTGACCTGGTCGAAGACGATGGTCGCTTCGCCGGGGGGCAGGACCTTGGCGTCGGCGGGATCGACGATGGCCGGCTCGACGTCCAGCTGTTGGAACAGTCGGCGGGCGGCGGTGAAGCCCTCGCTGAACACCGTCTGCAGGTTGGCGACTTGGCGCAGCGACTGCAGGGCCGCGCCCAGGGCCGCCACGAAGCCGGTGAACATGCCGGCGGTCATGCCGCCCGTGCTCGCCCGCCAGCCGGCATAGACGATGACCAGGGCGATGATCAGCGTCCCGAACGTCTCGGTGGCCGGGGCGGCCATGGCCTTGGCGTTGGAGCCCTTGATCAGGTGGCGCTGGCGGCGATCGACGACGGCGGCCACGCGGCCTTCCTCATAAGCCTCGCGGTTCTCCATCTTGACGATCTTGATGCCGTCCAGGCTCTCCATGATCGCGGTCGAGAGGTTGGAGGTCTCGCCCATGGCGCCCTTGGCCGCCTTGACGGTCTTTTTCGAGAACCGCCGCATGGCCAGGCTGGCCACGGGGCCGATCACCAGCACGCCGGTCGCCAGGATCGGATCGAGGCGGTACATGACGACCAGCTGGGCGATCACGGTCAGGAATTCGCGGGTGTAGTTGACCACGCCGCTGGTCGCCGCCTCGCGGACCAGGGTGGCGTCGTAGAGCACCGACGAGACGTAGGAGCCGGAATGGGCCCCGCGCAGCCGGGCCAGATCCGAGCGCACCAGCTTGCCGAACAGGCGCACCTGGATGTCCCCAACGATGCCGTTGCCGATGCGGTTGATGGCCGTGGCCTGGACCACCTGAAACAGGCCGCGCGCCAGGGCCATGGCGACGATCAGCGACGGGATCCACACCATCGCTCCCGGTTTGTGGTGGGTGATCAGGTCGTCGACGGCGATCTGGAGAATGTAGATCAGCGCTCCGGTCAGGGCGGCGACGATCGTGGCGCCCAGCAGGGCCGCCGTCAGCCCCTTCCAGCGGGGTTTGAGGTACTCGCGCCAGATCCGCGCGGCGAGGTCGCGGTTGGTGGCTGGCGGCGCGGCGGGGCTGGTCATGGGGGCAGGGGTCGGATTTCGCGCGGGAGGTGTCAAGCGGCGCTGTGGCCCAGCAATGCGGCGGGGGTGCGGCGCTGTGGCTTTTGCATTACAGGGCTGTGGCGCCTACTTAGGCCTCGTCATCGAAGGAACGTCCGTTGCCCGGCTACGACCTGACCACCCGCTGGGGGCGGTTTCGCACCTATCTCCACTATCTGTGGAACGACCACGCCTATCTGCGCCTGGGCTTCAAGAACGACCACTGGGTCAGCCCCGAATTGGTGCGCACCAATCAGCCGTGGCCGCACCAACTGGCGGAATGGAAGCGGCGCGGGATCAAGACCGTCATCAACCTGCGCGGCGGTTTCGACGGCAGCTTCTACGCCCTGGAGAAGGACGCCTGCGAGCGGCTGGGCCTGAAGATGGTCGACTTCGTGATCACCTCGCGCGAGGTGCCGATCAAGGAACGGGTGCTGGGCGCCCGCGACCTGTTCGAGTCGATCGAGTATCCCGCCCTGATGCACTGCAAGTCCGGCGCGGACCGGGCCGGGATCATGAGCGTGCTCTACGCCCACTACCGCCTGGGCTTGCCGATCGCCCAAGCCCAGGAGCAGCTGTCGTTCAAGTACCTGCACATCAAGCAGGGCAAGACCGGCGTGCTGGACTATGTGTTCGACCGCTACCTGGCCGACGCCGCCCCCAAGGGCCTGACCTTCACCCAGTGGGTGGAGGGGCCCGACTACGACCCGGTGGCGATGAAGGCCGACTTCCGAGCGGGGATGATCGGCGGGATCGTCACCGAGGGAATCTTGCGGCGGGAGTAGTTTCAGAATCTCCCTTCCCCCTTGATGGGGGAAGGGTCGGGGATGGGGGTGACGCGGCGGTTCCGCGGGCAAGACCCCAGTCATCCCCAACCGACCCTCCTCTTTCGAAGAGGAAAGGGCTTCCGGTTCAGGCTTCCAAACTCGGATCCAGCAGCCTGTGGGCGTGGATGATGAAGTAGCGGGCGTGGGCGTTGTCGACGGTGGCCTGGGCCTTGGCCTTCCAGGCGGCGTGGGCCTCGGCGTAGCTGGCGTAGGCCCCGACGAACTCGACCTTGGACAGGTCGCGGAATTCGATGTCGGAAACGTTCTTCAGTTCGCCGCCGATCACGAGATGAAGAAGCTGCTTGTCGGGCATGGGTTGGAAGATCCTGCGCGGAAGTTATCGTTGTGGCAGGTCGATATGCCCGACACGTGACAGGATCAACGGGTGAAGCGCGCGATTGGCGCAAACCAGGCTCGGGAGCAGCGGAATCGCCTCGTTATAGGCGAAGCCGCGGCCGAGGTGATCGGTCAGAGCGGCGCCGGCCTCGGCGCAGATCAGGTCGGCGGCGGCCAGGTCCCACTCGTTCTTCGGCGACATGGCGATGGCGGCGTCGAAGGTCCCCGCAGCCACGAGGCAAAGGCGGTAGGCGATCGAGTTGCGGCTCTCGACCCGCATCGGCGGCCAGGGCGCGGGCCAGGCGGGATGGGCGAACATCTTGGCGTCGCCGAGCATGGCCGCGCCTTCCAGGTGGACGGCGGCGCTGGGCGCGATCGGGACGCCGTTCAGGGTGGCCCCGCCGCCGGCCCGGGCGGCGTAGGTCTCGTCCAGGGCCGGGGCCAGGACCACGCCGGCGACCGGCCGGCCGGCCTCGACCACGGCGATCGACACCGCGAACCACGGCTTGCCCTTCAGATAGGCCGCCGTGCCGTCGATCGGGTCGACCAGGAACTGGCGGGCGGTGTCCAGGCGGGCAGGATCGTCGACCGTCTCCTCCGACAGCCAGCCATAGTCGGGCCGGGCCTGGCGCAGCCGGGTCTTGAGCAGGGCGTCGACGGCGAGGTCGGCGTCGGTGACCGGCGAGCCGCCGTCCTTGGACCAGATCTTCAGGCCCTTGTCGCGGGCCGAAACCGCCAGGGCCCCGGCCTCGCGGGCGGCCTCGAGGATCAGCTCCAGGTCGGTCATTTGCCGGCGATGGCCAGGGCGTCGACCAGCAGGGACGGGCTGTTGCTGGCCCCGCGGATCTCAAGATCCGATCCGGGGATCAGGCGGGCGTAGATGTCGATCAGGTTGCCGGCCACGGTGATCTCGGTGACCGGACCGGTCGAGACGCCGTTCTCGAACCAGAAGCCCGAGCAGCCCACCGACCAGTCGCCGGTGTTGCCGTTCAGCGACGGGCCGAACATCGAGGTCACCAGCAGCCCGGTCCCGGCGTCGGCCATCAGCCCGGCCAGGTCGCGCTCGCCCGGCTGCAGGGTCAGATTATGGGTCGAGACGCCCGACGGGCCGGCCAGGCCGCGCGAGGCGTGGCCGGTGCTTTCCAGGCCCAGCTGCCTGGCCGAGCTGATGTTCATCAGCCAGGTGGTCAGCACGCCGTCGTCGATCAGGGCCCGGGCCTGACAGGCCACGCCCTCGTCGTCGAACGGGGCCGAGCCCAAGCCGCGGATCCGGAACGGGTCGTCCAGCAGGGTCACGCCCTTGGCGAAGATCGCCTGGCCCAGCCGATCCTTCAGGAACGAGGTGCCGCGGGCGATCGACGGGCCCGAGATCGCGCCGATCAGCGGGCTGATCAGCGACATGGCCAGGCGGTTCTCGAAGATCACCGGGGCGGTGGTCGAGGCGATCTTGCGCGGGTTCAGCTTGGCGACGGCCAGGCGGCCGGCGGTCGCCCCCAGGCTCTCCGGCGTCGGCAGGTCGGCGGCGTGCCGGACCGAGCGGCCCTCGCCGGCCCGCTCCATGCCCGCGCCCTCGCCGGCGATGGCCGAGGCCGAGACGCCGAAGCCGCTGGCCTGGTGCAGGCCGCAAAAGCCTTCGCTGGTGACGAGCCGCCAGGTCGAGGCGCTCCAGGACGACGAGCCGCCGTCGGAATTGGTCACGCCCTCGACGGCGCGGGCAGCGGCCTCGGCCGCGCGGGCCTGGGCCTCCAGGGTCTCGGCCGACGGCTCGGTCGGGTCGAACAGGTCGAGGTCGCGAAACGGCGCGCGGGCCAGGCGCGCGGCGGGCGCGAGGGCGGCGTAGGGGTCCTCGGGGGTCAGGCGGGCCATGGCCACGGCCCGGTCGATCAGCTTGGCCCGACCCTCGGCCGAAATGTCCGAGCCCGACACCGTGGCGCTTTGTTTGCCGACGAAGACCCGCAGGCCGACGTCGCGGGACTCCTCGCGCTCGACCTCCTCCAGTTCGCCCAGCCGGACGCCGACGGAGAGGGATTGGCGCTGCGCGAACACAGCCTCGGCGGCGTCGGCGCCGGCCTTGCGCGCGGCGGCGAGCATGTCATGCAACAGGTTTTCGTCCATGCGGTCTTATGGACGAGGGGGCGGGGCGGGGGCAAGGCGCCCCGCGGCCCTATCCGATCGCGTAGAACAGCAGCGCCACGCCGCCGAACACATAGGCCACCCAGGTGCAGATCATGCCGATGGCCCGGGGGATCGAGGCGCCGCCGCTGTTGGACAGGCCCACGGCATGGATCAGCCGGCCGGCGAACAGGGTCAGGCCGACCACGTGGATGGCCAGGGGCGGGGCGCCGACCAGGGCCAGGACGATAATCGCCGCCAGGCCGACCGGGATGTATTCGCTGGCGTTGCCGAAGGCGCGAATAGCGCGGGCCAGTTCCGGAATGCCTTCGTCGCCCATGGCGATCTTGTGCTTCTGCCGCAGGCGCACGGTCAGCAGCGACAGGGTCAGCAACAGGAAGACATGCAGCCCCACCCACAGGGCGGCGGCGTGGCCGGAAGCGAGGGTGTCCATCGGTCGTCACTCGTGAAGCGAAATCGAACGAGGCGGCATAAGGCTCAGCGTTCGACGCCGCTGGCAAGCCGGCTCGTCCGAGGCGCGAGGCGAGCCGTTACGCCCCTAATCCGCTCATCCCCGGCGATGGCCGGTGGCGAGGCGGCCCTACAGCTCCCGCCCGACCGGATAGAGCCGGTAGTGGTCGTCGTAATAGGGCGTGCGTTCGTAGAACCAGGCCAGCCGGGCGTCCGGATCGGCGGCGAACTTCGGATCGCCGGCCAGCCTGGCCTCGAAGGCGGCCTTCAGCGCCGGATCGGCGGCCAGCATCTTTTCGGCCAGCGGGGCGATGGCGTAGCCCTCGATATATTCCACCCGCTGCAGCACCTCGGGAAACATCCCCCAGGCGAAGAAGCTCTCGTCGCTCTCCGGCTCCAGCAGCAGGGTGACCATCTCGCCCAGCGGCTGGTCGGTCGGCACGCGGACCGAACCGGCCGGGAAGGTCACCGTACGGGTCTTGTGGGTGACCGGGCCGGCGGTGATCTCGACATGGCCTTCACTGGCGTGGGTCGCCAGTTTGGGGGCGGTGAAGCGGATCATGTCGACCGACACGGTCCTGGGCGCGGCCAGGGTCTCCATCGCCACGCCGTGGATGCGCAGGCGCTCGATCACGTCGGGCTTGGCCGAGGAGATCCAGTAGGCCTTGGCCGGCGTCAGGTCGAGCGCCGGCTCGCTGGTGTAGAGCGGCAGCAACCAGGGCTCAGGATCGGGCTTGCCCAGCCAGCGGATCTCTTTGCGGCCCGAGGCGGGCGAGTCGTAGGTCTCGTACTGCACGCCCAGGAAGCTGACGGTGTGCAGCGGCTTGCCGCCGCCGCCGAAACTGGTCCCGAAATTGGCCTTGACCACGGCCGGGCGCTCGGCGCGGTCCTGCTGCTCGGCGGCCCGCAGGGCGGCGCCGCCCCGGGCCAGCAGCTTCAGGCTCTCCTCGATCAGCACATAGGTTCCCAGCACCCGCTGGCGGTAGGGCTTGAGCGAGTGGTTCTCGACCAGCACCGTGGCGATCCGCGCCGCGTCGCCATAACCGTTGGAATAGCGCAGCGACGCCGGCGAGGCGCCCAGGCCCTTCTTAGGATCGCGGTCGTCGAGCGCGAAGACCAACTGGCCGGGAATGTGCCCGGCCGCCTTCAGGCCGGCTTCCGTGGCCGGCAGGTAGGTCTGATCCAGCCAACCGCTGGTGGCCTTGGAGCGGGCGAAGTCGCCCTGATAGCCGGCCCAGCCATAGGTGATGTCGTACTGGTAGTCCTCGCCGTCGGTGACATGGACGTCCATGTAGAGGTCGGGCTTGACCCGATTGATCAGGCCGATCATCGCCCGCATCTCCGGCGCGTCGAGCTTGCCGTAGTCGCGGTTCAGATTGAGGTTCTGGGCGGTGTGCCGCCAGCCCTGGATCGCCGGGCCGCGCTGGTTGGGGCGGCTGTAGGGCGACGCGCGCTCGTGGCCGTCGACGCTGAAGATCGGCACGAACACCAGATTGACCTTATCGAGCAGGGCGTCCTTTCCGTGGAAGGCGATGTCACGCAGCAGCATCATGCCGGCGTCCTTGCCGTCGATCTCCCCCGGATGGATGCCGGCCTGGACCAGCAGCACCGGCTTGCTCGGATCGAGCTTCGCGCCGTCCTTGCTGGCGTAGACGACCAACAGGTCGCGGCCTTCGGGCGACGTGCCGAAGCTTTCCATGCGGATCAGCGGCGAGGCGGCGTCGAGCTTTTCCAGCCAGGCGCGGGTCTCGGCATAGTCGGGCGAGGCGGTCAGGCCGGTCCGTTCCGACGGCGTGATCCACGGGTCCGACGGCGGGGCGACCAGCCTTTCGCTGGCCCCATGCCAAGCCAGGACAGGCGGGAGGATATCGGACTCCCAGGGAGCCTTTGGTGTTTGCGCCATGGTCATGCCCGCCGTCATCGCGACGGCCAGAGCCGCCAGCCCGGTCCTCAACATCGTTTACGCCCCACCCAAACGTCTAGCGTCCTTCGAGGCTCGCCTAGGCTCGCACCTCAGGATGAGGAAGTCAGCACGAGGTTCCTCTTCCTTGTCGCGAAGCGGCCTCGAAGGACGCAGAGCCTCGCAACTTATTTCCGCTGCACCAAATCCATGAAGCGCTGCTGCAGGACCTTGTCGGTCTTGAACACGCCGCGGAACTGGGTGGTGATCGTCGAGACGTCGTGGTGGTGGACGCCGCGGGTGCTCATGCACTGGTGCTCGGCGTCGATCAGCACGGCGACGCCGGCGGCCGAGAGGTGGTCCTCGATGGCGTCGGCCACCTGCATGGTCATGGTCTCCTGGGTCTGCAGGCGCTTGGCGAAGATCTCGACCAGGCGCGCCAGCTTCGACAGGCCCACCACCTTGCCGGTCGGCATGTAGGCCACCCAGGCCTTACCGAGGAATGGGGCCATGTGGTGCTCGCAATGACTCTGCACCGTGATGCCGCGCAGCATGACCATGTCGTCATAGCCCTGCACGTCCTCGAAGGTGCGCGAGAGTTCCGCGGCCGGGTCGCCCTGGTAGCCGGCGAACCATTCGCCATAGGCGTCGACCACGCGCTGGGGCGTGTCGAGCAGGCCTTCGCGGTCAGGATTGTCGCCGGCCCACGCCAGCAGGGTGCGCACCGCCTGCAGGGCGGCTTCGCGGGTGGGGCGCTGGGCGTGGTCAAGATCAAGATCGGCCGGGCTGTCGAGGCCGATCAGGGTTCGCTCGCGGGTCAGGGCGTCCATCAGGAGGAGGGGTTCTTTCCACGGGCTGAGTTGCGCCGGAGCGCCGTTCGCCCCGGAATTACGCGTGCCACCCGTTCGAAGGCGCTTGGCGCCCGACAAGGGCGTGGTTCCAAAGCGCTCAGATAGCTATATGGGACGCACTCCAAGTCCGGCAACACCCTCCGCAACGTCAGGCGACCGTCTTTTCATGGCTCTCAAGCTCTACGACACCTTGGCGCGCGAAAAGCGCGACTTCGTTCCCGCCGATCCGAGCCGGGTGACGATGTATGTCTGCGGTCCGACCGTCTACGGCTACGCCCATATCGGCAATTTCCGGCCGGTGGTGGTGTTCGACGTGCTGTTCCGCCTGCTGCGCCATGTCTATGGCGACGAGGCGGTGGTCTATGCCCGCAACGTCACCGACGTCGACGACAAGATCAACAAGAAGGCGGCCGACGAGGGCGTGGCGATCAAGGTGATCACCGATCGCTACCTGGCGGCCTATCACCAGGACGCCGACGCCCTGCTGGCCCTGCGCCCGACCCTGGAGCCCAAGGCCACCGAGCACATGGGCCCGATCCTCGACATGATCGGCGCCCTGGTCGGCAACGGCTCGGCCTATGCCGCCGAGGGCCACGTGCTGTTCGACACCCAGGCCTTCCCCGACTACGGCCAGCTGTCAGGCCGCGACCTGGACGATATGATCGCCGGGGCCCGGGTCGAGGTCGCGCCCTACAAGCGCCACCCGGCCGACTTCGTGCTGTGGAAGCCGTCGAAGGAGAACGAGCCGGTCTGGGACGGCCCCTTCGGCCCCGGCCGCCCGGGCTGGCACATCGAGTGCTCGGCGATGATCGACAAGCAGCTGGGCCAGACGATCGACATCCATGGCGGCGGCATCGACCTGGCCTTCCCGCACCACGAGAACGAGCTGGCCCAGAGCCGCTGCGCTCACGGTCGGCCGGTGCTGGCCAACTACTGGCTACACAACGGCTTTCTCGACATGGCCGGCGAGAAGATGTCCAAGAGCCTGGGCAATGTGATCATTCCGCACGAGCTGCTGAAGGCGGTCCCGGGCGAGGCGGTCCGCTGGGCGCTGCTGAGCGCCCATTACCGCCAGCCGCTGGACTGGACGCCGGAGCTGATCGAGCAGAGCCGCAAGGCGCTGGACCGGCTCTACGGCGCCCTGCGCCGCGCCAAGACGGTCGAGGCGGCCATCGACGTCGACGGCCCGGTCGACGTACTCGCCGCCCTGTCGGACGACCTCAACACCCCGCAGGCGATCTCGGGCTTCTTCGAGATCTCCAGCGCCATCGAGCGGGCGGTCACGGCCGGCGACGAGGCGGCGGTGGCGGCCAACAAGGCGCGCCTGTTGGCGGCCGGGGCCCTGCTGGGCCTGCTGCAGGCCGATCCCGACGCCTGGTTCGAGGGCGACGCCGACGACGACCTGAAGGCCAAGGTCGAGGACCTGCTGGCCAAGCGGATCGCCGCCCGCACCGCCAAGGACTGGCCCGCCGCCGACGCCATCCGCGCCGAGATCGACGCCCTCGGCGTGGTGGTGATGGACGGCCCGGCCGGGGCGACCTGGCGGATGAAGGACTGAACGCTGTCTGCCAAAGCGGCGGCGCGGCTGTCTAGCCCCGCGCCGCCGCTAGCCGGCGCACGGCCTCGTCCAGGGTGTCGTCGGCCTTGGCGAAGCACAGGCGCAGGATGTGGCGCACGGGATCCTCTGCGTAGAAGGCCGAGACCGGAATGCTGGCCACGCCGTGGTCGCGGACGGCCCGCAGGGCGAAGGTCCGGTCGTCCTCGGCGACGCCCGAGGCTCTCAGGTCGACATTGAGGAAATAGGTGCCGCCGCTGTCCAGCACCGCAAAGCCGACCGCGCCCAGCGCCGCCGCCAGGCGGTCGCGCGAACGCTGCAGGCCGGCGGGCATGGACTCGAACCAGTCGCCGGGCTCGGCCAGGCCGAACGCCACCGCCTCCTGCAGGTTGGGCGGGGTGGTGAAGGTCAGGAACTGGTGGGCCCCGGCCAGGGCCTTGGTCAGGGCGGGGGCGGCGCACAGGAAGCCGACCTTCCAGCCGGTCATTCCGAAAAGCTTGCCGGCCGAGCCGATCTTCACCGTGCGTTGGCGCATGCCGGGATAGCCGATCAGCGGCCGATGGCGGCGGCCGTCGAACACCACCGCCTCCCAGACCTCGTCGCAGACCGCGACGGCGTCGTGGCGGACGCAGAATTCCGCCAGCAAGGCCAGGTCCTCGTCCGGCGTGATCGTTCCGGCCGGATTGAGCGGCGTATTGAGCACCACCATCCGCGTGCGGGGGCTGAACGCCGCCTCCAGCATCGCCCGGTCGAACCGCCAGTGCGGCGGCGTCAGCCGCACCAGCCGGGGCACGCCGCCGGCCCGTTTCACCATCGGCAGATAGGCGTCGTAGAGCGGCTGGAACAGCACCACCTCGTCGCCCGGCGAGATCAGCGACAGGAAAGCCGCCGCCAGGGCCTCGGTCGCGCCGGAGGTGACGGTGACCTCGGTCTCCCAGTCGAGGTCCAGAGCCTGGGTCCCACCATAGTGGCCGGCGACGGCCTGGCGCAGGGCCGGCAGGCCGCGCATCGGCGGATACTGGTTCGTGCCGCTCAGCAGGGCCTCGCCGGCCTTGCGGCGCAGCGCCATCGGCCCGGCGTCGTCCGGAAAGCCCTGGCCCAGATTGATCGCCCCGGTCTGGCGGGCCAGGCCGCTCATCTCCTCGAAGACGGTGGTGGGCAGGTCGGCATAGACCGGATGAACCATGGCGCGGGGGTCTCCTCCAGCCTTGCCTAGCACGGGCTCGCCGGGGAAGGGCCCGCCTTGCCTCAAATCGCTCCGGGCGCAACCAACCGCGTCCTCGCGCATTTCCCTTAACAACCTTGACCATTGGGAGACGGCGACATGCACGGCGTGGGTTTCATCGGCGCGATCATCATCGGCATCTTCGCCGGCTGGCTGGCCGAACAGATCATGGGGCGCAATCACGGCCTGCTGACCAATCTGATCGTCGGCCTGGTCGGGGCGCTGGTCGGAGCCTTCCTGGCCAGCATGCTGGGCTTTCACTTCTTCGGCTGGATCGGCAGCCTGATCGTCTCGACGATCGGCGCGGTGGTGCTGCTATTCATCCTGAGCCTGTTCAAGCGCCAGGTCTGAGGCTCGCCGCAACGAAAAAGGCCGCCGTCCCGGAGGGCGGCGGCCTTTGTCTGTTTTCTGAAACGTGAAGCCTATTCTTCCCTGACGCGGCGCTTGCGGAACGACGGGTTCAGCACCTGCTTGCGCAGGCGGATGTTCTTCGGCGTCACTTCCACCAGTTCGTCTTCCTCGATGTAGGCGATGGCCTGTTCGAGGGTCATGCGGCGCGGCGGGGTCAGGCGGATGGCTTCATCCTTGCCCGAGGCGCGGATGTTGTTCAGCTGCTTGGCCTTCATCGGGTTGACGTCCATGTCATCACCACGGGCGTTTTCGCCGATGATCATGCCCAGGTAGGTCTTTTCGCCGGCCCCGACGAACATGATGCCGCGATCCTCCAGGTTCCACAGCGCGAAGGCCGCGGTTTCACCATCCGAGTTCGAGATCAGCACGCCCTTGCGCTGTTGGTCGAGGACGCCCTTGTACGGCTCGTAGTGGCTGAACACGCGGTTCAGCACGCCCGAACCGCGGGTGTCGGTCAGGAACTCGCCCTGGTAGCCGATCAGCGAGCGCGACGGGGCGACCAGCGAGATGCGGGTCTTGCCGGCGCCCGACGGACCCATGTCCTTCAGTTCGGCCTTACGGGCCGACAGCTTCTCGATGACGATGCCGGAGAACTCGTCGTCGACGTCGATCATGACGTCTTCCATCGGCTCCAGGCGTTTGCCGGTTTCCGGGTCGGTTTGATACACCACGCGCGGACGGCTGATCGACACTTCGAAGCCTTCGCGACGCATGTTCTCGATCAGGACGCCGAGTTGCAGTTCGCCGCGGCCGGCCACTTCATAGGCGTCGCCCTCGCTGGACTCGGTGACCTTGATGGCCACGTTCGATTCGGCTTCCTTCAGCAGGCGGTCGCGGATGACGCGGCTCTGGACCTTGTCGCCTTCCTTGCCGGCCAGCGGGCTGTCGTTGACCGAGACGGTCATCGAGATGGTCGGCGGGTCGATCGGCTGGGCCGGCAGGGCTTCGGTGACTTCCAGGGCGCACAGGGTGTCGGCCACGGTGGCCTTGGACATGCCGGCGATAGCGACGATGTCGCCCGCTTCAGCGCCCTCGTCGACCGGCGAGCGCTTCAGGCCGCGGAAGGCCAGCACCTTGGTGATGCGGCCGCGCTCGATTTCCTTGCCGTTGCGGTCCAGGGCGTGGATGGCCATGCCGGGAACGGCGCGGCCGCTCTCGATGCGGCCGGTCAGCAGGCGGCCCAGGAACGGATCGCTTTCGATCAGCACGTTCAGCATCTGGAACGGTGCGTCCTTCTTGGCGATCTGCTTGGGTTCCGGCACGTGGCGGACGATCAGGTCGAACAGTGGGGCCAGATTGTCGTTGGGCACGTTCATGTCCAACGTCGCCCAACCAGCGCGGCCCGAGGCGTAGATGTGCGGGAAGTCCAGCTGTTCGTCCGTGGCGCCGATGGCTGCGAACAGGTCGAAGGCGGCGTTGTGGACCTTGTCCGGATCGGCGTGGGCGCGGTCGACCTTGTTGATGCAGAGGATCGGCTTCAGACCCATCTTCAGCGCCTTGGTCAGCACGAACTTGGTCTGCGGCATGACGCCTTCTTCGGCGTCGACCAGCAGGACGCAGCCGTCCACCATGCCCAGGATCCGCTCGACCTCACCGCCGAAGTCGGCGTGGCCGGGGGTGTCGATGATGTTGATGCGGGTTTCGCCCGCTTCACCATGCCACAGGACGCTGGTGCACTTGGCCAGAATCGTAATGCCGCGCTCGCGTTCCTGGTCGTTGGAATCCATGGCGCGCTCGGTCGTGGCTTCGTTGGCGCGGAACACGCCGGACTGGGCCAGCAGCTGATCGACGAGGGTGGTCTTGCCATGATCGACGTGCGCGATGATGGCGATGTTTCGCATGGACATGGAGAAGGCGGACTTTCGGGGAAGAGAACGGGTTTGACGCTACGGGCGTCAGGCGCGCGGCTTTTACGCGACTGCGCGGCGTTTATCCAGCCCACCCCTGCGATTGGCGCGGCTTCTGAAACCGGTGTCAGCGCCAAAGCCTTTAAATAAAGGGTTTTTAGGAAGTTGCCGGGCGGGATGGTTTCCGCAGCAACTAATTGTGCAGTGCAGCATTGGCTCGAAACGGCCGCGCTTGGAAGACCGGCGTTCTTTATACCTTGTGTTACAAAGGGTTTCTGGCGGAGGTCGTAGAAAAATCGACAGCGCCGCCGAACTTTCCGCTTGATCCGTTTCGCACCGCACCCTATAAACGACCTGTGAGGCGGCGCTGCCGCCTCTGCCCTTCCTGGGCGTTTCCTCCCTAATGAACTGCCCGGCTTTCGAGCCGGGCTTTTTTTTGGTCGGTGTCCCGGCGGACGAATGGAGACCGATGGTCGCGGCCTGGGTCGGGATCGGCGCGGCGCCGCGAGGGGTTCGAAAAACCTGTATCCGCCCTATCGAGGGCCAGAGTGTGTCCCGGCCTAAAGCAGCCCTGACCAGTCGGTCTGGCTCAGCTGCCGGGTCACCGTCTCGATGTCGGCCTTCAGCCGCGCCAAGCCCGGCGCCGGCTCGCGGGTGGCCTCGTTCATATAGAGCGCGCGGTTGATCTCGACCTGGATGGCGTGGGTGCGGCGCGCCGGGCGGCCATAGTGCTCGGTAGTGTAGCCGCCGGCATAGGGGGCGTTGCGGGCGACGCGATAGCCCAGTTGCTCCAGGGTCTTTTCCATCAGGGCGGTCAGGCCCGATCCGCAGGCCGCGCCGAAGCGGTCGCCCAGCACGACGTCGCACGGTCCGCCGCCCCGGGCCCGGTGCCCGCGCGTCGCGGCGGCGGGCATCGAGTGCCAGTCGACCAGGATCGCCAGGCCGTGGGCGCTGCGGGCCTGGGCCAGCAGGCGATCCAGCGCGTCGTGATAGGGGCGGTGGGCGGTGTCGATGCGCACCTGGGCCTCGGCGAAGGTCAGCTTGCGGGCGTAGATCGGCCGCCCCTCGCCGGCCACCCGGGCGATCGCGCCCAGCCCCGCCGCCACCCGGGCGGTGCGGCCGCGGGCGAATTCGGGCAGGTCGTCCTCGAACATCGCCGGGTCCAGTTCCCAGGCGTCGCGATTGAGGTCGATATAGGCGCGGGCCAGCCGGGCCCGGATCACGCTGACCCCCAGGTCCGGGGCCCCGCCGATCAGCTCGTCGACGAAGGCGTCCTCCGAACCGCGCAGGTCCTGGGCGTCCAGCCGCGCGGCGGCCATCATGTCCGGCGGATAGAGCCGCCCCGAATGGGGCGAGGCGAACACCAGCGGGGTCGGCGGCGGCCCGCCGTCGCCCGACGACGGCCGCACCACCTCGAAGGCCGGCGAAAAGCCTTGCCCCGCCGTGGCCGGCGTTTCCGAAGCCTTCGCCTCCCTAGCAGTCATGGACTTATTGTCGCGGCCGCACCGGTCCGGGTCAAACGCCAACAACCAGGCGGGGCGGCGGATCCAGCGAACGCTGAAGCTTTAGCTGTGGACGGCGGTTCCCGGTTCATCCCCGATTTACCGTCCTTCTTTAGACTCCCGCCTTGCAATTCCATCCATCGCCTGGACACTGACCGTATGGCCCGCATCCTCCTCGCCGAAGACGACGACTCCCTCCGCGGCTTCCTGGCGCGGGCGCTGGAGCGGGCCGGCTTCGAGGTCACGGCCTGCGCCGACGGCGAAGAGGCGGTCAGCCACTTGGACACCGCCTGGGACCTGCTGCTGACCGACATCGTCATGCCCGGTATGGACGGCATCGAGGTGGCCCGCCAGGCCGCCGCCCGCGACCCCTCGCTGCGCATCATGTTCATCACCGGTTTCGCGGCCGTGGCCCTGTCGGCCCAGGACCGCGCCCCGGCCGGCGCCAAGGTGCTGTCCAAGCCCGTGCACCTGCGCGACCTCGTCTCCGAAGTCGAAAAGATGATGGCCGCGTAAAATCGCGCCGACCGGGTTGCGCGACGGCAAAGCCGCCGCTATACCCCCACACCTTCCCGCCCGGGACGCTTTTCAAAAGCGCCAGGGCCGCTTTGGCGGACGCGTAGCTCAGCGGGAGAGCACTACGTTGACATCGTAGGGGTCACAGGTTCAATCCCTGTCGCGTCCACCATTCCTTCTCTTCCCGACAGATCGCCTCCGCTGGACGGTTCTGACTCCCGCGCCCGTTTCAATCAGGCGTCGTCGTGGGCCGTCGCCGCGCCGACCGCCTCCCACGCCGCCAGATCGGCCAGCAGCGCCTGGGCGTGGTTTCGCACCGCCTCGATGGCGTCGACGCCCAGTTGCAGCCGCAGCGGCGTCTGCTCCGCCTCCAGCGCCTTGACGATCGCCGCCGCAGCCTTGCGCGGGTCGCCGGGCTGGGTGCGGTGCATGTCATGGGCGAAGGCGCGGGTAGGGCCGACCGTGTCCTGATAGGCGTCGAGGATCGGCATGTGGCGCATGCCGGCTCCGGCGAGGTCGGTGCGGAACTGGCCCGGCTCGACGATCAGCACCTTGATCCCGAACGGGGCCACTTCCTGGGCCAGGGCCTCCGAGGCGCCCTCGATAGCGAACTTGCTGGCCGAATAGGCCGAGAAGCCGGGATAGGACAGCTGGCCGCCCAGGCTGGAGATGTTGACGATCGCGCCCGAGCGCTGGGCGCGCAGCACCGGCAGGGCGGCGCGGATCACGGCCATGGCCCCGAAGAAATTGGTGTCCATGATCGCCCGCAGTTCGGCGTCCGGCGTCTCCTCCAACGCCCCGACCAAGCCGTAGCCGGCGTTGTTGATCAGAATGTCGATGCGGCCGAAGCGGGCGACCGCCGCATCGATGGCGGCCTGGGCGTCGCCCGGCTGGTCGACGTCCAGCTTGGCGGCCAGCATGCGATCCGGCGCCTGGGCGACCAGGGCCTGAAGCTTGGCGGGCGAGCGGGCTGTCGCCACCACATTGTCGCCCAGCGACAGGGCGTGCTCGGCGAAGGCGCGGCCGAAGCCCGACGACGCGCCGGTGATGAACCAGGTTTTGGGAGTGGCGATGTCGGTCATGGCGATCTCCTGTTTTGAACGCGAGACGAAGATCGCAGCCGACCATCTGAACGATAAGGCGGTTCAAACTGCATTAGTTATTCGATATCATGCATGAATGGACCGAGATCTGATCGCCCATTTTCCGGTGGTGCTGGCCGTGGTCCGGCGCGGCGGATTCGGCGCGGCGGCCGCCGAACTGGGCATGAGCCCGTCCGCCGTCAGTCATGCGGTCAAGACAGTGGAGGACCGCCTGGGCCTGCCGTTGCTGGTCCGCACCACCCGCAGCGTCGCCCTGACCGAGGCCGGGGCGGCGTTCGTCGGTTCTGTCGGGCCCGCCCTGACCGAGATCACCGAGGCGATCGAGCGGCTGCGCGCCGCCAAGGGGCGGACCACCGGCGTGCTGCGGCTCAACGCCCCCCGCATCGCCCAGCGCATGGCCCTGACGCCGGTGCTCGCCCAGATGGCCTGGCGCCATCCGGGCCTGGTGGTCGAGGTCACCGCCGACGACGGCCTGGTCGACATCGTGGCTGGCGGCTTCGATGCGGGCGTGCGACTGGGCGAGATGATCGCCCAGGATATGGTCGCCGTGCGCCTGACCCCGCCGTTCAAGGCGATCATCGTGGCGGCTCCAGGCTATCTCCAGGCGCGCGGCGAGCCCGCGATCATCGCCGACTTGGCTGACCACAACTGCATCGGTTTCCGGCTGATCTCGTCGGGCGGCGACTATGCCTGGGAGGTGCAGGAGGACGGTGTCGACGCGGCGGTGAAGGTGCGCGGCAGCGCCCGGGTCACCGATCCGCTCTACGCCCGGGATTTGGCCCTGGCCGGGGTGGGGCTGGCCTATGTGTTCGAACCGCTGGTGCGCGAGGACATCCGTGCAAGGCGCCTGCGCTGGGTGCTGCCGAAGACCGCGATCGAGGAGCCGGGCCTGTTCCTGTATTTTCCACGCCGCGCCGCCGAGGCGCCCAAGCTGCGGGCCTTCATCGACGTGGCGCGCGAGGTGCTCAAGCCGCTGGCCTAGGGCGCCGAGCAGGGCCATCGCCGAAACTTGGGGGGTGCAGGGCTACCGCAGTCGCGAGGGTTCCCGGACCGAGCGACGCGATTTGGATCAAGCTCGACTACACCCCTGGAATCTCCGGCTTAGCCGTCAAATTTTCGTCGAAAACCCCCGAATGTTGCTGCTCTGCCACACCCCATTTTCAATCTTGGCGCGTTTGTCGTCGTGAGGCCGCGCTTCAACGTCGGCCTCGAGACATTCATTTAGAGGGTTCACATCATGAAGATCCGGTTGCTGGCTGGTGTCGCGACGCTGGCGCTCTGCGCCGCGTCGGGCGCCTCCGCCCAAAGCGCGTTGAGCGGATGGTACGTCGCCGGTGACGTCGGGTACCATACGACCGACGGCGTCAAGGCCACCTCGTCCGTCAACGGTTCGGACGGCAAGCCTTACAAGTGGACGTTCTCGGCCGACGACGATTGGGCGGGCTTTGGACGTATCGGCTATCGCTTCAGCCCCAATTGGCGGGTCGAAGGCGAGTACGGCTATCGCAAGGGCGACATCAGCAGCGTCAAGGGCTCGGCCGCCGGCGCCCAGCCGATCGGTCTCTGCACCGCCGGCGTCGAGCGCACCGCCGCCGCCCCGAAGTGCGGAGACCCGAACGGCGAGATGAAGGCCACCACCCTGATGGCCAACGTCATCTATGACTTCATGCCCGACTCCAGCTGGCGTCCGTTCATCGGCGCCGGCATCGGCACGGCCTGGGTCCACAACAAGGTCTATGGCCAGCTGAGCGGCGTCCCCGCCGGCGGCGCCCAGTTCCAGAACACCAGCTTCGACGACGTCGATCAGGCCCTGGCCTTCCAAGGCCTGCTCGGCGTGGCCTGGGATTTCGCCCCCAACTGGTCGCTGGATCTGACCGGCCGCTACCTGCAGACCGACGACCTGCAATGGGGTTCGGTGACCGCCAACACCGGCGGCCCCGGACACTTCGGCGCCGTCACCGACGTCGGCACCTTCGAAGGCAAGTACAAGGACACCTCGCTGACCCTGGGCGTCCGCTACACCTTCGGCTCGCCGCCGCCTCCGCCGCCTCCCCCGCCGCCGCCGCCCCCGCCGCCTCCCCCGCCGCCGGAACCGGCTCCCCCGCCGCCCCCGCCGCCGCCGCCGGCCTATGAGGCTCGCGAGTTCATCGTCTACTTCCCGTTCGATCAGTATGTGCTGACGCCGGAAGCCCAGTCGGTGATCTCCGAAGCGGCGACTTACGCCAACGGCGGTCATGCGACCAAGATCGTGGTGGTCGGCCATACCGACACCTCGGGCTCGCCGAAGTACAACGCCAAGCTCTCGGAGCGCCGCGCCAAGGCCGTCGCCGACGCCCTGGTCGGAGCCGGCGTGCCGGCCACCACCCTGGCCGTGGATTGGAAGGGCGAAAGCGAACCCGCCGTCGCCACCGGCGATGGCGTGAAGGAACCGCTGAACCGCCGTTCCACGATCTCGATCAACTTCTAAGGATCGCGATCCAACCGACTGAGGGGCCCGGCGGCGACGCCGGGCCCTTTTTCATTCCCGCCGTCGGTTTCGTCGCGATGAAAAGCGCTTGGGCTCGACCAGCGCCGACAATGCGCGGGGCAGCGGCGAGGGCAGGTCCAGGATTCGCGCCGCCAGGTGCTCGGCCAGCAGCGGCGCGAGACAGAAGCCTCGTCCGCCGAGACCCCCCAGCACGAACAGGCCGGGCGCGGCGCCGGGTACGGCGCCGGCCAGGGGCAGGTGGTCGGCCGTCGCCGCCCTGACCGCCGCCCGGCCCGCCAGGACCGCGTCGGTCAGCCGGGCGGCCAGGTCCGGCAGCCCCTGGGCCAGCGCCTGCCGATTGCGGGCATGGTCCGCGGCGCGGGTGTCGGTCTCGACGTCGTCGCGATCATGGGTGGCCCCAAACAGCACGCCGTCGCGAGTCGGCGCGACATAGCCGCCAAACGTGACCGGAGGCGGCGCCGCGACGCCTGCGGTCCAGCTGGCCTGGCCGCGCACAGGACGTAGCGGCGCCTCCGGCCACAGCCGGTGCTGGCCCGCACCGCCGGCCAGGACTACCGCGTCGGCCTCGGCAAGGCAGCCGCCTTCTTGATCGAACAGTCGCCAGGCCGCGCCGTCGTGAGCGATCCGGGCGACCTGGGCGGTCGACGTCTCGCCGCGCCAAGCGGCCAGGACGCCGGCCGGCTCGACCACCAGGGCGTCGGCCATGTCCAGCCCGCCCGCGACCAGCTCGCCGAGCCGCGCCGTGACGGCCGCCGCGTCCACCAGGGTCATGGCTCCGGGCTCGAACAGGTCCTGCTGCGCCACGGCCGCGAGGCGGTCGGCGTCGCGCGGGTTCGCCGGCAGTTGCAGCACGCCGCGGGCGATCACCGCCTCCGGCAGGGTCTGGTAGAGGGCGACCGCCCGGGCGAAGGCCTGGGCGTGCAGGGCGGCGCGCGGACCGCCGCCGGCGTCGAGGGCGGGGGTGACCAGGGCCGCGGGATTGCCTGAGGCGGCCGCCGCGCCGTCGTCGAACACCGACACCGCCAGCCCCTCGGCGCGGCCTGCGCGGGCTATGGCGGCGCCGGCGATTCCGCCGCCGATCACCGCCAGGCGGCGAGGCGGGGGGGCGGCGGTCGGCGCGCCCGGGAAGCGCGCCTCCAGCCGCTCCTTCTTGCGGCCGAAGCCCGGACGCTTGTCGACCTGGAAACCCGCGGCGGCCAGACCGCGCCGCACCGCGCCGGCGACGGTGAAGGTGGCGGCCCGCGCGCCCGGGGCCGAGCGCGCTGCGACGGCGGCGAGGACTTCTTCGCGCCACATGGCCGGGTTGAGGGCGGGCGAGAAGCCGTCGAGGAACCAGGCGTCGGCCGCGCCGTCCCAGGCCGCCAGGGCCGGCTCGACCTCCGTCACCGCCAGGTCGAGCACGGCGTCGAAGCCCGGCAGGTCGACGCGGTGGAAGCCGCGCGCTCGGCCCGGCCAGCGGTCGAGCAGCACCTGGGCGGCCTCGCCCAGCTCGGGCCAGACCGCCAGGGCGCGGGCCGCCTCGTCGCGGGTGATTGGGTGGGCCTCGACCGAGAAGATCCGCAGCCGGCCGCCTGCGGGACGCTCGCGCCGCCACAGGTCCAGCAGGGCGGCGATGTTCAGCCCGGTGCCGAAACCCAGCTCGCCGACCGTGAAATGCTCCCGCCCGGCCCAGGCGGCGGGCAGGTCGCAGCCGGCCAGGAACACCGCCCGGGTCTCGGCCAGGCCGTCGGCGCTGGAGAAATAGACGTCGCCGTAGAGGGCCGAGCGCGGCAGGCCGTCGTCCTGCCAGACGAGCGGCGAGGCGGTGGCGGAAGGGGGGGCGGCGTCGTTCATGAGCCGCTTATAGAAGAAGGGCCGCCCTTGCGGACGGCCCTTCAACGTCGAAACGCGCGATCGGCGGCGCTTAATGGGCCGGAGCGGTCTCTTTCTTTTCGGTGGTGGTCGTCGTCGTGGTCGTGTCGCCCGCGGCGGCCGGAGCTTCAGCGGCGGTGGTGGCGTCGGGAGCGGCGGGAGTGGAGGCGGCGGCGTCGGCGGCGGCCTTGTTGGCGTCGGCGGCGGCGCCGGCGGCGGTCGCAGCGGCGTCGGTGGCGGTGCTGGCCGAGGCGGCGGCTTCCTGGGCCTTCTGGGCCGAAGCGTCGGCGGCCTCGTCCTTCTTGCCGCAGGCGGCCAGCGAAAGCGCCGAAACAGCGAGGCCGGCGACCAGGATCGAGCGGAGAATCTTGGTGGTCATGGGCGTATCCCTTGCGACTGCTTGTCCACGTGGGGCGCGGTCGGGTGACCGCGTCACGTCAGAGTTACGGAACACCTTTTCGTGAACTCGTGCAAGCCAAAGCTCACGAATCCGTGATCTGACGGATCAAGCCTCGTTGGGGATCTGCTGCAGGGCCTCTTCCAGCTCCAAGAAGCTCGGCTGGGCCGGCGACGGCACGCTGCCGCGGCCGATCTCGACCGAGATCTGGGCGGCGTTGCCGTGCAGGTGGGCGACCAGCACTGACTGGATGATCTTGTAGAACGAACCTTCCTCTTCGACCACGTCCTTCAGGCGGGTGGCGAAGGGCCCGACCAGGCCATAGGCCAGGAACACGCCCAGGAAGGTGCCGACCAGCGCGCCGCCGATCATCGCGCCCAGCACGGCCGGCGGCTCGGTGATCGAGCCCATGGTCTTGATGACGCCGAGCACGGCGGCGACGATGCCCAGGGCCGGCAGGGCGTCGGCCAGGCTCTGCAGGGCGTGCGAGGGGGCGTGACCCTCGTGATGGTGCTTTTCCAGCTGCTTCTCCATCGCGTCCTCGACCTGGTGGGGATCCTCCAGGTTCATGGTCATCATCCGCAGGGTGTCGCAGATGAAGTCGACGGCGAAGTGGTCCTTGGTGATCTTGGGGTAGCGCTGAAAGATCGAGCTTTCGTGCGGCTTTTCGATGTGGCTTTCCAGGGCGATGACGCCCTTGGACTTCATGGTCTTGGTCAGCAGGAACAGCAGGCTGAGCAGGTCGCGATAGTCGGCGGTCTTCCACTTGGGGCCCGAAAAGATCTTGGCGAAACCGCCGCCGGTGGCCTTGATCACCGTCATCGAGTTCGAGATCAGGAACGAGGCGATGCCCGCGCCGAGAATGCACATCAGCTCGTGCGGGGCGGCCTCGATGATCACGTCCATCTTGCCGCCGGACATGATGAAGCTGCCGAACACGAGGCCGAACAGCAGTACGATTCCGATGATCTGGAACATGATGGAAGAGCGCCCCGGGTAAACTCAGGCGGGATGATCGCCATTAATGCTTAATCCAAGGTGTGCGGCCGGCCGCCGGCGTGTTGCGCCTTTCGCCACACCCGCCTAACAGATGTTCGAACGTCGGCCGGACAGGGCCGGGGTGACCGGCGCCCTCCGCAGGCCCCCGTCGCGTCGGAGGGGAAGCATGAGCAAGACCGGCCCGGACGCCGATCCGAGCACGCGCCTTGAGGGGACCGCCCGCAGCCGGGCCTTCGCGATCCTGTTCGCCGTGCTGCTCAGCAGCGCCGCCGGCAACACCGCCCTGCAGACCGTGCTGCCGGCTATCGGCCGTCAGGTGGGCATTCCCGACGTGCAGATTGTCTCGATCTTTTCGCTGTCGGCCCTGCTGTGGGGGGTGATGTCGCCAGTCTGGGCCCGGCGGTCGGACCGGCTGGGCCGCAAGCCGATGGTGATGCTGGGCATGGCCGGTTTCGCCGTCTCGATGCTGGGCTTCGGCTTCTTCATCCTGATGGGCTTGAAGGGGCTGATGGCCCCGCTGGCGGTGTTCGTCGGCGCGGCCCTGTCGCGGGCGATCTTCGGCCTGGCCGGCTCGGCCTCCAACCCCGCCGCCCAGGCCTATGTCGCCGACCGCACCGCCCCGGCCGAGCGCACCAACGCCCTGGCGACCATGGCCTCGGCGACGGGGCTGGGCACCATCCTGGGGCCGGCGGTGGCGCCGTTCCTGGTGTTTCCATTGATCACCCTGTCGGGACCGATGTTCGCCTTCGCGATCCTGGCGGGCGTCGTGCTGGTCCTGGTGGTGCGCGGCCTGCCCGAGCGGCCGCAGGAGATTCCGGGCCGCGAGGCGAGCGGCGCCGATCGGCCCCGCATCCGTTGGAACGACCGGCGGATCCTGCCCTTCGTGGTCTACGGCTTCCTGCTGGCCTCGGCCCAGAGCGTCAACCAGCAGACCCTGGGCTTCATGGTCATCGACAAGCTGCGGATGGCCCCGGCCCTCGCGGCCGCCTTCGCCGGGATCGCGATGATGGCCGGCGCGGCCGCCAGCCTGCTGGCACAGTGGGGCCTGATCCGCATGCTGCGGCTCAAGCCGCGGCAGCTGCTGTGGCTGGGAGCCGGATGCGCGGCCCTGGGCAATCTGATCGTCGCCTTCTCGCCCGACTACCACACCCTGGTCGTCGGCTTCGCCCTGTGCAGCCTGGGTTACGGCTTCGCGCGGCCAGGCTTCACGGCCGGGGCCTCGCTGTCGGTCGGGCATGAGGAGCAGGGGGCGGTGGCCGGGGCGATCAGCGCCATCAACGGCGCCTCGGTGATCATCGCCCCGGTGCTCGGCGTGGCGCTCTACAAATGGGCCCATCCCTCGCCCTATCTGATCAACGTGGCCGTGCTGGCCGGCCTGGTCGCCTACGCCCTGCTCGACCCGATCATGCGCCGGGTGGGCGATGTGGTCGACCCGGGCGAGGCGCGCGACGAGGCGCAAGTCGTCGACGCCAGCTCGATCGATGCGACGGGGCCGCATTGAGATCCAACTGACTGCGCACCTGCGGCCATCCTTCAACGAATGGCCGCCAAAGCCGCCCACGAGCAAGTTCCTGACGAAATGCACATGCACGTCGCTCGAAATCATGGGCGGCCTAGCGAAGTCGTGCTGGTCGACGATCTCGGAGAGCTGGAGATCCGTCGGCCACATCAGGGGGCGGCGTTCGAACGAGCAGGTCACGTCCAGGGTTGTCGCCATTCACCTAACTCAACACGCCATTCTCAACGAAAGCACCGGTCGAGAATCTGGCGTCGGAATCGCAAAGGTTTGAAATCACCCAACTTCACTTCGGGCCAGCCTCCTAGCGCGCGGCGACTGTGATCGGGGCGGCGCGCGCCGCGGTCTGCAGGCGCTGGCGCTGCATCTTGGACAGCTGCGACATCGCCTGCTTGCGCGCCGCGACCTTGCAGCCGGCCATGGTGAAGGCGCCGGGATTGGTGCGCGCCATGTCGCTGCAGACCTGCTCGGCGGCGGCGTCGACCCGGGCGGCGAATTCGGCGGCGTGAGCAGGGTTGCTCAGGTTCAGGCCGGCCAGCGAGATCGTGGCGGTCGGCTCGGCGGCGTGGGCGGCTTGCACCAGGCCCAGGGCCGGAACGGCGGCCAGGGTCAGGGTGGCGACGGTGGCCAGGCTGGTCATGAACTTGCGCATTGGAGTGGTCCCTCGGTTTTGGCGCTTCCCTGCGCCCCATGACCAAAGATGTACGCCGATGTTTCGGCGAATACTCGTTACGTCTCCTTCATGACGTGTAATTAAGAGAGTGTGCTGAACGTAATGTTCTGAATGTTCTGTAATGTTGCGTTCTGAATGTTTCGTAATCTGAGGCGACGACCTGTCCCGCCGAGCCCATGCTTGGTCCGCGGCCAAGGCTGGTTGCGCCTTTGCCGCATGAACGCGACCAAGGACGGCCGCATCCGTATACGGATCATGGTCGTCGACGGCTAGTCCCTGGCCGTTTGGGCGTCCGGGCCGGATTTCCACAGGGCCGTCACTCGACGGACATCGCCGCTCGGCTAGAGTGGCCCCATGCTCAGGTTTGTCGGTCGCGCCCTTGCCGGATTCGTCCTTTTCCTCGTTTCGTTCATCGCCGTGGGCGGTCTGATGTCGGCGGCCGGCCGTCCGATGCCGCGCGGGACCATGGTCGATATCGGCGAGGGGCGTCAGTTGCGGCTGGTCTGCGAAGGTCCCGCCCCGGCCGCCGCCGCAGCCCGGCCGCTGGTCTGGCTGGAGGCGGGGGCCTTCGGCTTCGCCGCCGACTGGGGCGCGACCCAGGACGCCCTGGCGGCGGCCGGCTGGCGCTCCTGCGCCTATGACCGGGCGGGCCTGGGATTCTCGCCGCCGGGACCGGCCCCGCGCGACGGCCTGGCCATCGTCGGGGACTTCGAAAAGCTGGTCGTCGCCTCGGGCGAGACCGGACCGTTCATCCTGGTCGGCCATTCGATGGCCGGCCTGCGCCTGCGGCAGTATGTCGGACGCCATCCCGACCGGGTGACCGGCCTGGTGCTGGTCGACGCCGCCACGGCCGAGGCCTCGCGGTCGGACCAGGCCCGGCCGTTCATCAAGGCCTTCACCGCCGCCTCGCGCTGGGCCGCGCGCGGCGCGGCGATCGGCCTCTACAAGCCGCTGGTCTATACGTCGCTGGGCGACAAGATCGGCCTGCCGCCGGCCGCCCGGGCCGAGAAGCGCTGGGCCTTCGCCAACGGTCGCCACAACCGGGTCGCGGCCCAGGAGGTGGCCCTGTGGTCCGTCTCGGCCGACCAGGCCGCGGCCGAGCCCCCCTTCGACCCGCGATTGCCGGTGGCGGTGGTCACGGCCGGAGCGGTCAAGGGACGCGAGGCGTGGAAGGCCCTGCAGGCCGCTCCCGCCCTGGCCTCGCAGCATGGCTATGTCGATCATGTCGAGGCGGCCACCCACACCCGGCTGCTGGGCCAGGCCTTCGCCGGCCATATCGTCAAGGCCGTGGCCTTCGTGGCGGGGGCACGGGGGTAGGGGCAAAGCAAAACCCGCGCAGGTCGCCCCACGCGGGTTTCGAAAATTCGGCTTGCGGAGGCGAGCGCCTCGCGAAGACGTCCTTACCGAGCGCCGACCGGCTTCTTCGGCATCGGGATCAGGCCTTCGCGCTGGGCGCGCTTGCGGGCCAGCTTGCGGGCGCGGCGAACGGCCTCGGCCTTCTGGCGGGCGCGCTTCTCGGACGGCTTCTCGTAGTGCACGTGCCGCTTCATTTCGCGGAACGAGCCTTCGCGCTGCATCTTCTTCTTCAGGGCCTTGAGGGCCTGATCGACGTTGTTGTCGCGGACGAAAATCTGGACCAGGGGTCTCTCTCCATTCGACGGCCCGACCATCTTCCCGAGTCCCTCTCAGGGGCCGGGCGGGCGAACAAAACCTGATAAGCCCGGAAAGGGATCTCCCGGGCGACGAGGGGCGGCTGATAGCAGAGGCGAGGCGCTCTGTCCATGCGCGACGCGGCCTAAACTCCCGTGTAGACTCGGATTCATGACCGATACGAGGGATTGGGCCGACCAGGCCGAGCAACGCGTGCTGGACGAGGCCGTGCGCCTGGCGCCGCGCCTGGGCTGGAACCCCGGCCTGGCCCGGGCCGCCGCAGCGGCCGCCGGCCTCAATCCCGGCGAGGCGCAGCTGCTGTTGCCGCGCGGCCCGCGCGACCTGGCCGCGCTGCTGTCGCGCCGCCATGACGCGGTCGCCCTGGCCAGCCTGACCGCATTCGACCCCGCCGCCCTGAAGATCCGCGAGCGGATCCGCCGCGGCGTGATCGCCCGGCTGGACGCCGCCGTAGCGGACGCCGAAGCCCTGCGCCGGCTGGCCGCCTTCCTGGCCTTTCCGACCCATATGCCCCTGGCCCTGAGCCTGGTCTGGGAAAGCGCCGACGCCCTGTGGCGCTGGGCCGGCGATACGGCGACCGACGAAAACCACTATTCCAAGCGGGCCATCCTGTCGGGGATCCTGGTCTCGACCCTGGCGGTCGACCTGGCCTCCGGGCGGGAGTCGGCGCTGAAGCACCTGGACGGCCGCATCGACAACGTCATGGCTTTCGAGAAGTGGAAGGCGGGCCTCAAGCCGATGAACCTGGCCGCCGAGGTGGCCGGGGCGCTGGCCCGGATGCGCTACGGGCGGGGCTGAAGCTCCGCTCATCCCGGCGTCTCGTCCCTGAGGACTTCTTGGCCAGACACGTTTCTTCGACCTCGGGCTTTCGCTGCGAGTGGGATGAGGAGGCGCGGAGCGGCCGGGCCAGGCCCGGAGACCGTGAGTAGTGTGTGTGCGTTTCGGCTTGGACAGACCGCTCCGCGGAACCGTTTGTCTCGAGGGACGGCGACTGAGGGCCTGTTTCATCCCGATCGACGTTCCCCCTCGGACGGGCAGGATCAAAGTCGCCCGGAAGGGGCCGTCAGCGACTCCGACAGATCCTGGAACAGGCCGGTTTGAACCTCCCGGCCCCGTCGACCCGCCTGTCCCGCCACCGTCCCCGGAGGACCTTGGAGCCTTCTGAGCCCCGCCGCCCGCCGCGATCCGATCGCCAGGCCCAGACGGCCCCGCTCGGTTCCATCTCCATCGCCGCTTCGGGTCGGTACCAAGCGCCCTCCTCCGCGACGGAGACAGGTTTGATTGTGCGGGCGGTTCGAGGGCTGGCGGGTTGGTGACGCTGGTTATTTTTCAGGGCGTTGAAGTTGCTGGTGTTTTCGGCGTCAGCGGCGGGGATCGAGCCGCGTCGATCCCCCTAAACCGCCGTCATCCTCGGACTTGTTCCACGGCTGTCCGGTTCACGCTGTCATCAAGTCGAGAGAGAGTTGTCGTGGGTCGTGGCGTGGAGTTGGCGGCGTCCTGGCCTTCTCAAGACTCGTCCGCGCCAATCTCATGCACCGCAGAGCCCTCGATCAACTGCTCAGGCCCCAGCCAACAAAACCTCACGATCCAAGACAACTCTGTCTCGACTTCGCCAAAACGTGAACCGGACAGCCGTGGAACAAGTCCGAGGATGACGGGGCTTTGGGACGTTCGGTGTGAAACCGGGAGCGAGGGTCACACACGCGTTTCCGATCTGGCTCCGCCGCCGACATCCGGTTGGAGAAATGAGTGTGTGTCCCTCAGCGTCTCGCCGTCCGCTCTCCCGCCAATTCCCCTAAACCTTCGCCGCGAACCGGTATAGGCAGGGCGGGTCCGCGTGACTGGCGATCGGAGGGAGCACCCTCGGGGAGCGCGGGCGTCAGCAGCCGTTCGCCTGGGCGTCCCTCCTGAACAATGCGGAGCCCGCCCATGCCCGAAGCCAAGACCCTGATCGCCTTCGCCCTGGTCTGCCTGGCCATGGCCCTGACCCCAGGGCCGAACATGCTCTACCTGATCAGCCGCTCGATCAGTCAGGGCCGCACCGCCGGCCTGGTGTCGCTGATCGGCGTGGCGGCCGGCTTCGTCGTCTATCTGGTCTGCGCGGCCCTGGGCATCACCGCCCTGCTGATGGCCGCGCCGGTGGCCTATGACCTGCTGCGGTTCGGCGGGGCGCTCTACCTGGCCTGGCTGGCCTGGCAGGCGATCCGCCCCGGCGGCGCGGCGCCGTTCGCTGTGCGGGAACTGCCCAAGGACCCGCCGGCCAAGCTGGTGGCCATGGGCTTCCTGACCAATCTTCTCAATCCCAAGGCGGCGATGCTCTATCTGTCGCTGCTGCCGCAATTCATCGACCCGCATCGCGGCGGGGTGTTCGGCCAATCGCTGGTGCTGGGCCTGACCCAGATCGCCGTCAGCCTGAGCGTCAACGCCTCGATCGCCTCGGCGGCCGGAACCATCGCGCTGTTCCTGGCCGGCCGGCCGGCCTTCGTCGTCGTGCAGCGCTGGCTGATGGCCACGGTGCTGGGCGGACTGGCCGTGCGGATGGCGACCGAGGCGCGGCGGTAGGGGTCACACATCCGTTTCCGATCTGGCGTGCGTCCCTCAGCCGCTCGGAGGCTCGCGGCTACCGCGCGCCCAGCGCCCGCTCCACCGCAGCCATGGCGTGCAGGGTCGTGGTGTCGAAGATCGGCACGGGGCTGTCGGCCGGTCCGATCAGCAGCATGATCTCGGTGCAGCCCAGGATGATCCCCTGCGCCCCGCGCGCCACCAGCCGCTCGATCACCGCCCGATAGACCTCGCGCGAGGCGTCCAGCACCTGGCCGGCCACCAGCTCGCGATAGATGATCCCGTGCACCGCCGCGCGGTCGTCGGCCTCCGGCGTCAGCACCTCCAGGCCGAACCGCTGCTCCAGCCGGCCGCGATAGAAGTCCTGCTCCATGGTGAAGGCCGTGCCCAGCAGGCCGACCTTGGTGAGGCCCGCCGCCCGGATCGCCTGGGCGGTCGGATCGGCGATGTGCAGCAGCGGGATGGCCACCGCGTCCTCGATGGCCTGGGTGCAGCGGTGCATGGTGTTGGTGCACAGCACCAGCAGGTCGGCCCCGCCGCGTTCCAGAACGCGGGCGGCCTGCGCCAACTCGCCGGCCAGGGCGTCCCAGTCGCCGGCGTGCTGCAGGGCTTCGATGCGGGCGAAATCGAACGACCACATCAGGGTCCGCGCCGAGGCGACCCCGCCCAGCCGGTCGCGGACGCCCTCGTTGATCAGCCGATAATACTGGGCCGAGCTCTCCCAGCTCATGCCGCCGATCAGGCCGATAAGCGCTTGTCCAGCCATGCTTGGCTCCGCGAAAGGCCGTCACACCGACGGCGCGTCCTTCCGCTAAGCTTTGGATGCGAAGCTCACAAGACAAAAGCCGGGAGGCCGTCATGAACATCGTGATCCACAATCCCATCGACGGGATCTACGCGGCGACTGACGACTATGTGCACGCCATCGAAGTCCGAGATCCGGCGCGAATGCTGTTCGTGGCCGGAACCATGGGTCTGGACGCCGACGGTGTGGCTGGAAGCAGTCTGGAGCACCAGCTGGAGCTGGTCTGGTCGAATCTTCGGACCATCCTGGCCGCCGCCGGGATGACCGTCGACAACATCGTGCGCCTGACCAGCTACCTGCGCGACGTCGCCTATGTCGAGGCCAACGGCGCGGCGCGGGTGAAGGCCCTGGGTGAGCGGCGCATCCCGACCACGGCGATCATCGTCCAGACTCTGGCCGACGACTGGCTGGTCGAGCTGGAAATCATCGCCATAGCGTGAGGATCAGTCCTGCGCCACGCCCGGACGTCGCTGGGCCACGTGCCATAGCACCCCGCACGGATCGTAGACATAGGCCACGCGCAGGCCCCACGGCTGCATCGCCGGCGGCTTGGGCGGCTGGACGCCGAACGCGCCGGGCAGGTCCAGCGCCTGGATGTGCGCCCACCAAGCGTCCAGATCGTCGACCATCAGCTGCATCATGCAGTTCTCGGCCCAGGCCTGCTGGTAATAGCGTTGCAGGATGAAGGCGCTGGCCCCCACCCCGAAGATCGCCACCTCGCCGTCGAGCAGGGTCTTGAAGCCGAGCGCCTGGTAGAAGGCCTTGCTGACCTCGAAGTCCTTGGACGGCAGGAAGGGACGCATCGATTCCGCGCCGTCGGGAACCGCCATGTCGATCGCCTCCGTCCTTCTAGCTATGGCGAAACCTGCCTCGGCGCTGCGGTACCGGCAAGGTCGGCCTCCAAGTAGGGCGACGCTTCCTCAATCCTGAAATTGGCAGGTGTTCCCTAGGTCCGTCCAGGAGATCACCGTGTAGTCATCGTTGGTCATGACAATCGACCTCACGCTTCTGGAACGCTTGTCCCTGAAGCTGAGCACAGGCTCGATCCAAAGCGGCCCGCACTCGCTGATCTCTTCATACGGAGCCCTGGTGACGACCTTGGTGTCCAGAACGCGCTCCGTGACGACCCCGCCACGAGCTGTCTTTTCCACCGCTTCAGTGCGAGCGATCGTATAGGCGTCGCCCCGCTTCAGAACGAGGAAACAGCACGCATGGACTTCCGTCGTCACGGAGTTGGCCGTCGTGCGCGCGGGATACATCCCTCCCGAGAACACCCGCCAGCCGCCGATTGGCGATGTCGATTGACTTCGGATCATCTGGCCCGCGACGATCGCGCCAGACTGTCGAGCGCTGGCCGCCGGCGGCGCCAGGATCGAAAGCGCGATGATCATGGCCATCGCTCCGAGACGCGCTCGCATTTGCCGTCCTGCCCCCTGACGCCAACTGTCGCCAATTATCGCCATTTTCAACCATGACGACACTGTTCGCAATGGGTGAGCCTAGTCCTTCAACCCCCGCAACCGGTTCACATGCCCCATCTTCCGTCCCGGCCGGGCCTCGCCCTTGCCGTAGAGGTGGATGCGGGTCTCCGGTTCGGCCGCCAGCCGGGCCCAGGCCTCGACCTCGGGGCCCAGCAGGTTGGTCATCTCGACATGGGCCCGCGGGGCGGTGGGGCCCAGGGGCCAGCCGGCGACGGCGCGGATGTGCTGTTCGAACTGGTCGACCTCGCAGCCGTCCTGGGTCCAGTGGCCGGTGTTGTGCACCCGCGGGGCGAACTCGTTGACCAGCAGCTTGCCGCCGGCCAGCTCGAACAGCTCCACGCCGATCACCCCGACATATTCGAGCGCAGTCAGGATCTTGGCGACGATGGCCTCGGCCTGGTCACGGGTGGCGGGGCTGACCTTGGCCGGGGCGCTGGTGCGGCGCAGGACGCCGCCCTCGTGGTGGTTGTCCGACAGCGGATAGCAGGCGATCTCGCCGTCGCGGCCGCGGGCGGCGATCACCGACAGCTCGCGTACGAAGTCGGCTGGGGCCTCGAGGATGGCCGGCTGGCGGCCGATCCGGTCAAAGGCGGCGGCGGCCTCGGCCGGGCGCTGGATCCAGGCCTGGCCCTTGCCGTCATAGCCCTCGCGCCGGGTCTTCAGCAGCGACGGGGCGCCGATCCGGGCGAGGGCGGCGGCCAGGCCCTGCGCGTCGTCGACGGCGGCGAAGGCCACGGTCGGGACGCCGATCTCGGCCAGGAAGCTCTTTTCCACCACCCGGTCCTGGGCGGCGGCCAGGGCCTTGGCGCCGGGGGCGACCAGCACGCCCTGGGCGGTCAGCTCGGCGACGGTGGCGGCCGGCACGTTCTCGAACTCGTAGGTGACGACGTCGCAGCTTTCGGCCAGGCGCTTGAGCGCCCAGCGGTCGTCATAGGGGGCGACGATCTGGCCGGCGGCGACGCGGCCGGCCGGGCTGTTCTCCTCGGGATCGAGGATGACCACGTCGAAGCCCAGGCGCGCGGCGGCCAGGGCCAGCATCCGGCCCAGCTGGCCGCCGCCCAGGATGCCGATGGTCGAGCCGGGGGGGAGGGGAAAGACGGCCATCAGTCTTCGACGCTTTCGGCGACGCCGTCGGTCTGGGCGTCGCGGAACGCCTGCAGGCGCTGGCCGAGGGCGGCGTCCGACAGGGCCAGGATCTGGGCGGCCAGCAGGCCGGCGTTCCGGGCCCCGGCCTCGCCGATCGCCAGGGTCCCCACCGGGATCCCCCCCGGCATCTGGACGATCGACAGCAGGGAATCCAGGCCGTTCAGGGCCTTGGACTGCACCGGCACGCCGAGCACCGGCAGCACGGTCATCGACGCCACCATGCCCGGCAGATGCGCCGCGCCGCCGGCCCCGGCGATGATCACCTTGTAGCCCGCGTCCTGGGCGCCCGTGGCGAATTCGACCAGACGCTGGGGGGTGCGGTGGGCCGAGACGACCTTGGCCTCATAGGCCACGCCCAGGGCGTCGAGCGCCTCGGCCGCCTTCTTCAGGGTCGGCCAGTCCGAACGGCTGCCCATGACGATGGCGACAGGTGGCGGGGTCGTGGGCATCGCGACGATTTTCCTGGACGGCCCCAAGGAGCCGCGGCGAGCCCATAGGCCCTTGAATCGGCCGGCTTATAGCCGCTGCGACCCCCGCTCCAAAGCCCGTTCTCGCTCTGGCTGCGCGCGGGCCGATGCAGACCGATGCGTCAGTGCGACGCTGCGACACGTTGGCCCGCCATTGCCAGGGTTAACGGAAGCCCGCAGCTTCGCTCAGAGCTGTGCAAACAAGTGATTCCCCGCCCGCCATGAAGATCACGAGCGCCCGCACCGAGTCCTTCTCCGCGATCCGGCGGCGGGCCCTGACCGAGGCGGCCGGCCCGGCCGTGGCCCGCGCCGTCGTCGCCGCCGACAAGGCCGGGTTCCTGGGCCTGTCCGAGGTCGACCTGACGCCGCAGGTGCAGACGGCGCTCAAGACCCTGATGGGCGAGATCGACGACCTGCGCAACGAAGTCGGGCGGCTGAAGTACAAGCTGAACGAGGCCCAGGGCCTGGCCGACCTCGACGTGCTGGCCCCGGTGCTGAACCGCCGGGCCTTCCTGCGCGAGATCCGGCGGGTCGCCGCCTTCGCCCAGCGCTACGGCTCGCCGGCCAGCCTGGTGTTCTTCGACCTCGACGGCTTCAAGGCGGTCAACGACCGCTTCGGCCACGCCGCCGGCGATGCGGCGCTGAGGGCGGTGGCCGAGCGCCTGCAGGGCCATGTCCGCGAGACCGACGTGGTCGGCCGGCTCGGCGGGGACGAGTTCGCCGTGCTGCTGGTCCAGGCCGACCAGCGCACCGCCCAGGCCAAGGCCGAGGCCCTGGCCGCCGCCGTGCGCGACGCGCCCGTGCAGGTCGGCGAATGGTCGGTGCCGCTGCGCATCTCGTTCGGCGTGCGCGAGATCGAGCCGGGCGCCGACCCGGAAGCGGCCCTGGCCCAGGCCGACGCGGCGATGCTGCTGAAGAAGCGGGTGCGCAAGGAGGCCTGACCGCTTGAGCGGCGACCCCGGCTCATTGCATGACAGGGCCTCCGTCCCTTTGAGTCAGGAGAGTCCCCATGTCCAAGTCGCACCGCTACGCCACGACCCTGACCTGGACGGGAAACCTCGGCGCCGGCACGGCCGGCTATCGATCCTACGAACGGGCCCACGAGATCGCCGTCGAGGGCAAGCCGACGATCGCCGGCTCGTCGGACCCCAGCTTCCGCGGCGACCCGGCCCGCTGGAACCCCGAAGAGCTGCTGCTGGCCTCGATCAGCGCCTGCCACCAGCTGTGGTACCTGCATCTGTGCGCGGTGAACGGCGTGGTGGTCACCGCCTATCGCGACCAGGCCGAAGGGGTGATGGTCGAGGACGAGACCGGCGGCGGACGGTTCGAGCGCGCCGTCCTGCGGCCGCAGGTGACGATCGCGGCGGGCTCGGATCCGGCCAAGGCGCTGGCGCTGCACCACGAGGCCAACGCCAAGTGCTTCGTGGCCAACTCGCTGAACTTCCCGGTCGGGCATGAGGCGACGGTGGCGGTGGAGGGTTAAGCCCGGCGCATTCCTCCGCCTTCACGCCGGAGCCATGATGGCGCCGGTCACGCCGGGAGCGCGCTCGTCGCCCCTCGCCTGCAATAGCCGATCGACTAAGTCGTCGACCGCCGCCTCGGCCGCCAGGATCGAGGCGGCCAGCCGGGCGTCGGCGAATTCGTCGTACTCTATCGCCACGCTGTGGACGTCCGTCACGCCCAGATAGCCGAACGGCGTGGCGAGGCTGGCTTCCAGGTGGTTGGCATGGGCCAGGCGCTGGCCGGGCGCGTAGCCGTGATCGCCCCGCGCGCTGAGGATCACCAGGGTCTTGCGATGGTCGGTCAGCAGCGGCCAGTAGGGCTCGCCTTCGCGCGTGCGGTCAAAACCAAAGGTGCGGCCCACCCGGACGATGTTGTCGATCCAGGCCTTGAGCTGGGCGGGCGGGCCGAAATTGTACATCGGCGCGCCCAGCACGACGAGGTCGGCGGCCAGGAGCTCGTCCACCAGTGCGTCGCTCTGCGCCAAGGCCTGGGTCATCCAGGCTTCGCGCTGGTCCGGCGGGGTGAAGGCGGCTTGGATCCAGTCGCCGGTCACCGGCCCGGGCGGGCTCTGGCCGATGTCGCGGTAGGTCACCGGAGTTGCAGGGCGGGCGGCGCGCCAGCGTTTGACGAAGCGACGGGTCAGGCGGCGGGTGTGGGAGCCGTGGGCCGCCTGGTCCGAACCGTGCGGCCGGGCGCTGGAATCGACGTGCAGGATCGAGGTCATGGGGTCTCCATCTTCCAAGGATGAGGCTGTCTCATCTGTTGGCTTTCCAATGCGCCAGGTCACCGCCTCCCTTCAAACGCAGACTTTTCACGCGACAGATGAAGTGAGATCATCTCGCATGCGCCGCCTGCCGCCCCTGTCCGCTCTCCGCGCCTTCGAGGCCGCCGCCCGGCATCTGAGCTTCAAGCGCGCCGCTGAGGAGCTGGCGGTGACCCCGACGGCGATCAGTCATCAGGTGCGGCAGCTGGAGGATCATCTGGGCCTGGCCCTGTTCACGCGCGGGCCCCGGCGGGTGGCGCTGACCGTCGCCGGCGCGCGCCTGCATCCCGTGCTGACGGATGGCTTCGACGCCTTCGCCCAGGCGATCGCCGCCCTGGCGCCCCGCGGCGGTCGACGGGTGGTGACGCTGTCGGCGACCGTGGCCTTCACCGCCAAGCGCCTGGCCGGCCGGGTCGAGGCCTTCCGGCGGGCCCATCCGGACCTCGACCTGCGGCTGCTGGCCACCGACGATCCCGTCGACCTGAGGGCCGGCGAAGCCGACGCGGCGATCCGCTATGGCCTGGGTCCCTATCCCGGCCTGGTCTCCGAGCCGCTGATCGAGGACCGTTTCGCGCCGGTGTGCAGTCCCCGCCTGGGGCTGGTCGAGCCGCGCGACCTGGCCGGCCAGTCGCTGATCCATGCCGAGTGGCGGCACCCGACGCCCGACACCCCCACCTGGCGGCTCTGGGTCCGGCAAGCCGGCCGCACGGACCTGGACGTCGAGGCCGGGCCGCGCTTCACTGACGACACCCACGCCATCCAGGCCGCCGTCGCGGGGCAGGGGGTGGCGCTGGCCAGTCTGACCCTGGCGGCGGAGGAATTGGCCGGCGGCCTGCTGGTTTCGCCCTTCGGCCCGATCCTGGCCGGTCGGCGCTTCGAACTGGTCTATCCGCCGGCCGCCCGCGACGGCGAGGCGGTGACGGCGCTGCGGGAATGGCTGGCGGTCGTTGTGACTTAGAGGGCGCGCACCACCGGACTGTGTATCGCCTCGGCGGCTTTGATGAAGCGCTTGTCGAAGCTGACGAAGGCCTCGCAAGCCGCGGCGGCCGCAAGATGGAGCGCGTCGGCGAAGTCCAGGCCTTCGACCGTCCACGTCAAAGCCCGGGCGGCGCGGGCCGGATCTTCCAAAGTCACGTTCGGGAGGCCGGCGAAGCGGGTCAGCGCCTCGGCGCAGGCCTGGCTTGAAAATTCGTAGACGCTGCGCAGAACCCATTCGGTCTCGAGCAGAACGGTCGTGGCGACAAACACTGCATTCTCGTCGATCACGACGCGGGCGGCCGCCGATTGTTCCGGATGGTCGCCGGTCAGGTAGCGAACGACGACATTGGTATCAATCGCCAGCATGTCGCCGCCGGGCTTCGGCGGCGACGCCCGCCTCCATGTCCTCAAGCGTTTTCGGCGGCCCGGCGTACGGCAGGGATCCAAAGACGTCCTGCGGCTTCGTGGGTTCGAAAACCGCCGCCGCTCGCAGGAGCACGCCGTCGGGGGTGTCCTCGACCACGAGCCGTGTTCCGGGGCCCCAGTTCCGGTCGCGACGGATGCCCTGGGGCAGGATGAGCTGCCCCTTCGTCGACAGGGTGGTGGTCAGCGGTTTGGGCTTGGCCAAGGCGGCCTCCGTCGTCTTGGGTAAGACAAAGGTAAGATAAGTCCGGCGGAGGTGAACTGCAATGCTCTTCTAGGCGCTGTGGACAGTTGACGATCCTGGGCCGAATTCCTCGTCCTTCGACAGGCTCAGGATGAGGAATTCTACTGAACCGCCCTGTAAAGTAGCCTTCATCCTGAGCCTGTCGAAGGACGAGGGCGGCGCCGCCACGCCAAACGCCTAACTGCCCACAGCGCCTAGAGCCGTGCTCCTAGGCGATGATGTCCGGCATCAGCATGTCCTCAAGCCGCACGATCTCGTCCTTCAGGGCCAGCTTGCGGCGCTTGAGGCGGGCGATCTGCAGCATGTCGGGCTGCGGGCGCTCTTCCAGGGCGGTGACGGCGTCGTCGAGATCCTGGTGCTCCTCGCGCAGCGCCGCCAGACGACGTTCGAGGGTGATGTCGCTGTCTTCCGAAGGATCGTCGTCGTTCATGGACGCTCCTCCACGCTGGGTCCCGAGGCGGTGATAAATACCAAAGCCTGACAGCGGGTAAAGGCCGTCATGTCAGGGCCTCGGCCAAGGCCCGCAGGGCGGCGTCGCGCGGCGGATCGCCCGAGGCCCGGGCGGCCTCCAGCAGGGTCTCAAACAGGTCGAGCGGCGGGCCAGGGTCGCCGCTGAGGGCCTCAAGGCTTTCCATCAGCAGCTTTTCGCCGTCCAGTTCGACGGCCTTGACCGCATCGCGGAAGATCTCGCGCGCCGCATCGTCGATCCCGGGCCAGGCCGGCTTGATCGCTCGCCGCACGCTGCGCAGCGGCGCGCCGACCTCGGCGTCCCAACGGCGGACCAGCTGGGCGGCCGCCCTGGCGTCGGCCCCGCGGCCCTCGCTGGCCCGCCAGGCGGCCCACAGCAGGTAGGGCACGTTCTGGCCATGGCCATCCTGCAGCGACAGGCAGGCCTGCGCAACGGCGGGACGTGCGTAGACCTCCAGGGCCCATGGCCAAAGCCGCATGTTCGTCGCTTTCCGGTCTTCAGGCTTCGGTGATGGCGGCCAGGTCCTCGCCCCAGCGGCGGACCGGCCGCCAGGACAGGCCGAACAGGTCGAGGGTCCGGCCCACCGACTGGTCGACCATCTCGGCGATCGACTGTGGCTTGGCGTAGAACGCCGGCAGCGGCGGGGCGATCACCGCGCCCATCTCGGCCAGCTTGGTCAGGGTGCGCAGGTGGCCCAGGTGCAGCGGCGTCTCGCGAACCATCAGCACCAGCGGCCGCCGTTCCTTCAGCGTGACGTCGGCGGCCCGGGTCAGCAGCGAGGACGTCACCCCGGTGGCGATCTCGCTCATCGTGCGCACCGAGCAGGGGGCGACGATCATGCCCAGGGTGCGATACGACCCCGAGGCGATCGCCGCCCCAATGTCGCCCGCACGATGCACAACGTCCGCCATTTCGTTGACCTGGACGACCGAAAGTCCAGTTTCTTGCGACAGGGTCAGGACGGCGGACTTGGATAACACCAGGTGGCTTTCGACCCCCAGCTCGCGGCAGGCGGCCAGGGCCCGCAGGCCATAGACCACGCCGGAAGCCCCTGAGATTCCAACCACTAAGCGGGGCTTGTCCGGTGAAGCTTGGAAGTCGGGCATGGTGAATATTCGTCCGTCACGGGAACAAGCTGCGCAACGTCAAGCGCCCCTGCGTGCAATCATATGTGATCTGACAGCTTTGCGCAGCGGGTGTTGACTTCGATTTCCACCAGCAAGGAGCCGACAGCCATGGCCATCGAATCCCGTATCCGCGAGCTTGGATCCCGTCATGAGAACCTCGACCGCACGATTCAGGAGGAGACCCGTCGTCCCGTCAGCGACAGCACCCGGCTTCGGGAGCTGAAGCGGCAAAAGCTCAGGCTCAAGGAGGAGATCGAAGGCCTCAGGGCCCGACTTCACTAGCCGCCTCTTCGTCATCGCCGAAGGCGGTGGCGACTTGAGGAGGCCGAAATCGAAAAAGGCCCGTCCGGCGGAAGCAGGACGGGCCTTTTGCTTGGTCGCGGCGCCGTGCGTCCTTCGAGGCCCGCTGTGCGGGCGCCTCAGGATGAGGAATTCAGAAGCCGCCCAAGTCCCTCATCCTGAGGTGCGAGCCATAGGCGAGCCTCGAAGGACGCACTGCGGCTTCCGCCGGGCCGATCAGTCCTCGTCGTCCTCGTCCTCGTCGGGCACGTAGGTCGACTTGCCGAACACGTCCTCGGCCTTGGGCTCGATGCGGCCCTTGCGGATCGCGGCCTCTTCCTCGTCGTGGTCGTCGGGCAGGGCTCCGGTCTCGGCGGCCGGGCGCAGGGTCGGGTCCTCGGGCAGGATGCCCTTCTTGAGGTCGTCCTTGGCCTTCTTCTCGGCGGCCTTCTTGACCAGGGCGTCGAGTTCCAGCTGGCCGACCAGGCCCAGGGTCACCGGGTCGACCGGCTTGATGTTGGCCGCGTTCCAGTGGGTGCGGTTGCGCACCTGCTCGATGGTCGACTTGGTGGTGCCCAGGAGCTTGGAGATCTGGGCGTCGGTCACCTCGGGGTGGTGGCGCAGGAACCAGGCGATGGCGTCCGGACGGTCCTGGCGGCGCGACACCGGAGTGTAGCGCGGGGCCTTCTTCTGCGGCTTCAGCAGTTCGGCATGGCGGCTGACCTGGGCCTTCATGCGGTACTTGTCGTTGGCCTGGGCCTTGTCCAGCTCTTCGCGGGTCAGCTGGCCGTTGCCCATCGGGTCGGCGCCGCGAATGTCGCGCGCGACCTCGCCGTCGGCGATGCCGCTGACTTCCAGCGGGTGCAGGCCGCAGAAATCGGCGATCTGTTCAAAGGTCAGCGACGTGTTTTCCACGAGCCAGACGGCCGTCGCCTTGGGCATCAGGATGTCGGACATGCGGTCCTCCAGAAATGACGGCGCCCGACCTTGCGGCCGGGCGGGATGTTCAGCCTGGAGCTATAATGCGGTTCTTGCGGAAAGGGAACGGGGGATGGGAGGGACTTGGGAATCCATCGCCGGATCAAGACCGCGCCGGCCTGCGCGTCTATTTCTTGGCCCGGACCGCGACGCCCATCACCTCGAAATGCGCGCCGCCCAGCAGATGGTCGACGCCGAGGAAGGCGCGGGCGGGAAGCGGGCCCTTGAAGTAGGTCCGGTATACCTCGTTGAACGCCCCGTAATAGGACAGGTCGCTGCAGAAGACCTGCACCCAGACCAGGTCGTCCATGGTCAGACCCGCGCCTTCGACATTGCGCTTGATGTTGTCGAGCACCAGCTTGGCGCCGTCCTTGGGATCGGCGGGCGGCTTGCCGGTGGCCCGGTCCATGTCGGTCGTGCCGGACACATAGAGCGTGTCTCCGGCCATCACCGCGCCGCTGAACGCCGGCCCCGCCATGCCGGGCGTCGTCGCGCCCGCCGGCATGGCGCCGGCGGCCGGGAAATGGGTGACCGCGGTTTCGGCGCGCGCGGCGATCGGCAGGAGCATCAGGGCGGCCGCCACCGTCAGGACTGGTTTCATCGTGATCCTCCGCATGGGCGCACATCCCATGCGGACTTATACGCCGCGGCGGGCGGCAGAGGGCTTGGGCCAGGCTCGCCGGCGCAGTCGTCGATCGTTTCCGGCGCGACTGCCCGTCCTTCAACCACCGACGCCGCTGTTCGGGGCGATCAGGCGTCCCGGTTTCCGCCGCCGACCAGGGCGATCAGCTTGTCGGCGTCCTGCGGCGCGGCGCTCTTCACGTCGTTGTCGAAATAGTTGAACACCGTCCGGCCGGCCTTGGCCTGTTCGGCGATCCATTGCGCCCAGGCCTTCAACTCGGCGTCGGAATAGCGTCCGTGATAATGGCCGCCCGGCCCATGGCCGCGGACATAGGCGAAGTCGGCGGTGGCCAGCCAGGGCGAGGGGGCGTCGTGGTGGTCGGAGACGCAGAAGGCGACGCCATGGTCGCGCAGCACCGCATAGACCGCCTCGTCGTACCAACTGGCATGGCGGAACTCGACCGTGACCGGCTGACCCTTCGGCAGCCAGCCGAGGAACCGCTTCAGCCGCTCGTCGTCGCGGCGCAGCGACGGCGGCAACTGCACCAGGGCCGGACCGCGATGGTCGCCCAGCGGCTTCATGCGGCCGAACACCAGGTCGACGCTGTCCTCGCAGTCCTTCAGCTTCTTGTTGTGGGTGATGTAGCGCGAGACCTTCCAGGCGAACAGGAAGCCCTCGGGCGCCTGGGCGGCCCAGGACGCCACCGCCTTCTCCGACGGCAGGCGATAGAAGCTGCCGTTGATCTCGGTGGTGTCGAAACGGGTGACATAATAGGCCAGCCGGTCCTTCAGCTTCACCGTCTCGGGATAGAACGGCCCCTTCCAGTCGTCATAGGTCCAGCCGGAACAGCCGATGCGGGGGCGGGGGTGGGGCATGCCTCCTGAACGCCGAGGTTGTCGGCGAGGTTCAGCGCCGCGGACTCTAGCCGGGCGGCCCCGCCGCGTAGGGCCGCAGTTCCTCGCCCAGCTCGGCGTTCCGGGCCTCGCGTTCGCGTGCCGCCGCCTCGTCGTACAGGAACGGCAGAAAAGCGAAGCGCCGGCCGGAGGTGATCGGATCGACCATGTGCAGCAGCGAACATGAGAACACCACCGCGCCGCCGGTCGGGGCGCGATAGCGTCGCGGGCCGAATTCCGGGAACGACAGGTCGCCACCCTCGTAGTCTTCGGCGTTGAGATTGATGGTCACGGCGAAGCGCCGATGGGCGGTGCCGGCCGTGGTGTTGTCGCGGTGCGGCCGGAAGTGGCCGCCTTCGGCCGCGTCATAGCAGCCGACCAGATAGCGCTCCATCCGACTGGCCTGGAACTGGAAAGCCTTGGCCACCTCGGGAACGATCCGTTCGCGGACTCGACGGGCGACGGCGGCCTTCATCTCGGGATCGATCAGATCGCGGTCGCGGCGCAGTTTGTGCGACGGATCGAGGATCAGCCGCGTGCGGCCGTTGATGTCACGCATGAATCCGGAAGCCTCGCCGCCCTCAGCCTCATGGATATCGATCAGTTGGCGGCAAAGAGCCGGTTCGAAAACCCGAGGCAGGATCAGCACCGGCGCATGCAGGTCGATCCCGGCATGGCTCGCGGGGTCAGGCGCTGCGGCGATGAAGTCGAGCACCGCGGTTGTCTCGGTGATCGCCGCCTTGAAGAGGCAGCGCAGCTGGGGATCGAGCACCAGCCAGAACGGGCGATAGGCCACCGCGTCCTTGGTCTGGTTGGCCGGCGAGGAGGCGTGCGCCGCCGCGCCGTACAGTCGGCTGAGGGCCAGGTCGACGTCCCAGAACCAGCGAAGACCGGGCAAGCTCTCGCCGACCCGGCGGTGGGCCTCGTCGGCCGGATCGATGCTGATTCCGAAAAACGACGCCTTCAGGTCGTCAAACAGCGCTCGCCGCCGCATCACTTCGGCCAGGGCGGCGGCCGCCAGCGGATGTTCGGCGGAGCCCGCAAAACAGAGGGCGACATAACGGCCGGCGGTCGTGTGGAAGCTGAATCGAGGGTTGGAGGTCGAGCGCGCGACGAACCAGGGCGCCGGCTCGCCCACGGCGGGACCGGGCAGTGCCCCGGCGGTGGTCCCAACGATCATGGCAGCAGCACCACCTTGCCCACGTGCTCTCCGGCTTCCAGGTGAGCATGGGCCTTGGCGGCCTCCCCCAGCGGGAAGGTGGCGTCGATCACCGGCTTCAGCTGGCCCGCCGCGATCCAGGGCCAGACCACCCGTTCGACCTCGCTCGCCAGCCGCGCCTTTTCATCGGCCGGGCGGGGCCGCAGGGTCGAGCCGGTGATCACCGCGCGCTTCTGCATGATCTTCATCACCGGGACCTCCAGCACCGGCCCGGCCAGGGCGGCGATGTAGATGATGCGGCCGCCGGGGTTCAGGGCGTCGAGGTTGCGGTCGAAATAGCTGGCCCCGACCATGTCGAGCACCACGTCGACGCCGCCGGCCGCCCTGGCGACCGCTGCGAAATCCTCGGTCTTGGCGTCGACGGCGATGTCGGCGCCCAGGGCCAGGGCCTGGGCCTTCTTTTCGGCCCCGCGGCCGGTGGCGATCACGCGGGCGCCGTGAGCCTTGGCCATGGCGATCGCCGTTGTCCCGATACCGGACGTCCCGCCATGAATCAGCAGCGTCTCGCCAGGCTTGAGCGCGCCATGTTCGAACACATTGGCGAAGACGGTGAACACCGTCTCGGGCAGGGCGGCGGCGTGGGCGAAATCCAGGTCGCCGGGGATCGGCAGGGCGTGGCGGGCGTCGACCACGGCGTATTGCGCATAGCCGCCGCCGCCCAGCAGGGCGCAGACCTTGTCGCCGGCTCGCCAACGTCCCGATCCGGTCGCCACCTCGCCGGCGACCTCCAGGCCCAGGGTGGCTGGCGCGCCGGGCGGCGGCGGGTAGTAGCCCAGGCGCTGCAACAGGTCCGGCCGGTTGACCCCGGCGGCCCGCACCCGGATCAGGATCTGGCCGGGACCCGGCTCGGGACGGGTGACGGTCTCCGGGCGCAGGGCGTCGGCCGGGCCCTTGCCGCCCTCTATGGCGATGGCGGTCATGGTCTGCGGCAGGTCGGACATGGGCGGAGATCCCGTGAGGCTTGCGTCACGCCCTTGGTAGGCGTCAGATGGCGGCTCGAAAAGGGTCGAGCAAAGGGAGACCGATCCGATGCTGGAAGAACCGGTCGAGCCGCGCGCCTTCAGGGGCGACGCTCTGAACGCCGCCACGCACGAAGATCTGGACACGTACGGAGTCGCCGAACTGGAGGAGCGGATCGAGGCGTTGGAGGCCGAGATCGCCCGCACGCGCGGCCAGCTTTCCAAGAAGAAGGCCGGCCGCGACGCGGCCAATGCGCTGTTTGGTCGCCTGGACTAACGAACGGTTTACGCTACAGGCGGAATCTCGGGACGCCTGACTCGACATTCGAAATGGGGGAGGCGGTCGCGAAACGGCACGTTCGCGTCTGGCACGGGGGTTGCAGTCCCTCGGATCAGGCGAGACCGTCTCGCGGCCTTTCGAAGGGGCATTGAGTAGCTATGACCGAGTTGAACATGACGGCGGCCCCGTGGCGGGCCGGAGTCATCCAGGACTTCGCCCGCTCCGAGCTCTTCGACCGCACCTTCGAGGAGGGCATGACCCTGGTGGAGGAGACCGCCGCCTATCTCGACGGCGCCGGCCGCCACGACAGCAAGCTGCTCTCGCGCAACGCCGCTCTGGCCTACGCCAGCGAGAGCATGCGCCTGACCACCCGGCTGATGCAGGTGGCCTCCTGGCTGCTGGTCCAGCGCGCCGTCAAGGAAGGCGACATGGCCGCCGAGGCGGCCTGCGCCGAGAACTATCGCCTGGGCGAAGAGAGCGAGCCGGCCGCCGCCGTCGAGGACCTGCCGTTCGGCCTGGTCAACCTGTTGCAGCGCTCTGAGCGGCTGTACGACCGGGTGCGCCACCTCGACAAGCGCATGTATGTGGAAGCGACGACCGAAGAGGCCCCGCGCCCGGTCCAGGCCCAGTTCGACCGGCTCAGCGCCGCGTTCGGGGCGGCCTGAAACGCTGATCCCCTAAGCCACCTTCACCCGCGCCGCGCTCTCCGGCAGGTCGGTCCCGAACGCGCGCTGGTAGAATTCCGCCACCGTCGCGCGCTCCAGCTCGTCGCACTTGTTCAGGAAGGTCAGGCGGAACGCCAGGCCGATGTCCTTGTCGAAGATCTCGGCGTTCTGGGCCCAGGTGATCACCGTCCGCGGGCTCATGACCGTCGAGATGTCGCCGTTCATGAAGGCGTTGCGGGTCATGTCGGCGACGCGGACCATGGCGGCCAGGGTGCGCTTGCCCTCGGGCGTGTCGTAAGACGGGTTCTTGGCCAGGACGATGGCGGCCTCGACGTCGTGGTCGAGATAGTTGAGCGTCGTGACGATGCTCCAGCGATCCATCTGGCCTTGGTTGATCTGCTGGGTGCCGTGATAGAGCCCCGTGGTGTCGCCCAGGCCGATGGTGTTGGTCGTGCTGAACAGCCGGAAATAGGGGTTGGCGCGGATCACCCGGTTCTGGTCGAGCAGGGTCAGCTTGCCGCCGGCCTCCAGCACGCGCTGGATCACGAACATCACGTCGGGGCGGCCGGCGTCATACTCGTCGAACACCAGGGCGATCGGACGCTGCAGGGCCCAGGGCAGGATGCCTTCGCGGAATTCGGTGACCTGCTTGCCGTCCTTCAGGACGATGGCGTCCTTGCCGACCAGGTCGATGCGGCTGACATGGCTGTCGAGGTTCACGCGCACCAGCGGCCAGTTCAGCCGGGCGGCGATCTGCTCGATGTGGGTCGACTTGCCGGTGCCGTGATAGCCCTGGACCATCACCCGGCGATCGTTGGCGAAGCCGGCGCAGATCGCCTTGGTGGTCTGCGGGTCGAACTTGTAGGCGGTGTCGACCTCCGGGACGTGGGCGTCGCGGTGGGTGAAGGCCGGAACCTTCATGTCGCTGTCGACGCCGAAGGCGTCGCGAAGCGTGACCCACTTGTCGGGGGCCAGGGTGATCAGGGGATCGGCGGCGTGGCTGTCGGCGAGTTCGGGCATGGCCCCCGATTAACGCTTCGACATGGGGGAGGGGAAGGGGCGAGGCGGCCCTGACCCCGAAAAAAGCAATCGTCCCGGACGGCGGGGCCGGCCGGGACGATCGGTTGAGGGCCGGGAGGCCCGTTCGAACTCTAGTTGTTGGCGATGATCACCGACATGATCAGGCCGGTGGCGACGGCGGCCAGGATGTAGCGGTCGTCGACCCGCTGCCAGCGATAGCCGCGGGGCGGAGCGCGCAGGCCGTGGCGGCGCCAGTCGCTGACATAGTAGCGGTTGTCGCGATAGCGGGCGTCCAGGCGCTGGCCGCGTTCCCAGCGGCGATAGTCGTGGCGCGCGTCGCGGCGGTCATGACGTTCGTCACGACGGTCATGACGCTCGTCGCGACGGTCCCAGCGTTCGTCCCGGCGATCATGGCGATCGTCGTGGCGCTGTTCGTAGCGGTTGTCGTCGTGGCGCTGGCCGGCGGCCATGGCCGTGCCCGAGAGCGCCGTGCCGGCCAGCAGGCTGGCGGCCAGGGTGATGGTGATCAGACGCTTCATGGCGAAATCCTTTCCAATCCAATTCTGTGCCGGTTGGGCCCGGCTGAACCTCTTCTTCGCAGGTTGGACACTAGCGAAAGCCATTTTGACCTCACATGAACGGGACTGGTCAGGAACGGTTCATGTTTCATTTAGGAAATATTTCCATTGCTCCTGGGGAATACTTGACGGCGCCAATCCGGCCCGTGGAGCGTTGATCCGTCGATGAACCGTCCGCCCCTCCTCGATCTCCGCCGCGACCTGCCCCGCCTGGTCTCGGCCGCGCGTGGGGAACTGGGGGCCGTCGTCGCCCTGCTGATCCTGGCGGCCGGGACCTTGGCGTTCCTGCACCTGTCGGAGGAGGTGGGCGAGGGCGACACGCGGCGGTTCGACCTCGGCGTGCTGCAGGCCCTGCGCGCGCCAGGCGACCCGCACGTGCTGGTCGGGCCCAAATGGCTGCACATCGCCGCCACCGACGTGACCGCCCTCGGCTCGGTGACGGTGCTGGGCCTGTTCGTGCTGATGGCCCTGGCCCTGCTGCTCAGCCTTCGGCGCTGGAGCGAGGCGCTGGTGGTGCTGGTCGGGGCGGTCGGCGGCGTGGAGATCAGCCAGGCGCTCAAGCACCTGTTCCTGCGCGAGCGGCCGGACCTGGCCTATCGCGCGGTCGAGGCGGCCAATCCCAGCTTCCCGTCCGGCCACGCCATGTTGTCGGCTGTGGTGTTCCTGACCCTGGGGACCCTGGCCGCGCGCTTTGCGCCGCGCCGGCGGATCAAGGTCCTGGCCCTGGGCTCGGCCGTGCTGCTCAGCCTGCTGGTCGGCGCCTCGCGGATCTATCTGGGCGTCCACTGGACCAGCGACGTTCTGGCCGGCTGGAGCATGGGCGCGGCCTGGGCCATGGCCTGCTGGCTTGCCGCCTGGGCCTGGGGGCGGCGATTTCCCAAACCTCCACTCATCCCGGCGAAGACCGGGACCCAAGCCGAGCCTCAGAACGAGAACGACTCGCCCAAGTGATCGAGCAGATCGACCCAGCCTGGGTTCATCGCCTCGATAGGCAGTCCAGCCCCTACCCCGCCAGTCCCGACTTCTGCAGGGTCTTGTAGGCCTTGATCACCCGCTGCAGCTTGTGTTCAGCGCTGCGGTCGCCGCCGTTCATGTCCGGGTGGCAGCGCTTGAGCAGGTCCTTGTAGCGGGCGCGGATGGCGGCGGCGTCGGCGGTGGCGTCCAGGTCGAGGTCGGCCAGGGCGGTGCGCTCCAGCTTGCCCAGGCGACGCTCATGGGCGGCCTTGTCGGCCTCGGCCCGGCGCTGCTGGGCGCGGAACAGGCCGAACGGGTCGTTGAGGTGGCGGGCGTCGCGGGCGGCGGCGGCGGCGGCCTCGCGCGAGCGGCTGTCGGCCTTCATGCTCCAGGTCGGCCGGCCGCCGGTCATCTTCTCCTGCTCCTGCTGGGCGCGGATCTGACCCTCGCTCATGCCGGCGTAGAAGTTCCAGTTCTTGTTATAGTCGGCCGCGTGCTTCTGGCAGAACCAGTAATAGGCCCCCGGCAGGTCGCGCGACTTGGGCGCCTTGGTCACACCCGCCACCCGGCAGTCGGGATGCTCGCAGCGTTTTTCGCCCGGTTTCAGGGCGAAGACATCGTTCTCCCGCGCGGCCTCCTCCGGGGTTTTCGGGGGGCGGACACGGATGTCGAAAAACTTGGGGCGATATTCGAAATCGGCGCTCATGGCGCTTAGAGTAAGCCGGAGCTATTTCCGTTCAAGGATTGACAAGCAAGGAACCGCCATGGGCGCCGTCTCAGAGGCCATCGCCGCCAAATTGACCACCGCTTTTTCGCCCACCCGGCTGGAGGTGGTCGACGACAGCGACCGCCACCATGGCCACGCCGGACACCGCCCGGGCGGCGAGAGCCACTTCAACCTGGTGATCGAGGCCCAGGCCTTTGCCGGCAAGGGACGGGTGATGCGCCAGCGGCTGATTCACCAGGCCTTGGCCGAGGAACTGGCGGGCCCGGTGCACGCCCTTTCGATCGTCGCCAAGGCGCCCGGCGAGGCCTGACGGAGAACCCAAAACAGGGCTTGCAAGCGGGGCCCGCGACTGATTGCCTCTGCGCCCGGCGCAGCCTGCCGGAGAGGCGGATTCCGGCATGAGCGCACGAGAAACACCCCCGTCCGAGGCGGAACTGGCGGCGGCGATGCCGGCCTTGCTGGCCCGCGCCTACGCTCCCTATTCGAAATTCACCGTCGCTGCCGTGGTGATCGACGAAGACGGCCGGGCCCATCTGGGGGTCAATGTCGAGAACGCCGCCTATCCGTCGGGCGCCTGCGCCGAACAGACGGCGATCGGGGCGATGGTCACGGCCGGCGGCCGGCGAATCGCCCGGGTGCTGCTCGCCGCCGGCTCCAACGCCGTCGTCCAGCCCTGCGGCGCCTGCCGCCAGCGCATCGCCGAATTCGCCGATGAGACCTGCGAGATCGTCACCGTCCAGGACGGCCGCCCGACCCGCCGCACGCCGTTCTGGAGCCTTCTGCCGGAGTCGTTCGGGCCGGGGGATCTGGGGTGAAGGGGCAGTCTTAGAGACCGTCCGTGCTGACAGCCGCGCGTTAAACGCGAACAGATTGATCGTCTTAATGCCCGACAGCTCGCCATGCCGTTGAGGTGAAATGCGCCAATCCGCCAGCGTTCGCCAATGCGGACGATTACCTCGGACGGCATCCAGGCGGAATGCAGGGACCATCGAAAAATGTCTCTCGCGACCGAGGCTGTGGTTCGCCAGCGTCTGCTGCCTGTGAACTGATTTTGCCCAGGGTGAGGGTAAAAAGCCACAGCTTGATGCAAACGTGACGAAAATGCGTCTGCAATGTTGCGACTTTTGGTCGACACGTGGTCAAAACGTAGCGCGCCGTGCGTCCGAGGGGGGCTGGGCGACATCATCGATTTCGATGTGCTGATGAGGGGACCCAAACTTGACCGCCAGTCGTACCTATCTGCTCAACACCACCATCATCGCTGGCCTGACGGTTGCGGCCGCAATCGGCGCGCCCGCCGCGGCGCTCGCCCAGGCCACCACCACTGCGAGCAAGCCAGCTGCGGCCGATGAGCCCGCAGAGGTTGAAGCCGTGGTCGTTACCGGCTCGCGCATCAAGCGCAACGCGTACACCAGCCCCGATCCGATCCAGGTGATCTCGGCTGCGCAAGGACAATTGGCGGGCATCTCGAGCACTGCGGGGCTGCTGCAGTCCTCGACCATCGCCTCGGGTTCGCCGCAGATCACCTCGGCCATTTCGAGCGCCTTCGTCACCGACGGCGGCCCCGGTTCTGAAACCGTCTCGCTGCGCGGCCTGGGCGCCAATCGCACCCTGGTGTTGCTGAACGGCCGTCGCGCCGGTCCGGCCGGCGTGCGCGGCGGCGTGTCCGCCTTCGACCTGAACGTCCTGCCGCTGTCGTCCATCGACCGGGTCGAGATCCTGAAGGACGGCGCCTCGTCGATCTATGGTTCCGACGCCGTCGCCGGCGTCGTCAACATCATCACCAAGCGCGACACCGACGGCGTGAATGTCGAAATGTTCACGACCCAGCCCCAGAAGAAAGGCGGCGAGGAATTCCACGCCAGCGCCAACTGGGGCAAGACGTTCTCGCGCGGCTTCTTCAATATCACCTACGACTATTACAAGAAGCAGGAACAATCGAACGGTCAACGCAACTACACCAACTGCGGCCAATCCTATATCTTCGACGCACAGGGCAAGCGCAAAGACACCATCGATCCGCGCACCGGCAAGACCCAGTGCCGCGACCTGCTGTATGATCAGGTCTGGCTCTATGATTATCCCGATTTCAACGGGCGCAATGGCAAGATCCAGTACGATTATTCCGGCACCCTGGGTCAATTCATTCCGCAGACCCCGGCGAACCCGGTCGATGGCGGCTATCCGGGCCTGCCGCCCGGCTTCTTCATCGTCGGCGACAGTCTTGATCCTGCCAACCCCGACATGGGCGTGCTGGACTACAACAGCCCATTCAACCTAGCCGCTTCGCTGACCCCCCGCACCGAGCGCAACACGATCTACGCCCAGGGCTCGTTCGACATCACCAGCAGCGTCGAAGCCTATGGCGAAGTGCTGCTGAACCGCCGGACCACCAAGACCAACGGCTATCGTCAATTCTGGACCTATCTCTACACCGAAGACCTTGGCGATCCCTTCAGCGCCGGCTTCACCGGCGATTTCGTGCTCAGTCCGACCCCGGTCACCAACCTCAACCGTACGGGCCAGAAAGTCGATTACCAGCGCTATGTCGGCGGTCTGCGCGGCGACTTCGGCGGCGTCGAGTTCCTGAAAGGCTGGGACTGGGACATCTTCGCCCAGTACAGCCACTCCAAGGGCGAGTACTCCCACGACGTCATCCTGAATGACGCCGTCAACAGTGCCGACGGTCGCGTCGACGCCGATCCGTTGGATCCCGATACCTGGGGATACGGCCTGGGCCAAGCCAACTCGATTCCGCGCCCGACCGCCTCGTGCGTGGGCTACAAGACGCCGGTCAGCAACCGCGACTGCGTGGATGTCAACTGGATGTCGGCCGACTTCCTGGCCGGCAAGTACACCGACGCCGAGAAGGCCTTCCTCTTCGACACTGAGACCGGCAGGACTATCTACAAGCAGTTCACGGTCGAAGGTTCGGCCTCGGGCGACCTGTTCAAGCTGCCGGCCGGCATGGTCGGAGCCGCCGTCGGCGCCGTCTATCGTCGCGATGAGATCAATGACACCCCAGGCCCCATCACCATGGCGGGCAACATCTGGGGCGACTCGACCTCGGGCGTCACCGCGGGCAAGGACAAGACCAAGGAAATCTACGGCGAACTGAGCGTGCCGATCTTTAAGGATCTGCCGTTCGCCCAGAAGGTCGACCTGTCGCTCTCGGGCCGCTACACCGACGTCGACTCCTACGGCAGCGATAAAACCTACAAGGTCGGTCTGAACTGGCAGCTGATCTCCTCGCTGCGTCTGCGCGCCACCAAGGGCACTTCGTTCCGGGCGCCGGCCCTGTTCGAGCTCTACAAGAACGCCGAGACAGGCTTCAAGTCGCAGCGCTCGATCGACCCCTGCATTCGCTGGCAGGCGAATCTGGCCGCCGGCAACATTACCCAGCGCGTCGCCGACCACTGCGCCGCCGACGGCATTCCACCCGCCTATACGGGCTCCGGCGCCCAGGCGACCGTCACCTCGGGCGGCGGGGCGGGTTCGCTTGAGGCCGAAACCTCCGACGCGGTGACCTACGGCGTGATCTGGACTCCCAAATTCGCCGACCTGAACGTTGCGCTGGACTATTTCGACATCCAGGTGAACAACGAAATCACCCTGCTGGGCGCGGACCGGATCATTGGCGGCTGCTATAAGTCGACGTCTTTCCCCACTGACAAGCTGTGCTCGCTGTTCACGCGCAACCAGTCCCACCTGATCGCCACCGTCACCGACAACTACCTGAATATCGCCGAGCAAAAGAACCGCGGCATCGATCTGACGGTCAATTACGCGCACGATCTGCCGTGGGACAGCAAGCTGTCGGTTGAGCTGCAATCGACCTGGCAGTTGAAGGACACCCAGGCGCTGTTCGCCGATGACGTTAAGGACACCAACGGCTTCGTCGGCGATCCGGACTGGACCGGTCAACTGAACTTCACGTTCGAGAAGGGCGACTGGACCGCCTATTGGCGCGTGGACATGATCGGCAAGGGTTCGGACGCCGAGACCGAGCCGGACCACAACACGGCCGGCAACACCTTCTACAAGGTTCACACCGAGTTCACGGCCTATCACAACGTCTCGGTTCAGAAGAAGTTTGACAACATGACGCTGATGGGCGGTGTCGCGAACCTGTTCGGCGAAGACCCGCCGCAGGTCACCCTGTCGCAGGGCAAATACGACACCGTCGGCCGTTCGGTGCTGGCGTCGCAATATGACTATATCGGCCGCCGGCTGTTCGTGCGGATAACGGCTAAGTTCTGACCGAAGGATCTCCCTGTCTTCGGGCAGGGGTAGGTCTTGGCGGTCGCGGGATGTCAACGAGGCGTTTCGCGACCGTCGATCAGGTACTAGGTTTCAAGCGGCGGAGCGATCCGCCGCTTTTTTCTTGAGGTCGCCTCGATCGCGGCCGGATCAACGGGAACGTCGCGCGTGAACGCCATCATCCGAGGAAAGCCGGACAATCTCGACGCGATCGGCGCCCGCTTCGACCGTGCGACGCTCAGCCAACCGGTCTTGCTCAACAGCGTTCCCAAGGCCGGCACCCACCTGATCCGCAACATTCTGCGGATGTTCGTGGTCAAGGAGCAGCATTGGCCGGGGGAGTATGTTCAGCACGCGCTGCTGCGGCGCAGCCTTGCGGCCTTTTCCCAGGAACGGCCCTTCATCAGCTGGGGCCATCTGCTGTTCTCGGACGAGGCGGCGATCGCCCTGCGCAAGGTCCGTCACATCGTCCTGGTCCGCGATCCCTATGACTGGGTGCTGGCCCGCGCTCGCTTCTACCTCTCGGACGAGTTCCAGGGCACGATGAACCACATCAAGGGCGGCGCGGTGGCGCCCGAGGATGTGATGAACATGATGATCCTCGGCGTGAACGGCCAGGTGCCGACCCTGACCGACATCTACACCTATAACGCGGTCGCCTGGATGGGGACCCATGCGACGATCGTCCGCTACGAGGACATCGTCGAGGCCGTGGGCGACTTGGGGTCCAAGCGTTCGGAGGCGTTCTTCACCAAGCTGCTGAACGACTGCGGCGTCGATCTTCCGGCCGATTGGCGCGAGCGGGTCGAGGCCGGTGCCGACCGGCGCGAAAGCCGCACCGCCAGCGAGAATCTCAGCCTGGCGGTCGAGGTCCCCAAGACCCTGCCCGAGATCCAAAAGCGGCTGGTCGAGTTCCACGCCCCCGGCCTGCGCGCCCTGTTGGGCTATGGGTGAATCGACGAAAGCTCAAACCACCTGCGCCGCCAGCCCCTCCAGCACGCGCCGCAGGTCGGCCTCGCGGAAGGGTTTCTGCAACACGGTGGCGCCCTTGTGGCTTTCCGACAGGCCCGCTTCGCCATAGCCGCTGGCGAAGGCGAACGGCACACCGCGTTCCTTCAGGGCGTCGGCGACCGGGAAGATCGGCCGCCCGCCCAGATTGACGTCCAGCAGGGCGGCGTCGATGTCGGCCGCGCCGGCCAGGCGCAGGGCCTCGTCCAGTTCCGCCGCCGGTCCCACGACCACGCAGCCGAGGTCGAGCAGCATGTCCTCGACCAGCATGGAAACCAAAGCCTCGTCTTCGACCACCAGGACCTTGAGGGCGGTGAGGGTCTTCATGGTTCAGGGCTCCAGCGCACGGATCGGCGGCCTCTTGGCGGAGACGAGGCCCGGGCATCATAGGCTAGGTTGTCCCGAGCGCACAGCTTGCGCGCGAGACTCGGTTTCCCGATCACCTTGACCCAGCCTGTCACTCCGCCCCCCGCCGTCCACCGTCGGCATGTCCACCAACGTCCGTCTACGGTGATGGTTCCGCTTCGGCCATCCTGCCTCGGAAAGCTGCGCCGGTTCAAACGGAATGCGCCGAGAGCGAGCGGGCGGCGCGTCCCTGGCGCGATCCGCGATCAGCGGACGGCGTCGTCCAGGCGCCCGCTGATCCTCAGGGCGGTGACCTGGTTGCGCTGGCGGCGCAGCACCTGGAAGCGGTGGTGGTGGAAGATGAAGATCTGGCCGGGCTCGGGAATGGTCTGGGCCTCATGGATCACCAGGCCGGCGATGGTCACCGCCTCGCCCTCGGGCAGGCGCCAGTCCATGGCCCGGTTCAGGTCGCGCACGCTGACATGGCCGTCGACATGCACCGAGCCGTCGGCCTGGGGGCGCAGACCCTCGACCTTGGTGTCGTGCTCGTCCTCGATCTCGCCGACGATCTCCTCGAGGATGTCCTCCAGGGTCACCAAGCCCTGCAGGGCGCCGTATTCGTCGACCACCAGGGCGAAGTGGTTGCGGCGCTTGAGGAAGGCGTTGAGCTGGTCCTTGAGGTTGGTGGTGTCGGGGATGAACCAAGGCTCGCGCTGGATAGCGGCCACCTCGATGGCGTCGATGTCGCCGTCGGCGGCGGCCAGGGCGTGCAGCAGGTCGCGGGCGTGCAGCACCCCGACGATGTTGTCGGCGTTGTCCCGATAGAGCGGGATGCGGGTGTGCTGGGCCTCCAGGGCCTCGGCCACCAGCTCGCGGGCCGGCAGGTCGGCGTCGATCAGGGTGATCGACTTGCGGTGGACCATGATCTCCGAGACGTCCATGTCCGACAGGTCCAGCACCCCGCCGAGCATCCGCCGGTCGCCGCTTTCGACCCCGCCTTCAGAGTGGTGGTACTCGACCGCGCCGCGGATCTCCTCGTGGGCCGCCAGAACGTCGACCTCCATGGTCAGCTTGACGCCGAACAGCCGCAGGGTGCGGCGTACGATCCACTGGATGGTGTAGATGATCGGCCCGAACACCCGGACCACGATCAGGGTCGGGCCCGACAGGAAGCGGGCGACGTCGTCGGACTTCAGGATCGCCAGGGTCTTGGGCAGCACCTCGGCGAACACCAGGACCAGCACGGTCATGGTCGCCGTGGCGGCGGCAACGCCCCACGGGCCGGGGATGGCGGCGGTCAGCACTTGGGTGGCCAGGGCCGAGGCCAGGATGTTGACCAGGTTGTTGCCCAGCAGCACCGCCCCGATCATCGTCTCCTGGTCGGACAGCAGCTGGTTCACCCGCTTGGCCGGCCGGTCGCCCTCGCGCTCCAGCTGGTGCATCCGCGCCCGGCTGGCGGCGGTCAGCGACGTCTCGGCGGCCGAGAACAGGGCCGAGATCGCCAGCAGGGCGATGACGATGGGCGCAAGACCGAGGATGGCGGTGAGGATCATGGGAAGGTTGTACGCCGGCGGCGCGCGGCGGGGGAAGGCCGCGACCGATTTTGGACGCCCAACGCCGCCAAAACCGCTATTCAGGGCGCATGGAGCATAGACGCAGCATCCTCATCGTCGGCGGCGGCGCGGCGGGCTGGCTGACGGCGGCCTATCTGGCCAAGCACCTGCAGCTGGCCGAGCATGCACGCCTTGAGATTACGGTGCTGGAATCGCCCGACATCGGGATCATCGGCGTCGGCGAGGCGACCTTCCCGACCATCCGCAACACCCTGCAGTTCCTGGGCATCGACGAGGCGCGCTTCATCCGCGCGACCGCGGCCACCTTCAAGCAGGGCGTTCGCTTCAACGACTGGGCCCGGACGCCGGAGGACGGCGTCCACCACCATTTCTTCCATCCGTTCGAGGCGCCGTTTTCGACCGACGGGTCGAGCCTGGCGCCCTATTGGCTGCTGCAGGACGAGGCGACGCGGGCGCCGTTCGCCGAGGCGATGACGATCCAGTCGCGGGTCGCCGACGCCCAGCGCGCCCCCAAGCGCCCGCACGAGGGCAACTTCGCCGGCCCGCTGAACTACGCCTACCATTTCGACGCCGCGCGGCTGGCCGAGATCCTCGCCGAGCGGGCCGGCGAGCTCGGCGTGCGGCGTCTGCGGGGCCTGCTCAGCGGGGTCGAGCTCGATGCGACGGGGGCCATCGACCACGTGATCTCGGTCGAGCACGGCCGGCTCGAGGCCGATCTCTACATCGACTGCACGGGCTTTCGCGCCGAGCTGATCGGGCGGGCGATGAAGGCGCCGTTCAAGTCGGCGCGGCGCACCCTGTTCGCCGACCGGGCGATCACCTGCAAGATTCCCTATGACCGGCCGGACGCGCCGATCCAGAGCTACACCATCGCCGCCGCCCACCCGGCCGGCTGGACCTGGGACATCGGTCTCAACGGCGCCCGGGGGATCGGCTGCGTCTATTCCAGCGACCACCTCGACGATGCGGGGGCCGAGGCGATCCTGCGCGGCTATGTCGGCGACGCCGCCGCCGAGGCCGCGACGCGGCGGATCCCGTTCGAGGCCGGCTATCGCGAGAAGCCGTGGGTCAAGAACTGCGTGGCGGTCGGCCTGTCGGGCGGCTTCCTGGAGCCGCTGGAATCGACCGGCGTGGTGCTGATCGAGGCGGCGGTGGCGATGATCGCCGAGCTTTTTCCGCACAATGGCCCGATCGGCGCGCCGGCCTCGCGGTTCAACGAGCTGATGACCGCCCGCTACGACAACATCATCACCTTCCTGAAGCTGCACTATTGCATCAGCCAGCGGACCGAGCCGTTCTGGCGCGACAACGCCGCGGAGGCCTCGATCCCTGCACGGCTGGTCGACCTGCTGGAGCAGTGGCGCTACCGACCGCCGGCCCGGTTCGACTTTATCCTCGACCTGGAGACCTTCGCCTTCTTCAACTACCAGTACATCCTCTACGGCATGGGGTTCAAAACCGACCTGTCGCCGGGACGGGCCGAGTTTCCCAATGTGGCGGCGGCCGAGACGCTGTTTCGCAAGATCCGCGGCTTTGGCGAACGCGCCACCCAGGACCTGCCCAGCCACCGCGACCTGATCGCCCAGATCAACCGCTTCGGCTTCGATCGGGCCGTCGAACCCGCCTGAGGCCGGCCTGCGGACGGCGCGAAAAAAAGGCCCCGCTCGGGAAGGAGCAGGGCCCAGGGCGGAAGCCCGTCAGGCGGCCTTGGCGACGGCGCCGTCCAGCGCGTCGAGTTCGCCCGTCTCCCGGGCTTTCCTGCCGTAGAAAATCTCGAACAGCGGGCTGGCCATGACCGTGGTGACGATGGCCATCAGCACCAGCATCGAGAACAGGGTCGGGCCGATGATGCCCTTCTGCAGGCCGATGTTGATGATGATCAGTTCCATCAGCCCGCGCGAGTTCATCAGGGCGCCGATGCCCAGGGCCGTGCGGTTGTCCTCGCCCGAAAGGCGGGCGGCGATGTAGCAGGCCACGCCCTTGGCGGCGATCGAGGCCAGCAGGACGCCCAGGGCGATCAACAGCAGCTGCGGCGAGTTGACCATGTCCATCCGGGTGTTGAGGCCCGAATAGGTGAAGAACATCGGCAGCAGCAGGACCACCGCCATCGGCTCGACCTTCTTTTTCAGCTCCTCGACGAACTTGCCGCGCGGCATGACGGCGCCGAGCATGAAGCCGCCGAAGATGGCGTGGATGCCGACCGCATCCATCAGGAAGGCCGACAGGCAAAACAGCATCAGGGTGACGGCCAAGACCGTCAGGCTCATCTCGCCGTCGCGCTCGACGATGCGGCCCAGGGGCGCCAGCAGGCGCTGGCCGAAGACCATCAGGAACAGGGCGTAAGACACGCCGCCGCCGATCGCCAGGACCGCTACGCCCGGGCCGCCGCCGAAGGTCGCCAGCACCAGGGCCAGCACGCACCAGGAGGCCGCGTCGTCGAAGGCGCCGGCGGTCAGCGACAGCGTGCCCAGCGACGTCTTGGCCAGGCCGCGCTCATTGATGATGCGGGCCAGCATCGGGAAGGCGGTCAGGGCGATGCAGGCGCCCATGAACAGCGTGGCGTTGGCGCGGCTGATGCCTTCGGCGAACAGGCCGGGCACCTTGAGCAGGAAGGGGGTGATCAGCACGGCGATCAGGAACGGCGCGGCGATGCCGGCGAGGGAGACGCTGGCCGCGCTCTTGGCCTTGGCCTTGAAATGCTCGGCCTGGAAGCTGGTCCCGACCATGAACATGTAGAGGCCCACCCCCAGCTGGGCGCCGACATAGAGGACGCTCTTGGTTTCCTTGGGAAACAGCATGCCTTGGAAATGCGGGAACAGCAGGCCCAGCAGGGACGGGCCCAGGATCACGCCGGCGATCATCTCGCCGACCACCTGCGGCTGGCCCAGCAGCTTCTGGCCCAGCCAGCCGACCACGCGGCAGGCCAGCACGATCATCGCCAGCTGAAGGAAGAAGTGCACGCTGAAATCGGCGGGCGCGTAGCTGTGCGCGGCCCAGGCGGTGGCCGGGCCATGCGGCCCCAGGATGCCGCCCACGGTGCTGATGACGCTGGCTAAGATGTCGGACAACGCCCGTCCCCCCTGTTGTTGATCGTTCTCGGCGTTCGTCGCCGTTGGGCCAAGCCGCGCAGAGTTGGCTTTTCGGCGCAAGCTGAAAATCGCCTTTGGCCGAGGCGGGCAGAATATTGTTTTTGCTGGCGAATTTCGTGTTGCGCGAACGACACAACGTAGTAACGTACCTACAAGGCAACGCTGTCAATATAGGCATGTAGGTACATGAAGGTCATCACCAGTCGTGACTTCAACCAGGATGTCAGTCGGGCCAAGCGGGCGGCGCGTGTCGAGCCGGTGTTCGTCACCGACCGCGGCAAGGCGACCCATGTGCTGATGAGCGTGGAGGCCTATCGCAAGCTCGCCGGCCAGACCGAGACCATCGTCGACCTGCTGGCCATGCCGAACCTGCCGGCGATCGATCTTGAGGCGGCCCGGGCCACCGACGCCTGGGGAGGGCGGAGCGCCGGCTGATGTACCTGCTCGACACCGACATCGTCCTTGAGCTGCGCAACGCCAAGGCCGGCGGCGCGGATCCCGGCCTGACCGCCTGGGCGGCCGGCATGGCGCGGGCCAGCCTGTTCATCTCGGCCGTCACCCTGCTGGAGCTGGAAACCGGCGCGGCCCGGGCCGAACGCAAGGACAAGGCGGCGGGGCTGGCCCTGCGCGCCTGGCTGGACGGCCAGGTCGCGGCGGCGTTCGAAGGGCGGATTCTGCCGGTAGACGCGGCGGTGGTGCGGCGCTGTCGCCACCTGCCCCAGGGCGGCGGACCTTCCGGCGGCGGCCGCGACGCCCTGCTGGCCGCCAGCGCCCTGGAGCACGGGCTGACCCTGGTGACGCGCGACGTCGGGCGTTTCAAGGCCGCGCGCGTGAAGCTGTTCAATCCCTGGGGCTACGTGCCCGACGCGCCGGGCGACGACGAGGACTGGGGTCAGGCCGCCAAGGCCGGCTCGTTCTGGCTCAAGAACATTTTCGTGCGCGGCTAAACCGCCCCTTCCTCGACCAGGAACGCTCTGAGGGCTTCGCGGTCCACGTCCCTGGCCACGAAGGCGTCGCCGATCGCGCGCACCAGCACGAAGGTCAGGGTCCCGCCCTCGGCCTTCTTGTCCTGGGCGGTGTGGGCGATCAGGGCGTCGGCGCTGAACGGCTCGGGGCGGACGTCGGAAAGCCGCGTCGGCAGGCCGGCGGCCTTGATCGCCGCCTCGGCGCGGGCGGCGTCCTGGGCCGAGCACAGGCCCTGGCGGACCGAGAAGCGGAAGGCCTGGGCCATGCCCAGGCCGACGGCCTCGCCGTGCTTGAGCGCGTCGCCAAAGCCCATCTCGCCTTCGACCGCGTGGCCGAAGGTGTGGCCGAGATTGAGCAGGGCGCGGCGACCGGCCTCCTTCTCGTCCTCGGCGACGATCTCGGCCTTCATTTCGACGGAGCGGCCGACCGCCCGAACCAGGGCGGTGGTGTCGCGTTCCAGGATGGCGGCGACGTGGGTCTCCAGCCATTCGAAGAACACGAAGTCGCCCAGCAGGCCGTACTTGATGATCTCGGCGTAGCCGCAGGCCAGCTCGCGGGCCGGCAGGGTGGCCAGGACGTCGAGATCGGCCAGGACCAGGCGCGGCTGGTGGAAGGCCCCGATCAGGTTCTTGCCGCGCGGGGTGTCGATGGCGGTCTTGCCGCCGACCGAGCTGTCGACCTGGGCCAGCAGGGTGGTGGGGATCTGGATGAAGTCGATGCCGCGTTTGTAGATCGCCGCCGCAAAGCCGGTCAGATCGCCGACCACCCCGCCGCCGAACGCGACGATCATGTCGCCGCGATCCAGGCCCAGGGCCAGCAGGTGGTCGGTCAGGTCCGCCAGGCCCGCGAAGCTCTTGGTCTCCTCGCCGGGGGGGACCAAGATCACGTCGACGGCGACGCCGGCGTGCTCCAGCGCATTGGCCAGGCGCTCGCCATGGTGTTCGCCGACGATGGTGTCGCTGACGATCGCCACCCGCTTGCGCTTGAGCAGCGGGGCGATGTGCTCGCCGGCCTGGTCGATCAGGCCGGTCCCGACGACCACGTCATAGGCGCGCGCGCCCAGGCCCACGGGGATGATCTGGATCACTGGGATTCGCTTTCGGGGTTCAGGTGGCGCAGCAGGGCCTGGATCACCGCCTCGACCGCCACGCCATGGGCGGTGTCGCCGGTTTCGACGGTCAGGTGGGCCTCGGCATAGGCGGGATAGCGGGCCTGGGCGTGCTCGCGCAGCACGTCCATCGGATCGCGGCCCTTGAGCAGCGGCCGGCCCTCCTTGCGGCCGACGCGGCGGGCCAGCAGTTCCAGGTCGGCCTTCAGCCAGACGGCGACGGCGCGGTCCTTTATCAGGGCCCGGGTCTCGGGATTGGCGAAGGCCCCGCCGCCGGTGGCCAGCACGTGCGGCGGCTCGTCGAGCAGCCGGGCGATCACCCGCCGCTCGCCGTCGCGGAAGGCCGGTTCGCCCATCTCGGCGAAGATCTCGGGGATCGAGCGGCCGGCGGCGGCCTCGACCTCGATGTCGGCGTCGCGGAACGGCAGGTCCAGGGCCGCGGCCAGGCGGCGGCCGACGCTGGACTTGCCCACCCCCATCAACCCGACCAGGACGATGGTCCGGTGGCGCAGGGCCGCCCTCGGATCGGGACGGGCCCCTGGATCGGGGCGGGGGAAAGCTGGGTCGTCGGTCATGGCCGCCTTGCCGTTTACACGAGGCCGGGCGTTCCCGCCAAGGTTTGGACCAAGGCGGCGTCCATGCTGCCAACCGGGGCGAAAAGTTTCGCCAACCTCCATCCTGCGGCATAGTTGATCCATGGCCTCTTGCAAGCGACTCACCACCGGCCCGGCCCTGATGCTGGCGGCCCTGCTCTCCACGGCGGGCCTGGCCCCCGCCTCGGGCCAGGTTCAGGTCCAGACCCTGGCGCCGCCCGACCTGTTTTCGACCCCCGCCGGCGACACCGGCCTGCCCGCCGACCTGTGGAAGGACGCCTCGCCCGGCCTGGTCCGCGAGAGCCTGCTCAAGCTGGCGGCCAAGCCGCTGTCGCCGGCCAGCGCCGGCCTGGCGCGCCGGGTGCTGGCCACCGGAGCCAACGCCCCGACCGGGATCGGCGACAATCCCGAGCTCGGCGCCGCCCGGGTCATGGCTCTGATCGCCCTGGGCGACGCGGCCGGCGCCGACGCCGTGCTCGACCGCACCCCCGGCGTCGCCGCCAGTTCCGCCCTGTCGCTGGCCGCGGCCGAGGCGGCCCTGATCACCGGCGCCGACGACAAGGCCTGCCGGATCGGCGACGCCCTGAGCGCCGACCGCGGCGGCGCCTACTGGCTGCGGCTGCGGGCCTTCTGCCAGGCGCGGGCCGGCCAGACCGACGCCGCCCAGCTGACCCTCAACCTCGCCACGGCCCAGACCAAGGACGCCGACTACGCCCGGCTGATGAACGCCCTGCTGGCGGGATCGCCGGCCGGGGCGGCCAGCCTGCGCAACGGCGTAAACTACGCTCTGTCGCGCAAGCTCGGTCTCGACCTGCAGGCGGCCGCCGCCACCGCCTCGCCGGCCCTGAAGCTGGTGCTCAAGCCGGCCGGCGACGTGGCCGCCCTGGCCGGCGGGGCCGATCTCACCGCCGCCCAGACCGCCGACCTGGCCTTCCTGCGCCAGGCCAAGGGCCTGCCGGCCTTCACCGACGCGGCCAAGGCCTCGATCGCCTCGATCGCCGTGCTGGCCAGGACCGATGCGCCGCTGGAGGATCCGATGTTGTTCGCCCGCGCGGCCCTGGCGGCGGGCGACCTGGCGACGGCCCAGGCCCTGCGCGGCAGGCTGGATCAAGGTCCCGGCGCCGGCGCCGCCGACCTGGCGCTGCTCGACGCCGCCCTGGCCGCGGCCAGCAAGCCCGACGGACAGGCCCTGGACCGGCTGATCGAGCGCGCCGCCGCCGCGGGGGCCAAGTCGCCGACCCAGCCGGCCGCCCTGATCCTGGCGGCGTTGGGCGGCCCCATGGGCCCGGACGCCCGCGCCTCCCTGGCCAGCTTCGATGCCGGCAAGTCGACGGCCTCGGCCGCCCGGCTGGCGGTGCTCGACGATGCGGCGGCGGCCGGGCGGCGGGGCGAGGCGGCGCTGGTCGCTCTGTCGGTTTCAGCCGACGCCGGCGCGGCCGGTCCCGGCCCCGTCGACCGCGCCCGCCTGGTCCGCGCCCTGGCCAAGGCCGGGCTGGACGCCGACGCCCGCGCCCTGGCGGTGGAGGGGCTGCTGGCGCTGCAGGTCAAATGAGCGCCGCCGCCTCCGGCTGGATCGACGCCTTCCTGGAAATGATGGCCGTCGAGCGGGCGGCGGCCCGCAACACCCTGACCGCCTATGAGAAGGACCTGGTCGACGCCCGCGCCTTCCTGGGCTCGCGCGGCGATCTCGACGGCGCCTCGGCCGAGGCGGTCGAGGCCTATTTCGCCGACCTGGGCGCGCGCGGCCTATCGCCGGCCACGGCGGCCCGGCGGCGTTCGGCCCTGCGCCAGTTCTACCGCTTCGTGCAGGGCGAGGGCTGGCGGACTGACGACCCCTCGCGCCGGGTCGAGGCGCCCAAGGCCGGCCGGCCCCTGCCCAAGGTGCTGTCGCGCGACGCGGTCGAGCGGCTGATCGCGGCCGCCGCCGCCAAGGACGGGCCCCAGGGCTTGCGCCTGGCTTGCATGATCGAGCTGCTCTACGCCTCGGGCCTGCGGATTTCCGAGCTGCTCAACCTGCCCCTGGCCGCCCTGGCCCGCGACCCGGCCTTCCTGATGGTCAAAGGCAAGGGCGGCAAGGAGCGGCTGGCCCCGCTGAACGACGCGGCCCGCACGGCGGTGAAGGCCTATCTGGAGGTCCGGGCCGGCTTCTTCCCCAAGGGCGTCAAGGACAGCCCGTGGCTGTTCCCCTCGCGCGGCAAGGGCGGGCGCCTGACCGGACGGCGGGTCTCCCAGCTCCTCGAAGACGCCGCGATCGCCGCCGGGCTCGACCGGGCGTCGGTCAGCCCCCACGTCCTGCGCCACGCCTTCGCCACCCACCTGCTGGAGGGCGGCGCTGACCTGCGGGTCATCCAGACCCTGCTGGGCCACGCCGACATCTCGACGACCCAGATCTACACCCATGTGGCGGGGGATCACCTAGCCCAGGTGGTGCGCAGTAAGCATCCGCTGGCGAAGAAGACCTAACCGTCATCCAGAGTGACAGAGCTCCGGCCACCCTGCTAAGCAGCGGCGCCTTTCAGGAGACGACCATGTCGGACGACACCCGCGACAGCAACGGCAACATCCTCGCCGACGGCGACAACGTGACCCTGATCAAGGACCTCAAGGTCAAGGGCTCCGGCGGCGTCACCCTCAAGCGCGGCACGCTGGTCAAGAACATCCGCCTGACCGGCGACACCGACGAGATCGAGGCCAATGTCGAGAAGGTGCGCGGCCTGGTGCTGCGGACCGAGTTCGTCAAGAAGGCCTGAGGCGCGGCCTCGGCCTGGCCCTGGCGATGGACTACGAACGACACCGCTTCGGTGAAGGCGAAGTGCGGCTCGCCGTTGAAGCCGGTGAAGGTCTGCTGCGGAACGGCGGACACGCTGCCGGCCCGCTGCGGCGTCAGTCGAATACGCCGACGTCGATGGTGGAGGTCTGAAGGTCGGTGAGCCGGCGAACGACGCGGTTGAATAGAACGCATTGGCCCACGACGATGGCGCTGATCACGATGAGCATCGAACTCGTGAAGATCTGACTCTTCATGCCCATCTGTCCGAGAAAGCCGAAAAGGCCGCCGGCCACGCCGCCCGCCAGCCAGACGCCCCACCACCAGCGCAGCAAGGACGGCGTGGGAACTGCTCGCCAGGCCAAGGGCGCTATACTGGCCTTCCAGGTCTGCTCGATCGCCTCGAAGGGCTTCCATAGCGCGCCGATCGGTATGAAATACCAACCGACCGCCCAGCCCGGCGAGATCGGCAGACTATGCCCCGTCCGCCGCTGTGCGTTCTTGCTGACTCGATAGATCCAGATCAGCGACAGGACGCCGGCGACGAACTGGACGGTCAGATTGCCCAAAGCCAAGAGCCCGACCACTTCTTGGAAGGTCGCGTAGGGAAAAGTCTCGGGCGCCCAACCGACCAGGGCGACCAGATTGATCGCCATGACCCCGATCAGGAAAAGCTTCATCGCGCAAAACGTCCAGGTGGCCGCGATCACGAATCCGGCCAAGCGTGTCGTATTCCTGTCCGATGTCATGCCGTCCCCCTGACCACCACCCAGGGCTAGGACGCTTTGAGCGCGGGAACAATCCGTGACGGTCAAGTTCGGGTGATCGACTCCGCCTTACCGCCGTTGCCGCCTGCGCGCCGGCGCTCTAGGAACGCCTCCATGTCCGCCTCGCAGATCGAACCCTTCCACGCCATCGCCATCAGCCGTCTGGCTCACCAGATGAAGGCCGAGGGGCGGTCGGTGATCCACATGGAGTTCGGCCAGCCCTCGACCGGCGCGCCGAAGGCGGCGATCGCGCGGGCCCACCAGGTGCTCGACACCGACGGCATGGGCTATTGGGAGAGCCCTGGCCTGAAGGCGGCGATCGCCCGACGCTATGCCGACCAGGACGGGGTCGAGGTCGATCCCGAGCGGATCATCCTGACCTGCGGCGCCTCGCCGGCCCTGGTCCTGGCCCTGGCGGCCACCTTCAAGCCTGGCGACCGGGTGGCCCTGGCGCGGCCGGGCTATGTGGCCTACCGCAACACGTTGAAGGCCCTGAACCTGGTGCCGGTCGAGATCGCCTGCGGGGCCGACAGCGGCTTCCAGCTGACCGCCGCCCACCTGGCGGCGCTGGACCCCGCCCCGGCCGGGGTGATCGTCGCCAGCCCGGCCAATCCCACCGGCGCCGTTATCCCCGCCGCGGAACTGGCGGCGATCGCCCGGGTCTGCCGCGAGCGCGGGATCGCGGTGGTCTCCGACGAGATCTATCACGGCCTCAGCTATGGCGAGCCGGCCCGCTCGATGCTGGCCTTCGAGCCCCAGGCCCTGATCGTCAACAGCTTTTCCAAGTATTTCAGCATGGCCGGCTGGCGCCTGGGCTGGCTGGTCTGTCCGCCCGACCAGGTGGCGCGGGCCAGGGCCTTCATGGGCAATCTGTTCCTGACCCCGCCGTCGCTGAGCCAGCACGCCGGCCTGGTGGCCATGGACTGCCGCGACGAGCTGGAGGGCCATCTGGACGTCTATCGCGCCAACCGCCGATTGCTGCTCGACGCCCTGCCGGCCCTGGGCCTGGGCTCGATCGCGCCGCCGGACGGGGCCTTCTACATCTATGCCGACGTCGGCCACCTGACCGACGACAGCCTGGCCTTCTGCGAAACGCTGCTGCGCGACACCGGCGTGGCCACCGCGCCGGGCGTCGACTTCGACCCGGTCGACGGCCATCGGTTCATCCGCTTCAGCTTCGCGGTCTCGACGGCCGAGGTCGAGGAGGCGCTACAGCGGATCATCCCGTGGTTCGCGGCCCGGCCCCGGCGGGTCCCGGCGTAGATCTACCGGGTCAGCAGCGCCTTGCCGATCGGCTTGGGCGGCTCGCTGCGCAGCACCACCGCGGTGGTCACCGGGCCGAACCGGCCGATGGCGTCGACGATCGTCGCCAGGTCGCCCGGCGCGGGCACGATGGCCTTGAGAATGAAGCAGTCGTCGCCGGTCACCCGATGGACCTCGACCACCTGCGGCAGGCGGGCGAACTGCTCCAGGCAGGGGCGGATATGCTCGTGCGTGGTCTTCAGGCGGATGATGGCCGCCATGCCCAGGCCCAGCGCCTGCGGATCGATCCGGGCGCCATAGCCGGTGATGATCCCCCGCTCCTCCAGCCGCTTGACCCGTTCCGACATCGCCGGCTGCGACAACCCGACCTTGCGACCCAGCTCCGACAGGGGCGTGCGGCCGTCCTGCTGCAGCAGCTCCAGTATGGCGACGTCCTTGGCGTCGAGTCCGTTCTCACCGGCCATATCTTGCCCCGTCGCCTTCATCTCATCGGCATGATGGCCTTTTCACCGATGACTTGCCATGTCACTTCCGTCGAATCTTCGCCATTTTGACCTGCAAGCCAGGGAGATGATGGATGCGACTGATCGGAATGCTGGATTCGCCCTATGTGCGGCGGGTGGCGATCTCGCTGAAGCTGATGGACCTGCCGTTCGACCACGAGCCGGTGTCGGTGTTTCGTGACTATGACGCGTTCGCGGCGATCAATCCGGTGGTCAAGGCGCCGACCCTGGTCACCGAGGCCGGCATGGTGCTGATGGAGTCCGGCCTGATCCTGGACCATCTGGAGCGGCTGGCGCCGGCGGACAGACGGCTCAGTCCGATCGACCTCGCCGACCACGCCCGCGCCCAGCGCATCGTCGGCCTGGCCCTGGCGGCCTGCGAAAAGACCGTTCAGCTGGTCTATGAGTTCCGGCTGCGGCCGCAGGACAAGCAGCATCAGCCCTGGATCGACCGGGTGCGCGGGCAGCTGGCGGAGGCCTGTCGGCTTCTGGAGGCGGAAGTCGCGCCGGCGACGCCGTGGCTGTTCGGGGCGCGGCCGCTGCAGGCCGACGTCACGGCGGCGGTCGCCTGGAGCTTCACGGCCAGCGTGCTGCCGGATGCGATCGCGGCAAGCGACCATCCGGCGCTGGCGGACTTGACGCGAAGGGCGGAGGACCTGCCCGCCTTCCTGGGCGCGGCGATGGCTTAGAGAGGCCGACCGGCGACCCTGGAGGGCGAATGATTGAAGGCCGGATCATTTTTCATTCCGTCTCCCCGGCGAAGGCCGGGGCCCAGGTTCAGCCGTCGCACTGGCCGCCTATCCGAAAGACACAGCCCTATGATCTGGGCCCCGGCCTTCGCCGGGGAGACGGAATAGGGTGGGTTTCCATCCGCCCTCATCATCTTCTAGTCCCGCATCCAGTCGATGAACGCCCGCAAGGCCGGCGAGAGCTGGCGGCGGCTGGTGTAGTAGAGGAAATAGCCGGCGAACGGCTCGCACCAGTCTTGCAGCAGCGGCACGAGGCGACCGGCCGCGATGTCGGCCTCGACCTGGTTGTGGAACAGGAAGGCCAGGCCCGCGCCCTCGAGGCAGGCGTGGCGCAGCACCTCGTTCTCGTCGGAGATCAACACCCCCGGCGGATTGACCACCACCGCCCGGCCCTGGCGTTCGAACTCCCAGGGCCAGGTCTGGCCGGTGGGGCGGCGGCCCAGCAGGCAGCGATGGCTGGGAATGTCCTCGGGCCGGGCCGGCGCACCGTGGGCGGCGAGGTAGGCGGGCGAGGCGACCAGGGCCTGGCTCAGGTCGCCGCCGATCGGCACGGCGATCATGTCGGCCTGCAGGCTTTCGCCCAGTCGCACCCCGCAGTCGAAGCCGCCGGCCACGATGTCGGACAGGCCGTCGTCGCAGACCAGTTCGATCCGCACCTCCGGATAGGTGTTGAGGAATCCGCCGATGCGCGGGGCGAACAGCCAGCGGGCGGCCGAGCGGCCCAGATTGACGCGCAATCGCCCGGCGGGCCGGTCGCGAAAGGCGGCGACCTCGCTCAGGGCCGCGTCGATGTCGGCCAGGGCCGGGGCCAGCCGGGCCAGCAGCCGTTCGCCGGCCTCGGTCGGGGCGACGCTGCGGGTCGTGCGGTGCAGCAGCCGCACGTCCAGCCGGGTCTCCAGGTTGCGCAGCGTGTGGCTGAGGGCCGAAGCCGAAACCCCCAGCACCTGGGCGGCGGCGCGGAAGCTGCGATGCTGGGCCACCAGGGCGAAGACGGCGAGGTCGGGCAGGGGGCGTTGATCCATTCCTGAATTCTGCTCAGGAGCGCATTGAGACTTCAAGCCGTTATCGCCAAAGGGCGGGGCGCCCATCTTGGTCAGGCCGCGAGATCCCGAACAAGGTGGAGCCCGGGGCCCTACGATCCCAAAAAAGGAACAAGCCATGAAGACGCGCAAACTCGGCGACGGACTGGAAGTGTCGGCCATCGGTCTGGGCTGCATGGGCATGAGCTGGGCCTATGGCCCCGCGCCCGACAAGTCTGAAGCCTTCAAGGTGCTGGCCCGCGCGGTCGAACTGGGCGTGACCTTCTTCGACACCGCCGAGGTCTATGGCCCGTACGTCAATGAGGAACTGGTCGGCGAAGGCCTGCGCCCGTTCCGCGACAAGCTCGTCATCGCAACGAAGTTCGGCTTCGACATCGCCCCGGCCGAAGAGGTGCAGGGCACGAACCGCATGCGCGGGACCGACAGCCGGCCCGAGCACATCCGCGCGGTGGCCGAGGCCTCGCTCAAGCGCCTGGGCGTCGAGGTCATCGACCTGTTCTACCAGCATCGCGTCGATCCCAAGGTGCCGATCGAGGATGTCGCCGGCACGGTCAAGGACCTGATCGCCGAGGGCAAGGTCAAGCATTTCGGCCTGTCGGAAGCCGGCGCCGACACCATCCGCCGCGCTCACGCCGTGCAGCCGGTGGCCGCGCTGCAGAGCGAATATTCGCTGTGGACCCGCGACCTGGAGAAGGCGGTCCTGCCGCTGATCCGCGAACTGGGCATCGGCCTGGTGCCCTATAGCCCGCTGGGCCGCGGCTTCCTCACCGGCGCCCTGAAGAGCGACGCCGCCCTGGCCCAGGACGACATCCGGCGGGGCCAGCCGCGCTTCCAGGGCCAGGCCCTGGCCAAGAACCTGTCCCTGGTCGAGGCCCTGACTGAAATCGCCGCCGCCAAGGGCGTCACCCCGGCCCAGCTGGCCCTGGCCTGGCTGCTGGCCCAGGGGCCCGACATCGTCCCGATCCCCGGCACCACCAAGGTCAACCGGCTGGAGGAAAATGTCGGCGCAGTCGATGTGGCGCTGACGGCCGACGACCTGGCCAAGATCGCCGCCGCCGTGCCCGAAACCGCGGTCGAAGGCGCGCGCTATGGCGAGGCGGGCCTGGCGATGGTCGGACGATAGCTCCGCCGCTGCGCGTCGACCGGGGCTTCCCTCCCCAGGTGGGAGGGAAGAACGCCTATTGATCCGGCTTCGCGACCCGGCCCACACTCGCGTCCATGGTCGACAACCCCCTGCATCGCCTGGACGCCTTCGAGCTGGTCAAGATGGGCAAGAGCACCATCACGGTCGGCGGGCTGGGGGCGGCCATCGTCATCGTGGCGGCGGCCCTGCTGGCGGCGCGGCTGGCGGCGGCGGGGCTACGGCGGCTGCGGGCCCGGGCGGTCGGCAACGCCGCATCGCTGTACATCGTCGAGAAGCTGGCCACCTACGGCCTGATCGTCATCGGTTTCCTGGCCGCCCTGTCGACCATGGGCGTCGACCTGACCTCGCTGGCGGTGTTCGCCGGGGCCCTGGGCGTCGGCGTTGGTCTCGGCCTGCAGGGGGTGATCAAGGACTTCGCCTCGGGCATCTCGCTGGTCTTCGAGCGACTGGTCGCGGTCGGCGACTTCGTGGAGCTGTCGAACGGCACGCGCGGCGTGGTGCACGAGATCGGCCCGCGCTCGACGCGGCTGCGCACCAATGACAGCACCGACGTGATTGTGCCCAACTCGGTGCTGGTCAACGACCAGGTGATCAACTGGACCCTGCACCACAGCACCCGCCGCATCCGCGTGCCCTTCGTCACCGCCTTCGGCGTCGACAAGGAGAAGGTACGCGAGGCGGTGCTGGCGGCCGCCCGCTCGGTGCCCTTCACCTCGCCCGACGACGCGACGCGTCGCACCCAGGTCTGGCTGGTCGGGTATGGCGAGTCGGCGCTGAAGTTCGAGCTGATCGTCTGGCCGACCATTGATTCGGTGCGGCGGCCGGCGGCGATCTTCGCCGCCTATACCTGGGCGATCGACGACGCCCTGCGCGGGGCCGGGATCGAGATCCCCTATCCGCAGCGCGAACTGCGGCTGCGGGGGCTGTTCGGCGAGGAGGGCGAGGACGCCCGCGCCGCCCTGCGCCTGGAGCCGCGCGCCGCCCGCCGCGCCAAGGCCAAGGCCGCGGCGGTGTCCCGCAACGACGCCGCCGAGGACCTGGAGCGCGAGGATCCCGAGGAGCCGCCGCTGCCGGTGCAGGGGCCGCCTAAGCCTTCTTGACCTCGCGTCGGACTTGACCCCGCTGCCGCGCCGCCGCAATCCTTTCGCAGCTGCGAAACAAGAACAAGATTGGGAAGCGCGCATGAAGACTCCCCGCGGCTTTTTCAAACCCCTGGCCATCGGCGCGCCGCTCCCCTGGCGCGAGCCGCCCGCCCGGGTCGAGCGGATGATCCACTTCGTGCCGCCGCACCTGGACAAGGTGCGGGCCAAGGTCCCGGAGATCGCCCCGACCGTCGACGTCATCCTGGCCAATCTGGAAGACGCCATCCCGGCCGAGGCCAAGGGCGCGGCCCTGGCCGGGACCATCGCCCTGGCCCGCGAGGTCGATTTCAAGGCCCTGGACGTGGGCCTGTGGGTGCGGATCAACTGCCTGAACTCGCCCTGGCACCTGGACGAGGTGGCGACCCTGGTCGAGAAGGCCGGCGACCGAATCGACGTGATCATGGTCCCCAAGGTCGAGGGCCCGTGGGACATCTTCTACATGGACCAGCTGCTGGCCTCGCTGGAGGCCAAGCATGGCGTCACCCGGCCGATCCTGCTGCACGCCATCCTCGAGACCGCCGAAGGGGTGATGAACGTCGAGGCGATCGCCGGGGCCAGCCCGCGGATGCAGGGGATTTCCTTGGGTCCGGCCGACCTGGCCGCCAGCCGGGCGATGAAGACCACCCGGGTCGGCGGCGGCCATCCCGGCTACCGTGTCATCGAGGATCCGCGCGCCGACGGCGGCGAACGCGCCTCGGTGCAGCAGGACCTCTGGCATTACACCTTCGCCAAGATGGTCGACGCCTGCGCCGCCCACGGGATCAAGCCGTTCTACGGCCCGTTCGGGGCGATCGACGACCCGGTCGCCTGCGAGCAGCAGTTCCGCAACGCCTTCCTGATGGGCTGCGCCGGGGCCTGGAGTCTGCACCCCAGCCAGATCGAGATCGCCAAGCGGGTGTTCAGCCCGGCCCCCGACGAGGTGCTGTTCGCCAAACGCATCCTGGAGGCCATGCCCGACGGCACGGGCGTGGCCATGCTCGACGGCAAGATGCAGGACGACGCCACCTGGAAACAGGCCAAGGTCATGGTCGACTGCGCCCGGCAGATCGCGGCCAAGGATGCGGAGTACAAGGCGCTGTACGGCTTCTAGCGCCCGCGTTCGAACGGCTTGAACCCAGCGCTCAATCCGGTTCACATGCGCTCGCCGCAACCGTGGGAATCCCGTCCGTGACCGAAGCTCTGATCGTTCGCGGCCTCGACAAGACCTTCGCCAAGCCGGCGGTCATGGACCTGGACCTGACGGTCCATGCGGGCGAGCTCTACGCCCTGCTGGGGCCCAACGGCGCGGGCAAGACCACCACCCTGCGGATGGTCGCCGGCCTGACCCGGCCGGACAAGGGCGAGATCCGGATCTTCGGCATCGACGCCCGGGCCGATCCGGCCGGCGCCAAGGCGGTGACCGCCTGGGCTCCGGACGAGGCGATGATCTATGACAAGCTGACGCCGCTGGAATATCTGGAATTCGTCGCCGGCCTATGGAACGTCGAGCCCAGGGCGGCCAAGGCCCGGGCCGACGACCTGCTGGCCAAGCTGGGCCTGGCGTCGGAGGCGCGGCGGCGCTGCGAGGGCTTTTCGCGCGGCATGAAGCAGAAGGTCGCCCTGGCCGGCGCCCTGATCCACGATCCGAAACTGCTGATCCTCGACGAGCCGCTGACCGGCCTGGACGCCGCCGCCGCCCGGCTGGTCAAGGACATGCTGCAGGACCGTGTCCGGGCCGGCGGCGCGGTGATCCTGACCACCCACATCCTGGAGGTCGCCGAGCGGATGGCCGACCGCATCGGCATCATCGCCGGCGGGCGGCTGCTGGCCGAGGGCACCCTTGAGGCGCTGCGGGCCCAGACCCGGCGCGACGGCGGGGCGGGCGCGGACGGCGGCTCGACGCTGGAGGATGTCTTCCTGCAGCTGACCGCCGACCCCGTCGCCGCCGCTGTCGTCGACGGGGCGTCGGCGTGACTCTTGCGCCCCCGGGTTCGGTTCTCTGGCTGCTGGCCCACGAGATGCGCCTCTATTGGCGGAACTTCCGGGCGGGTCGGGCCGGAAAAGGGCCGCGCGGCCTGATCGGCCTGGGCGTGCTGGCGGCGGTGATGATCAGCGGCGGGGTGTTCATCGCCCTGGGACTGCATGACTGGCGGCCGCCGATCAACGCCCTGTCGGTGACGATCGCCGCCCTGGGCTGCCTGGTGGTCTTCACCCTGATGCTGTCGCAGACGCTCAGCGCCTCCAGCGAGGCGCTGTACGAGCGCGGCGACCTGGACCTGCTGTTCTCCTCGCCGATCGGGCCGGCCAAGGTGCTGTTCGTGCGGGCTCTGGGCGTGGCGGCCGGGGTGACCACCCTCTTCCTGCTGGCGGCGGTTCCGCTGCTGGGCCCGTCGATCGTCTGGGGGCATCCGGGCTGGATCGGCCTGTTCGGGGTGCTGGCCAGCCTGGCCCTGGCGGCGACCGCGGCCGGCCTGCTGCTGGCTATGGCCCTGTTGGCCCTGATCGGTCCGCGCCGCACCCGCACCGTGGCCCAGGTGCTGGCGGCCCTGGTCGGGGCGGCCTTCTTTCTGGCCAGCCAGGCGCGGACGATCCTGGGGCGGGAGACCAGCGGCAGCCTGGTCGCCGACATCGCCCGCCAGGCCCAGGACGGTCGGCTGCGGCCGCCGCCGGTCGCCAGCCTGCCGCTGCGGGCCATGCTGGGCGAGCCCCTGCCGCTGCTGGCCATGCTGGGCGGCGCGGCCCTGCTGTTCGGCCTGTCGGCCGCCACCCTGGGACGGCGGTTCTCCGACGCCGCCGCCGCTACGCAAGGCAAGACCGGCGCGCGCGCCCCGCGGCGCGGGACGGCCCCGAACCGGGCCTTCACCGGCGGGGTGTTCCTGGCCACCCTGCGCAAAGAGCTGCTGCTGATCGGCCGCGACGCGGCCCTGCTGTCGCAGGTGATGCTGCGGGTGCTCTACCTGATCCCCACCGCCTTGCTGCTCAGCCGCAACGCCGCCAGCGGAACCGGAGCGGCCCTGGCCGGCGGAGCGGGGGTGGTGGTGTTCCTGGCCGGCCAGGTGGCCGGCAGCCTGGCCTGGATCACCCTGTCGGCCGAGGAGGCGCCCGACCTGCTGGCGGTGTCGCCGGCCGGAACCCGCCTGCTGCGGCGGGCCAAGCTGGCGGCGGCGATGCTGCCGGTGGCCCTGCTGCTGGCCCCGCTGATCGGCGTGTTGATCTGGTTCGCCCCGGTGGTCGCCGCCTGGACCGCGGCGGGGGCCCTGCTGGCCGCCTGGAGCAGCGGCCTGCTCAATGTCTGGCACCAGCGGCCCGGCAAGCGCTCGGAATTCCGCCGCCGAGGCGGATCGTCCTGGCTGGCCACAATCGCCGAAATCGTGGTGTCGGCCCTGATCGCCGGCGCTGCCGGCCTGGCTGTGGCCGGCTTCGCGGCGTGGGGCCTGATTCCGTTGGTTCTGGCCGGCGCGGCCTTGCTGAGTCTGCGGCGCGGCGAGGCCCAGATCACCCGCAACGGTAGAAGCTTGGTGAATTCGTGATTAGGTCATTCCCCTATTGCGCGATATTTTGCCGCCTGTAGACCTGATGATCGGAGGGGGCTCCGCAGGATTCCGAGTCGCCCCACGCATGCCTGAACCCCCGTTCCCTCAGCCTCCAGACACTCAGCCCGCCTTCGGCTCGCGGCGTCGCCACGAGTCCCGCGGCCTGGTGGTGCTGATTAGCGCGCTGCAGCTGGGTCTGATGTTGCTGGTTTGGGTGCTGGCGATCGTTCCGACCGCCCTGCTGGCCCTGGGCGCCAGCCTGGTTCACGGCCTGCGCGGCGGGGTCCGGGTCTCGCCGCCGCCGTCCGTGGACGGCTGACGGTCAGCCGTCGAGGCCGGCCTCGATGCGACAGACCACGCCCTGAGGCGCGAAATCGATCCGCGCCTCGCCCGACAGTTCCGAGGTCAGGCCTCGCTCGATCAGCCGCGAGCCGAAGCCCCGGCGGCTCGGGGGCGTGACCGGCGGACCGCCGGACTCGGTCCAGGTCAGGGCCAGGCGCGCCGCCTCGGGTCCGGGCGTCACCGTCCAGTCGATCCGCACCTGACCGGACGGCACCGACAGCGCTCCGTACTTGGCCGCGTTGGTGCCCAGCTCGTGCAGGGCCATCGACAGCGACAGCGCCATGCGCGGCGACAGCCGCACCGGCGGTCCCGAGAAGGCGAAGCGCCCCGGGGCGCCGTGCAGGGTTCGCAGCCGCTCGAGCACGTCCTCCAGGTCGGCCCCCTCCCAGTTTTCGCGGGTCAGGATGTCGTGAGCCTCGGCCAGGGAGATGATCCGGGCGGAAAAGGCCTCCTGGGCCTCGGGCAGGGAGCGGGCGGCGTGGAAGGTCTGGGCGGCGATCGCCTGGATCGTGGCCAGAGAATTCTTCACCCGATGGTTCAGTTCGTTGACCATCAGCCGCAGGTGCAACTCGGCCCGCTTGCGCTCGGTGATGTCGACCGTGGCCCCCAGCACCCGCAGCGGCCGGTCCGCCTCGTCGAAAAAGGCCCGGCCCTTGGCGGCGATCCAGCGCTCGGCGCCGTCCTCGTGGCCGATGGTCCGGTGCTCGACGTCGAAGTCGCCGCGGACGCTGGGATCCATGGCCGCCGCGAAGGCCGCGCGGGTGGCCTCGCGATCATCGGGATGCAGGGCGGCGTAGAAGTCGCATAGGGCGACCGGCGCGCCGGGCGGGACGCCGAACATCGCATAGCAACGCTCGGACCAGACCAGGGCGTCGTCGCGAGGATCGTAGTCCCAGGTGCCGACATTGGCCGCGTCGACCGCCAGGGCCAGGGTCGCGTCCTGCAAGGCCATGCGCGCGGCGGCCTCCTTGCGCTCGGTGACGTCGGAGGCGAAACCGACGAACCGCACGCAGCGGCCCTCCTCGAAAAAGGCCCGGCCGACGGTTTCGATCCAGCGCACCGCGCCGTCGCCGCCGCGGTGGATGCGGTATTCCCGATTGATGACTCCCGGGCCAGTCGGATCGGTGGCGGCCGCCACCGCCTCCATCAGCCCCGCACGATCGTCGGGATGCACGAAGCGCTCGAAGGTGTCGAAACTGTTTTCGGCGGCGTCGGGGAGGCCGAAGATCCGCCGGCAGCGTTCGTCCCAGAACCGCGTGCCGGTCGATGGATTGTGGTCCCAGCGGCCCAGGCCGGCGGCGTCGACGGCGATGCGCAGATTGGCCTCGGCCGCCGCCAAGGCCGCCTCGATCCGCCGACGCTCGGTGATGTCGACCATCACGCCCCGGTGGCGGACCGCCCAGCCGGTGTCGTCGCGATAGACCCGGCCGCGGACCTGAACCCACTTCACCGCGCCGTCGGCCTGGACCAGCCGATACTCCTCGAAAAACTCGCCGGTGGTCTTCAGGGCCGAGCGGCCGGAGGCCACGATGCGGGCGTAGTCGTCGGGATGGACCGCGGCCGCGACCTCGGCGAAGGACACGCCGGCGGCGGCCCGTTCCGGCGCGATGTTGTGGAACCGGGCGTAGTGGGCGTCGGCATAGAGCTTGTCGGCGGCGATGTCCCAGTCCCAGGCCCCGACGCCGCTGGCGGCCTCCAGAGCCAGCTGGTAGCGCTCCTCGCTGGCGCGCAGGGCCTGTTCGGTGCGCACCCGATGGGTGGTCTCGACCAGGGTCAGCAGCACGCCGCCGACGCCGCTGGGCGCGGTGTCGTCGGGCATGGGACTGAGGGTGAGGTTGAAATAGCCCTGCTCGACCGCGTCGCCGGCGCGGCGCACCAGCATCGGCAGGTCCTCGCTGAACAGGCCTCGGGCCTCGCCGTTCAGCACCGCCCGTTCGGCGCCCTCCAGGTCGACATGGGCGCCCCAGGCGAACTGGCCGAAGGTCTTGCCCAGGCTGTCGGGATGATGTTCGCGCAGCAGCGGGGCGTAGGCGTCGTTGTAGATCAGCACCAGGTCCTGGCCCCAGCGCAGGGCCATGGGGAAGTTGGCGGCGGTGATCATCTCGACCGCCAGCTTCAGGCTGGGCGACCAGGCGCTGCGAGGACCCAGGGGTGTGGCGGTCCAGTCGAACGCCCGAATCCGCACGGCCATGTCGCCGGGTGGAATCTGGTCGATGGTCCGGTCCTGATCGCGGATATCCATTCCCGCGCCCTTCCGACCCTCGCGCCTGCGATGGCCAAGATGCAGCAGACCTCATCGAAAGCGGGGTTTCAAGCGGCGCGACGCCAATGAAGGGGTCTGGACCAAAGAAAACGGCCGTTCCCGCCCTTTGAGGCGAAAACGGCCGCTATATCAATTAGATGGTATCGGTTAGCTGGGCCTTAGTCGATCGGGTTCCAGCGCGGGTTCGCGGCGTCGGCGGCCCGCTTGGGACCGCGGAAGTCGCCGCCGCCCGAACGGGCTTGGCCCTGGCCTTGACTCTGGCCTTGACCGCCCGAACGCCCGCGATTGCCGCCAGCCGGCTTGCCCTGGCCGCCGCCGTTACCGCCGCCGGCGCTGCGGCCGCCGCGGTTGCGCTGCTTGCGCAGCTCGGGCGGAACGTTGTTGCGCGGGTCGGCGCGGCGCGGATCGACGTACTTTTCCGGCGGGGCCAGCTTGTCGGCCACGGCCGCGGCGGCCGCCAGGCCCTTGTCGTTGCGACGGTCGAAGGTCGGGATCGTCTGGCGGGTGGCCTTCTGGATGTCCTTCAGCAGCGGACGCTCGTCATCGGCGCAGAAGCTGATGGCGATGCCGTCCTTGCCCTTGCGGGCCGTGCGGCCGATCCGGTGGACATAGGCCTCCGGCACGTTGGGCAGCTCGTAGTTGAACACGTGGCTGATGTCGTTGACGTCGATGCCGCGGGCGGCGATGTCGGTGGCGATCAGCGCCTTGACCTGACCGGCCTTGAACGAGGCCAGGGCCCGCTCGCGCTGGCCTTGGGTCTTGTCGCCGTGGATGGCGGCGCTTTCGATGCCGCTGGCCACCAGGTACTTGGCCACCCGGTCGGCGCCGCGCTTGGTGCGGGTGAAGACGATGGCGCGCTCCACGCTGTTGTCGGCCAGCAGTTCGGCCAGCAGGGGGCGCTTGCGCTGGGCCTCGATGAAGATCAGCGACTGGTCGATGCGTTCGACCGTGGTGGCCTGCGGGGTGATCGACACCTGGGCCGGGTTCTTCAGCAGCTCGCCGGCCAGCTTGCCGATCTCGCTGGGCATGGTGGCCGAGAAGAACAGGTTCTGGCGTTCCTTGGGCAGCTGGCTGGCGATCTTGCGGATCGGCACCACGAAGCCGAGGTCGAGCATCTGGTCGGCTTCATCGAGCACGAAGATCTCGACGCCGTTCAGGTGGGCGCTCTTTTCGCCCAGGTGGTCCATCAGCCGGCCCGGGGTGGCCACGACCACGTCGACGCCGGCCGCCAGGGCCTTCATCTGCGGGCCGTACTTCACGCCGCCGAAGATGGTGGCGACAGTCAGGCCCATGTGTTTGCCGTAGTCGCGGAAGCTTTCGGCGATCTGGGTCGCCAGTTCGCGGGTCGGGGAGAGGACCAGGCAGCGGAAGCCGCGGCGCGGGGCCGGCTTCTTGTCCTCGGCCAGGCGATGCAGGATCGGCAGGGCGAAGGCGGCGGTCTTGCCGGTGCCGGTCTGGGCGATGCCCAGCAGGTCGCGGCCAGACAGCACCAGCGGAATGGCTTGGGCCTGGATCGGGGTGGGCGTGGTGTAGCCCTTGTCGGTCAGCGCCTTCAGAAGCGGCTTGGCGAGGCCGAGATCGGTGAATTGAGTCACTCAGTATCTTTCGTGCAACCGCACGAGACGGCGCATGCGATCCTCGCACGGCTCGCCTGGCGGCGGGTCGGTGGGGAGCGCCCCGCGTGATACGGGCGGTCTGATGAGAAGCGTTAGGGCGCTCGACAGGCAGAACCGAAAACGGTCCTTCACGCGGCTGGAGCGCCGATAGCGCCAGACGGCGCAAGGCCTACATCGTTTATTGCAGGTGCGAAGTCAAGGGCCGTAAGGGATTGGGCGTTTGGGCCGCGGCCGCGCCTTACTCGAAGAACCGCTCCACCTGGCCGGCCCAGCCGTAGTTGGCGCTGTTGAGCTGGTCGCGGTCGTAGGCCGGGGCGTCCCTGAAGCGGTCCTTGGACAGGTCGGCGACATAGGCCTCGTGCCTGTCGTCCCAGGTGAGCAGCCGCCAGGGCAGGGGGCGGTACTTGCCGCCGGCCGCGAACAGTCCGGAGGGCTCGATGGCCACATAGCGGCCGATGCCGGCGTCGCGGTCGATGAACACCTCGCGGATGACGCCCAGGCGGTGGCCGCCGGCGTCGGTGACCGTCGCGCCGATCAGGGCGGCGCTCTTCACCAGTCGATCGTCGACGCTCATGGTTCTCCTCCTGTTTTGCCAACAAACGCCGTCGCCGGGCGGATCGATCCCCGGCCAGGCCGCGGCCAAGATGGCGGTTGCCAAGCGCCGCGGCGCATCCGACTAAGGCGGCCATGACCAAACCGACCGTCCTCGTCGCCGCCGCCGCCCTGATCGATGTCGACGGGCGGGTGCTGATCTGCCAGCGCCCGCAGGGCAAGGCCCTGGCCGGCCTGTGGGAGTTTCCCGGCGGCAAGGTCGAGCCGGGCGAGACGCCCGAACAGTGCCTGATCCGCGAACTCGACGAGGAACTGGGGATCAAGGTCGCCCAGGCCTGCCTGGCCCCGTTCGTCTTCGCCTCACATGGCTATGAGTCGTTCCACCTGCTGATGCCGCTCTACCTGCTGCGGCGCTGGGAGGGGCTGGTGACCGCCCGCGAGCATGCGGCGCTGAAATGGGTCAAGCCCGACCAGCTGGCCGACTATCCGATGCCGCCCGCCGACCTGCCGCTGATCGCCTGGCTGCGGGACCTGATTTGAACCGGTCCCTCTAGCCGCCGGCCTTGTCGCCCGCCGGGCGCTCCACCGTCCCCAGCGCGTCGGCGAGCCGCATCTTGGCCGAGCCCGGCCGCAGCGGTTTCTGCTGGCTGTCGTGCGGGGCCCAGCCGGTGACGGTGACGATCTCGAAGGTGGCGGGCACCCGGCCGTCGGGCTCGGCGAAGCGCTCCTGGTAGAGTTCCATGGCCCGCAGCAGCACCCGGCGGCCCAGCGGCTTGCGCGAGCGGTCGACCAGAACGCTGGTCTCGCCCATGGCCCGCAGGTCCTTGAGCAGGGCGATCGGATGGGCGTAGCGGACCTTGACCCGGTCGACGTCGGCGACCGGCAGGGCGAAGCCGGCCCGCTGCAGCAGGCCGGCGGCGTCGATGGCGTCGGCGAAGGGCGAGACGCGCATGGCCGCGCCGTCGCTGAGCTCGGCCTCGGCGGTCAGCAGCGCCTGGCGCAGTTCGGTCAGGGTCGCCCCGCCGAACAGGGCGCCGACGAACAGGCCGTCGGGCCGCAGGGCGCGGCGGATCTGGATCAAGGCCCCGACCAGGTCGTTGGTCCAGTGCAGGGCCAGGGTCGAGACGGCCAGGTCGATCGTGGCGTCGCCGAACGGCAGGCGCTCCTCGTCGGCGACGACGCGCGGGCCGCCGCGGCCGGCCAGCATCCGCTCGGACAGGTCGGTCTCGATCAGCAGGCCGACCTTCTGGCGGGCGTCGCTGGCCGACAAGGCCCGGGCGAAGGCGCCGTCGCGCGCGCCAAGGTCGACGGCGACCGTAAACTCGCGCAGGATCGCCTCCAGCCGCATCACGGCGTCCTCGGCGGCGCGGGCTTTCAGGAAGCCGGCGGCCGGGAAGCCCGGAGCGGCGCGGTCGAGACGGGCGCGCAGCAGGGCGCGGTCGAAGAGCAGGGGCGAGGTGGTCATGCAGCCGCAAGATGGGCCTTGGCGGGCGACATGGAAACCTCCTGCTCGCCTGACGGCGTTCGCCCAGGGCCTGCTGGATCTGGTTCTGCCGCCGCGGGCCTTCGACGGCGCGGCCGCCCAGACCGCCGGACTGTCGGCCGACGCCTGGAACCGCATCACCTTCCTGGACGGCCCGGTCTGCGACGGCTGCGGCGCGCCGTTCGCCTATGACGCCGGCGAACTCCGCTGCGTCTTGTGTCAGACAAGAACCCGCGCCTTCGCCCGAGCCCGGGCCGCCTGCCTCTATGACGAACATTCGCGCGACCTGATCCTCAAGCTCAAACATGCCGACCGCACCGACCTGTCGGGCTTGTTCGCCCGCTGGCTGTCGCGGGCGGCGGCCGACCTGCTGGACGAGACCGACGCGATCGCGCCAGTGCCGATGCATCCGGCCCGCCTGCTGCGCCGGCGCTACAACCAGGCGGCCGAGATCGCCCGGCCGCTGTGCGCCTTGGCCGGGCGGCCCTATCTGGCCGACGCCCTGGTGCGCCGGCGCGACACCGACAGCCAGGGCGGCAAGTCGGCCACTGGCCGCCGCCGCAACGTCGCCGCCGCCTTCGCCGTGCCCGAGGCGCGGCGCCACCGGGTGATCGGCCGCAAGGTGCTGCTGGTCGACGACGTGCTGACCACCGGGGCCACGGCCGAGGGCTGCGCCCGGGCCCTGCTGGCCGCCGGCGCGGCCCAGGTGAGCCTGGCGGTCGTCGCGCGCGTTACAGAAATGCAGGCGCGTCCTATATGACGCGCCAAGACACTTCTGTTACGGATCCATCATGGCCAAGGTCACCATCTACACCCGTCCGTTCTGCGGCTACTGCGCCCGCGCCCTGAAGCTGCTCAACGACAAGGGCGCGGACTTCACCGAGATCGAGGCGGGGATGGATCCCGCCCTGCGCAAGGAGATGATGGACCGCTCGGGCCGCAGCACCTTCCCGCAGATCTTCGTCGGCGACCAGCACATCGGCGGCTGCGATGACATGATGGCGCTGGAACGCGAGGGCCGGCTCGACGCGTTGCTGAACGCATGATCCCGCCCGAACCCTTGCGGGTCGGCCTGGTCCAGACCCGCACGCCGGCCACCCATGCGGCGGCCCTGGACCATGTCGCCCCTTTGGTCCGCGAGGCCGCCGCCCAGGGCGCGCGGTTCATCCTGACCCCGGAGGGGACCAACATCCTGCAGAAGGACCGGGCCCGGTTGCTGCCGACCCTGGCCACGCTGGAGGACGACGTGGTCGTGCGCGGCCTGCGCGACCTGGCCCGCGAGCTGTCGGTGTGGATCGACATCGGTTCGGCGCTGGTGCGGCGGGAGGACGGCCCGGCGGATGGCAAGGCCGCCAACCGCCAGGCGGTGATCGATCCGATCGGCGCGATCGTCGCCACCTACGACAAGCTGCACATGTTCGACGTCGACCTCCCGTCCGGCGAGACGGCGCGGGAGTCCGCGACCTATCAGCCGGGCGAGCGGGCGGTCGTGGTCGAGACGCCGCTGGGAACGTTGGGCCTGAGCATCTGCTACGATATGCGCTTTGCGGCCCTCTACCGGGCCCTGGCCCTGGGCGGGGCCCAGGTCCTGACCGTGCCGGCCGCCTTCACCCGGCCGACCGGCGAGGCGCACTGGGAGGTCCTGCTGCGGGCCCGGGCCATCGAGACCGGATCGTTCGTGCTGGCGGCCGCGCAGGGCGGTTTCCACGAGGACGGCCGCGGCACCTGGGGCCGCTCGATCGTGATCGGGCCCTGGGGCCAGGTGATCGCCAGGCTTGACCATGACGAGCCGGGCGTGTTGATCGCCGATCTGGACCTCGCGGCCGTCGACAAGGCGCGCGCGGCCATCCCCGCCCTGAAGAACGCCCGTGCATTCACCGGCCCCTGACCCCATCTAAGGTCCATGATCAAGTACGCGCTCAGTTGCGACCGCGACCACGGTTTCGAAGGCTGGTTCGGTTCGTCGTCGGACTATGACGACCAGGCCGCGCGGGGCCTGCTGGACTGTCCGGTGTGCGGCTCCAAGGCCGTGCGCAAGCAGATCATGGCTCCGGCCGTGGCGGGGACCAAGGCCCGCGGCGAAGCGCCGGCCCCCGACGCCAGGATGCGCGAGATGATGATGACCGCGATGGGCGAGGTGCGCCGGCAGGTCGAAGATAATTTCGACTATGTCGGCGACCGCTTCGCCAGGGAGGCGCGCGACATCCACGACGGCAAGTCCGAGGACCGCGGCATCTACGGCGAGGCGACGCCCAAGGAGGTCAAGGCCCTGGTGGAGGACGGCATCAAGGTCGCGCCCCTGCCGCCTGCTGCGCCGAAAAAGAGCCAAGTGAACTAGCAGGTCGCCGTATTTGTCCTGGGCGACTCAAGCCGACGAGATTCGTGAGTGCGCTGCAATATAATCGTTGATAAGTCGAAACTGAGCCGCTAGGCCTTTGTTAACGGCGGAACGGACGAGAGCCCGGATCGGCCGCCAGGGGCTTCGTCCCCTTTTCGGGGGAAGCGTGTCGGGAACGGGTTGGAAATCACCCGCTGTCCTGGAATCCTCCCGATGATCCGCTCCACCGTCCTGGCCCTGTCGGCCGCCGCCCTGTTCGCCGCCGCTCCGGCCGGCGCCGCTGAAGTTCGCGTCCACACCGCCGGCAAGGCTCCCGCCGAGCTGCGCGCCGATATTGTCAAGGCCGCGAGCACCGTGTGCCGCCAGGAAGTGCGCGGCGAAGCCCTGGCCGTCTATCTGTACAGCGCCTGCGTGCGCGGCGCGGTCCACGACGCCGTGGCCAAGCTGAACAACCCCGAACTGGTCGCCTACAACAACGCCCAGCCGGCCGTCTATTCGCGCTGAGGCCGGTTCGAAGGGCCGGGCTCCGGGTCCTCTCCACGCCGCATCGATGAAACGAAAAGCCCTCTCCGGCGACGGGGAGGGCTTTTTCGCGTGCGCGTGTCCGGCGGCGGACTTTAAACGCAAAGCGGCCCGCGAGGTGAACCTCGCGGGCCGCTGCATTCAGCCGAGGCTGGAAAGTCTTAGGCGGCGACGGCGGTCGCGGCGGCCTTGGTCTTGGCCTTGACCTGAGCCTTGATCTTCAGGGCGCGCGGCGACAGCTGCTCGTCCTTGGCGCCCAGCAGGAACACGTCCAGGCCGCCCTTGAAGTCCAGGGTGCGCAGGGCGGCGTTGCTGATGCGCAGCTTGAAGGTCTGGCCCAGGGCTTCGGACTGCAGCGAGGCGGGCGACAGGGCCGGCAGGAAGCGGCGCTTGGTCTTGATGTTCGAGTGGCTCACATTGTGGCCGACCATCGGACCGATCCCGGTGAGTTCGCAACGGCGCGACATGGCGGATACCTTGGGCTTGGGCGAAGCCGGAGGCTCCGCAACATGAATTCGGCGCGCGATGGACGGACCGCCGCGCGAGAGCGGGCGATATAGGCGAAGGGCGCTCGCCGAGTCAAGGCGCTGGCGCCCAAACATGGCCTTCAAGCGCGGTTCATTTGCCGCCCTATATAGAGACGGCCCTCAAGGAGACCGACCGTATGCGCTTGTTCGTTCCCGTCCTGACCGCCGCGAGCCTGGCCGGCGCGGCCCTGACCGTGGGCCTGGTGGCGGCCGGCGCCGCCAATTCCGCGGCCGCGACCCAGGCCGAGACCATCCTGACCGGCCAGTGGGAATACAACACCCGCTTCGGCCCGATCCCGGTCGGCAGCGACCAGCACTGCCTCAAGCCGGCCGATGTCGAGAACTTCAACCGCGGCATCTGCCTGAAGCGCTACACCTGCGACTACGAGACCCGGGTGGTGCGGGACGGCAAGATCGACCTGAAAGGCACCTGGACCGACAAGAAGGGGCGCGTGGCGCCGGTCACCGCCAAAGGGTCTTACACCCCCGAGAGCTTCCGGCTGAACGTCACCGGCAAGACCGTCAACGGCATCCCGATGATGGCCACACTCCAGGCCAAGCGCATCAGCCCCGTCTGCACGGCGGGCTAGGGCGAAGCCCGCCGGCCAAGCTAAACCAGACCCATTTGTGGTTAATGCAGTTTAAGCTACAATAGCTGGTAGGGAACAAACACTGAATCGGGCCAAGTCGCTGATTCGGTCATGATTCGTTTCGCTCGTGTTCGGCGAATGTCGGTCTGGCGTTAACCCTCCGTCCTGACGGGCGGTTCCAAGGCCCGGGCGACCAGTTCGGTGTCCATATATTCCGTCAGCGAGACGATCTTGCCGTCCGCCATCCGGCAGACCCAGCAGTAGCGATTGTCGTAGCGCTTGCCGGCCTTGGTCATGACCTTGCCCCGGCACTCGACGACCACGACGTCGCCCTCCGCGACGATGCGGTCGGCGACATTGACGTAGGTGTCGGCGAACTGGGCGAACAGCGGCCCCAGCAGGTCGCGGCGCACGGCCGCCTTGCCCACATAGTCGCCGGACCAGGCGGTGGCGCCGGTCAGGGTCCAAACCACATCCTCATCGAGGCTGTCGAGGAACGGCCGGCCGTCGCCGTTCGCCAGGCCGTCGAAAATCCGTTGCATCAGAAGTTTGTTGTCGCGCGCGTCCATGGCGGCTCTCCGGTGGGATGGGAGCCTCATCTTCCGCCGATGGCGATCATTCATCCAATCGATGGCGATGATGATCTATATTCCCAGAATGAACCTCGGCGGCCTTGACCTGAACCTGCTGGTCGCGCTCGACGCCCTGTTGGCCGAGGCCAGCGTCGGGCGCGCCGCCCTGCGGCTGAATCTGTCACAGCCGGCCGTCAGTCACGCCCTGCGCCGGTTGCGCGAAGCGACCGGCGATCCGCTGCTGGTACGGGTGGGCGCGCGGATGGAGCTGACGCCGAGGGCTCAGGCCCTGCGCGGCCCCCTGGCCCAGACGCTGGATCAGGTGCGCGGCCTGTTCGTGGCCGAGGGTTTCGACCCGGCGACCAGCGCGCGGACGTTTCGCCTGATGATGCCCGACCTGGCCGTCGACCTGCTGATGCCGGCGGTGCTGCGGCGGGCCGCCGCCCAGGCGCCGGGCGTGCGGCTGGACGTCGTGCCCTGGCGCGGTCCGGCGGTGATGACGCCCGACTTCGCCCGCACGGTGGATCTGGTCGTCGCCTGGACGGGCGAGGCCTATCCCGGCTTCCATCGCCAGTCGCTCTATGTCGACCGCGACGCCCTGGCGGTGCGGCGCGGCCATCCCGAGGCCGGGCGACTGTCGAACCTGGAGGTGTTCAACGCCGCCCGCCATGTGGCCGTCGTCGGGGCCGGCGAACGCGAGGACGCCATCGAGCCGTTCCTGCGCCGCAATAGGATCGAACGCCGCATCGTGCTGGCCGTGCCCAGCTACTTGCAGGCCCTGCGGATGACGGCCCGCTCCGACCTGGTGGCCTTCGTGCCCGGCCGGCTGATCGCCGCCCTGGCCGGGCCGCTCGACCTGGTCGTCGTGCCGCCGCCGATCGATCCGGGCGAGGACCAGCAGTACCTGTTCCACCCGGTGGTGGCGCAATTCGATCCCGGCGCGGCCTGGCTGCGGGAGCTGGTGCTGCGGGCGGGGCGGAGCCTGTAGGCTTCACCGTCCTCGCGGGGGCGCCACCGAGAAGTCCAGATCGAACAGGGTCGGGGCGGCGCTGGTGCGGGCTCGCTCGATGGTCAGCAGCTTGGCCTTGGTCTCGACCCCGCCATTGGCCGAGAAGCCGCCGGCCTTGCCGTCGGCCCCCAGCACCCGGTGGCAGGGCACGATGATCGGCCAGGGATTGTCGCCCATCGCCCGGCCGACGGCGCGAGCCGCTCCAGGCTCGCCGACGGCCTTGGCGATCTGGCCGTAGGTCGAGGTCTCGCCGGGCGGGATGGCGCGGGCCACCTCATAGACCCGGCGATTGAAGGGGGCGACGGCGTCCAGGTCGAGGACCACGTCCGCCAGGTCGTCGCGCCCGCCGGCCAGCAGGTCCCGGATCCGCTCGATCGCCCGCTGGACGGCCGGCGGCGGCGGGGCCTCGGCGGCGTCCGGATAGCGCCGGCGCAGGCGGGCCCAGGCGGCGCCGGGCGCGGCCTCGGGAAGCTGGACCCCGATCAGTCCCTGCTCGCCCCAGGCCAGGCCGCACAGCCCGATCGGCGTTTCGAAGAGCGTGAAGCCCTGTTCCATGCCCGAAACATAGCATCGCTGTTGCGGAGTTCGAGCGGCGCCCTACGATTTCCGTTTCTTGCTGTCTGGAGGCCGCCTTGCGCCGCACCTTCGCCCTCGCCGCCCTCCTCGCCGCCGCCAGCCTGGGGCGCGCGACCGCCGGCGACCTGCTGATCCACGGCGGCCCGATCCACACCGGGGTGGCCGCCGCGCCTACCGCCGAAGCGGTGCTGGTCCGCGACGACCGGATCCTGTTCGTCGGCGACTTGGCCGCGGCCCGGGCCAAGGCCGCCAAGGGCGTCCGCGACATCGACCTGAAGGGCGCGGCGGCCTTTCCCGGCTTCGTCGACGCCCATGCCCACCTGACCGGGATCGGGCTGCGCGAGCTGACCCTCAATCTCGACCAGGCCGACTCGGTGGAAAGCCTGGTCGCGGCGGTGAAGGCCTATGCCGCCGCCCATCCCGACGGCCCGATCTTCGGGCGCGGGTGGATCGAGACCCACTGGCCGGAAAAGCGCTTTCCCAGCCGCGCCGACCTCGACCGCGCAGCGCCAGGCCGCGTGGTGGTGCTGGAGAGGGCCGACGGTCATGCCGTGGTCGCCAGCAGCGCCGCCCTGGCCAAGGCCGGTGTCACCCGGGACACCGCCGCCCCGGCCGGCGGCCAGATCCTGAAGGGCGAAGACGGCGCTCCGACCGGCATGCTGATCGACCACGCCCAGTCTCTGGTGGCCGGCGTGATCCCGCCGCCGACCGAGGCGGTCAAGCGCCTGGCCCTGGAGAAGGCCGGCGCCCTCTACGCCTCACGCGGCTGGACGGGCCTGGGCAACATGAGCGTCGAGGCGCCGGACCTGGCGATCCTGCGCTCGCTGGCGGCGGAAAAGCGCTTCAGCTTGCGGGTCGATAACTACATGGACCCCAGCGGCGCGGCCGAGGTGCTGGCCAAGGGGCCCACCGCCGACCCGACCGGCCTGATCCGGGTGCGGGGGGTCAAGCTCTACATGGACGGCGCCCTGGGGTCGCGCGGCGCGGCCCTGCTTGAGCCCTACAGCGACGCCGAGGGGCTAGGGCTGCAACTGACCCCGCACGACAAGGGGCTGGCGCTGATGCGGGCGGCCAAGGCGGTCAAGGCCCAGGTGGCCATGCACGCCATCGGCGACCGCGGCAACCGCATGGCCCTGGACTGGTTCGCCGAGGCGCTGGGCGGCGACACGACCGCCCGCTGGCGCATCGAGCACGCCCAGATCGTCGCCGACCCGGACCTGCCGCGTTTCGCCAAGCAGGGCATCGTCGCCTCGATGCAACCCAGCCATGCGATCGGCGACCTCTATTTCGCGCCCGCCCGCCTGGGCCCGGCGCGCCTGCATGAGGGCTATCGCTGGAAGGACATGCTCGACAGCGGCGCGGTGGTGGCGGCCGGTTCGGACGCGCCGGTCGAGGTCGGCGATCCGCGCATCGAGTTCTACGCCGCCGTCTATCGCCACAGCCTGACCGGCTTCGCCAACGCCGACTGGCATCTGGAGGAGGCCGTCAGCCGCGCCCAGGCCCTGCGCATGCTGACCTGGGGCCCGGCCTACGCCGCCTTCGCCGAACAGGACCGCGGCACGCTGGAGGCGGGCAAGAAGGCCGACCTGACGGCGTTTTCCAGGGACCTGATGACGGTCGCGCCGGCGGAGATCCTCACGGCGCAGGCGGTGCTGACCGTGGTGGATGGGAAGGTGGTGTCCGAGAAATAGGCCCTGCTCTTCGCAACGACAATGTGTCGCAACGCTCCGTCCTCCCGCTTGCCCCGCCGCGATTCCCATCCCACCTTAGATTTATGAGCGACCGTTCCGCAGGCCTGGCCCCTTCCAAGCTGACAGCGGTGCTCGGCCCCACCAATACCGGCAAGACCCATCTGGCCGTCGAGCGGATGCTGGGCCACGCCTCGGGGATGATCGGCCTGCCGCTGCGGCTGCTGGCGCGCGAGATCTACGACCGCATCGTCAAGCTGCGCGGCAAGGCGTCGGTGGCCCTGATCACCGGCGAGGAGAAGATCGTCCCGCCGCGCGCCGCCTATTTCGTCTGCACGGTCGAGGCCATGCCGCTGGGCCGCGAGGTCGACTTCCTGGCCGTCGACGAGATCCAGCTGTGCGCCGATCCCGAGCGCGGCCACATCTTCACCCATCGGCTGCTGCACGCCCGCGGCAAGTTCGAGACCATGCTGCTGGGGGCCGGGACCATGGCCCCGCTGGTCCGCCGCCTGCTGCCCGACGCCGAGATCGTCACCCGCGAGCGGTTCTCCAACCTGACCTATTCGGGCTCCAAGAAGCTGACCCGCCTGCCGCGCCGCAGCGCCGTGGTCGCTTTCTCGACCGACGCCGTCTACGCCATCGCCGAGCTGATCCGCCGCCAGCGCGGCGGGGCGGCGGTGGTGATGGGCAGCTTGAGCCCCCGCACCCGTAACGCCCAGGTCGCCCTCTACCAGAGCGGCGAGGTCGACTTCCTGGTGGCCACCGACGCCATCGGCATGGGCCTGAACATGGACGTCGATCACGTGGCCTTCGCCGGCCTGCGCAAGTTCGACGGCCGCCGCACCCGCTGGCTGCATCCGCAGGAGGTCGGCCAGATCGCCGGCCGCGCCGGGCGCTACACCCGCGACGGCACCTTCGGGGTGACCGGCGATTGCGAGGAGATGGACGAGGACCTGGTCGAGAGCGTCGTCGAGCACCGGTTCGAGCCGGTGCTGGGGGCGGAATGGCGCAACGCCCGCCTCGACTTCGGCAGCCTGCAGGGGCTCTTGCGGTCTCTGGCCGAGCCGCCCCACCGCGCGGGCCTGAAACTGTCGGCCGAGGCCCTGGACGAGCGCACCCTGCGCAAGCTCGCCAGCCAGGAGGACGTGGTCGCCCGCTGCAAGGCCGACCGATCGGCCCTGATCCGGCTGTGGGACGTCTGCCAAACGCCCGACTTCCGCAAGACCACCGACGACGACCACCAGCGCATGGTCCGGACGCTGTTCGACGACCTGACCACCGGCCGCAAGCGCCTGCCCGAGGACTGGATCGCCGGCCAGTTCAAGGCCCTGGACCGCACCGACGGCGAGATCGACAGCCTGGCCGCACGCCTCTCGGGGGTGCGGACGCTGAGCTACATCGCCAACCGCGGCGACTGGCTGCACAACCCCGTCCACTGGCAGGGGACGACGCGGCAACTGGAAGACCGGCTGTCCGACACCCTGCACGAGAAGCTGATGGCCCGGTTCATCGACCGGCGCACCAGCGTGCTGATGCGCCAGCTGGGCGACCGCGAGACCATGCTGGCCGGGGTGGCCGCCGACGGCGCGGTCAGCGTCGAGGGCCATGTGGTCGGCCGGCTGACCGGCGTCACCTTCGTGCCCGAGAAGGGCGCGACGGCGCTGGAGGAGAAGGCTCTGCGCAACACCGCCCAGCGGGCCGTGACCCCGGAGATCGCCCGGCGGCTGGGCAAGCTGGCGGCCGAGCCGGACGAGGCCTTCGCCCTGACCGCCGACGGGGTCGTGTTGTGGCGCGGCGAGGCGGCCGGGGCGGTGCGGGCCTCTTCTGGAGGCGGGGGCGGAAATCTGCTGCATCCCCGCGCGCGCCTGCTGGGCGAACTGGGCGAGGCCTCGGCCCGCGAGCGGGCCGAGCGGCGACTGGACGCCTTCCTGGCCGGCGAGGTCGATCGCAAGCTGCCGGGTCTGCGCAAGCTGGAACGGGCTCTGTCGGGCGGCGAGTTGAAGGGCCTGCCGCGCGGCCTGGCCCACCGGCTGCTGGAGGCCGGCGGCGTGCTCGACAAACGGTCGGTCGACACCGACCTGAAGGCGATGAGCCAGGCCGAGCGTCGCGCCCTGAAGGCGCTGGGCGCGCGGATCGGGGCCTTCAGCCTGTTCCTGCCGTCGGTGCTGCGGCCCGAGGCGACCGTCTGCGCCCGCTCCCTCAGTCCCGGCGGCTGGCGCGGCGAGTCCGAGCGCCTGGCTCAGGCGCCCAGTCCCGAGCCGGACGCCCGGGCCCTGGCCGCCAACGGCCTGCGCCTGGTCGGCCGCCATGTCGCCCCGGTCGAGATGCTGGAGCGGCTGGACGGCCTGCTGCGCGAGGGCCAGAAGCCCGGGGGGGTGGTGCTGACCGACGCGGCGCGCGAGACCCTGGGCTGGACGCCGGCCGAGGCGGCGGCCGTGCTGCGGGCCCTGGACTACACCCCCGCCATCCGTCCCAAGGACGATGGCCCCATCCTGTGGAAGCGGCGCGGCGCCGCCCGGCCGGAAGCCAAGGTCGTGGTCTGTCCGGACTCGCCCTTCGCGGCCCTGGCCCGGCTGACCGAGCCGCCGCCGCGCCGCAAGCGCCCGCGCCGCCGCAAGCCGGCCGCCGCCCGAACCGCCGCAGGAGGTGCGGCTTGAGCGACGACATCGGTCATTGCCGCGCCGATGTCTGGCTATGGCGCGCGCGGTTCTTCAAGACCCGCTCCCTGGCCGGCCGCTTCGTCGACGAAGGCCGCATCCGCCTGACCCGGGCCGGGACCGAGAGCCGGGTCGACAAGCCCTCCCGCGGACTGAAGACCGGCGACCAGCTGATGTTCGCGATCGGCGGCCGGATCGTCAGCGTGCGCGTGCTCGATTTCGGCGAACGCCGCGGCCCGGCCAGCGAGGCGCGCGCGCTGTACGAGGCGGTGGAAGGATAATCTCCGATCCGCGGCGGCCGTCGTCCTACCGGGCGGCGGCGGCGCTCTCGCTGGCGGGAATGACGTCGACGGCGACCGTGATCACCTGGTCTCCGGGGCCCAGCACGACGCCGCCGATCGGGGCGACATCGGCATAGTCGCGGCCGACGGCCAGTTCGATATGGTCCTGCGCGACCACAAGAGCATTGGTCGGGTCGAAACCCACCCAGCCCCGCGCTTGGCCGCACCAGAGGCTGACCCAGGCGTGGGTGGCGTCGGCGCCCTCCAGCCGGGGCTTGCCGGGCGCGGGATTGGTCCGCAGGTAGCCGCTGACATAGGCGGCGGGCAGGCCCAGGCCGCGCAGGCCGCTGATCATGATGTGGGCGAAGTCCTGGCAGACGCCGTGCCGGGCCGTGAAGGCTTCGATGGCCGGCGTCGAGACCTCGGTCGACTTCGGGTCGTAGGCGAACTGGCTCTTGATCCGACAGGCCAGGTCGAAGGCGGCCTCCATCACCGGGCGGCCGGGCGTGAAGCTCTCGGCCACGAAGGCGGTGATCGGCGGCTGCAGGGCCGTCATGGCGGTCGGATAGAGGAAGTGGGCCGGCGAGGCCAGGTCGAGCGACTCCGTGGCGAAGGCCGCCTCGCGCACCGCTTCCCAGGGCTCGCCGCCCAGGGGCCAGACGGGAGCGGGACGGATCACGTCGACATGCGAACGAGCCAGGATCTTCAGCGACCGGTGCGGCGTCTCGATCGTGGCGGTGACCACCCGCTCGCCGAACTGGCCGACATGCTCGACCAGCCGGGTCGGGTGCGGGGTGATGGTCAGGTGGCTGTCCAGCACCAGTTGCTCGGCGTCGCGTCGCGGCGCCAGGCGCAGGGCGCAGCGGGCGAAGGTCACCGGCTTCTCGTAGAGATAGGTGGTCAGGTGGCGCAGCTGATAGATCACGCCAGGCCGCCCAGCTTCTTGGTCGGGGTGGCGTTGGAGCCCTGCAGGAAATAGCGGTCGGCGACGGCGTTCGACAGGTTCATCAGCATCCGCTCGATCTCCAGCGCCTTGTCGGCGTCGAGGTCGGCGGCGTTGGCGGTCTCGACCTGGCTGGCCAGGCGGACGATCTGGCGGGTCGGCATTTCCGGCATGCCGTCGTTCTGCAGCGACGGCAGCGAGGCCAGGTGCGCCTTCAGGGCGTGGATCTGGAAGGCCACCGAGCGGGGGTTGTAGGGGTCCAGGATCACCAGGTCGCGCACCGGCACCAGGGCGATGCCCTCCAGATAGCGGGCGCGATAGGTGATCTGGCTGTCGATCAGGTCGAGCAGCAGGTCCAGGTCGTCCAGGCCGGCATCGGCCTTGGCCAGCTGGCGCATGACCCGGCAGGTGTTGACGCCGCGCTCGATGCGCCGGCCCATGTCCAGAAAGCGCCAGCCCGCCACCCGGTTCATGTTCTCCTGGGTCAGGCCCGCGAGGGCGGCCAGGGCCTGCAGCGCCCCTTCGGCCCGGGCCAGCCCGTCGGCCTCGGTCAGCACGTCCTGGCGCTTGCCCTTCAGCCGGGCCTCGAGGTTGAGCAGCAGCTTCCAGAAGTCCTCCGACAGGCGCTCGCGCATGCTCGACGCCGTGCGGCGGGCCGCCTGCACCAGACGGATCACCGAGCCATAGGCCGCCTCGTCATAGAGGGCGGCGGAGACGAAGTCGGCGACCTGGCCCTCGTCGGCGTCCTCGTCGACCGCGCCCCATTCGACCAGCAGCCCGCGCAGCTTGGCCAGGATCTCGCCGGTTTCGTGGACGGCGGCATCGGAGTCCATCAGGCTGGTGCACAGGCTGCGCACCAGCCGCAGGGTGGCCTCGGCCCGCTCAAGATAGCGCCCCAGCCAGAACAGGTTGTCGGCGGCGCGGCTGGGCAGGTGGCCGGTGATCCGCCGCACCTTGACGTCGTCGCGGCTGGCCAGCAGCGAAATCCGCTCGACCGGCCGGTCCGACAGCACCCAGACGTCGGCCGCCTGGGCGCCCTGGCCCATCGACAGCGCGCGGGCGTCCGGCTGGTCGGAGACGCGGCAGAAGCCGCCCGGCATGATCTTCCAGCCGTCGGCGGTGGCGGCGGCGTAGACGCGCAGCACGAACGGGCTGGGCCGCAGGGCTCCGTCCCGCCAGGCCGGGGTGGTCGACAGCCGCACCACCTCCTGGCCGACGAAGTCGACCGGTCGCTCGTGCATCGCGGCCAGCAGCGAGTCGCGCTCGGCCGGGGCGAGGTCGGCCAGCAGGCGCGGGCCCTGGGCCAGGGCCGGATGGCCTTGGCCCGCGAAGGCCCGGGCGATGGCCAGGCTGTCGATGTTGCGCTCGACCAGCCGGCGCTCGGAGGGCTGGCCGCACCACCAAGTGGCGACATTGGGCAGCTTCAGGGCCTCGCCCAGCAGATGATGGCTGAGGGCGGGCAGGAAGCTGAGCAGGGCCCGCGATTCGGCCAGGCCCGAGCCCGGCATGTTGGACACCACCACCCCGCCGGCCCGGACCGCCTCCAGCAGGCCCGGCACGCCCAGGCGCGAGGCGCTGTTCAGCTCCAGCGGGTCGATGAAGTCGGCGTCGACCCGCCGCCACAGCACGTCGGCGCGCTTGAGGCCGGCGATGGTGCGCACATAGACCTGGCCGTCGCGGACCACCAGGTCGTCGCCCTCGACCAGCAGGAAGCCCAGATAGCGGGCTAGGTGGGCCTGCTCGAAATAGGTTTCGCTGAACGGTCCCGGACTGAGCAGGCAGATGCGCGGGTCGCTGCGGTGGGCGGCCTCGGTCAGGGTGGCGCGGAAGTCGCCGAAGAACGGCGCCAGCCGGTGCACGTTCATGGCGTTGTAGAGATGGGGGAAGGCGCGCGAAAGCACCATCCGGTTCTCCAGAGCATAGCCCGAGCCGGACGGGGCCTGGGTGCGGTCGTCGAGCACCCACCAGCGGCCGTCGGGGCCGCGGCCCAGGTCGGCGGCGTAGAGGTGCATGGCCCGGCCGCCGGCCGGCTTGATCCCGCGCATGGCCCGGATGAAGTCCGCGCCGCCGGTCACCGCCGCCGCTGGCAGATGGCCCTCGCTGACCAGGCGGGCCTCGCCATAGAGGTCGTTGAGCACGGCTTCGAGCAGGGTCGCCCGCTGCGCGACGCCTTCGGCGATGCCGGCCCATTCCTGCTCGCCGAGGATCAGCGGCAGGGGGCTCAACGGCCAGGTGCGCTCGTTGTCGTCGCCATAGATGCGGTGCGAGACCCCGGCGTCGCGGATGTGGCGGGTGGCCAGGGCGAAGCGGTTCTCGAACTCGCCCTCGGGGAACTCGGCCAAGGCGCCCAGGAACCGCCGCCAGGCGTCCGGCGTCGTGCCGTCCGGCTGGACCAGCTCGTCGGGAATGCCGGGCAGGGGCCGATAGCCGCTCAGCCAGCCGTCCAGGCGGGCGCGGGACGCCCCCTTGGCGACGGCGCGGTCTTGAACGGCGGAGCGGTCAGCGGGCAATAGGCGTCCTCAAATCCAAGGTCAGCGGGAACTCGGCGGAGCGGTGCTCCGTCGGCGTCACGATCGCGCCCGGCGTATGGCCGTGCTCCTGGAACCGGGCGAGGCGCCGCGCCTGCGCCTCGTAGGCGTTCACCGGAAATGTATCGTAGCTCCGACCGCCCGGATGCGCGACATGATAGACGCATCCGCCCAGGGATCGGCCGTTCCAGCGGTCGAGGATGTCGAAGGTCAGGGGCGCATCGACCTTGGCGGTGGGGTGCAGGCCGCTGAACGGTTTCCAGGCCTTGTAGCGCACCCCGGCTACGACCTGGCCGGAGACGCCGGTCGAGGTCATCGGCAGCGGCCGGCCGTTGCAGGTGATCAGGTGGCGCTCGGGCACGAAGCCGTCGGCCAGGACCTGCAGCCGTTCGACCGAGGCGTCGACGAAGCGCACCGAGCCGCCGCCGGCGTTCTCCTCGGCCATCACGTGCCAGGGCTCCAGGGCGTGGCGGATCTCCAGCTGCACGCCGCCGTGCTCGATCCGGCCGTGGGCGGGGAAGCGGAACTCGCGCTGGGCCTCGAACCAGATCGGGTCGAAGTCGTAGCCGGCCCCGCGCAGGTCGCCCAGCACGTCGAGGAAGTCGGCCCAGACGAAGTGCGGCAGCATGAAGCGATCGTGCAGGGCCGTGCCCCAGCGGACCAGCGGCCCCTCCTGCGGGGCGCGCCAGAACCAGGCGATCAGCGCGCGGATCAGCAGCTGCTGGGCCAGGCTCATCCGGGCTTCGGGCGGCATTTCGAAGCCGCGGAACTCCAGCAGGCCCAGGCGGCCGGCCGGGCCGTCGGGCGAATAGAGCTTGTCGATGCAGATCTCGGTGCGGTGGGTGTTGCCGCCGACGTCGGCCAGCAGGTTGCGGAACAGGCGGTCGACCAGCCACGGCGCCGGGGCCTCGCCCTGGCCCGGCGCCGGGACCGCGGCCATGGCGATCTCCAGCTCGTAGAGGGCGTCGTGCCGCGCCTCATCGACCCGCGGCGCCTGGCTGGTCGGTCCGACGAACAGGCCGGAGAACAGGTAGGACAGCGACGGATGGCGCTGCCAGTAGAGCAGCAGGCTCTTGAGCAGGTCGGGCCGGCGCAGGAACGGCGAGTCCGGCGCCGTGGCCCCGCCGACCACCACGTGGTTGCCGCCGCCGGTGCCGGTGTGGCGGCCGTCGATCATGAACTTGTCGGCCCCCAGGCGGGTCTGGCGGGCGTCCTCATAGACCCCGGCGGTGATCTCCACCGCCTGGCGCCAGCTGGCGGCGGGATGGACATTGACCTCGATCACCCCGGGGTCGGGAGTGACCTTGATGGTGTTGATGCGCGGGTCGGCGGGCGGGCCATAGCCCTCGAAGCGCAGGACCTGGCCGGCGGCCGCGCCCAGCGCCTCGACCTCGGCCACCAGCGCCAGATAGTCCTCGACGGTCTCGACCGGCGGCATGAACACATAGAGCACGCCGTCGCGCGGCTCGAAGGTGATGGCGGTGCGGACATAGGGCGAGGACGGGCGTCCCTTGGATTTCGCGCCGCCCTGGCGCAGGGCCTCGTAGGCCGGCAGCGGCTCGCGCGGTTCGAACGGGTCGCGTTCTTCGATCCGGGGATAGTCCTCGTCCGACAGCTTGGGCAGGTCGCCGAGCGGCAGGCGGAAGCCGACCGGGGAGTCGCCGGGCACCAGGAACATCCGGCCGCGCCTCAGGCTCCAGGCCTCGGTCATCCAGCCGCTGTCCTGGCCGTTCCGCCAGCGGCGGATCGGCAGCACGTAGCCGCGCGGCCGGGTCAGGCCGCCGTCGAAGGCCTTCAGCAGCCGGGCCCGGGCCGCGGGATCGTCGACCGGCAGGTCCAGATCGTCGAAATTGACCGGCAGGGCGCCTTCCTTGCCGATCCAGTGCAGGGGATCCTCCAGGGCGGTGAGGATGCAGGCCGGATCCAGGCCCAGGGCCTCGGCGAACTGGCGGGCGAAGCGGGCGGCCTCGGGGGCGCCGGTCGGCTTGGCGCCCGAACCGGGCTTGGGCTCGCGGCCGATGGCCTCGACATCGCGCCAGATCGGCTGGCCGTCGGTCCGCCAATGCAGGGCGTAGGCCCAGCGGGGCAGGGGCTCGCCAGGATACCACTTGCCCTGGCCGTGGTGCAGCAGCCCGCCCGGGGCGAAGCGGTCGCGCAGGCGGCGGATCAGGTCGTCGGCCAGCCGGCGCTTGGTCGGACCGGTGGCGTCGGTGTTCCATTCCGCCGCCTCGAAGTCGTCGATCGAGCAGAAGGTCGGCTCGCCGCCCAGGGTCAGGCGCACGTCCTGCTCGGCCAGGTCCCTGTCCACCGCCTCGCCTAGCGCGTCCAGCGCCGCCCAGCGGTCGTCTTCGAACGGCTTGGTGATGCGCACCGGCTCGATCAGCCGGGTCACCGACATCTCGAAGTCGAACTCCACCTCGGCCGGGCCGACCCCGCCGGTGATCGGCGCCGCCGAGCGGTAGTGCGGGGTGGCCGCCACCGGGATGTGGCCTTCGCCGCACAGCAGGCCCGAGGTGGCGTCCAGGCCGATCCAGCCGGCGCCCGGCAGATAGACCTCGGCCCAGGCGTGCAGGTCGCAGAAGTCGACCGCCGTGCCCGAGGGGCCGTCCAAGGCGTCGATGTCGGCCTTCAGCTGGATCAGGTAACCGGAGACGAAACGCGCGGCCAGGCCGAGCCGGCGCAGGATCTGCACCAGAAGCCAGGCGCTGTCGCGGCAGGAGCCCGAGGCCAGGGCCAGGGTCTGCTCGGGCGACTGCACGCCGGGGTCCATGCGGACCAAATAGCTGATCTCGCGCTGCAGGCGGGCGTTGAGGCCGACCAGGAAATTGATCGTGGTCTCGCCGGCGATCTCCAGGCCGTCGACATAGGCGGCCAGGGCCGGGCCGTCGTCGTCGAGGACCAGATAGGGCGCCAACTCGCCGGCCAGTTCGGCCGGGTAGGCGAAGGGCAGGGTCTCGGCATAGGGCTCGACGAAGAAGTCGAACGGATTGACCACCGACATCTCGGCCGTGAGGTTGACCTCGACGCTGAATTCGCGGACCGGCGCCGGAAAGACCAGCCTGGCCAGCCAGTTGCCGAACGGGTCCTGCTGCCAGTTGATGAAGTGCTGGGCCGGCGTGACCTTCAGGGCGTAGCTGGGAATGCGCGTGCGGCAGTGCGGCGCCGGCCGCAGGCGCACCACCTGGGGACCCATCTCGACGGGGCGGTCGTAGCGGTAGCGCGTCAGGTGGTGCAGGGCGACGGTGATCGACAAGATGTTCTCCAGGGCCGCCGCGAGTCGCGGACGTCAGGTGACGCCCACTTGCGCAAGATACGCCGGACCTTGACCAGTCCAACCTCGGAACGACGGCGCATGTCGGCGCCGGTGCTGAACCGCTAGGCGCTCAGAGCGGCGATCGCGCCCGAACCTCGCGTCCGGCCTCGCCGGTGGTGTCGACCACCGGAAAGGGCAGGCCCTCGGCGTCGGTCTCGTAGCACCAGACCCGAAACCCGGTCAGTAGATGGGGTCCGAACGAACTGATCATCGCCACGTCCGCGGCGTCGCGCCCATGGGACACCACGATCCGGCCGATGCGGCGGACATTGTTGCGCGGGTCGAAGGTGCGCCACTGGCCGCCGAGATAGACCTCCATCCAGGCGCAGAAGTCCATCGGGTCGGCTCGGGCCACGCCGATGTCGCCCAGATAGCCGTTCACGTAGCGGGCCGGGATGTTCATGCAACGGCAGAGGGCGACGGCCAGGTGGGCGTAGTCGCGGCAGACGCCGGTGCGCTCCTCGTGGGCCTCATAGGCGGTGCGGGTCGAGCGAGCGTTCTGATAGTCGAAGGCGATCTGCTGGTGAACATAGTCGCAGATGGCCTGGACCTTGGCCCAGCCGGTGGGAACGGCGCCGAACAGGTCCCAGGCCAGCTGGCTCAGGCGGTCGGTCTCGCAATAGCGGCTGCCCATCAGATAGATCAGGCAGTCGTCAGGCAGGTCGGCCACGGGATGCTGCTCGGCCTCCGGTTCGTAGGGGTCCAGGCCGCCGCTGTCCTCGATGACGCTGTCGCTCCACAGGGTCAGGTCGCCGGTCGGGGCGACGAAGCGGCGGCAGTGATTGCCGAACAGGTCGCGATAGGTCGAGGTTTCGATCGCCGGCGTGGTGAAGAACGACTCCGGAATGCGCACGTCGGCTTCCCGCCCGTCGCGGATGCTCAGCAGGGTGACCATGGCGGTCGGCTGCTGGCAGTTGACGGTGATTTCGTAGCCGTAGCGGATGAGCATCGTCGCCTCATGAAAACAGCGCTCGCCCCGGATGCGGCGAGATCGGGCGCGGAAGGGGCCGGGCGCGAGCGGGGGCGCGCCAGCCAAACGCGCCAGGTTCGATGAAGATGCGCCGTTTCGGCGCCGGAAGCTCTAGCCGAACGCCAGGGCCAGGGAGGGCATGACGGAAACCTGATCGCCCTCGAGGCTGGTGACGTCGACCTCGACCTCCATGCCCAGATAGTCGGCCGGCAGTCCGGCCCAGGCGCCCTGCAGGGGCGTGGCCTGGCGCGGATCGCGGGCCACGGCGACCCGGATCAGGTCGGTATTGCCGACGATGCCGTTGGTCGGGTCGAACTCGACCCAGCCGCTGGACGGCAGGTAGACGCGCAACCAGGCATGGGTATGACCGCCGCCGACGCTGGTCTTCTGGCCGGGCTTGCGCGACGGGCTGTGGATGTAGCCGGACACGAACTGCGCGGCCAGGCCCAGGCTGCGCACGGCCTCGATCATCAGCATCGCCAGGTCGCGGCAGGCGCCGCCTCGGCGCTCCAGGGTGGCCAGCGGCGTCTGCACGCCATGTTCCAGGCGCTTGCCATAGCGGAAGTCGGCATAGATGGCCTGGGTCATCTCGGCCAGCAGGTGCTGCAGGCTGGTCGGACCCGAACGCCTGACGAAGCTCTGGGCCCAGGCGGCCAGGTCGCCGGCCGGGTCGTCATGCTGGCGCTCGATCGACCGCTCCAGGTCAGGCAGGTCGTCTTCGGCATAGGCGATCGACTCGCCCCGGACATAGACGTCGACGTCGCCCGGGTGGTCGCCGAAGGCGGGCAGGGGCGTGTGGTCAAGGACGATCCGGCTCTCGAAGCTCAGTTCGCGCGATCGGCCCTGGAAGCGGGCGATTCCGATCCAGTTGCCGAACACGTCCTGCACGTGGCGCAGCTGGCTCGGGGTCGGGCTGATGAGCAGGCTGGACGACAGCAGCCGCTGGTCGCAACCCTCGCGCGGACGAAACATCATCCGATGATCGCCGAACGCCACCGGATTGCGGTACTGGTAGCGCGTCAGATGGCGGACCGAGAGCACGGGCATGATGAGAAATGGCGCGGATTCGGGCCCGGCGTCGATCCGTCTTCTCGCTGCGGATGATCCGTGTCCCGTCGCTGTCCTCAATCCAGGCGCCCCGTCGCCGTTTCTGCTGCTGGGGGATCACGCCGGACGGGCGGTTCCCCGCGCCCTCGGGCGCCTGGGATTGATGGAGACCCATTTCGACCTGCACATCGCCCTGGACATCGGCATCGAAGGCCTGGGCGCGGCGCTCTCGGCCAGGCTGGACGCGACCTTCGTCCATCAGCGCTATTCGCGGCTGGTGATCGACTGCAACCGCCGGCCGGGCGCTGAAGGGTCGATCGTCGAGGTCAGCGACGGCGTCGTGGTCCCGGGCAACGCCGATCTGTCGCCTGGAGCCGTCGCGGCCCGGCTGTCCGAAGTCTACCAGCCCTACCAGGACGAGATCGCCCGAACGCTGGATGCGCGGACGGAGCGCCGGACGGTGCTGGTCGCCCTGCACAGCTTCACCCCCTCGATGCAGGGCGACGCGCGGCTCTGGCGCCTGGGCGTGCTGCACCGGCATGATTCGGCCTTCTCGGCGGCGGTGCTCGCGCGGATGCGCGCCGAGCTCGGCGACGCGGTCGGCGACAACCAGCCCTATGCGATGGACGGCACCGACAACACCATTCCGCTGCACGCCGATCCGCGCGGCCTCGACTATCTGGAGCTGGAGGTGCGCCAGGATCTCCTGGTCGATCCGCAGGGTCAGCAAGCGATGGCCGACTGGCTGGGGCCATTGCTGCGGACCGCCCTGGACGCCGTCTCGGCGGCTTGACAGCCAGCCTGTTCTGTCGCTTAGTTCTGTCATGACAGAAATTGCAGACAGAGCGAAGCGCTTGCCGGTCGCGGTGGAGCAGTTCGTCCTGCGCTGGGGCGACATGGGCGGGCAGTGGGGCGTCAACCGTTCCGTCGCCCAGATCCACGCCCTGCTCTATCTGGCCGATCGGCCGATGACCGCCGAGGACATCGCCGAAGCTCTGGGCATGGCGCGCTCCAACGTCTCCAACAGCATCCGCGAACTGATCGGCTGGAAGCTGATCCGCCGCACGCCCGTGCTCGGCGACCGGCGCGACCACTATGAGGCCGAGGCCGATCTTTGGCAGATGCTGACCCGCATCGCCCAAGGCCGCAAGGAGCGCGAGATCGACCCGATGGTCGAGGCGCTGGGCCATGTGCTGGCGGCCGCCGACGGCGACCCGACCCTGACCAAGGTGGCGCGCGCCCGGCTGAGCGCCATGCACGACTTCGTCACCACCATCGACAGCTGGTACGGCCAGATGCTGACCGTGCCGCCCAGCACCCTGATGGCCCTGATCAAGCTCGGCTCGAAGGTCGTCGGCCTGCTGGGCGTCGGCCGGGGCAAGGCCTCGGCGCCGGGCAAGGCCAAGTAAAAAATTTCAACGTGAATTTCTCTGAAGACAGAAATAACTGACCTCAAGGAAGCGGGGCCGACCATGACGAAGCCCAGGAGAACCGGCCAGGAAGGCCCCGATGAAGACCGGCGCGGGGCGGCGGCTGAGACCGAGGTCCTCTACGATCCGCGGTTCCGCCTGCTGCTCGGCGGCGAGGCCTGGGCCCGGCTGCCGGCGGCGGTGCGCGAGCGGTTCGGCAAGCGGATGGGACCCGGCGCGGCCGTGACCTATGTCGGCGAGATCGTCGAAAGCCGCCGCGCCTGGCCCGGCTGGCTGCTGGCCCAGCTGTGCCGGCTGATCGGCGGGCCGCTGCCGTTGCATGACGATGTCGGAGCCGCCGCCGTCGTCACGGTGACCGAGGACGCGCGCAGCGGCGGCCAGTTCTGGACGCGGATCTATGGCCGCGCGGCCGGCTTCCCGCAGGTGATCCACAGCAGCAAGCGCTTCGCCGGTGCGACCGGGCTGGAGGAATATCTCGGCTGCGGGTTCGGCATCGCCCTGACGGTCAGCGCCGACACCCAGGCCCTGCACTTCCACGGCCATCATTACTTCCTGGCGCTCGGCCCCGTGCGGCTGAAGCTGCCGCCGTGGCTGGGAGCGCTGACCATCAGCCATGTCGACCGCGGCGATGGCGGCTTCGCCTTCGTCCTGGCCCTGCGCCATCCACTGTTCGGCGACATCATCAACCAGACCGGCCTGTTCCGCGAGCGACGCGCCCAGGGCGAGGAGATCCGTCGATGACCGACCTGATCTGGACCCTGCTGTTCGTGCAGGTGGCGGTGGGGGCGTTCGACACCGTCTACCACCACGAGTTCACCGAGCGGCTGGCCTGGCGCCCGGCCCAGGCGAGGGAACTACGGCTGCACGGCGTGCGCAACCTCGTCTATGCGGTGATCTTCGTAGCGCTGGGCTGGAGTCGGCCGCAGGGCGCGGCGGCGATCGCCCTGATCGCGTTGATGGTCGGCGAACTGGCCGTCACCCTCTGGGACTTCGTCGAGGAGGATCGCACCCGCAAGCTGCCGGCCAGCGAGCGGATCGTCCACACCCTGCTGACCCTCAACTATGGTGTCGTTCTCGCCTTGCTGGTCCCGCAGCTGCTCAAATGGGCGACGCTGCCGACCAAGATCACCCCGGCTTATAACGGTCCCTGGAGCGGAGTCTGCGCCGTGGCTGCGCTGGGCGTCGTCGCGAGCGGACTGCGCGACCTTGCCGCGGCCGGCCGCGCCAGGCGGATCATCCTGAGCGATCCCGCGCTCTTGGCCGAGGCGCTGCAAGGGCGACGGGCGATTCTGGTCACCGGCGGCACCGGCTTCATTGGTGAACGTCTGGTCGCCGCCCTGGTCGGGGCCGGGCACGAGGTGACGGTGCTGACCCGGGATCGCGCCCATGCCGCCGGCTTGCCTGCGCCGATCCGGATCGTCACCGCCCTCGACCAAATCGCCGACGACGCCCGTCTTGACGCCATCATCAACCTGGCCGGCGAGCCGATTTCGGACGGCCTGTGGACCGGCGCCAAGCGCCGCCGGATCCTCCGCTCGCGCCTGCGAACGACGCGCCAGGTGATCAAGCTGATCGAACGGCTGCGGACGCGGCCGGCGGTGCTGGTCAGCGGCTCAGCGATCGGCTGGTACGGCCTGCGCGGTGATGAGGCGCTGGACGAGACAGGCGACGGCCGTGATTGCTTCTCGCGGACTCTCTGCGTCCGCTGGGAACTGGCGGCTCAGCCCGCCGCAGCGCTGGGCGTGCGGCTGGTGACCCTGCGCATTGGCCTGGTGCTGGCGGCCGAAGGCGGCCCCCTGCCGCGGATGTTGACGCCATTCGAGCTGGGCCTGGGCGGACCGTTCGGGGCGGGGCGACACTGGATGAGCTGGATTCATCGCGACGACCTGGTGCGCCTGATCGTCCACGCCATCGCCACACCCGAACTGAACGGGCCGGTCAACGGCACGGCGCCGGAGCCGGTGCGCAACGAAGCATTCGCGGCGGCGCTCGGGCGGGCCCTGGGGCGTCCCGCCTTCCTGCCGGCGCCGGCCGCGCCGCTGCGGTTGGCCTTCGGCGCGTTCGCCGACGAGCTGTTGCTCAGCGGCCAAAGGGTCTTGCCCGCCGCGGCGCTGAGCGCTGGCTTCCGTTTCCGGTATCCCGACCTGGATCAAGCACTCGCGGCGATCGTCGGGCGAATGACGCCGCCGACCGCTCCGAGCCCGTCCCGAGCAACGCCGCTTGAGGCGCGGACCAACTGAACCGCCAAAGCGTCCGAGAAGGATTTGCCCAACGCCCGTTCCCTATCGTCTATTGCGCCCAAACATTGATGTGGAGCGGCGAACCGACATGAAAGCCAAGACCGTCATCCTCGCCTCCGCCCTGCTCGGCCTGGGCGGCGTGCTGGCCGGGTCGCTGGCCATGGCGCAGTCCAAGCCGGAGGACACCGAGCAATGGAAGCCGACGCCGGCGGTGGTGACGCCGGCTCAACAGGTCGGCGGCCCGCCGTCCGACGCCGTCGTGCTGTTCGACGGGAGCAATCTGGACCAGTGGGTTTCGACGCAAGACAAGTCGCCGGCCGGCTGGACCGTCACCGACGGCGTGCTGACCGTGAACAAGGCGCGCGGCAATATCGAAACGCGGCGCAGCTTTCGCGACTACCAGCTGCACCTGGAATGGCGCATTCCGGCCGACATTGCCGGATCGGGTCAGGCGCGGGGCAACAGCGGCCTCTTCCTGGCGTCGACCGGCGATGGCGACAGCGGCTACGAGCTGCAGATTCTCGATTCCTACGACAACGCCACCTATGTGAACGGCCAGGCCGCCAGCCTCTACAAGCAGCATCCGCCGCTGGTGAACGCCAGCCGCAAGCCGGGCGAGTGGCAGACCTATGACGTGGTCTGGCGGGCGCCGGTGTTCGGCGGGGACGGGGCGGTCGTCTCGCCGGCCACGGCGACGGTGCTGCACAACGGCGTGCTGGTGCAGGACAACGCCGTGCTGGCCGGCGAGACGGTGTACATCGGCAAGCCGCCGTCCCGGCCCTACACGACCGCGCCGATCAAGCTCCAGGCCCACGGCGATCCCAGCGCGCCGATCAGTTTCCGCAACATCTGGGTCCGCGAGCTGCCGCCGCGCTCCTAGGTCGGCGGCGGAGCCGTGCTCGACCGGACGACGAGGCGGTGGGGCAGGGTGACGTTCTCCAGGGCGATGGCGCGGTCGCCCAGAATGTCGAGCAGAAGCCGGACGACCTCATGGCCGATCTGCTCCATCGGCTGGCTGACCGTGGTCAGTTGCGGGTGGAGGTATTGGGCGAAGCGGATGTCGTCGAAGCCGACCAGCGACACGTCCTGGGGGCAGCGCAGGCCGCGTTGACGGATCGCCTCCAGCGCGCCCATGGCCATCTCGTCGCTGAAGCAGAAGACGGCGGTCGGGCGGTCGGGCGCGTCGAGCAGCGCGCCGGTCTGGCGCACGCCGGACTCGATGGAGAAGTCGCCGGTGACGATGCGCAGGGCCCCGGCTTGGCCATGGCGCTCGGCCGCGGCGCGAACGCCGGTCAGGCGGTCGCTGCTGATCGGGCTGGCCAGCGGACCGGTGACCACGCCGATGCGGCCGTGGCCCAGGCCGTAGAGATGCTCCATGACTTCCGTCGCGGCGCGTTCGTTGTCGATATGGGCGCTGGAGACCGCCAGGTCGGGCCGGAATTCGCAGCCGTTGACGATGGGGGTTTTCGGTCCCCGGGCCGCGACCATTTCGGCCAGGGTGTCGGGCAGGCGGTGGCCCAGGAAGATCAGGCCGTCGGCCTCCTTGCGGCGGAGCATGGCGGCATATTGCTCCTCGCGCGCTTCCTCGTGGCGGGTGTCGCCCAGGAGCACGGAATAGCCGGCCGCGTGGGCGGCCTCCTCCACGCCGCGGATCACCTGCGAGAAGAACGGGTTGGAGATGTCCGGCACGGTGACCAGAATCTTCTCGGTTCTCAGGGTGCGCAGGCTCTTGGCCGCGAAGTTGGGCTCGTAGCCGAGGCGGATGACCGCCTCCATCACCTTGTTGCGGGTCGGTTCCAGGACCAGTTCGGGCGCGCTGAAGACCCGCGAGACCGTCGCCGTAGAGACACCCGCGTCGCGCGCAACATCTTGAATTGTAGCCATCGGCGCGACACTGGCGACAAGCTAGTCTGTTTGCAAGACGCCGCTCGCGGGGCGACAGCCCCTACATTGCAGTTGCCGCCTGAACGAACGCCTGTTATCGATGATTTCGATTACATCGAGGCGAGCAGGCCCCTCCGGGTCCATAAGACTGCCGCCGGCCCGGTTGGGGAGACCAGGACATGACGGCCAAGGTGCGGCTCTTCCTGATGATGGTGCTTCAGCTGGCGATCTGGGGCGCCTGGGCGCCGAAGATCTTCCCCTACATGGGCATGCTGGGCTTCGCGCCCTGGCAGCAGTCGCTGGTCGGCAGTTCCTGGGGCGTGGCCGCCGTGGTCGGGATCTTCTTCTCCAACCAGTTCGCCGACCGCAATTTCGCCGCCGAGCGTTTCCTGGCGGTCAGCCACTTGATCGGCGGCCTGGCCCTGGTGGGCACGGCGCTCTCGACCAGCTTCTGGCCGTTCTTCGCCTGCTACCTGATCTTCAGCCTAGTCTATGTGCCGACCCTGTCGGTGACCAATTCGATCGCCTTCGCCAATCTGCGCGATCCGGCGGCCGATTTCGGCCCGGTGCGGATGGGCGGCACGGTCGGCTGGGTGCTGGTCAGCTGGCCCTTCGTCTTCCTGCTGGGCGCCCACGCCGGCGCCGAGCAGGTGCGGTGGATCTTCCTGGTCGCGGCGATCCTCTCGTTCGTCTTCGCCGGCTACGCCCTGACCCTGCCGCACACGCCGGCCCGCAAGGACGCGCCGGGAATCGATAAGCTGGCGTGGCGCCGAGCGCTGAAGCTGCTGGGCGCGCCGTTCGTGCTGGTGCTGTTCCTCGTCACCTTCATCGATTCGGTGATCCACAACGGCTACTTCGTGATGGCTGACGCCTTCCTGACCAACCGGGTGGGGATCGCCGGCAATCTCAGCATGGTGGTGCTGAGCCTGGGCCAGGTAGCCGAGATCCTGACCATGTTCGTGCTCGGCCGGGTGCTGGTGCGGCTGGGCTGGAAGGTCACCCTGATCATCGGCGTGCTGGGCCACGCCGCGCGCTTCGCGGTCTTCGCCTTCTTCGCCGACAGCATCCCGGTGATCGTGGCCGTGCAGCTGCTGCACGGGATCTGCTACGCCTTCTTCTTCGCCACCGTGTACATCTTCGTCGACGCTGTGTTCCCCAAGGACGTGCGGTCCAGCGCCCAGGGCCTGTTCAACCTGCTGATCCTGGGCGTCGGCAACGTGGTGGCCAGCTTCTTGTTCCCGACCCTGGTCAGCCGCCTGAGCCATGCCGGCGCCGACGGGGTCGCGACCGTCGACTATACGAGCCTGTTCCTGGTCCCGACCGGCATGGCCCTCGTGGCCGTGCTGCTGCTGGCCCTGTTCTTCAAGCCGCCAACGCGCGGACCCGTGGGCCAGGACGCCGACGAGGTCGCCCCCGTCATCACGGACGGCCTGAAGTCCCCGACCTAGCCATTCCCGCAACGCAAGAAGGAGAGCCCAGGTGCGCTCACTCGCTCCCGCAATTCGAGCCGCCGGCGCGGACCTCTCACGGCGCGGTCTCCTGGCCGCCGGCGCGGCGGCCCTGGGCGCGGCCTATGGCGGCGTCGCCGGCGCGGCCGAGAAGCCGTTCTTCCAGCGCCGGAGCTTGCCGGTCGGCATTCAGCTCTACACCCTGGGTCCGGACCTGCAGAAGGATCTCGACGCTCAACTCGCCACGGTCGCCAAGATCGGCTTCAAGTCGGTGGAACTGGCCGGTTATCTGGGCCGCACGCCGGCCGAGCTGCGCGCCGCCTTCGATCGCGCGGGGCTCGTCTGCCCCAGCGCCCATATTCCGCCCAAGGCCGCCAGCGGCCCCAGCTTCAGCGGCGATCTGGCCAAGCTTGCGGACGAGTTGCACGTGATCGGCGTGAAGGCGGCGATCATGCCGATCCTCTACATCCCCGACCGCCTGGGCGGCGCCGATCTGCGCCAGGCCGGTCCGCAGATGACCGCCGACGACTGGAAGTGGAACGCCGACTTCCTGAACGAGAAGGCCGCCGTCCTGAAGAAGGCCGGGATCGTCAGCGGCTACCACAACCACAATTTCGAGTTCACCCCGCTGGGAAATACCACCGGCATGGAGATCCTGCTGAAGGGCACGGACCCGAACCTCGTCACCTTCGAGATGGACGTCGGCTGGGTCACGGCCGCCGGCCAGGATCCGTTCGCCCTGCTGAAGACGCATCCGCACCGCTTCACCCAGATGCACGTCAAGGACATCAAGGCCAGCACCAAGCCCAATTTCGAACTGCGGCAGGATCCGACCGAGGTCGGCGCCGGCATGATCCCGTGGCCCAAGCTGCTGCCCGCCGCCTATGCGGCCGGGGTTCGGGGCTTCTATGTCGAGCAGGAGCCGCCGTTCGCCCACAGCCGATTGGACTCGGCGAAGATCAGCTTCGACTACCTGGCGAAAGTGACGGCCTGATGAGCGGACGGGCGCCTCTGCGGCTGGCCATGATCGGCGGCGGTCCCGGCTCGTTCATCGGGCCGGTGCATCGTATGGCTGCTGAGCTGGACGGCCGCATCCGGCTGACGGCCGGCGTGTTCAGCCGCGATCCCGAGAAGAACGCGGCGGCCGCCGACGGCTGGGGCGTGCCGCGCGACCGGGTCTATCCCGACCATCACGCGCTGATCGCGGCCGAGCGGGCGCGCAGCGACGGGGTCGATCTGGTCGCCGTGGTGACGCCCAACCACTTGCATTTCGAGGTCGCCGCCGCGGCGTTGCGCGGCGGCCTGCATGCGATGAGCGACAAGCCCGCAACCCTGAACCTGGCCCAGGCCCAGGAACTGGCCGAGATCGTCGCCGCCTCCGGCAAGCTCTACGGCCTGACCTACACCTATACGGGTTATCCGATGGTCCGCGAGGCGCGCGAGATCGTCGCCCGTGGCGATCTTGGCCGGGTGCGCAAGGTCGTCGTCGAATATTCGCAGGGCTGGCTGTCGCGGCCCCTCGAACGCGAGGACAACAAGCAGGCCAGCTGGCGGTCCAATCCGGCTCAGTCGGGCGTCGGCGGCTGCATCGGCGATATCGGCGTGCACGCCTTCAACATTGCCGAGTTCGTGACCGGCGTCCGGGTCGAGCGCCTGTGCGCCGACGTCGCCACGGTGGTTCCGGGGCGGAACCTGGACGACGACTGCAACGTGCTGCTGCGGTTCGCGGGCGGCGCGCGGGGCGTGCTGATCGCCTCGCAGGTCTCGGCGGGCGCGCGCAACGGCCTGAAGATCAGCGTCTATGGCGAGAAGGGCGGCCTGACCTGGTCGCATGAACGCCACACCGAGCTCACGCTGGACTGGCTGGACGGCCCGTCCCAGGTGCTGCACGCGGGATCGGCCTATCTGGGCGCGGGCGCCCAGGCCGTGACGCGGATCCCGACCGGTCATCCGGAAGGCTTCATCGAGGCCTTCGCCAACATCTATCGCGACTTCGCCGACGCTATCCAAGGGCGCGGCGCAGGCCTCGTGCCGGACATCGCCGAGGGCGTGCGCGGCATGGCCTTTGTCGAGCGCGCGGTGGCCGCCAGTCGGGCCGAGGCCGGCTGGGTCATGCTGCTGGAAGGAGAGGGGCGATGAAGACGCTCAAGGGGCCCGGCATCTTCCTGGCCCAGTTCATCGGCAGCGAGCCGCCGTTCGACAAGCTGGAGACCATGGCCGCCTGGGTCGCCGACCTTGGCTATGTCGGCGTGCAGATGCCGACCGGCGGGGCGGACTCGTTCTTCGACCTGGCGCTGGCCGCGGAAAGCCAGGCCTATTGCGACGACATCACCGGCCTGCTGGCGGGGCATGGCCTGCAGATCACCGAGCTGTCGACCCACCTGCAGGGCCAGTTGGTTGCGGTGCACCCGGCCTATGACGAGCTTTTCGACGGCTTCGCCCCGCCCGAGCTGCGCGGCAAGCCCAAGGAGCGCCAGGCCTGGGCGGTGGGGCAGCTGAAGGCCGCCGCCGTCGCCAGCCGGCGCCTGGGCCTGAACGCCCACGCCACCTTTTCCGGCGCCCTGGCTTGGCCGTATTTCTATCCGTGGCCGCAGCGGCCGGCGGGCCTAGTCGAGGAAGCCTTCGCCGAACTCGGCCGCCGCTGGAAGCCGATCCTAGACGTCTTCGAGACCGAGGGCGTCGATGTCTGCTACGAAATCCATCCGGGCGAAGACCTGCACGACGGCGCCACGTTCGAGCGGTTCCTGGACGAGGTCGGCGGCCACCCCCGCGCCAACATCCTCTATGATCCCAGCCACTTCGTGCTGCAGCAGCTGGACTATCTTGGCTATATCGACCGCTATCACGAGCGGATCCGCGCCTTCCACGTCAAGGACGCCGAGTTCCGTCCGTCGGCCCGGTCGGGCGTCTACGGCGGTTATCAGGGCTGGGCCGAGCGGCCCGGGCGTTTCCGCTCGCTGGGCGATGGCCAGGTGGACTTCAAGGCGATCTTCTCGAAGCTGGCCCAGTACGACTATGCCGGCTGGGCGGTGCTGGAATGGGAGTGCGCTCTGAAACATCCGGAGCAAGGCGCCCTCGAAGGCGCGCCGTTCATCCGCGACCATATCATCCAGGTGACGGACCGGGCGTTCGACGACTTCGCCGGCAGTGCGCCCGACGGCGACCGCAATCGGCGTCTATTGGGGCTCTAGAAGCCGCCGCCAAACCTCTGACGGAGTTCCTTTGATGAAGTTCCAGTTGATGCTCGCCGCCGTGCTGGCCGGAATGGCCACCAGCGCCGTCGCCGCGCCCTCGGGCCAGGCCCTGTTCGAGCAGCGCTGCTCGGTCTGCCATTCGCTCCAGCCGGCGCCGGGAAAGATGGGGCCGCCCCTGGCCGGCGTCGTGGGCCGCAAGGCGGGGACCGTGGGCGGCTACAGCTACAGCGCGGCGATGAAGGCGTCGAACATCACCTGGACGCCCGAGGCGCTGGACACCTTCCTCAAGGGACCGGGGAAGATGGTCCCCGGCACCAAGATGCTGATCGGGGCGCCGGACGCAGAGCAGCGCGCCGCTCTGGTCCAGTACCTCGGTACGGTCAAGAAGTAGCGGGCCGGTTTAGCGCGCCGTCAGTTCCTGGATCTCGATGTCCTTGAACTCGACAGGATGGCCCTCGCTCTGCAGGGCGATATAGCCCTCGGTGATGGGCGCCTCGCCGTGAGCGGCGAGATAGGCCTGGGCGCCCGGCGCGACGGTGTCCTTGGGATCGTACGTCAGGCCGGCATAGTGCTCGACCGTCACGCCGTTGATCTTCTGGAAGACCTCGCCGTTCGGCAGGACCTCAAGTTCCAGCTTGGTCCAGGTCCCGTTGGCGATCGTCGGGCCATTGACCGGCGGCGTGCAGTGGTCCTTGGCCTGGACGCCGTCGAAGGTGATGTTGACGCCCGGCGTGCAGACGGCGCCGGTCGCCTTGGGCGCATCGCGCTTGTCGCCGAGCAGCTGGAACTCGACGGACACCGGGAAGGACTGGTCCAGCGTCATGCTCTCGGGGCTTTGGCTGTGGAACATCACGCCGCTGTTGCTGCGCGCCCAGGTCGGGGTGTCCGGCAGGCCCGGATCGAGGAACCGATAGGTCAGGCGCAGGCGATAGGCCTTGAAGGGCGTCTTGTAGAACAGGTGGCCGAACTGGTTGTTGAACCGCTCGTAGCCGGCATAGGACACTCGGATGGCCCCATGATCGACGACGAAGGTCTGCTGATAGTTCTCGCCGGCGGGACGTCCGGCGATCTTCGGCGTCCAACCGTCCAGAGTGCGGCCGTCGAAGATCGGACGCCACGGGCCGGCCCTCGCCGGCTCGGCCTGCGCACCGCTGACAGAGGCGCCGGCGCACAGGGCGATGCAGCCAAGCAGCAGCGCGGCCTTGGCGGGGTTCACCACCGGGGCGCGCGCCGATCGAACGGGATTTTCGGGTTTGGTCACGATGTTTTTTCCTCCCTGAAGTCTGGTCGCCGTTGAAGCCGAACGCCAGCCATACTTGCAATGTAACCCATTTCATGGAAGCCTCCAGGCAACAATGAAGAGGGTTCGCTGGCAAACCTCTCCGCCCTGGCCGAGCCGCCTGGCGGTCGGGGCGGCGCCGCCCGCCAGGACCCAAACGGGGAGCAAACATGGCCAATCTGAATGGTCGCGCACGCCAAGAAAACACCTACGACGCGATCGTCGTCGGCAGCGGCATAACCGGCGGCTGGGCGGCCAAGGAGTTGACCCAGAAGGGCCTGAAGACGCTGGTGCTTGAGCGCGGCCCGATGGTGCGCCACCTGGAGGACTATCCCACCGCGGTGATGGATCCCTGGCAGGCGAAATATCCGCGAGGGGAACTGCCCGCGGACGAACTGAACAGCCACTATGCAGTGCAGCAGCGCACCGGCTACGTGGTGACGGAATACACCAAGCATTTCTTCGTCAGGGACGACCAGAACCCCTATACCGAGGAAAGCCGGTTCGACTGGATCCGCGGCTACCACGTGGGCGGACGGTCGCTGACCTGGGGCCGCCAGAGCTATCGCCATAGTCCGATCGACTTCGAGGCCAACGCCCGTGAGGGAATCGCCGTCGACTGGCCCATCCGCTACGAAGACCTCGCGCCCTGGTACGACCATGTGGAACGATTCATCGGCGTCTCCGGCCAACGGGAGGGCCTGGCCCATCTTCCCGACGGCCAGTTCCAGCCGCCAATGGAGATGAACTGCGTCGAGAAGGCGTTCAAGGCGCGCAGCGAGTCGCGTTTTCCCGAGCGGCGGATCACCATGGGCCGGACCGCGCACCTGACCGAGCCGACCGAGGAGCAGCTCAGCCTTGGCCGGACCAAGTGCCAGTACCGCAACCTGTGCATCCGCGGCTGCCCGTTCGGCGGCTATTTCAGCTCCAACTCCGCGTCCCTGGTGGCGGCCGAGCGCACCGGCAATCTGAACATCCGTCCGAACGCGATCGTCACCTCGCTGATCTATGACGAGAAGAAGGGCCGGGCCAGCGGCGTGCGCATCCTCGATTCCGAGACGCGCCAGGAGGAGGAGTACTACGCCGACGTGGTCTTCCTCTGCGCCTCGGCCTTCAACTCCACCTGGATTCTTCTGAACTCGACCAGTTCGCGTTTCCCCAACGGTTTCGGCAACGCCAGCGACCAGCTGGGCCGCAACGTCATGGACCACCACCTGGGCGTCGGCGCGACGGGCGAGCTGCCGGAATTCGCCGACATGTACTATTCCGGCCGGCGTCCGAACGGCATCTATGTGCCGCGCTTTCGCAATCTCGGCGACCCGGCCACGGCCCGGAGCGACTATCTGCGCGGCTTCGGCTATCAGGGCGGCGCCTTCCGGCCGGGATGGGATCGGGACCTCGACCGTGGCGGCGCCCGCGATCCCAACGGCGAGGGCTTCGGGGCGGCGCGCAAGGCCGCGCTCACCCAGCCCGGACCGTGGGTCATGTCGCTGGGCGGATTCGGCGAGATCCTGCCCTATGCCGACAATCGCATCATGCTGAACCACGATGCGAAGGACCCTTATGGGCTGCCGACCCTGACGATGAAGGTCTCGCTCCGTGACAACGAGCTGGCGATGCGCCGCGACATGCAGACCGCCGCGGCTGAGATGCTGGAAGCGGCCGGCTTCAAGAATGTCCAGGGCCGCGACGGCGGCTATGCGCCCGGACTGGGCATCCACGAAATGGGCACGGCGCGCATGGGGCGGGACCCGAAGACCTCGGTGCTCAACGCCCACAACCAGGTCCATGAGTGCAAGAACGTCTATGTCACCGACGGAGCGGCGATGACCTCGGCCTCCTGCGTGAACCCGTCGCTGACCTATATGGCGCTGACCGCCCGGGCCGCGGACCACGCGGTCCAGGCGCGCAAGAAGGGGGAGCTCTGATGCTGAACCGACGAGACGCCCTATGGGGCCTCGGCCTGACGATCGGGGCCGGAGCGACAGGTCTGGCCAGGCGGGCGGCCGCCGCGACGGTCCCGCCGCTGAGCTGGACGCCCACGGCGCTGACGCCCGACCAGGCGCGCGTGGTCGACGTCGTAGCCGAACTGATCATACCGGCCACCGATACGCCGGGCGCTCGAGCTGCCGGCGTGCCGCAGTTCATCGACCGGGCCCTGGCCGACTATTGCGACAAGGACCAGGCGCAGCTGCTGCGGACGGGCCTGGACCGCATGGACGCCGACGCCCGGGCCGCCCATGGCGACGCCTTCGTCGCCCTGACGACGCCGCAGCAGATCGCGCTGCTGAGCAGCTATGACCGGGAAGCTTCGGCCGTCAGGAACCAGACCCCCGACCAGCCGCACTTCTTCCTGGCCTTGGAGGATCTGGTGACGGTCGGCTATTTCACCTCTGAGCCCGGCGCGACGATCGCGTTGAGATATGATCCCGTGCCCGGCGCCTATCACGGCTGCGTGCCGTTGTCGGAACTCGGCCACGCCTGGGCGACTCGTTGAAGAAAGGCCGCTGGCCGACCTGCGCTGGGTAAGAGGCCTTCGCCGGAGATCCCGGAGACGTGGGCCTCTGAGCGCCCATTTCCTGGCGCGTGAATTTGCGTGGCGATGCTATTCGAGCGCCTTCACGATCCTTCGCGGCTGAAAGGCTCTCCAGTGACGACGACGCGCATGACGCTCCTGAGATCGGCGGCGTGTCTGGCTTGCTTGGCCGTGATGGGGATCGCGTCGCCGTCCGCCCGGGCGCAGGCTCCGGAGGCCGAACATCCGGGCGACGCCTCGACGATCGGCGAGCTTGAGGCGATCGACCGCGTCTGGGCGGGCCACAAGGTGGGTTTCGCCCTCGTCACCAGCCGGACCCGGATCTACGCCGCCTATTACGACGCCAACCGCCAGCTCACCATCGCCCAGCGCCCGAAGTCCGGCGGCGCGTGGATCTACAACAAGGTCGACTGCTGGACCGGCTGGGACAGCCACAACTTCATTGCGATGGCGGTGGACGCCGACGAGCAGGTGCATGTCGTCGCCAACCTCCACGTCGATCCGCTGAACTATTTCCGGACCACCAAGGCCGGCGACGTTCGATCCCTTCGCCGGGTGGAACGAATGGTCGATCCGGCCGTCGAGGAACGGATGACCTATCCGATCTTCCTGCACGACGGCGCCGGCCGGCTGGTGTTCAAATATCGCGACGGCGGCAGCGGCGACGGCAATGAGATCTACAATGTCTATGACGTGCGGGCCCAGAGATGGACCCATCTGCTGCAGACGCCGCTGACCGACGGCGAAGGCCAGCGCAACGCCTATTTCGTCGGTCCGGTCCTGGGGCCGGACAAGACCTTCCACATCGCTTGGGTCTGGCGTGAGACGCCGGACGCCTCGACCAACCATGACCTGTCCTACGCCCGCAGCGAGGACCTGATCCATTGGCGCCGCTCGGACGGGACCCCGTTGAAGCTGCCGATCACCCTGGGCAAGGCCGAGATCGTCGACCCGGTGCCTGTCGACGGCGGCATGATCAACAACAATACCGTGGTGGGTTTCGACGCCGAGGGCCGGCCGATGATCACCTATCACAAGTTCGACAAGGCCGGGGACACGCAGATCTACGTGGCCCGCCGCGAGAAGGGCGGCTGGACCATCGTCCAGGTCAGCGACTGGAAGGGCTTTCGCTGGGACTTCCGCGGCGGCGGGTCGCTGAACAGCCTGATCTTCGTCGATGGGGCCAGGCCCGACGGACCCGGACGCCTGGTCGTTCCGGTCGTCCGAGAAGGGCGGGCCATCGATTTTGTCCTCGACGCGGGGTCGTTGAAACGCCTTGAGACGCGAGCGGTCGTTTCATTGACCGATCAGCTCAAGTCCAGGATCGCGGTTCCCGAGGGCATGTCGCTCAACCTGGTCGAGGACGCCGGCGGCGGGTCAGGGCGCACCGGAGAGCCCCGCTACGCCCTGGCCTGGCCGACCAATCCGCCCAACCGCGACCGGCCCGCCTCCGATATTCCGCCGCCCACCGTCCTGAGGCTTGTGGAGCTTCGATAAGCTGCCGTCCCTAGCGGCACCCGTCGGTGGCGCTGACGACGGCGTTGTCTTTGACGACGACGGTGCGGCCATAGCAGCCGATCGCGCTGTCCTGCAGCCGATAGTGCTGGACTGACGATCCCGAGGCGTTCTGGACGCGACGGGCGGCGCGGTTGAACTGGCCGTGGGCCGTGGGCGTGACGCGGTTGCTCAGCGTGCGGGTCCAGACGTGACCGTCCGGGGCGATCTCGCGCTGGGTCCGGTTGAGGGTCAGCTCGATCGCCGCCGTCTCGTCGGTTCCGTCGGCCATGGCGGTCGAGGTCGTGGCGATGCTGAGCGGATAGGACAGGGTTTCGCGGCGGGTCGTGACGCCGGCGGCGTCGGCTCGGCGGGTGTCGATGCGCAGGCGCGACCGTTGCCGCATCCGAGCGCTCTGGACCTTGTCGCTGGAGACATAATCCTGGCGGTTGGAAAACGACATGGCGTAGCGCACCGCGGTGGTGACCTCGCCGTGCGAGGTCTGCAGGACGCCCGCCACCTCGCCGTCCTGGGCCAGGCGGGTGTCGATCCGCCCGTTCAGGCCCGCCTTGTCCAGCCGCGCGCGCCGGGCGTTCGTCGCCTCGCGCGCCGCCGTCAGGGTGTTGCGCAGGAGGTGACCCTGCGTCGAGGCCGCGCCGGCGTCCTGCCAGGCCAGCAGGCTGGCGGTGACCAGATAGTAGTTGCGAACCCCCGGGACGGTGACCTCGATGCGATGCGGGCGGCCGTCATTGACCAGCCCGGCGAAAGGGGTCAGGTCGATCCTCGACGACGAGAAGTTCAGGGTCTCCGGGGCCGGAGCGGGAAACCACAGGTACGGATTGACCCCGCCGGTGAAGATCCAGGGAAACAGCGAAGCCAGGCCGGCGCGCTGGCCGTCGATGAAGACCTCGACCCCGCGGAAAGCCCCGCCGCCGCAGCGGTCGTCCTTGGCCGAGGCCAGGGCGTCGGGCACGCAGTCGTACCAGAACTCGTCGTCGGCCTGGCCCTGGGCCAGAACGTCCAGGACCAGGCGCTCGACATTGGTCGGCAACACCACGGACTTGGTCAGCCGATCCTGGTCCTTGGTGAGCTTGGCGACGCCGTCGGAGATCGGCTGCACGATCTGCGGCGCGGCCGGGGCGGGCGTCGCGGCCGTGGCGGGGTAGAACAGCAGCCGGGCGCTGGCCGTCAGCCGTCCGGTGTAGGTCTCGTTGACGACATTGGCGATCAGCACCTCGCCGGCTCCGGGCCGGGCCAGCAGGGCGGCGTAGTCGGTGACGTCGCGCTCGACATGCCAGGCGGGGGCGATCGTCCGACGCGGCTCCATCGTGCTGCCGTAGTAGAGGTTCACCCCGCCCAGATGGATGATGGCGGTGCGGTCGAACTGGCGGCCGGCGGTGACGTCGAAATCGGCTTCCAGCACGACCTTCGCCCAGGGACCGGGACAGGCCGCGGGCGGCGCATAGGGGAAGGCGATCGGCTCGACGCCTTCGAACTGCCGGGGCGCGAACAGGGATACGATGCAAGGCACGCCCGGCGGTCGGGCGACGCCGGGCTCGACCTCGGCGACGGTGTTGAGGCCCGGGCGCGGCAGCGGCGGCGCGGCGAAGCCGGCGGGGATGGGGGTCTCCGCCTGGGCGGCGGCGAGGGGTGCGGCAAGGCCCAGCACAGCGGCGAGCACAGAGATCATGGGGCGGCGAAGCATAACGGAAGCACTCAAAACGAGGGGGAAAAGCGCGCGGGCTAGAAGCCCAGGGTGAAGGCGAGCTGGAGGTTGCGGCCCAAGGGGTCGTAGGTGCCGGTGTAGGTGTTCGGATTGTTGGTGGTGCCGTCCACGAAGGTCGACGGAACCACCGGCGGGGTCAGGTCGAACAGGTTGTTGGCCACCAGGCGAACGGTCAGGCCGGGACGCACCTGCACGGACGCGCCGAGATCGAAATAGTCGTAGGCCTTCAGCCGGGTGAACGGGCCATAGCCATAGGGCGTCGCGCCGTCACTGATCGTGGGATCGGTGCTGTTGGCGGCCAGCCGCGTCGAACCGATGTGACGCCAGTTCAGCGACAGGACCGCTTCGCGCCAGGGCGCGCGCCAGGTCGCGCGCAGATTATGCCGCCACAGCGGTTGTGGCGCGTAGCAGTGGGGCGGACCGAAATAGCCCGCGCAGTTGCGCAGCGGGTCCTCGGGTGCGGTCTTGCCGCCGGTCGTGATCAGCCGCACGCCGGCCAGGCTGAGATTGAGCCGGCCCCAGCCGCCGAGAGCCAGGTCATAGCCGGCCTGGAGGTCGACGCCCTCATTGATCAGCAGCGAGGTGTTCTGGGCGCCGGTCGCGATGTAGCCGCCGGTCGCCGGGTCGCCGAACAGGGCGCCCGTGCCCGCCGCGCGGTGCACGAACTGGCAGTAATAGTCGTCGCCGGTCGCCAGGCAGTTCTGGAGCACGCTGTCGGCGAGGATCGGCCCGATATAGCCGGACACCGCGATGCGGTAGTAGTCCGCCGAAACGCTCAGGCCGGGCGCGGATCGCGGCGTGTAGACCAGGCCGATCGTCCGGGTCCTGGCGTCCTCGGGGCGGAGGCTGGTGTTGCCGTTGCCGCCATAGGTCTGGCACAGCCGGTCCGGACAGTCCTGGATCTGGCCATACTGGGCGGCCGTCACGCCGGTGCGCTGGCAGGCGGCGAGCGTCGCGCTGGGCGTGGGGCCCGAACACGGGTCCGACAGGCCGATCACGCCATAGGACGATCCCGTATAGAGTTCGGAGATGTTCGGCGCGCGGGCGGCGCGGTTGAAGCTGGCCCGGGCCAGCCAGTCCGGCGCAGGCTTGTATTGCAGCTCGTACTTCCAGGTCGGCAGGAGCTCGCGGCCGGTGTTGTAGCGCGAATATCGAACGCCGGCGTTGAACTCCAGTCGGTCGATCCAGGGGCGTCCTTCGGCGACCGGGACCTGCAGTTCGCCGTAGACTTCGTACACCGACTGCCGGCCGCGCAGGGGCGAACTCAGCTTTTCGAAGTCCAGCGCCGCCGCGTCGATCTTCTGCTTCAGGAAGTCCGCCCGGTACTCGCCGCCGACGGCCACGGCCAGGCCTCGGCTGTCCCAGGGACTCTTGACGCCATAGGCAGTGAGGTCGCCCGACAGGTTGGCGATCAGGTCGGTCTGGCCGTACTGGTTGGACCAGACATAGTCGCGATAGGCATAGGCGTAGAACCTGGGATCGACGCCGTCGCGCCGGAAGATGTTGGCAGGGACGCAGGCCGGATCGACCCCGCTGAGCCTGGCCGCGCAGGTCGGGACCCCATCGACCGTCACGACATTGAGGGCGTTGTTGAGCCGAGCCGGATCGATCTCGTTGCTGTCGGACAGCGAGCTGAAGACCGTGGCGTTGATGGCGGTCAGGTCGTAGCGCCAATGGTCGAACACCGCGCCGCGCAGGCCCAGGCTGATCCTGTAGTCCTGGTTGATCGCCTCGGCGCGCAGCGGGCGGCTGCCCGGGCCGCCCATGATGGCGGTGTAGCCGGTCGAGATCAGCTGGGTTGAACCGGCCGCCGAGCCGCAAAGCAGCGTCGCCTGGCTGACCGACAGGAACGGGTTCTGGCAGTTGACGTGATAGCCGCCCGCCGGAACGCCGGTGGTGTTGATGTAGGGGTAGAACTGGCTGTAGGTGGCGTCCTTCATATAGATCAGGCTGGCGTGAAGCTCCGCCGCCTCGGACGCCTTGAAGTTGACGAAGGCGCCCGCCGAGCGGCGCTCGTCGGACCTCATGAAATTGAACATCTCGCGCGTATTGGCGGCATAGGCGCCGCCGTCGGCCTCGGGAATGAAGGCGCCGCCATCGGCGTAGAAGGTCTGTCCCGCCGACGGGCCGGTGAGCGGCTGGAAACGCCCATAGTGCGTGTACAGCGTGTTGAGCGCGCAGGACGGTGCGTTGTTGTTGTCCGTTGCGATGACCCGGCAGGCGGAAAAGTCGCGATCCTTCCACTGTACGGGATCCTGGCTGCGATAGGCGCCGAACAGAGTGATGTCGCCCCGCCCCTGAGCGAAGTGCGTTCCCGCGGTGACGGTCAGGTCCTTGCGAACGCCGTCGGTTGTATGCAGCGGCGGCGTCTTCACCTTGGGAAAGGCGGCGATCACGCCGCGGATGGTGACGTCGTCATTGGCGTGCTGATAGACGCTGTAGGCCCCGTCGATCCGGACGCCCTCGAAGTCCCGGTCCAGCATGAAATTGACGACGCCGGCCACGGCGTCCGAGCCGTAGGTGGTCGAGGCCCCGCCCGTTAGCACGTCGATGCGGCGCACCAAGGCGGCCGGGATGATGTTGAGATCGACGGCCTGGACCGGCGCCAGGCGCTCGCCGTCCAGCAGGATCAGCGTTCGCTGGTGGCCCAGATTGCGCAGGTTGATCTTGGCCTGGCCGTCGGCGTCCGAGCCGTTGGTGAATTGGGTGGAGTCGGCGCGCGCCACCGGCAGCCGATTGATCGCCTCCTCCAGATTGAGCACCCCGCCAAATTGCAGTTCGGCGCCGGACAGCGTCGTGACCGGCGCGGCGGCGATGGTGTCGGCCCGCCGGATGCGGGTGCCGGTCACCACCAGCGCGTCGATGGTGGTCGGGGTGATGGTCTCAAGCGGCCGCGCCTGGGGGGCGGCGGCGGCCTCGGGCGGCGGCCTGGGCTCGGGGGTCAGCACGTAGATTCCGGGCGCGATCGGTTGCGCCCGCAAGCCGGCGCCCTTCAGCAGCAGTTCCAGCCCCTTGTCGACTTCGAAGGCGCCTTGCAGGGCATGGGTACGCTTGCCCCGCGCCGCGGCGGCCGACAGCAGGAGCTGAACGTCGGCCTGGCGGGCGAACTCGGCGACGGCAGGTCCCGCGTCCTGGGCCGGAATCCGAAAGGTCTTCACCGCGGCCAGGGTCGGTTGAGCCAGCCCTCCCGCCGCGAGTCCGACCGCCATCACCCAGGCCCGCATCCGTTGCCGAGACCCGCTTGGGGAGGGCTCCAGCTGGGGCGGGGGCTTGTGCAGGCCAACAGAGTCCTTGGAGGCGGGCGACAAGGCTAGGACGCGCGCCTCCGCCCCAGGATGATTTCGCTGTTTCTGACGTCGATCTCGACCCCGAGACTGGCCCGGACGGCGGCGGCGAAGGCGTCAGGGCCGTCGGTGTTGAAGACCCCGTAGAGGCGCTCGTCGGCGATGCCGGGATCGGCGATGACCAGCTTGCGGGCGTTGTAGCGATTGAAGTCGGCGACCGCCTCCTGCAGGGTTTCGCCCGCCAGATCGATGCGTCCGTAGCGCCATTCCAGCTTTCGATCGACGACCGCCGGGGCGGCGACCGCCTCATGCACGGCGGCGCTGTTGTCGATGAAGGCGTTTTGGCCTGCCCTAAGGCGGGTAGGCGCCCGGGCCGCGCCGTCGACCCAGGCCTCGACCACGCCCTCGGTGACCAGGACATCGGCGCCGTCGGCCCGCCGCCGCACGGAAAAGGCCGTGCCGACCGCCCGCACCCGGACCGCGCCGGCCTCGACCACGAACGGCCGCTGGACGTCATGGGCGACCTGGAACCAGGCCTCGCCCTCCTTCAGCCGAATGGTGCGCTGCTTCTGGCGGAAGGCCACGTCGATCGCCGAGGCCGTGTTGATCACGACGGCCGAACCGTCCTTGAGCGGCGCCCGGCGGATCTCGCCGACGCCGGTTCGGAACTGGTCCTCGCGCCAGATCAGGACCCCGCCGCCGACCACCGTCGCGGCGATGGCCGCGCCTGCGCCCGCCAGCAGGGCGCGCCGCGACTCGCGTTTCGAGCGTCGCGCCTCGGCGGTCTGCCAGGCCGGCGGCGCAGTGTCGCGCGCCCGATCCAGCAGGGTCCAGACCGCCTCGGCCTTCATGAACGCGCCACGGCGTCGCTCGTCCTGGGCGAGCCAGGCTTCCAGCTTGGCTTCCAGTTCGGGCGTGTGGCCGTCTCGATCCAGACGCCAGACCCATCGGGCGGCCTCCGCCTCGATTTCTTCAGCCTTTTCGCGATCGGTCATTCGTCTTTCTCATCCGGTCGCCACGCATATCGGCGCCCTGTTCCTCAAGCGCCCGCATGATCAGGCGCATTCCCTTGACCGCTTCGTTTTCGACGGCGCTCTCGCTGATGCCCAGCCGGCGGGCGATCTCACGTTGCGGCACGCCCTCGACCTTTCTGAGTTCGAACACCCGCCGGCACCGGTCCGGCAAAGCTCGAATCAGAGCCTGCACCCTCGACAGCTCACGACGCGCGGCCGCGGCCTGTTCCGGGGAAGGCTCATCAGAACAGACGGACAGAGCGTCGATTTCCATGACCGCTTCGATACGAACCACCTTGGCGCGTCGTAACTTATCCGTGAGCAGGTTGCGGACCGTCTGGAAAAAATAACCGTCGGGGCTCTGGATTTGGTCGATCTGCTTGAGGCCCACGAGCTTGGCGTAGGCCTCCTGCATCAGGTCGTCGATCTCATCGGGCGGGACGCGGGAGCGCCGCAGCCAGGCGCGCACGCCGGCTTCATGCGGCATGATCTCGGTGGCCACCCAGTTGACGATGCGCTGGCGGTCGGAGGTCATGGCGCACTGGGTCTCAAGAGATCGAAGGGTGAGTCCATAGACGATACCGAAAATTGCAGTGAGATCTCAGCAATCATCGCGTGAAAACTCAAAAGCAGGCGAGGGCTCAATAGGAGCGAGCCGCAGCGGCGAAGACTCAAAAACACGGTCGCTGGCTCCTCTTTCTCAATTTTGCCCCTGGAGGTGCAGATTCCCGCCGCTCCGCCACTGGCCTATGGCGCAGCCTCGCAGCCAGGCGAGAATTTGTCACGAAAGTCACGCATTTTCGTCAAACCGCCCAAGGAACTCTGACGGCCGTCCGTCTTGAAACACTGAGGAGCGCCGGGAATTCACCCGCGCCGAGGGGTCTTCAAGATGCTTGGTCAATCACGTCACTTCAAAATCGGGCTGATGGCGTCCATCGCCCTGTCGACCCTGGCCCTGTCGCAAGCAGCCCAGGCTCACGGCGCCGACACCCCCGCGACGGAGGCCGCCGCCGACAAGAGCACCACGGTCGACACGGTGATCGTGACCGGCACGCGCATCCGCCGGCCCAACGCCCAATCCGCGGCGCCGATCGTCTCCATGGACAAGCAGGAACTCCAGTTCCAGGGCGTGGTGAACATCGAGGACGCCCTCAACCGCCTGCCGCAGGTCCGCGCGGACAACAACCAGTTCGGCGCCGGCTTCGACAACGGCGGCCAGGCCAAGGTCAACCTGCGTCGGCTGGGCAACCAGCGTACGCTGGTCCTGCTGGACGGCGAGCGGCTGCTGCCCGTCCAGGCGATCGACCTCAACATCGTGCCGGTGGCCCTGATCTCGCGCGTCGACGTGCTGTCGGGCGGCGCGTCCTCGACCTACGGCTCCGACGCCGTGGCCGGCGTGGTCAACTTCGTGCTGAACAAGAAGTTCGACGGGGTGCAGATCAACTCGTCCTACAGCTTCTATCAGCACACCAACGACAACATCGCCATGCGGTCGCTGATCTCGCAATATCCGAACTTCCCGGTGCCCGCTCAGCATGTGACCGACGGCGGCCGGTGGAACATCAATTTCGCCGCCGGCAAGAACTTCGCCGACGGGGACGGCAATATCAGCATCTTCGCCGACTATCGCGACCAGAAGCCGGTGAAGTGGAGCGCGCGCGACTATTCGTCCTGCCGGGTCTCGGCCTCAACGACCGCGCTGTCGTGCGCGGCCAACACCGCCTACACGCCGTGGGGCCGCATCGACGCCGCCGGCAACGGCTATTACATCAACAAGGACGGCACCCAGAGCTTCGCCTCGACCGCCAACGCCGCCGACTACGCCAGCAACACCCGCAAGGACTGGAACTTCATCCGCTCCGACAAGCGGTTCACCGGCGGCCTGTTCGCCAACTATCACTTCAACAACGCGCTTGAGGTCTACAGCAACCTGCTGGTGATGCGCGACGTCTCCGTCGAGCAGCAGTCCGGCGCCTTCGATCAGGACGTCAGCATCAATTGCAACAATCCCTTCCTGTCGGCCAGCCAGGCTCAGAGCCTCTGCGGCGGGAAGGCCGGCAGTTCGACCCTCGTCGGCGCCCACTACTATCTGCTGCAGCAAGGGCCGGGCAGCACGCCGGTCCAGAACCGCATCGTCAACGCCGACTATCGCGTCAGCGCCGGCGCGAAGGGCGACCTGTTCGACGGCTGGCACTACGACGTCAACTTCATCGCCTCGCGGGTCGAGAACACGCTCTCCGACCGCAACGAGATCAACCCCACGCGCTTCGCCAACGCCGTGAATGTCGTCAACGTCAACGGCACGCCGACCTGTCAGTCGGTCGTCGACAAGACCGACACCAACTGCGTCGCCGCCAACATCTTCCAGGCCAACAAGATCGACCCCAAGGTCTATCCCTACGTCTATGACAACTATCGCTGGACCAATGTTGTCGAGCAGCGGGACCTGACGGCCAACATCACCGGCGACCTCGGCCAATACGGGATCAAGAGCCCGTGGGCCAACGAAGGCGTCGCCGTCGCCCTGGGCGGCGAGTATCGCCGCGAAAGCCTGAAGGTCGTCGCCGACCAGGCGACCGTCGACTACGAGGGCTGGTTCAGCACCACCGGCGGCCACTACGGCGTCAAGGAAGTTTATGGCGAGGCGCAACTGCCGATCGCCAACGACCTGCCGCTGGTCAAGAGCCTGGTGTTCAACACCGGCGGCCGTGCGTCCAAGTACGACAATCAGAAGAAGGAGCTCTACACCTACAAGGTCGAGGGCCTGTATCGTCCGGTCAGCGACGTTCTGGTGCGGTTCAGCTACAACACGGCCGCCCGCGCCCCGAACATCTCCGAGCTCTATTCGCCGCGGAACTTCAGCTACAACGGCGTCGACCCCTGCTCGACGACCTCGCTCAGCCAGCCTGGCGCGGCGACGGCCGCCCAGTGCGCCAACACCGGCGTCACCGCCGCGCAGTACGCCAACAAGTCGATCCAGGACTGCGGCCCGAACGGCTGCCGCCGTTACGCCGGCGGCGGCAACATCAACCTGCTGCCCGAGAAGGCGATCACCCAGACCCTGGGCCTGGTCTACACCCCGGCGGCGGTGCCCGGCCTGCTGATCTCGATCGACCACGTCGACATCAAGATCAAGGACTTCATCGGCTATATCGACGCCAATGTCGCCCTGTCGAACTGCCTGACCACCGGCCTCCAGTACTACTGCCGCTTCGTCAAGCGCGACCCGACCACCGGGCGCCTGGACGGCACGTCGGCGACCACCGGTTTCATCTCCGGCGGCACCGAGAACACCAACATCCTCAACTACAAGGCCGACGATTTCCAGGTCAGCTACAACTTCGACATCGGCAAGTACGGCCGCATGGACCTGAGCATGATCGGCACCCTGCTGATCGACAGCATGGGCCAGGACTCGCCGACCACTCCGGCTCAGGACTGCGCGGGCTACTACGGCCAGCCCAGCTGCTACGCCCCGGCTCCCAAGTGGGCGCATAATGCGCGCGCCACCTGGAGCACGCCGTGGCGCAACAGCAACATCTCGCTCGCCTGGCGCTATATCGGCGACACCAAGCTTTCGGCCAACAGCGCCGACAACGCCCTCAACGGCGGCGCCGGTCCTCAAGGCTACAAGATCCTGACCAAGATGAAGGCCTACAGCTATTTCGACCTGGCGGCGTCGGTGATGGTGATCAAGGACATGACGGCGCGGATTTCCATCAACAACCTGCTCGACAAGTCGCCCCCGGTCGTCCCCGCGACTTTCGTCGACGGCACGACCAACAACCCCAACACCTATACCGGCCTCTATGACCCGCTGGGCCGGGCTGTGAACATCAGCCTGCAGTACAACTTCTGACGCCGACGGACCGCGTCGTCCCCGACGGCGCGGTCCGACTTTTTTGGTGGCGTTGAAAGGTCCATACCGCCTGCGGCAAAATGACCAACGGCATGTTTGAATGTCCATGTCGCTGAAAAGCGTGGGTGTTTTTTTCGAAAACCGAGTGTGATGCAATATATCGTCGCTGGCGGATGCGAGTGCTGGCCACAACTATCGTGTTGAAAAATTGTTTCTATTCTACATAAGTGTTCTAAACAATTTTAGATTGTAATGTCTCGGGGAATTCGTCTCAATGGCATGGCGTTGAGGTGGGGGAATACCTGCTTGTTATGATACCTTCCTATGAGTAGGTTGTATTTTTAGTCGTAATTAATTTACCCGCAAGTCTGCATCAAGCTCCCCGGAAAGCCCGAAGAAACGGGCAGGGGAGCCGAAGAATGTCGAATAGAAATAACCGAGGCGCGATCGCGCTCTGCGCCCTCGTTTTGGTGGCGGCGCCGCTATCCGCCCGCGCCGACATGGCCAAGGACGTCCAGATCGCTGGCCGCGCCCTGACCTTTCTGGAGAACGGACCGACCGGCAAGGTCGTGCTCGGCGTCGTCTTCGATCCGGCGAAGCCCGCCTCGGTCGCGGAAAAGAACGCCGTCATCGCCGCCATCGGCGGCGGCATGAGCGCCGGAGCCGTGACCTTGACGGCGAGGCCCGTCGAAGCCTCGGCCGTTCCGGGGCTCAGCGGCGTCGGCGCGCTCTACGTCACCACAGGCGTCAATGTCGCTGCGGCCGCCAAGGCCAAGAAGCTGATCACCATCGGTTCGGACACTTCCTGCGCCACCAGCGGCGCCTGCGTGATGAGCGTGTCGTCCGAACCCAAGGTCGAGATCGTCGTCAACCGCGCGGCCGCCGCCGCCGTGGGCGCGGTCTTCAAGGCCGCCTTCCGCATGATGATCCGCGAAGTCTGATCCAGCGATCGAAAGAGACACACCATGAAAAAGACTCTCTTCGCCGCCGCTTCAGTCGGCGCCTGCCTTTTCGCCGCGGCTCCCGCGGCCCATGCCCAGTCCGTCTATTATGGCGCCCTGGAGCAGATGTTCGGCGAGCCCGTCACCACCTCGGCCACCGGCTCGCCCCAGCGCTCGACCGAGGTTCCGGTCAACATGGACATCATCTCGGCCGCCGACATCAAACGGTCGGGCGCGACGGACCTGCCGACCATCCTCAGCCGCGTCGCCGGCGTCGATCTGTTGCAGGCCGGGGCCGCCGGCGCCGATGTCGGCATCCGGGGCTATGACCAGGGCATGTCGCCCCGCCTGCTGGTCCTGATCAACGGGCGCCAGGTCTATCTCGACCACTACGGCTACACCGCCTGGGCCACTTTGCCGGTGCGGCTGGAGGAGATCCGCCAGATCGAGGTGGTGAAGGGCCCCAACAGCGCCCTGTTCGGCTTCAACGCCGTCAGCGGCGTGGTCAACATCATCACCTACAGCCCGCAGTACGACGACATCAAGGTCGCGACGGTGCGCGCTGGTAGCGGCGGCCACGCCGAGGCCTCCCTGGTCGACACCTTCCATCTGGGCCGCCGCTTTTCCGGTCGCTTCTCGGCTGGCGCGGCGCGGATGGACGAATGGAAGAACACGGCGGGCGTCGCGGCCTATTCGCTGCAGGACCCGGCCCGGGTCTCGGCCAATCTCGACACTGTGACCCAGTTGAACGCCAAGACCGAACTGCGCGTCGAAGGGTCCTGGTCGAACGTCCTGGTCAGCGACCTAAACTCGGGCAACAGCTATTCGCCCACCAAGTACGTGACCTCGTCGATCAAGGCGGGCGTGGCGTCCGACACCCGGTTCGGCGCCGCCGAGCTGTCGGCCTACCAGAACAAGCTGTCGGCCAAGTCGCGGGCCGGCGATCAGGCGATCCCCTACGACAACAAGATCACCGTGGTCAGCGCCCAGGACCTGTTCAAGCTGGGGGCCAAGCACACCTTCCGTGTTGGAGCCGAATACCGCCACAACCAGAGCCACACCCAGCCGATCACCGGCGGCACGATCTCCTATGACGTCCTGGCGGTGTCGGGCATGTGGAACTGGGCGGTCACCGACCAGCTGACCACGACGGTCGCCGTCCGTCACGACACGCTGGACCTGGAGCGCAAGGGCACGTTCCCGACCCAGTACGTGCTGACCGACAACGCCAACTGGGATCGCACGATCAAGGAGACCAGCTACAACCTGGGCGCCGTCTATCGGCCCAGCAACTTCGACACCCTGCGCCTGACCGCCGCCCGCGGCGTCCAGGTGCCGACCCTGGTGGATCTCGGGTCCACCCAGCTGAAGGTCGTCACGCCGTCCTTCACCCTGGGCATCGTCGGCAATCCCTTCCTGAAGCCGGCGATCGTGACCAACTACGAGCTGGGCTACGATCGCGTGCTGCCGTCGCTGAACGCCAAGCTGGGCGTGGCGGTGTTCGCTCAGAAGACCGTCGACATCAAGGGTCAGCCCACCCTGCGGGCCCCCGACTACCTGCCGACGGCGACCACCATCATGCTGGCCAGCTTCCGCAATGTCGGCGACTCGAAGATGAAGGGCGTCGAGCTGAAGGCCTCGGGCAAGCTCGCCGGCGGCTATCACTGGAGCGGCGACTACACCTGGACCGATGTCGACGACGAGCCGCTGGCCGGCGTCACCCTGGCGTCGCTGGCGACCCGCAGCGCGGCCTTTTCGAAGACCACGCCGGCCTATCGCGGCAATGTCGCCTTCGGCTGGGAGACCGAAAGATGGTCGGCCGACGGCTTCCTGCACTATGTGAGCGACTTCGATGGCTATAGCAGCGCCGGCACGTTCGTTCCCGTGAAGGCCTATGTGACCTTGGCGGGCCGGGTCGCCCGGCAGTTCGACCAGGGCTTCAGCATCGCCCTCAGCGGCCAGAACCTGCTGGAGGCGCGGCAAACCCAGATGGTCGGCCTGGAAGCCGAGCGCCGAGTTTACCTGACCCTGAGCAGGATCTGGTAGGCTCCCGAGCCGAAACCAAGTCGAAGGCCCCGTCGCGAGACGGGGCCTTTTGCGTTCCGATGGCGGGCACCAGGTTACGGGTCAGGCCGGCTCCAGCTTCCGGACCGGGTGGGCGTGAACCGCGAGCCGTGCGGACAGGGCCTCAAGCTGGTCCCAGAGCGCCTGAGGCAGGCGATCGCCGAACTTGGCGTAGGCGTCCGGAATCAGGGCGGCCTCGGCGCGCCAGATCTCCGGGTCGACGCTGAGCAGCAGCTCCAGCTGGGCGTCGGTCAGCTCCAGGCCGTCAAGATCGAGGTCTTCGCGCCGAGGCAGGCGTCCGATCGGACTGTCGACGGCCTCGGCCTCGCCTTCGAGCCGGTCGACGATCCATTTGAGCACGCGGCTGTTCTCGCCATAGCCGGGCCAGACGAACTTGCCGCGCTCGTCCTTGCGGAACCAGTTGACGAAATAGATGCGCGGCAGCTTGGCGGCGTCGGCCTGGGCCCCGACCTTCAGCCAGTGGCTGAAATAGTCGCCCATGTTATAGCCGCAGAACGGCAGCATGGCGAAGGGGTCGCGGCGCAGCTCGCCGATGCTGTTCTCGGCCGCCGCCGTGCCTTCCGAGGCGACGTTCGAGGCCAGGAACACCCCGTGCTCCCAGTCGAAGGCCTCGGTGACCAGCGGCACGGCCGAGGCGCGGCGGCCGCCGAACAGGATGGCCGAGATCGGCACCCCGGCCGGATCCTCCCACTCGCTGGCGATGGCCGGGCACTGGCCGGCCGGCACGGCGAAGCGGGCGTTGGGATGGGCGGCCGGCTCGCCGGAGGCCGGGGTCCAGGGACGGCCCTTCCAGTCGGTGAGGCCTTCGGGCGGCTCGGCGGTCAGGCCTTCCCACCAGACGTCGCCGTCGGCGGTCAGGGCGACATTGGTGTAGACGCAGTTGGCGTGCAGGGTGTCGACGGCGTTGCGGTTGGTGTGCACGCCGGTGCCCGGCGCGACGCCGAAGAAGCCGGCCTCGGGGTTGATGGCGTAGAGCCGGCCGTCGTCGCCGAACCGCATCCAGCAGATGTCGTCGCCGATCGTCTCGGCCTTCCAGCCCGGCAGGGTCGGCTGCAGCATGGCCATGTTGGTCTTGCCGCAGGCGCTGGGGAAGGCGGCGGCCACATAACGCGCCTTGCCGGCCGGCGAGGTCAGCTTCAGGATCAGCATGTGCTCGGCCAGCCAGCCTTCGTCGCGGGCCATCACCGAGGCGATGCGCAGGGCGTAGCACTTCTTGCCGAGCAGGGCGTTGCCGCCATAGCCCGAACCGTAGGACCAGATCTCGCGGCTTTCGGGGAAGTGGACGATGTATTTTTCGTCGTTGCAGGGCCAGGGCACGTCGGCCTGGTCGTCGGCCAGAGGCGCGCCCAGGCTGTGTACGGCGGGTACGAAGAAGCCGTCCTCGCCCAGGGCGTCCAGCGCCGCCTGACCCATTCGGGTCATCACCCGCATCGAGATGGCGACATAGGCGCTGTCGGTGATCTCGACGCCCAGGGCGCTGATCGGCGAGCCGATCGGCCCCATGCTGAACGGCACGACATACATCGTCCGTCCCCGCATGCAGCCTTCGAACAGGCCGTTCAGCGTGCTGCGCATCTGGGCCGGATCGCGCCAGTTGTTGGTCGGCCCGGCGTCGGCCTCGTCCTGCGAGCAGATGAAGGTGCGGCTTTCGACCCGGGCGACGTCGCGCGGGTCGGAGGCGGCGTAGAAGGAATTGGGCCGCAGATCGGGATTGAGGCGCTTGAGGGTGCCGGCGGCGACCAGTTCATCGGTCAGGGCGCGCCATTCGGCGTCGGATCCGTCGCACCAGTGGATCGCCGCGGGCTGGGTCAGCGCCGCCACCTCCTCGACCCAGGCCAGAAGCCGCGCGTGTTTGGTCCGGGGCGAGTTCGCCCCCAGGCCGATTTTGCTCATGTCTCGAAATCCTGCTGCTGCAAGCGGCGAAACTATTGTCCACCTTGCGGTCAGAATATTCGAAGAGGAACGGCGGCGTCTAACCTGATAACGTTGTCATAGATAAAAGCGTACGCTTTCATCAGCAATATCGCCCGGCGCGCTCATTCGACAGCCAATCAAATTGTATTATCAATGGCTCGGATTCGCCAAATGTCTTCAAGGCAAAGCTCTATGCAGGTGTCCCTCATTGGGAGCCTTGCCGAAATGGTCCTGCGACGGAGTGTGAAGTACGCCCGTCCGCCTGAGGTCCGCTCGACTTTGGATTGCGCTTGCATTGGGCCTGCCCTGTGATCACTAAGGCGGCAACGAAGGGGATGGAAACATGGTCCTACGCGGAATCACCGCGGCTCTGACGGCCGCGGCGCTTGCACTATCGAGCCTTGGGAGCGCGCCGGCCCAGGCCGCACCTGCGCCACCGAAGACGATCCTCTACGGCGCGGCCTATTATGACGAATACAGCCCCTCCGACCGGCTCGACGAAGACGTCCGGATGATGAAGGCGGCCGGCATCACCGTCGTCCGCATCGCCGAATCGACCTGGGGCACGCTCGAGCGCCAGGACGGGGTGTTCGATTTCACCCATGTGGACCGGGTGCTGGGAGCGATGGACAAGGCCGGGATCAAGGTGATCGTCGGCACCCCGACCTACGCTATACCGACCTGGCTGGCCCGCGAGCATCCCGACGTGCTGGCGATCACCGCCAAGGGGCCGAGCCCCTACGGGCCGCGGCAGAACATGGACATCAGCAATCCCGAGTTCCGCCGCCAGGCCGAGCAGGTGATCGTCGCCCTGGTGGACCATGTCCGCGATCATCCGTCGGTGATCGGCTATCAGGTCGACAACGAGACCAAGGCCTACGGCACGGCCGGTCCCAACGTCCAGGCCGCCTTCGTGGCGCGGATGAAGCAGCGCTTCCCGGACCTGGACAGGCTGAACGCAGCGTTCGGCCTGGACTACTGGAGCAACAGGATCAACGCCTGGGAGGATTTCCCATCGGTGAACGGCTCGATCAACGCCAGCCTTTCGGGCGCCTTCGCCGAGTTCCAGCGCGACATGGTCACCGACTACCTGCAATGGCAGGCCGACCTGGTGCGGGCCCACGCGCGTCCGGACCAGTTCATCACCCAGAATTTCGACCTCGGCTGGCGCTTCACTTCCTATGGGATCCAGCCCGAGGTGGACCATTTCGCGGCGGCCCGCGCCCTCGACGTGGCCGGCATCGACATCTACCACCCGAGCCAGGACAAGCTGACCGGCGCCGAGATCGCCCTGGGCGGCGACCTGGCCCGCTCGCTCAAGGGCGGGCAGAACTATCTGGTGATGGAAACCCAGGCCCAGGGCTTTCCCGAGTGGACGCCCTATCCGGGCCAGTTGCGGCTGCAGGCCTTCAGTCACCTGGCCTCGGGCGCCAACATGGTCTCCTACTGGCATTGGGGTACGACGGCCAACGCCGTCGAAACCTATTGGCGCGGGCTGCTCAGCCAGGACTTCCGCCCTAATCCCACCTATGAGGAGGCGCGGACGATCGGCGCCGATTTCGGGCGGCTGGGGCCGAGGCTGGTCAATCTGCGCAAGAAGAACCGCATCGCCATCTATGTCAGCAATCGCGCCCTGACCGGCTTTGACGCTTTCAAGCCCTCCGGGGTCACATATAACGAGGTGCTGCGGCCGTTCTACGACGCCCTCTATCGCATGAACGCCGAGGTCGACTTCATCGACCCGTCGACGCGCGACCTGACGCCTTACAAGCTGATCGTGGTCCCGGCCCTCTATGTGGCGTCCGACGCCGAGATCGAGCGGCTGAACGCCTTCGCGGCGGCCGGCGGGCACCTGTTCTACACCTTCAAGAGCGGCTACTCGGACGAGAACGTCAAGGTGCGGGCCACGGTGCAGCCGGGACTGATCACCAAGGCGGCCGGCGTCGAATACAGCCAGTTCACGCCGCCGGTCGGGGTCGGCGTCAAGGGCGAGGCCGTGGGACCGGAGGGCGAAGACAACGCCGCGCGCTGGTGGATGGAGCTGCTCACGCCGACCACCGCCCAGGTCGTGGCCCAATATGACCATCCGGTCTGGGGCCGCTACGCCGCCATGACCCGCAACCGCTACGGCCGCGGCGAGGTCGCCTATCTGGGCTTCATGCCCAGCGACGCCCTGGCCGAGCGCCTGCTGCAGGCCGAGGTCAAGCGCGCCGGGCTCTGGGGCGCGCCCCAGGCCTATCATTTCCCGATGATCGTCCGCAGCGGCGTGCTGTCGAACGGTCATCCCGTCCACTATTTCCTGAACTATTCCGACAAGCCGGTGCAGCCCAACTACGCCATGGGCGCGGGCGTCGACCTGCTGTCGGGCCGCAAGGCGACGCCGGGGGCGGCGCTGGAGCTGCCGGCCTGGGGCGTGGCGATCATCGAGGAAGGGGCGAGCAGCGTTCCTTAGGGTCGCCTCAGCCGCGAATCCAGAACCGCAGGACCAGGCTGACGGCGGCGGTGGCCGTCACCCCGGCCGCCCACAGCCCGACGAACCACAGCAGACGGGTCAGAGCGGGACCGGGCCGGTTCAATGATAGCCCTCATGGCCGACCTTGCCGCGGAACACCCAGTAGGCGTGGGCGGTATAGGCCAGGATGATCGGGATCAGGATCGCCGCCCCGACCAGCATGAAGCCCTGGCTCTTGGGCGGCGAGGCGGCCTGCCAGACGGTGACGGCGGTCGGCACGATGTTCGGAAATACGCTGACGCCCAGGCCGACGAAGGCCAGGGCGAACAGGACCAGGACCAGCAGGAACGGCGCATAGAGGCGACGGCGGCGCAGGCTGAAGAAGAACAGCGCCGTGGCGACGACGACCAGCAGCGGCACCTGCGCCGCCAGCAGGACGCCGGGCATGGCCAACCAGCGCTGGTAATAGGCCGCCTCCAGGAACGGCGTCGCGGCGCTGACCAGGACGATGCCGGCCACCAGCCCCGCACCGAGCCAGCCGGCCAGGCGGTAGGCGAGCGCCTGCAAGGGGCCGTCGGTCTTGATGATCAGCCAGGTCGCCCCGAGCGTCGCATAGCCGACCAGCAGGCTGGCGCCGGTCAGCAGGCTGAAGGGCGTCAGCCAGTCCCACCAGCCGCCGGCATATTGCCGGTCGCGCACCTCCACGCCCTGCAGCAGCGCTCCCAGGATGATCCCCTGCGCCAGGGCCGCGACGATCGAGCCGCCGGCGAAGGCGACGTCCCAGAAGGCCCGATGCGCCGGGTCGCGCCAGCGGAACTCGAACGCGACGCCGCGGAACACCAGTCCCAGCAGCATGGCGACGATCGGTGCATAGACCGCCGGCATAATGATCGCATAGGCCAGGGGGAAGGCCGCCATCAGGCCGCCGCCGCCGAGCACCAGCCAGGTCTCGTTGCCGTCCCAGACCGGGGCGACCGAATTCATCGCCACGTCGCGCTCCTGGCCCGGCTTGAGCAGCGGAAACAGCGCGCCGATCCCCAGGTCGAAGCCGTCCATGACCACATAGGCGAACACCGCAAAGGCGATCACGCCGGCCCAGGCGGTGGCGAGGTCGAAGCTCATCGGTCCTGCTCCTTCTTGGCGGGCAGGGTCTGGTCGGGATGGGTGGCGGGCGCGGGGGTGATGCCGGCGGTGCGAAGGGGGCGATCGGCGCCTTCCTCCAGGCCGGGCTCGTCGATCCGGGGGGCGTGGCCCATCAGCTTGAGGATATAGCCGCCGCCTGCGCCGAACACCGCGAAATAGACCAGCACGAAGGCCAGCAGCGAGGCGGCCACGGCCGGGGCGTCCAGCGGCGCGGCCGAGTGGACGGTGCGAAGCTGGCCATAGACCGTGAACGGCTGGCGGCCGACCTCGGTGGTCACCCAGCCGGCGATCACCGCCACGAAGCCGGCGGGACCCATGGCCACGGCGAACCGGTGCAGGAGCCGCCAGTCGTAGAGCCGTCCGCGCAGGCGAGCCAGCAGACCCAGGCCGCCCAGCGTCAGCATCAGCACGCCCAAGCCGACCATGATCCGGAACGACCAGAAGACGATCGGCACCGGCGGCCAGTTCTCGCGCGGCACGGTGTCGAGGCCGGCCAGCGGGGCGTTCAGGTCGTGCTTGAGAATGAGCGAGGAGGCCTTGGGAATCGACACCGCCGCGTCGAGTCGTCCCTCGCGCATGTTGGGCAGGCCGAACAGCGCCAGGGGCGCGCCATGCGGATGGCTCTCGAAATGGCCCTCCACGGCCATGATCTTGGCCGGCTGGTGTTCCAGCGTGTTGAGGCCATGGGCGTCGCCGGCCAGGATCTGCAGCGGCGCGGTCGCCGCCACCATGCCCATGGCCATGGCGAACATCACTCGCGCCCCGTGATTGCCGCGGTCGCGCAGCAGGTGCCAGGCCCCGACCGCGCCGACCACCAGAGCGGTGGTCAGATAGGCGGCCAGCACGGTGTGGACCAGGCGATAGGGGAACGACGGATTGAAGATGATCCGCAGCCAGTCGACCGGGACGAACTGCCCCTGGGCGTTGACGGCGAAGCCCGTGGGTGTCTGCATCCAGCTGTTGGCCGACAGGATCCAGAACGCCGACAGGAAGGTGCCGACCGCCACGGCCAGGGTGGCCGCGAAATGCAGGCCCTTGCCCACTCGGTCCAGGCCGAACAGCATCACCCCGAGGAACCCCGCCTCGAGGAAGAAGGCGGTCATCACCTCGTAAGCCATCAGCGGCCCGATCACCGGCCCGGCCTTTTCGGCGAACACCGACCAGTTGGTTCCGAACTCGTAGGACAGCACGATGCCCGAGACCACGCCCATGGCGAAGGCCAGGGCGAAGATCTTCAGCCAGTACTTGAACAGGGCCAGGTACACGGCCCGTCCGGTCCGCAGCCACAGAGCCTCGAGCACGGCCAGGTAGCTGGCCAGGCCGATCGAGAAGGCCGGAAAGATGAAATGGAACGAGACGGTGAAGGCGAACTGGGCCCGGGCTAGCACGACAGCCGAGACGTCCTCGACGATCATGGCCGATCTCCGCCGTGGCGGCGGGCAGGGGCGTTCAGGATGATCGGCAAGGATGCACTCCATCCGGGGAGACGCGTCTTAGGCGCTTCGTATAGCCAATTCACTGGCCGCTCAAGCGTTCCGAAATCTGTGCGAAGTGCGGCGAGCGTCGCTTCAGGGCGGCGAGTGTCCCGCGTCGCCGGGGTCGGCGCCGCGAAGGCGCGCCAGGGTGCTGGCGAGCGCTTCGGGCGGATAGGGCTTGGCCAGCAGGGGACTGCCGGGATAGCGCGTCGCCAGGTCGGACGGTCCGAAGCCGGTCGAAAACACGAACGGCACGCGTCGATCGCGCAGGGCGTCCGCCACCGGGAACACCATTTCGCCGCCGATATGGACGTCGAGGATGGCGGCGTCGATGTCGGTGGTCGCCGCGATCAGCGATAGCGCCTTGGCGACCGTCTCGGCCGGTCCCGCCACAACGCAGCCGAAGTCCGCGAGCATGTCCTCCAGCATCAGGGCCAGCAGCAGCTCGTCTTCAACGACCAACACCTGCATGCCCTGAATGGAGGAAGGGGGAACGGCTGAACCCATGACGGCCTTTGCTCCTGCGGCCATCGCCTGGCCGATCGTCCCATGAAGTATCCCGCCGGCCTTAAGGAATTGCTCCCCGGCCGGGCGTCCCGGATCAAATCCATTGACGCCATACAACCTGACGGCTCAAATCTCCGAGGGGGCTACCAAGGGAGCGATTAGACTTGCCTGAGCCACGCGCCGCCTTGCCATTCCGGATCACCGAGTTCGCACCCAGCGATATCGAGCGCCGGCTTGAATTCGTCAATCTCGGTCCCGACGATCGGACCCGCATCGCGGCGGTCAGGACCGACGTCCTGGATCACCTGGACGAGCATGTCGCGGCGTTCTTCGATCACCTGGGCCGGTTCAGCGAGGCGCGGGGCCTCACCGGCCGCGCGGATTTGCTGGACGAGGCCAAGCGGCTCAAGCGCGAGCACCTGGTCGCCATGGTCTCGGGCGACTATGGCCGGACCTATATCGAGCAGCGCTTTCGCCTTGGCCAGCTCTACAGCCGAGGCGCGCTGGAAGTCAGCATCTTCATGGGCGCGTTTCACACCCTGATGGCCTCGGTCGGGCGGCGAATCATGAGCCGCTACCCCGACGATCCTGTGGCCGGGTTCGAACATTTCACCTCACTCAAGAAGGTGGCCTTCTTCGACATCGCCATCATCGTTGACGCCATGATGGCCGATCGCGAACAGACCATCCGCCAGCAGCAGGAAGCGATCCGCGAGCTGTCGACGCCGACCCTGCAGGTGCGCGACCGGCTGCTGATCCTGCCGATCATCGGCCTGCTCGACACTCAGCGCGCCAAGCAACTGACCGACAACCTGCTGCACGCCATCCGCGCCCATCGCGCCCGGGTGGTGGTGATGGACATCACCGGCGTGGCGACCGTGGACTCCAAGGTCGCCAACCACCTGATCCAGACTGTCGAGGCCGCGGCCCTGATGGGCGCCGCAGTGATCATCACCGGAGTTTCGGCCGACGTCGCGCAGTCGCTGGTGACGCTGGGCATCGACCTGGGCCGGATCACCACGCTGGGCGACCTGCAAGGGGGGCTGGAGGAGGCCGAGCGGATTCTCGGCTACAGCGTCGTGCGCGCCGCCCCGTCCTTCGAAACGGCGCTGTGAAGCCGCATGCCGGTTCCCATCCTTAAACAGGGCGATGTGCTGATCGCCTCGATCCAGGCGGCCCTGACCGACCATGATCTGCTCCAGCTCAAGGACGAGCTGGCCGAAAAGGTCGGCCGGCTGCGCTCGCGCGGGGTGATCATCGACGTCACGGCGCTCGACGTCATGGATTCGTTCGCCACGCGGACCCTGCGCGGCATCGCCGCCACCGCTCGGCTGCGCGGCGCCCAGACTGTGGTGGTCGGAGTCCAGCCGGACGTGGCGATCTCGATCGTCCAGCTTGGCCTGACGCTCCAGGGCGTGACCACGGCCCTGGACCTGGAAGAAGGCTTCGAGCTCCTGCAGCGCGCCATCGCCGGGGGCCGGACATCGTGATCGAGGAAATGCGGGTCGCCGTCAGCCGCGACGCCGACATCGTCACGGCGCGGCAGCTTGGGCGGGAGCTGGCGGCCAAGGTCGGCTTCGTCGGCAGCGACCTGACCCTGATCGCCACCGCCATATCGGAGGTCGCCCGCAACATCATCTCCTATGCCGATAATGGCGAGATCCTGCTCGGCGCCACCAGCCGAGACGGCCGCGAGGGCTTGGTGGTCGTGGCCCAGGACCATGGCCCGGGCATACCCGACATCGAGCTGGCCATGCGCGACGGCTATTCGACCGGTCGCAGCCTGGGGCTCGGGCTGCCGGGCGCGCGACGCCTGATGGACGAGTTCGAGATCGTCTCGGAGTTGGGGCGGGGTACGACCGTCACCATGCGCAAGTGGCGTCGATGACGCCGCCCGCCACACCGGAGAGGCCGCCGATCGAGTGGGGCGTCGCCAGCCGGCCCTATCCGGGCCAGGTCGAGTCCGGCGACCTGCACGTCGTGGCCGTGTTCGAAGGCGGAGCGCTCGCCGCCGCCATTGACGGCCTGGGCCACGGGGAGGAGGCGGCCCAGGCCGCCCGCCTGGCGGCCGAGGCGCTGCTGGACGACCCGGCCAGGCCGGTCCGCCACCTGGTCGAGCGTTGCCACCAGGCGCTGCGCGGCGGTCGCGGCGCGGTGATGACCCTGGCCGCATTCGACACCCGGCAGGACCGGATGACCTGGACGGCGATCGGCAATGTCGAGGCAAGCCTGTGCCGGGCGGATGGCGGCGCGATCCCGCCGCGCGAGAGCATCGTGCCCCGCGGCGGCGTGGTCGGCTACCAGCTGCCGCCGCTGCGCGAAGTCATTCTGCCGATCGGCCCTGGCGACGTCCTGATCCTGGCGACCGACGGTCTCGCCCACGACTTCATTCTTGAGACGCCGCTGCAGACCCCGGCCGAAGCCTATGCCCGCCATCTGCTCGATCGCTACGGCAAGGACACGGACGACGCCCTGGTGCTGGTCGTTCGCTATCTGGGAAATCCGTCATGAAGGGGCCGGCCGGCGATCTGGCGGCGCCCTATGCCGCAGCCCTGCGCGAGCATCTCGACGGCGCCACCGAACAGGCCCTGCACCAGGCCTATGAGTTGGGCCGGTCGGCGCTCGCCTCGGGCCTGGGCGTGGTCGAGCTGGTGCTGTTGCACCATGGCGCCCTCTCCGAATTGTTGCGGTCGCGGCCGGACGCAGACCATGCGGGCTTGATGGGGCCCGCGGCCGACTTCCTGTCCGAATGCCTTTCGCCGTTCGAGATGATGCTGCGCGGCTACCGTGAGACGAACGCCCGATTGATCGCCTCCAACACCGACCTGCTGCAGGCCAACGCCGCCGCCGCCGCCGCGCAGGAAGCGCTCAAGGCCGAGATCGCCGAGCGTGAGCGGGCCGAGGCGGCGCTCGTCCACGCCCAGAAGCTGCAGGCCGTCGGGCTGCTGGCCGGCGGCGTGGCTCATCACTTCAACAACCTGCTGACCGTCGTGCTCGGCAATTTGCAGCTGGCCCGCCGTCGCCTGAAGGACGGCGAGGACATCGAACGTTTCCTGGTTTCCGCAGCGAGCGGGGCCGAACGGGGGGCCGAGGTGGTCAAGCAGCTGCTGACCTTCTCGCGCCAGCAGGTGCTGGAAACCCGCGTCCTGGACCTGGAGCCCTGGATGGCGGCGGTCCATCCGCTGCTCGCCAGCGCCCTGCGCGGCGACATCGGCCTGGAGATCGAGGTCGCGCGACCCGTCTGGCCCATCCGCACCGATCCGGCTCAGCTGGAGCTCGCCCTGCTGAACCTGGCCGTGAACGCCCGGGACGCCATGCCCGCCGGCGGGACGCTGCGCGTGTCGGTGGCCGGCCAGCGGGTCGTCAACGCGCGGCTGGGACTGAGGGGCGACTATGTAGTGATCGCGGTGGCCGACACCGGGGAAGGCGTCGCGCCGGACCTTCTCTCGCGGGTGTTCGAGCCGTTCTTCACCACCAAGGCCCTGGGGCCGGGCGCGGGTCTGGGCCTCAGTCAGGTGCATGGCTTCGTCAACCAGTCCGGCGGCGCGATCGACCTGGAGAGCGTCGTCGGACAGGGCACGACCGTCCGCCTCTACCTGCCGGCCGCCTTCGAGGCGGTGACCCAGGTCGGCGGCGCGCCGGCGACTCCGCATCGGGACGTCGACGCCTCGGGGCGAGTGTTGGTCGTGGATGACGACGTCGAGGTCGCCGATCTCACGGGCCAGTTGCTCGAGGGCTGCGGCTATGCGGTGAAGCGGGTGCACCGCGCCAAGGCCGCGCTCGACCTGCTCCAGGCCGGCGAGCCGGTCGACCTGGTTTTCTCCGACATCATGATGCCGGGCGGGATGAACGGCGTGCAATTGGCCGAGGAGGTGCGCCGGCGCTTTCCCAAGCTGCCCATCCTGCTGGCGACCGGCTACAGCGAGGCCATTCCGGAGGCGACCGCCAAGGGCCTGCCGATCATCGCCAAGCCCTACGACGGCAACCTGTTGTGCGACCGGGTCGGCGAGCTTCTGCGCACCGGCGTGCGCTGAGCCAGGCCGTCAGCTGCGTCCCCAGAGCCGTTCGTAGCGCCAGCCGGTGAGGTCCTCGACCACCGCCCTGCGCTCGGGCGCGGGCGGCGTGCCATCGCCGGCACGAAAGCGTTCGATCTCGTCCATCAGCACGCCGTGGGTCTGGTGGTTGAGCCGGAAGCGCAGTGAGACGACGAAGCCGAAGGCCAGCAGGGCCAGGGTGCCGGCCACCAGGACCGTCAGGATGGTCGCGATGGCTTCCGGGCTCTGGATCTTGGCCTTCGAGACGAAACCGCCCCACTCCAGGATCAGCCCGACAAAGGCGATGGCGGCCGCCTGCATGGTCTTGCGCACGAAGGTCATGACCCCGGCGAAGGCCCCCTCGCGGCGCTTGCCGGTGACGATCTCGTCGACGTCGGCCATGTAGTTGTAGATGTTCCAGGGGATGTAGTTGAGGCCGCCGCGGCCCAGGCCGGCCAGCAGCACCGGCAGCATCATCCAGGTCAGCAGATGCGGCGGCGACACCAGGTAGATCGCCAGGAAGCCCAGCACCGCCAGGGCGTAGAAACTGACCGCCAGCCGATAGGACGGGGCGGGGTGGATGCGCAGGATCAGCCAGATGAACCCCGCCACGGCCGCCAGCTGGGCAAAAGCCATGAAGCCCATGAAGTTGCCGGCGTCGGCGGTGGTGGCCCCCAGGGCGAAGACCACGAAGAACACGAACACGCCGTTGAAGATGTCCTGGCTGATATAGCCGCCCAGATACATGCCCAGGTGCTGGCGGAAGGCGCGGATGCGCAGGGTCGAGAACAGGTTGGCGTACAGGGCCTTGAAGCTGTCGCCCAGCGTCAGCTTGCCGTCGCGCGCCGCCATGCCGGTCTCGCCCGGCGGCCGCTCCCAGGTGAACAGATAGACGAAGCCGGCGGTGATCATGAAGGTGATCGCCGCGCCGATCCCCAGATAGAGGAAGGTCTGGGAGCTGTCCTTGCCCAGGTGGTTGACGATGGCCGCGGGCAGGAAGCCGGCCAGGATCGCCGAGGTCTGGGCGAACAGGATGCGGTAGCCGGCGAACTTGGCCTTGACCTTGTAGTCCTTGGACATCTCGGCCGCGAGTGTCTCGTAGGGGATCAGCTCGAAGGCGTAGACCATCTCGAACAGCACATAGCTGACCAGATAGAACCAGAAGGTCTGGCCGCCGATCCACATGATCGCGAAGCTGGGCAGCAGGGGGATGGCGGCCAGTACGAAGAACCGCCGCCGCCCGAACCGGCGTCCGATCCGGGTGCTGTAGAGATGGTCCGACAGGTGCCCGACCAGGGGGCTGAACACCGCGTCGAGCAGGCGGGCGATGGCGAAGATCGCCGTCGCCTGCACCGCCGACAGGCCGCAGAAGGTGGTGTAGAAATAGAGAATCCAGCCGCTGACGATGGCCATCGCCCCGGCGCCGAACAGGTCGTTGGACCCGTAGGCGAGGTAGTTGATCAGTTTGACCTTGCGCGGCTGCATCGGATCCACCCTGGTGTTCTTGTTGTTGTTTGACCGGCCGGAGCGGGCCTAGATGAACGCCCGCTGGAACTCGCCCAGGCCCAGCAGGGCCAGGGACTGGCCGTAGGGCATCGAGGTCAGGGGAATGTCCTTGTAGCCCTGCAGGGTGTCGAACACCGGGGTGCCGAACGAGACCTGCTGCAGCTCGCCCTTGTCGTCGATATGGGCCAGCACGCCCTTCAGCGCCTTGATCGCCAGCGCCTGGTGTTCCTTGCTGACATAGCGCTTGCGCACCGCCTTCAGCACGCCATAGGCGAAGCCGGCCGTGGCCGAGGCCTCCAGGTACGAAGTCTTGTCATCGACCAGGGTGTGCCAAAGACCGGTCTCGGCGTCCTGGTAGCGGGCCAGGGCCTTGATCTGGGCTTCCAGCGTATCGATCAGGAAGGCGCGCAGGGCGTCGCCGGGCTTGAGATCCAAGAGTTCGATGAACTCCGGGATGGCGATCGTCACCCAGCAATTGCCGCGGGCCCACAGGGCGTCGGCGAAGTTATGCCGGCCCTCGAAGGTCCAGCCGTGGAACCACATGCCGGTCTTGCGGTCGGCCAGGTACTTGATGTGGACCATGAACTGGCGCTTGGCCTCCTCGACGAAGTCGTCGCGGCCCAGCAGCAGGCCGATCTTGGCCAGGGGCAGGACGCTCATCATCAGCGTGTCGTCCCACAGCTGCTGGGGGTTCTCGCTGTTGAAGACGATGTGCTGGAAGCCGCCTTCCTCGGTGCGCGGGCCCTCGTACATCACGTAGTCGGCCCAGGTTTCGAGGTAGGGCAGATAGGTGTGGTCGCCGGTCGCTTCGTACAGGTAGGCCAGGGTCAGGAACGGCGAGACGGTGTTGATGTTCTTGGTCGGGGTGCCGGCCTCGAAGCGGTCGGCGAACCACTGCGTCATGATCTCGAAGGCGCGCGGATCGCCGCTCATCTCGTACTGCTTCCACAGGCCGTACAGGCCCACGCCGTGGGTCCATTCCCAGTCGTTCCAGCCCTTGGTGTCGATCACCCGGCCGTCGTCGAGGCGCAGCAGGAACTCGCCGGTCTCGTCCTGGATGTCGACGAGATTGCTGATCAGCAGGGCGATCTTGGCCTTGATGTCCTTGGCCTCGAGGCCGTGGGCGAGATTGGGCACGATAGTCTCCTTGGAAGTCTTTCAGGCGCGAACGGGGGAGCGTCCGGTCAGGGTTTGAAATCGGGCGCGGGAACGCGGGCGACGGGGAGGCCGCCGCGCACGGTGCGCAGGTTGACGAGCTTGACGGTCTCCAGCGCGTCGCCGGGGGCGCCGTCGCTGGTGACGGCCAGGGCGATGGTGTTCTTGCCCTGCGGGTCGATGATGCCGTTGGGCAGGACGAAGGTCCGCTGCGGGCCGACATGGGCGATGAACTGACCCATGTTCCAGCCGTTGACGAAGATCAGCACCCGGTAGCGGACCGGCGAACGCGGCGTGTTCGGATCGCCGATGGTCAGGCCCAGGGTGGTGTCCTGGTCCTTGGGCAGGTTCAGGTCGAAGCTGGTGCGATACCAGGTCGTGCCGGCGGCCGGCTTGGTCGCGGCCATGTCGGCCTTGGTCCATCCCGCGTCGGGGAAGCCGGGCAGGTGCCAGCCCATCCGTTCGCCATACTGGCCGCCGTTGTTGGCGTCGCCCCGGACCGGGTCCTGGATGTCCTCGCCGCCCAGATTGCCCTGGATCTTCCAGGCGATCGGCACGACGAAGCTGTAGCTGCCCGGGCCGGACAGCGAGGCCGAGACCAGGCCGCGGGCCTCCTTGTGGAAGTCGTCGGCGTCCAGGTCCCAGTTGTGGCCGTTGTTGCGGACCATCACCGAGATCACGTGCTCGCCGGTCCCGCGCAGGTCTTCCGGCAGCTTGAAGGTGGCCACCCCGGTGGTGATCGGCCGCGGCAGGCCGCCGTCCAGCTCGTGCTGGCCCAGGAACCGGCCGTCCAGCCACACCTGCAGCATGCCGGCTCCGCCGCCGCCGTAGTGCAGGGTCAGGATGTCGATGTCGGGCCTGCCCTGGTAGCGGCCGCGATACCAGACGTCGCCTTGGTGGAAGCCGTAGGCGCTCATGTCGAGCGCCGGCTGGCCGGTGGGGCCGCGCACGGTGGAGCCGCTGCGGCGGCCCTCGGTCTTGAGCCAGGCGCTGTCGTCGAACTTCGGATCGGCCTCGGGCGAGCCTGGGGCGGTCTTCCAATCGAGCCTGGCCAGATCGGGCACGGCGACCGCCGCCGGACCGGCCAGCGGCCGTTCGGCCAGCAGGCTGCCCGAGGCCGTGGCTCTGACCGCGACCTTGGCGCCGTTCCACCGGATGGCGGTCACGTCCTTGGGCGCGAAGACCTCCAGGGGGCTGTCGGTCTCGGTGTCGCCCGTCAGGCTGAGCACGCCGCCCTTGGTGGCGTCGCGCCGCACCAGACCGGGGCCGCGCACCAGCAGGGCGTCGCGCCGCCAGAAGGTCTGGCCGGTCTCGGCGTCGGCCAGCAGCAGGGTCAGGGGCCGACGGCCGCCGCCGGTGATCCGCACGCGTGCCAGGTCGTTATGGGCGTAGGTCAGCTTCAGGTCGCCCTTGGCGGCGTGGAAGCTGGAGGCGACCTCGCCCTCCAGGACCTCGACCTTCGGGGCCGAGGCGTAGCGCAGCACCGTCTCGCCCGCCTCGCCGGCCCGGCCGTAGAGCAGGGCCAGGTCGCCGTCGTTCCACTTCAAGTGCGTCTGGATCTCGGAGGTCGAATAGACCAGCCGCTGGCCGCCCAGGTCGTAGGACGCCATCAGCATCTTGGCGTCCTGGCCCTTGATCCGGGAGGGAACCTCGTACTCGCCGTCGCGGGTCTTGATCTTGAACGTGAAAGCCTCGTCGCCGGTCCCGCTGCTGGGATTGTGGACCACCACGTAGAGGTGGGCCCCCGTCTCGGGATTGACGTTGTGATAGACGCGGACCTTGTCGTTGGACGGGACGACGGCCTCGCCCTTGTCCATGCGGCGCAGGTCCGGCACGGCGGCGATGAGCTCGCCCATCTGCTTCATGACGCGGGCCTTGTCGCGCAGGCCCCGGGCCTCGTCGATGGCCGCGCCGTAGTCGTAGGAGGTGAACACCACCGGGGCCGGCAGCCAGCCCCACGAGGTCCCGCCGTAGGTCATGTAGAAGCTTTGCAGGGTGATGCCGTTGGCGATGTTGGTCGCGTAGAACACCCGCTGGTAGCCGACGCCGCGATGGATGGCGGTGCAGTCATAGTCGCCGTTGCTGCCCCAGTAGTCGAACCAGCCGCCGCCGAACTCGGCCAGGAAGCCGGGAGTGTTGGGGCTGGCCGAGGCTCCGCCCCTGGCCCCGCCGGGGCCGTACAGGCCCCAATCAGGCGCGACGCCGGGACTGGCCGGGGTGGAGTCGACCTTGCAGTTGCCGCCCGGGTAGCCGTCGAAGGCGTAGAGGTCGGTGGGGCCTTCCACCGTGCCGGGCACGTTCGAGCCCTTGGGGACCCAGTAGCCATTGCGGCCCTTGTCATTGTGGAAGATCGGGACGGTGATCCCGTCGGCCCTGGCCTTGTCGTCCAGCCACTGCATGTAGCGCTGCTGCGGGGCGCCGACGACGTCGAGTTCGTTCTCGATCTGGTGGGCGATCACCGTGCCCTGGCCGGTGGTCAACTGGTGGCGGGCGATGACGGTATTGATCTTCGTCAGCCACTCGTCGGCGGCGGCGACATATTCCGGCGCGTCGGTGCGGGCCCGGGCCTGCTGGTTGACCAGCCAGCCAGGGAAGCCGCCCCGGGTCAGCTCGGCGTTCACATAGGGCCCGGCGCGGGTAATGACGTAGAGGCCTTCCTCCTGGGCCATGGTCAGCACGCGATCCATGTCGCGCACGCCGCTGAAGTCGTAGACCCCCTGCTTGGGCGAGTGGTAGCCCCAGTCGAAATAGATGGCGACGGTGTTGTAGCCGCTGGCCTTCATCTTCTGCAGGATATCGCGCCACAGGTCGGGGCTGGGGACGCGGAACGGGTGGAACTCGCCGCCCCAGGAGAAGACGCGCTGGCCGTCGACCTTCAGCGAATACTTGTCCCAGGTGATCTTGTGGGCCTCCGCCGGCTTGGCCGCGATCGCCTGGTCGCCCCCTTCCTTGAGCACCGTGAAATGGCGGACCGTGCCCGACAGCTCCGGCAGTTCGGCCTTCGGCGTCCAGGTGCGGAAGCCGTCCCGGCTGTCGCTGTACCAGTAGCGCTTGGCCGAATATTCGTCGAAATAGATCCGCCAGGCGCCGTCGGGCGTTCGGGTCAGGGTCGGGCCTTCGACGCCCCGGCCCCAGCCGGCCCAGTCGCCGGTTCCCCTGGCCTGCCAAGGGCCGTCCAGCGAAGGAGCGGTCCACAACTCGATGAACTTGCTGGTCTCGTTCTTGGTGAAGGCGTTGTAGAGCCCGCCTTCGCGCACTACGAAGGCGTCGATGAAGTTGGGGCCAAGGCCCGACAGCGGCTTGGGGGCGGACCAGGTCGAGAACGACGCGTCGGTCGCGGTGATCCGGTAGGGCTGGAACTGGCCGGCGATGCCGGTGGTCGAGACCGACAGGATCAGGTTCACCGACCCGTCCTGGTCGACGAACCATTCGGGCGCCCAGCTGTTGGTCGCGCCAGGCACGTCGATCGCCACGTCACGCAGGAAGGTCCAGTCGGTCAGGTCCTTGCTGCGGGCCAGGCCGATGGTGTTTCCGGTCCAGCCGGTGGTGTAGGCGACATAGTACCAGCCGTCCGTATGCTTCATCACGCTGGGATCGCGGATCAGGCCCTGGGGCGGGGTGTAGGCCAGCGGCTTCTTCAGCGTGAAGCGCGCGCCGTCGGCGGAGTCGTAGACGCTCATGTTCGACTGGCTGGCGTTGGTGAACGCCGTCATCGTGTAGCGCAGGGGCTCGGCCCCCACCGACGGAGCGGGGGCGGTGGTCGCCAGCAGCACGGCCGCCAGGCCGAGCGCCTTGAGGGGCAGGCGGGTCATCCTAGCCCTCGAAATGGAAGACGGGCTTCAGCGGCCATTCGCGTGGACGGTTGTCCGGATGCACCTCCATCAGGTCGGCCATGTAGTCCCACCAGCGCTTCATCACCGGCTCCAGCGGCAGGGCGTCCTTGCTGTGGTCGGGGCGCAGGCGCAGCACGGCGAACAGGCTCATCGTCTCCTCGTCGAGGAAGATCGAATAGTCATGGATCCCCGCCTTGCGCAGCGCCTCGGCGAGGTCGGGCCACAGGGCGTCGTGGCGGCGCTCGTATTCGGCGGCGACGCCAGGCTTCAGCTGCATGCGGAAGGCGAGGGGCCGGTCCCGGTGGTTGCTCATCATGTCCTCCCGTTTCTTTGCTTTTGTCGGTCAGGTCGTCAGGTCCGGCAGGCGATAGATCCGCCTCGCCGCGCCGCTGAACAGCAGGGCCCGCTCGGCCTCGGTGAAGTCGGCGGTGATGGCGTCATAGGCTCGATAGAAGGCGCCGAACGACCCGTGCACCTTCTCGACCGGGAAGTTGCTGGCGAACATGCAGCGTTCGACGCCGAAGGTCTCGATGACCCGCAGCACGAACGGCTGCAGGCTGTCGACGGTCCAGGCGCGGTCGACCATGGCCAGGCCCGAGATCTTGCAGCTGACGTTGGGCCGCTGGGCGAGCAGGGCCAAGCCCTCGCGCCAGGCAGCCAGGCCGGCCTCGTCGCGATCGGTGGGCAGGCCGGCGTGGTTGATGATCACCGGGATGTCCGGATGGGCGGCGGCCAGGTCGGCGGCGGCGGGCATCTGCGACGGATAGAGCTGCAGGTCGAACGACAGGCCGTGCCGGGCCAGCAGGGCGTAGCCCTGGCGCCACCGCAGGTCTTGGAGTCGATCGTGATCGCCATAGGTCTTCAGCGGATCGGCGTGCCAGCTGACGATCTGCCGGACGCCCCGGACGTTCGGCCGGGCGGCCTGGGCCTCCAGCATGGCCTCGACGCTCGCGTCCTCCAGCCACGCCCCGGCGACGATGCCGCCGATCACGCCCCGCGTATCGGCCAGGCCCTGCAGCCAGTCGGTCTCCGACAGCTGGTCCTTCGGCGGCAGGCCGCATTCGACATGCACCGTCTGGACGACGTTCCAGCCGGCGCTATCGGCCAGATAGTCGTCCAGGCCATAGGAGCGATCGGCGATCGGCGACATGTCGCCGGCCGGATTGTTCGGCAGCGGCCGGTCCTGGAGCCAGCCGTAATAGTGGCGGTCCAGGTCCCACAGGTGCATGTGGGCGTCGACGATGGGACCGCAATAGGCCATGGCCGGCTCCTAGAGCATTTTCGAGCGAAGTGGATTCCGGTTCGCTTGAAGAAAATGCGTAAAAACAAATATCTAGCGCATCCGGCCTGATGCGATCAGGCCGGATGCGCTAGAAGGTGGTTCGCCCGCCGGAGGTGTCGAAGGTGGCGCCGGTGGTGAAGCTGCACTCCTGGCTGGCCATGAAGCAGACCATGGCGGCGCTTTCCTCGACCTCGCCCAGGCGGCCCATCGGGATCTTGGACCGCATGTAGTCGACTTGGCTCTGCGGCAGCTGCTCCAGGATCGGGCTCTCGAAGGTGGCCGGGGTGAGGCTGTTGGCGATCACGCCCTGGGTGGCCAGTTCCTTGGCCAGCGACTTGGTCAGGCCGATGACGGCGGCCTTGCTGGCCGAATAGGCGCCGGCGTTGGGATTGCCTTCCTTGCCCGCCACCGAGGCGACATTGACGATCCGGCCATAGCCGCCCTCGAGCATGAAGGGCACCACCTCGCGGCAGCAGTAGAACAGGCCGTTGAGGTTGATGTCGATCACCCGCCGCCAGCTGTCGAGCGGGAACTGGTGCACGGGGGCGGTGGCGCCGGTGATCCCGGCCGAGGCCACCAGGATGTCGATCCGGCCCAGGGCTTGACGAGCGGCCCTGGCGGCCTCGGCGACCGCGACCTGGTCCGACACGTCGAGCACGACGCTGTGGGCGGCTCCGACCGCATCAACGGCGTCCTTAAGGGCGTCGGCGTCGACGTCCCACAGCGATACGGTCCCGCCTTCGGCGACGATGCGCGCAGCCACGGCCCGGCCCAGGCCCGAGGCGCCGCCGGTGATCACCGCCGCGCGGCCGGCGAAGCGGCCAAGGTAAGGATTGGCGTTAGGAGTGCTCACGCGACGCCTTCCTTCGTCCAGGCCACGACGGTCTGCTGCTGCTCGCCCAGCTTCTCGACGCCCAGGCGCATGACGTCGCCGGGCTTGAGGAAGATCTTGTCGGGCTTCTGGCCCTCGCCGACGCCGGGCGGGGTGCCGGTGGTCAGGATGTCGCCGGGCTCCAGGGTGACGAAGCGGCTCATATAGGCGATCAGCTCGGCGACCCCGAAGATCATGGTCCTGGTGTTGCCGGTCTGCATGCGCCGGCCATTGAGGTCGAGCCACATGTCCAGGTCCTGGGGATCGCCGACCTCGTCGGCGGTGACCAGCCATGGGCCGACCGGGCCGAAGGTGTCGCAGCCCTTGCCCTTGTCCCACTGCGAGCCGAGCTCCTTCTGGAAGGCGCGTTCGGAGACGTCGTTGACCAGCACGTAGCCGGCCACGTAGTCGAGGGCTTCAGCTTGCTCGACATAGCGGGCGCGCTTGCCGATCACCACGCCCAGCTCGACCTCCCAGTCGCCCTTCTCAGCGTCCTTGGGCAGCATGACGTCGTCGTTCGGGCCGTTCAGGCACGAGATCGCCTTGGTGAAGAAGATCGGCTCAGGCGGCGGCTCCAGGCCGGCCTCCTTGGCGTGGTCGGCGAAGTTCAGGCCGATGGCCAGGAACTTGCCGACCTTGGCCACCGGGACGCCGTAGCGGGGCGAGCCCTCGACCACCGGCAGGGCGGCCGGATCGATGGCGGCCAGACGCGCCAGGCCCTCGGGCGACAGCAGGTCGCCGGTGATGTCGGCGACATGGCCCGACAGGTCGCGGATCTGGCCGGCGGCGTCGAGCAGGCCGGGCTTTTCGGCGCCGCGCGGGCCGTAACGCAGGAGTTTCATGGGGTCACGCTTTCAAGGGTCAGCGGGCGTAGGGTCGGTGCAGGCCGACCTCGCGATTGAGTTCGACGCCGAAGCCGGGGGCGTCGGAGAGCTTGAGCTTGCCGTTCACCGGCACGGGTTCGCCGATCAGCTGGGGGTGGAACATCGGCACCACCGCGTCCGCCTTGGGGGCCATCATCAGGAACTCGGCGAACGGGCTGTTATGGCGGGTGACCACGAAGTGGTAGCTGTAGACGCTGGAGCCATGCGGGATGCAGAGCACGCCGCGGCTGTCGGCCAGGTTGGAGATCTTGACCAGTTCGGTCATGCCGCCGCACCAGCCGACGTCGGGCTGGATGATGTCGCAGCACTCCATCTCCAGCAGCATGCGGAAGCCCCAGCGGGTGGCCTCGTGCTCGCCGGTGGTGACCAGCATGCCCTTGGGGGCGTTCTTCTTCAGGTCGCGATAGCCCCAGTAATCGTCGGGGCTCAGCGCTTCCTCGATCCATTTCAGGCCATATTCGTGGGCCTTGTGGGCCAGTCTGGTGGCGTAGTTGAGGTCCAGCGCCATCCAGCAGTCGAACATCAGCCAGAAGTCCTCGCCGCAGCGCTCGCGCATCGTGGCCAGCTCGTCAAGATTCTTCTTCAGCCCTTCCTCGCCCTCGGCCGGGCCGTGGTGCAGGGGCATCTTGCCGCCGATGAAGCCCATCGACTTGGCTAGGTCCGGCCTTGCGCCGGTGGCGTAGAAGGTCAGCTCGTCGCGCACCGGGCCGCCGAGCAGGTGATGGACGGGTTCGCCGCGCAGCTTGCCCAGCAGGTCCCACAGGGCCAGGTCGACGCCGGACAGGGCGTTCACCACCAGGCCCTTGCGGCCGTAATATTGGGTGGAGAAGTACATCTGGTCCCAGATCTTCTCGATCTGGGTCGGGTCGCGACCCTCCAGGAACCGCGCCAGGTGCTTTTCGACGATGTAGGCGGCCGGTTCGCCGCCGGTGGTCACCGCGAAGCCGACCGTGCCGTCGGCGGCCTCGATCTCGACGACCAGCGTGCCCAGCACGTTGATGCCGAAGCTCTGGCGGCTCTGGCGATATTCGGGATAGCGCGACATTGGGGTCGCGATGTGGTCGTCGATCCAGTGGCCCTCGCCCTGGTCGTGATAGTCGGCGCCGCCGCCGCGCACGACATAGGCGCGAACCTGCCGGATGAGGGGAAACGGCATCGGGAAAACCAGCTCCAGCCCAAAGCTTCCAGGTGGAAGCGATCTCGTCAAAGGAAGAGGAGGCGTGCCGGGAGACGAAGTCCTCCCCCATGCTTGGCGAAACCTTTAACCGGTCGCGCCTACCTCCTCAGGACATCATATGACACGGTAGCCCATCCTGCGTTCGGTGGCCCGGATCGCCCCCTGTCGCCGCTTGCCTTAGGTACCATATTATGAGAGAGAGTGCTACAAAATGAAACGTGACGCGTCAAGGGGAGCCGGACCGGTGGCCAAGGAAGACAGTTCTGGCGGCAAGGCGCCCAGCGGCAGCCAGACGCTCTTCCGGGGTCTGGACCTGCTCGACGTCGTCGCCGATTCGGGCACTATCGGCCTGCCGGCCCTGGCTGCGCGCCTGGGCCTGACGCGCAGCACGACCCACCGTCTGGCCACCGCCCTGGTCGAGCGTCGCCTGCTGTCGCAGGCTCCCCGCGAAGGCTACAGCCTGGGGTCCAAGCTGCTGGAGCTGGGCTATCTGGCCGGCCAGCAGATGGATCTGCCGCGGGTGGCGCGTCCCCATCTCGAACGCCTGTGGGAAGAGCTCGAGGACACCGTGCACCTGGGCGTGATGGACGGCGACCGCGCCCACTATCTGGACAAGCTCACGGGCCGTCGGCGCATCAACATCAGCTCGCGGGTCGGCGACCGCCAGCCGATCCGCTCGACCGGCCTGGGCAAGGCCCTGGTGCTCGACGAGACCGAGGAACGCTGGCGCGAGCTCTATCGCAAGGAAGGCCCGCCGACCCCCGAGGGGCCCAGCGAGGAGCAGTGGATCGAATGGATGCGCGGCTACGCCCAGCGCGGCGTGGCCTTCGACCTTGAGGAAAACGAAGACCGCATCCGCTGCGTCGCCGCCCCGGTGCGCGGGCCCGGCGGCCAGATCGTCGCGGCCATCAGCGTGTCGGGGGCGGCCCAGTACATGGACGACGACCGCATGGCGGCCCTGACTGACGACGTGCGCCAGTGCGCCAACGCCATCAGCGTCGAACTGGGCTGGAACGAGAAGCGGACGGTCGCCGCCAAGCGCTAGGCTGTCGGTAGGAGTGGAGGAACGATGCTTCTGAAGGACAAGGTGGTGCTGGTGACCGGCGCCTCGCAGGGGATCGGCAAGGCCGCCGCCATCGGCTGCGCCCGGCACGGGGCGGACGTGGCGATCAACTATCATGGCGATGACGCCGGCGCCGCCGACGCCGTCGCCCAGATCCAGGCCCTCGGCCGTCGCGCCATCGCCGTGAAGGGCGACGTCGCCGAGGTCGCCACCGCCGGCGCCTTCGTCCAGGCCGCCGTGGAGGCGTTCGGCAAGGTCGACGTCTTCGTCAACAATGCCGGCATCTGCCCGTTCCACGCCTTCCTCGACATGCCGCCCGAGGTGATGGAGCGGACCATGAAGGTCAATCTGCACGGGGCCTATTTCATGGTCCAGGCCGCGGCCAACCAGATGGTCAGGCAGGGCCACGGCGGGGCGATCATCGCCGTCAGCTCGATCAGCGCCCTGGTCGGCGGCGGCATGCAGACCCACTACACCCCGACCAAGGCCGGGGTGCACAGCCTGATGCAGTCCACCGCCATCGCCCTGGGGCCGCACGGCATCCGCTGCAATTCGGTGCTGCCGGGCACCATCGAGACGGCGATCAACAAGGACGACCTGGCCGACCCGAAGAAGCGCGACTACATGGCCGGCCGCATTCCGCTGGGCCGCCTGGGCGAGCCGGACGACCTGGCCGGACCGATCGTCTTCCTGGCCTCGGACCTGGCCAGGTATGTCACCGGCGCGGCCCTGCTGGTCGACGGCGGCGCCTTCGTGAACCTCCAGTAAGCCAGGCCGATGATCGTCTCCTCCACCACCGATTTCCGCGAGGCGGCCCGGCGCAAGCTGCCGCGCTTCCTGTTCGACTATATCGACGGCGGCGCCTATGCCGAGCGGACCCTGGGCCGCAACGTCTCGGACCTGGCCGACATCAGCCTGCGCCAGCGGGTGCTGAAAGACGTCTCCAGCGCCGACCTGTCGACCACCCTGTTCGGCGTCAGGCAGGCCCTGCCGGTCGTCCTGGCCCCGGTCGGCCTGACCGGCATGTACGCCCGCCGCGGCGAGTGCCAGGCGGCCAGGGCCGCCGCCGCCAAGGGCGTGCCGTTCTGCCTGTCGACGGTGTCGGTCTGCGACCTGGCCGAGGTTTCGGCCGCCAGCAGCGCCCCGATCTGGTTCCAGCTCTATGTGCTGCGCGACCGGGCCTTCATGCGCGACCTGCTGGCCAAGGCCGCCGACGCCGGGGCCACGGCCCTGGTGTTCACGGTCGACATGCCGGTGCCCGGGGCCCGCTACCGCGACGCCCATTCGGGGATGAGCGGTCCTAACGCCGCCATGCGCCGCCTGGTCCAGGCCGCCTTCAAGCCCGGCTGGGCCTGGGACGTCGGAGTGCGCGGCCGACCCCACACCCTGGGCAATGTCGCCCCGGTGCTGGGGGCCAATTCCGGGCTCGAGGACTTCATGGGCTGGCTGGGGGCCAATTTCGATCCCTCGATCCAATGGAAGGACCTGGAATGGATCCGCGAGCTCTGGAAGGGGCCGCTGATCATCAAGGGCGTGCTCGATCCTGAGGACGCCAGGGCCGCCGCCGACATCGGCGCCGACGGCATCGTCGTCTCCAACCATGGCGGCCGGCAGCTGGACGGCGTGCTGTCCTCGACCCGGGCCCTGCCGGCCATCGCCGAGGCGGTGGGCGAGCGCCTGACCGTGCTGGCCGACAGCGGGGTTCGTTCGGGGCTCGACGTCGTGCGGATGCTGGCCCTGGGCGCCAAGGGCGTGCTGCTGGGCCGGGCCTTCGTCTACGCCCTGGCCGCCCGCGGCGGGCCGGGCGTCACCCAGCTCCTGGACCTGATCGAAAAGGAGATGCGCGTGGCCATGGCCCTGACCGGCGTCAACAGGATCGACCAGATCGACCGTTCCATCCTGGCGAAGACCGACCGATGAGCGGTCTGCTGCTGTCATTCCTCGCCGCCCTGGCGATCGCCACCCCGGGGACCCAGGCCGTTCCAGATCCGTCGATGCAGCCGGTCCCGATTCCGGCGCCCCTGCCGGCGCCGACCGCCCGGATCGTCATCGCCAGCGATTCCACCGCCGCCCAGTACGGCCCCGACCGCTACCCGCAGATGGGCTGGGGCATGGTGCTGAAGTGCTCGCTGGATCCGGACGTCGAGGTCGTCGACCTGGCGCGCGGCGGCCGCTCGACCAAGACCTTCATCGAGGAGGGCCTGTGGGCGGCGCTGCTGGCCCAGCTTCACCCCGGCGACACCGTGCTGATCCAGTTCGGCCACAACGACGCCGACCGGGTGAAGATCGTCCGCTTCACCGATCCGCAAGGCGCCTATACCGCCAACCTGACCCGCTTCGTCGCCGACGTGCGGGCGGCCGGCGGCCAGCCGGTGCTGGTGACGCCGATCGCCAAGCACCTGTTCGTCGACGGCAAGGTCCAGGACGCCCACGGCCCCTATGCCGAGGCGGTCCGGGCGGTGGCCAAGGCCACAGGCGCGCCGCTGATCGACCTGGACGCCGACAGCATGGCCGCCTTGCAGGCCCGCGGCGAGGCCGCGTCGCGCAGGCTCTACCTGCTCTACACGCCCGAGGATCACATTCCGCGCTATCCGGAGGGGATCAGCGACACCACCCATATCAACGAGGCCGGCGCCCGGCTGGCCGCCGCGCTGGTGGCCCGGCGCCTCGCCGCGCTGAACCTGCCGGTGTCGGCCCATGTGCACGCGTCGCCGGCGGGCGAGCCGCCGATCCTCGGCGGGCCCGGCTGTCCCTGAAAGAAAAAGCGGAGCGCCGGGTCTGGCGCTCCGCGGCCCGGAAGGGGGGACAGGAACGGGCGATTCATAGGGGGAGGGCGGATCGAAACCGCGCCGCTCACGCAGATTGTTCCAATATGTGAAACAGTATGCGATATAATGAGAATGCCTTGACAGGGGCTCGGTTGTCAAGCCACAGGTGATCAGGGCCCGAAAGTGGCCTGGCCAGTTTGGGGCGGTTCGATGCGGCGCGTCTTTTCCCGATGGATCATGGCCTGGATCTGCGGCCTGCTGTGCCTGGGGCTGGGAGCGGTCGCCGCGACCGCCGCGCCTGTCGCCCGCCGCGACCAGCCCTTCAACGACGGCTGGCGAATGGCGGTCGGCGACATCGTCGGGGCCGAGCGTATCGATTTCGACGACGCCAGCTGGAAGCTCGTCACCCTGCCGCGCGCCTTCAACGAGGAGGAGGCCTTCAAGGTCGACATCCACGACCTGAAGGGCGGGATCACCTGGTACCGCAAGCGCTTCATGCTGCCGACCGAGGTCGGGCCGGCGGTCGGCGGCAAGGCCTTCCTCGAATTCGAGGGCGTTCGCCAGGCCGGCGACGTCTATGTCAACGGCGTCCGGGTCGGCGGCCATGAGAACGGCGTCACGGCGTTCGGCGTCGACGCCACCAAGGCTCTTAAGCCCGCCCCATTCGCCAACGTCGTCGCCGTTCGCGTCGACAGCGACTGGAAGTACAAGGAGCGCGCCACCGGCAGCGGCTTCCAGTGGAACAATAATAATTTCAACGTCAATTACGGCGGCATCCACCGGGCCGTGCGGCTGCATCTGACCGGCGATCTGCACCAGACCCTGCCGCTCTATTCCAGCCTGGGCACGACCGGGGTCTATATCTGGGCCGAGGATTTCGACATCCGGGGCGGGGCGGCGACGGTGCACGCCGAGTCCCAGGTGCGCAACGAGTCCGGCCGGCCGCGCACCTTCGCCTACCAGGTCGCCCTGCGCGACGTCGACGGCAAGCCGGCCGGCGCCTTCGCCGGGCCGACCGTCACCCTGGCGCCGGGCGAGACCCGCACGGTCTCCGCCGAGGCCCGGCTGCAGGGCCTGCACTTCTGGAGCTGGGGCTATGGCTACCTCTATACGGTCGACACCGCCCTGGTGGAGGACGGCGCGACGGTGGACGCGGTCACCACCCGCACCGGCTTTCGCAAGACCGAATTTCGCAACGGCATGGTCTTCCTGAACGACCGAGTCATGCAGGTGCACGGCTACGCCCAGCGCACCAGCAACGAATGGCCGGCCCTGGGCACGGACATCCCGCCCTGGATCAGCGACTTCTCCAACGCCCTGATGGTCGAAAGCGGCGGCAACCTGGTGCGCTGGATGCACATCGCCCCGGCCCGCCAGGACGTGCAGTCGGCCGACCGGGTCGGCCTGCCGCAGGCGATGCCGGCCGGCGACGCCGAGAGCGACGTCACCGGCCGGCGCTGGGAGCAGCGGCTGGAGGTGATGCGCGACGCCATCGTCGCCTTCCGCAACAGTCCCTCGATCCTGTTCTACGAGGGCGGCAACGAGAACATCAGCGACGATCACATGGCGCAGCTGAAGGCGATCCGCGACCAGTTCGACCCGCACGGCGGCCGGGCCATCGGTTCGCGCGAGATGCTGGCCAGCCGGGTCGCCGAATATGGCGGCGAGATGCTCTACATCAACAAGAGCGGCCGCAAGCCGGTCTGGGCCATGGAATATTCCCGCGACGAGGGGGCGCGGAAGTTCCAGGACGATTTCACCCCGCCGTTCCACAAGGACAGTCCCGACTACAACCGCAACCAGGACAGCCACGCGGCCGAGGACGTGCGCCGCTGGTTCGACTACTGGCGCGAGCGGCCCGGCGGCGGCGAGCGGGTCAGCTCGGGCGGGGTCAACATCATCTTCTCCGACAGCAACACCCACTTCCGCGGCGACAACAATTACCGCCGCAGCGGCGAGGTCGACGCCATGCGCCTGCCCAAGCAGGGCTTCTACGCCCACCAGGTGATGTGGGACGGCTGGGTCGATGTCGAGCATCCGCGCACCCACATCATCGGCCACTGGAACTATGCGCCGGGCACGGTCAAGGACGTGCTGGCGGTGTCCAGCGCCGACAGTGTCGAACTGGTGTTGAACGGCCGGTCGCTGGGGCGCGGACTGAAGTCGGACGGCTTCCTGTTCACCTTCAAGGCCGTGGCCTGGGGGCCGGGAACCCTGAGGGCGATCGGCCGTGACGCCGCCGGCAAGCTCGTCTCCACGGACGCGGTGACCACCACCGGCCCCGCCGTCGCCCTGCGCCTCACGCCGCATGTCGGACCGCTGGGCTGGCGGGCCGACGCCGCCGACCTCGCCCTGGTCGACGTCGAGGCGGTGGACGCCCAGGGCCGGCGCGTGCCGACGGCGCTGGACCTGGTGAACTTCGACCTCGCCGGGCCGGCCGAGTGGCGCGGCGGCATCGCCCAGGGCGATTCCCGGAGCGGGGCCAGGACCACCGAGGCCCCGGCCTCTCCGGCGGGCGAGGTGGTCACCGGGGCGCATACGGTCGACGGGGTGACCTCCTATGCCGGGGCCTCGCGCGGCGATGACAATTACATTCTGGCCCAGGCCCTGCCGGTCGAGGCCGGGATCAACCGGGTGGCGCTGCGCTCGACCCTGCAGGCCGGCGCGGTGACGGTGACCGCCCGGGCCGAGGGGCTGAAGCCTGCGACCCTGACCCTCGAGGTCGCTCCGCCGCCGCCCGGCGAGACCCTGCTGCCGGTCAGCCTGGCGCGCGGCCCGACCCCGGCGACGCCGTCGTTCAAGGTCCGCCGCCTGACGGTCAAGCCGGCCGCGACCACGGCGGGCTCGAACCTCGCCAGCGTCGCCCTGGCCCAGGACGACGACGAGACCACCCACTGGGCCAGCGACGGTCAGCTGGCCAACGCCTGGATCGAGTACCGGCTGGCCCGCCCGCAGGTGGTCGACGAGGTGGTGCTCAAGCTGATCGGCTGGCGGCTGCGGTCCTATCCGCTGCGCATCACCATGGACGGGGTCACGGTCTATCAGGGCGAGCCGGCCAAGAGCCTGGGCTATGTGACCCTGCCGCTGAAGCCGGTGAAGGGCGCCCGCCTGCGCATCGCCCTGGCCGGCCCGACCGTCGACCGCGACGCCTTCGGCAAGATCGTCGAGATCACCGGCGCCAAGGCCGGCCTCGACACCGGGGCCGAAAAGGTCCCGGCCGGCGGCGGCCTGGGGATCATCGAGGCGGAGCTCTATCGGCGGGTGAACTAGTCGTCTCTGCCCTGCCCCTGGAGAGGGGAGGGCAAGTGCGCAGCGTCATCCAGGCCTGCGGTTGCAGGCGGCCTCGATCGCCGCCATGTCGCGCAGGATCGCCTGGGCCCGGGCGTTGGCGGCCTCGCCGGCGAGCTCGTTGGTGCTCGGCGTCTCCGGGTCGTCCAGCGCCGCCACTTCACGCTCCAGCTGCGCCGCCTCCCTGCGGCGGCGGTGGAGGGTCTTGGCGGCGAACAGAACCTGGATACGACGCTCGACGGGGCAGCGGAGGCGGGGCTTTCGGGCTTCGGCCATGGTTTGCATCTCCGGTCGCCGCGCCCGGATGCGGCGCGGACAAGACTTGGCGCTCACGCGCCGAAAGGCTGCGATGGGATGGGGAGGGTGCGAAGCGCCCGGGCCTCGCCCGGAGGAGCTTTGATGTTTGTTACCGTTTCGACGAAGTCTGGCGCTTCGCGCAGAACCGTTATCCGGGAGCGGTCAGGCTGGCGGGGGTCTTAACCCCTTACCCGACGCTTTCGCTCGCGCCCCCGGCGGGCGGGCCAGGGCGGCGAGCCCCGGTCCCGGACTGTGCAAGTAACCCCCTCGCACCTGCTGGCTTGTCCGCCTGCCTTCAGCGCCGGAGCTTCGTCACGACCAGGGTGAGCCTGCATCCGATCCGTCCCGAAGACGTCTCCCGAAGGAAACGCGGCGGACCAGCCTTCCCGCTCGTCCACCCCTGAAAGCCGCAGCGGTCGCCGTACGTGCGCCCTCCCCGTGCCTTCAGGTGGGAGCATTATCGGGCCGACCTGGAAGGGTGAGGATGGAAAAAAGTGAGAAAATCGCAGGGCTTTGATTTCGTTGAGTTCGACCGCCCTCCATCCCCGTGAACCGCGGGGATGGAGCGATTCTCCTTCTCCCCCTGCGGGAGAAGGTGGCCTGAAGCAGGTCGGATGAGGGGTTTCTCAAACCTCGACCGCCGCACCCAGCCGTTCCGCCGTTCGCAGCGGAACCCGCTTTCAACCCCTCATCCGACCTCGCTCCGCGAGGCCACCTTCTCCCGCAAGGGGAGAAGGAGAGTGCAGGCGATCGGATCGGGATCAATGCGCCTTCGCCACCTCCACGGCGTAGACATGGTTGGCCCCGTGCATGTTGGAGCGGAAGACGATCCACTTGGCGTCGGGGGTGAAGTTGACGTTGGGCTCCAGCCGGTAGTCGTGGGCCTGCATGTTGACCAGCCGCTCGGTGTCGAGGACGCCGGGCTGGATCAGGGCCTCGCTGCCGGGGGCGTGGATGCCGGCGACGTCGGGAATGGCGCGCGGGCGCATCAGGTAGAGCCATTTGCCGTCGGGCGCATGGGCGACCATCTCGCTGTCGCCGCCGTCGCCGGCGAACAGCTTGCCGTCCGGCGAGGTGTTGAAGTGCACCGACCAGGCGTTGCGGTCCAGATGCAGCCAGGTGCGCTTGCCGCTGGCGATCTCGTAGCCGGCGACCCAGAAGTCCTCGCCGCGCGGGGTCTGCAGGTCGTACCAGACGGTCTTGCCGTCGGCGCTGAACCATTCATGGCCGGCGATCTCCATGTTCATGGTCCGCGTATGGATCTTGACCGGCGGGTCGGCCCGGTCGGTGCGCACCAGCCACAGCCGGTCGACCTTGTGCCAGGGCCCCTCGTGGCAGAACATCAGCAGGTGCGGGTCGGTCGGCGAGAACTGCAGGTGATTGAGCCAGTCGGTCGCCTGGTGCACGACCTTGCGCTCGCCGGTGGCGGTGTCGATCGTGAAGATCTCCATCGGGATGCGCGAGTCCAGCCGGGCGTTCAGCTGCACCTCGCGGCCCTCGGCGTGAGTCAGGCTGCGGCCGTCGGGACCCTTCACCTCGGCCGGGTTCTTGGGCAGGGCCTCCATGCCGTTGGGCGGGATCGGCACGTCGGTGCGGTTGGCGACCCCGGCCAGCAGGGTCTCGTCGGCGTTGATCGTCTGGATGGCGCCGCCGGGCGCCAGCCTGGCGACGGTGCGGACCTTCCTGGTCTTCGGATCGACCGCCTCGACGGCGCTAGTCCCGTCCGCATTGGCGCGCTGGTAATAGACCAGGCCGGTCTTGCGGCCGACGAACAGCAGCCGGACCTTGCCGGCCACCAGCGGGGTCAGGGCGCGGGTCTTCAGGTCGACAGCCGAGACGCCGTCGGGCGTGCTGATGGCCAAAGTCATCCCGTCGGGCGTGTAGCCGTTGAGATTGAAATAGAGACTGCCGCTGCCGGCTTGGTCGGACAGGCGGATCACGCGGTGGCCGGTGTCCTTGTCGATCCATTCGCGCGGCGGCTCGGGCGCGCCGGGCTTGGGCTGGGTGACGGCGTCCTGGGCCTGGGCGCACGGCGCCAGCACCATGAACGCCAGGGCCAGGGCGGAGAGAAGGGGCGCTTTCATCGGCGGTCTCGCGGGGTCTGGATCTTGGCGGAGGCGGGCGGCTTCATGCCGGCGCCCAGATGGAAGCCGGTATGCGGCGGCTGGTTGTAGGCGGTGTTCTGCCAGGCGATCGACAGCCGATATTGCGGGTCGTGCATCAGCGTCACCAGCCGGCGCGAGGTGGGGTAGGGGGTGGCGTAGATCCGCAGGGCGCGGTTGTCCTCGGTGCGCCAGACGACTTCCTCGCGCCAGTCGCCGAGGATGTCGGCCGCCAGGGCCGGCGTGGCCTTGGTGCCGTTGTTCGAGGTCACCCCCTCGGCCATGAGCAGGGGAACCGCCTGGCCGGCCTTCCAGTCCCACTTGCTGATCTGGGTCTTGTCGAGCAGCTCGCGCAGGTCGTCGCCGTCCCACCAGATCGCGAAATTGGTCTGGCGGGGGTGCTTCACGCCTTCGATCGGCTTGCCCTGGGCGGTGTAGAGCGTGTCGCTGTTGCTGCCCCAGGCCTCGTCGCCGGGGAAGCGCGGGTCGATGTCGGCGGCCAGGCCGCGGCCGGTGTCGTGGTCGGTGGGCGTGGTCCACAGCACCTGGCCGGTGCGGGCGTCGAGCATGGCCGCGCCGACCCCGCCATTGCTGCGCGGGCTTTCGTGGACGCCGAACTTTTCCAGGCCCGGACGGGTCGGGTCGAGGTCGCCGACATGCATGGCGTCGCCGTGGAACAGCTGGGCGCTCCACAGGCCCTTGCCGTCGTCGTCGACGGCCATGGCGCCGTAGAGGATCTCGTCGCGACCGTCGCCGTCGACGTCGGCGACGCTGAGCTGGTGGTTGCCCTGGCCGCCGAATTTCTCGTTGCCGGGCGCCGCGCTGTCGAACAGCCAGCGCCGGGTCAGCCTGCCGTCCCGCCAGTCCCAGGCGGCCAGGGTGGTGCGGCCGTAATAGCCGCGGGCGAAGACCAGGCTGGGCCGCCGGCCGTCGAGATAGGCGGTCGCGGCCAGGAAACGGTCGGAGCGGTTGCCGTAGCCGTCGCCCCAGATCTGCGTCATCTGCTCTGTGGTCGGGGCGTCGGTGCGCGGGTCTCGGGGCGGGCTGTAGGGGGCGCTGGCCAGGGCCTTGCCGGTCAGGCCGTCGAACACGGTCAGATATTCGGGGCCCCTGAGGATGCGGCCCTGCACCCGGGCCACCTTCGCGCCGTCGGGCAGGACCGTGGCCCCGGTCCTGTCGGCCTGGGGCCGTTCGCCGCCGGTCTCGCGCCAGTCGGCGGCCGGGTCGCCCAGCACCTGGCCGGTCCCGTCGACCGTGCCGTCGCTTGTGCGCATCGCCACCTCGGCCCGGCCGTCGCCGTCGAGGTCATAGACCTGGAACTGGGTGTAGTGGGCGCCGGCCCGGATGTTGCGGCCCAGGTCGATGCGCCACAGGCGCCGGCCCTCCAGCGTATAGGCGTCGAGGATCACCGGGCCGGTATAGCCGCCGAAGGCGTTGTCCTTGGAATTGGTCGGGTCCCACTTCAGGACGATCTCGTAGCGGCCGTCGCCGTCCAGGTCGCCGACGCTGGCGTCGTTGGCGGTGTAGCTGAAGGCGACGCCGTCGGGGGTCGCGCCGTCGGCGGGCGGCTGGATCGGGATGCTGAGATAGCCCTGCGCCCAGACCTTGGCCGGCCGGCTGGCCGGGGCTTCCCGGCCGCCGACCACGGCGCGGACGGTGTAGGTTGCGGCCGGGCCGCCGGCCTTGTCGACGAAATCGGTGGGGCCGGTCAGGGGCTTGGCGTTCAGGCGGGTTCCGTCGCGATAGAGGTTGAAGGCGGTGCGGGCCGGCTCGTCGCCCAGCAGCCGCCAGCTGACCAGCACCCCGCCGTCGACGGCCGGCACGGCGACGACGCCGCGGTCGAGGGCCTCCATCTGTCGCGGCGCGCCCGCGGCCAACGTCGATCCGCCTACGGATGATAACGCCGCCGCTCCCAGCAGAGCGGCCGCCGCGACCCGCGCGCCTCGGTTCTCATCCCCCAGACCCATGCGTCGAAACCCCTTGTGTTTCCCCGTTTTCGGCTCGTGGCGGCCGTTCTGCGCGGCCTTGCGAGCGGCGCGGCAAGTTTACATCACGGAAACGGCGTTCTGTCTTCCCACAAAATGCATTGACATCTCAGAATATGGAACTATCCCTATTGTATGAAAAATGCGCCGCCGTGCGCTGGGAGCCGCCCGCCAAGGGCCGCCCCAGCCTGCGGTCAAGGCGCCTGGGAATCTCCTGAGGGGGAGACACCCAGGTCATGGCCAGAGGGAGGGAATCCATGCCTGCATTCACCGGCAGCCGTCGCGCCGCCGTCGCCACCGCGTCCTTGCTGGCGTTGACCGCGGGCCTCGCCTGCGCCGGCGAAGCCCGGGCCCAGGCCGCCGCGCCCGCTCCGCCCGCGTCGAGCGCCAAGCTCGAAGATCCCAATCTCGTCTCCGAGATCGTCGTCGGCACGCGCGCCAGCCTGCAGTCGGCCATCGGCCGCAAGAAGCGCAACGGCACGATCTCCGACTCCATCGTCGCCGAGGACATCAGCCAGTTCCCCGACAAGAACGTCGGCGAAGCCCTGGGCCGCATCACCGGCGTGCAGCTGGCCCGTGACTTCGGCGAAGGCAACGCGGTCTCGATCCGCGGCGTCGAGCCCGACCTGAACCGCGTCGAGATCAACGGCATGGGCACCCTGTCGACCGCGGGCAATCTGCAGGTCTACGGCGGCGGCGGCCGGTCCAACGACTTCCGCGAACTGGCCTCGGAACTGGTCCAGTCGATCGACGTGTTCAAGGGCTTCACCGCCGACATGACCGAAGGCGGCATCGGCGGCACGGTCTCGATAACGACCCGCAAGCCGCTGGATTTCAAGAAGCCGGTGCTGTCGCTGACCGCCTCGGCCCAGAACCTCGATACGGCGGACACCTGGAAGCCGCGCGGCAATATCTTCGCCGCCACCACCCTGTTCGACGGCCGCCTGGGCCTGATGGCCAACGTCACCTACGACGACGTCGACACCCGCGGCGACTATGTCCGCAACTCGTCGTGGGGCCGGTTCGCCGACTTCGACAATTCGGCCGACAAGACGGTCCCGTACTACAGCAGCGCCTATGATTCCCAGATCAACGACTTGGCGCGCAACGTCACCACCGCCGCCGGCTGCTCGGGCCTGACCACGCCCGACGCGACCCTGATCTCGACCACCAATCTGCGCAACGCCTGCCTGTCGCAATGGTACGACTACGCGCCGCGCACGGCCCGCTACGGCGTCTGGACCCGCGGCGACGAGCGCATCTCGGCCGAGTTCACCGTCCAGTACCGCTTCACCGACAAGATCGACGCTTGGGTCAGCTATAATCGCAACGACCGCACCCAGACCCTCAACGACATCAATTACGGCACCGATTTCACCAAGGCCAACCGCCTGAACAACACGGCCACGGCCACCACCTGCTCATCGACGAACACCACGGCCAGCACGGTCAAGGTCGACGCCAACCACAACGTCATCGGCTACACGCTGGGCAACTGCCTGAACACCACCGGAGTCGGCGGCAATAACGGCTTCGGCATCAGCGCCCGCGACTTCAGGTACGACACGACCAGCAACTACTACAACTTCGGCGCCAACTATCGCGGCGACCGCCTGCAGATCGAGTTCCAGGGCTCCAAGGCCGACACCAGCACCGTGTCGCAGACCAACAATGTCAGCGTCAGCTTCGACACGCCCGGCATGACCGTGACCCTCGATCCGGCCACCGGCGATCCGTCGTTCGCCTTCGCCAGCGGCTACAGCCCCAGCGACGCCTCGGCGATCCGCCAGTGGCAGATCCAGTACCGCCCGTCGAACAACGGGTCGAAGGAAGAGCAATACAAGCTGGACTTCGATTACGACACCCACCTGCCGTTCATCACCAAGCTGGAGTTCGGCGGCCGCGCCACCGACTTCTCGACCAAGGGCTACGGCTACGGCGGCTTCATCCTCGACGGCGGGGCCAATCCCTCGTCGCTCCTCGACGACACCGTGACCTACTCCAACGCCATCAACTCGACGGCGGTGATCTCCGCGACCCAGGTGGCGGACCAAACCGATCCGGCCCTGGGCCCTCCCAGCACCACCGGCTACTGGACGTCGGGGGAAACCTGGTCGCGCGGCTTCTCCAACGCCCTGTTCGGCTCGGCGATGACCCCGCTGCCCAGCGACTTCTACTGGGGCGGCGGCTCGATCCCGTCGAACTGGAACTATCCGGACTTCGACAAGGTGTCGCAGAACCTCGACACTTCGCACTTCAACCTGAACAACCTGGAGAACACCGTCGGCAGCGACGGCAAGCCCCACCAGCAGTTTCCGTACCGCATCGCGGAAAAGACCGACGCCTTGTATCTGAAGTTCGACTACAACTTCCCGCTGGGAAGCTATGAAATCGACGGCAACTTCGGCTGGCGCCGGGTCCATACCCGCACCACCGGTGAGGGCGTTTCGAGCCGTAGCGTGAGCGTCGGAGCGACCACCTTCGTTGTCGGCAACTCGCTGGGCAGCATGACCAAGGACTACACGGTCTGGCTTCCCAGCTTCAACATCGGCCTGTGGTTCATTCCCAACAAGCTGTCGGCGCGCGCCGGCTTCGCCGACCTGATGGCCCGTCCGCGCATGGACTTCCTGATGCCGACGGTGACCTGCACCACCGATATCTCGCCAGACGCCAACGGCGAGTTCGACGAGCCGAGCTGCAACGCCGGCAACCCGGAGCTGAAGCCCTACCGCGCCAACCAGTACGACCTCAGCTTCGAATACTATCCCAACCAGGACACCCAGGTGTCGGTGGGCCTGTTCAAGAAGGACATCGAGTCGTTCTACGTCTCGTCGCGCACCCTGATCGGCAAGCGCGACGTCTATGGCGACGGCCAGCTCTACAACTACAACACCTACATCAACGGCCAGGGCGCCAAGATCTCGGGGGTCGAAGTCACGGCCAAGACCGCCTTCACCTTCCTGCCGGGCTTCCTCTCGGGCTTCGGCGTCGACGTCAACTACACCTACCAGAAGGCCAAGAACGTCCGGCTGTTCTCGCAGCTGGACGGCTCGCCGCTGCCGTTCCCGGGCCTGTCCTCGGACAGCGCCAACCTGACCCTGTGGTACGACAAGGGCCCGCTCAACGCCCGCCTGGCCTACAACTACCGCTCCCGTTACCTGGTCTCGGCCGCCGACAACTCGCTGCAGCCGGTCTATCGCGACGCAACCGGCTATCTCGACGGCAAGGTCACCGTGAAGCCCGGCTTCAGCTGGGCCCCCAACCTGTCGTTCTTCGTGGAAGGCAAGAACCTGACCAAGGAAGAGGAGCGATCGACAGCCGGCGACATCCGCCTGACCGAACTGGCCTATTTCGGTCGTCGCTTCTTCGTCGGCATGACGGCGAAGTTCTAGGCGGATGGGCGTGACCGCGGGGGCGACGCGACGGGGCGTGCTGGCGTCGAGCCTGGCGCTCTCCGCCGCCGCCGCGCCCGGAGCCGGCCAGGCGGCCTCGACCGCGCCGGCCGACCTCCACTGGCTGGGCGACGCCCCGCTGGCTGTGGCGGCCGGCGCGGTCTGGGGCGCGCCCTGGCCGCGCGGGACCCTGGCCAAGACGGCCCCGCTGAGGGCGGTCGCCGAGGATGGGGCGACGGTTCCGCTGCAGACCTGGCCCCTGGCCTATTGGCCCGACGGCTCGGTCAAGTGGACCGGCCATGCGATCGCCGGACCGGGGCCGGCGGGTCCCTTCCGCATCGAGCGCGGCAAGCCGGCCGCGCCGGCGAGGCCGGTGACGGTCCGCGAGACGCCCGATCTGGTCGAGATCACCGCCGGCGACCTGGTCTGCCGGCTGCCGCGGTCGGGGCGGTCCCTGATCGCCCAGGTCCTGGTCAAGGGCCGCGAGACCCTGCGCGACGGCCGGCTGGTCTGCCTGTCGCGAGACACGCCGCCCGGCGAGGCCGGGACCGTGACCACCGAGACCTTCGACAGCGTGGTCGAGGCGGTGACCGTCGAACAGCGCGGTCCGGTCCGGGCCGTGGTCCGCCTCGACGGCCGCCACCGCTCGGCGGCGGGCCGGGCCTGGCTGCCGTTCACGGTGCGGGTGGCGGTCGACGCGGCCGGCGGGCTGAAGCTGACCCACAGCTTCGTCTTCGACGGTGACGCCGCTCATGACTTCATCGCCGGCCTGGGCCTGCGCTTCGCGGCGCCGCTGACCGACGAACTGCACAACCGCCACGTCCGCTTCGCCGGCCAGGATGGCGGAATCTGGGGCGAGGCGGTGCGCAACCTGCCGGGCTGGCAGCCGGCCAAGTTCGCCCTGGCCAGCCGCTTCGCCGACCAGCTGGAGGGCCGCGCCGTACCGGCCCTTTCAGAGATGGACGCCAAGACCCGCGATCAGCTGCTGACCGTGCCAGCCTGGGACGGCTTTCGCCTGTTCCAGGGCGATTGCGACGCCTTCACCATCGACAAGCGCACCGGCGCCGACAGCGCCTGGCTGCGGGCCGACCAGGGCGGCCGGGCGGCGGGCCTGGGCTATGTCGGCGGCGTCTCGGGCGGGGTCGCCTTCGGCCTGCGCCATTTCTGGCAGCGGCATCCCACCGGCCTGGAGATCACCGGCGCGACGGGCGATGCGGCTGCCGTCACCCTGTGGCTGTGGTCGCCCCAGGCCCAGCCGATGGACCTGCGCCACTACAGCGACAAGGCCCATGGCCTGGAGATCCAGTACGAGGACGTCGAGCCTGGTCACAGCACGCCGCTGGGCATAGCCCGCACCAATGAGATCTTCCTGTGGCCGCTGGCGGCGACGCCGTCCCGCGCGGCCCTGGCGGCCCTGGCCGGCCATGTCGTCGCCCCGCCCCTGCCGGTCTGCGCCCCGGCCCGTTACCAGGCCTGCGGGGTGTTCGGGGCCTGGAGCCCGGTCGACCGCTCGACCCCGGTCAAGGCCCGGCTGCAGGACGAGCTCGACCGCCTGGCCGGTTTCTACCTGCGCGAGGTCGAGCAGCGGCGCTGGTACGGGTTCTGGGACCACGGCGACGTCATGCACACCTACGACCAGGACCGCCACGCCTGGCGCTACGACGTCGGCGGCTATGCCTGGGCCAATAGCGAGCTGGTGCCCGACCTGTGGTTCTGGACGGCCTGGCTGCGGTCGGGCCGCGCCGACCTGTTCCGCCACGCCGAGGCCATGACCCGCCACACCGGCGAGGTCGACGTCTATCACCTGGGGCCGTTCAGGGGCCTGGGCTCGCGGCACAATGTCAGCCACTGGGGCGACGGGGCCAAGGAGGTGCGGATCAGCCAGGCCCTGCTGCGCCGCCACTACTATTATCTGACGGCGGACGAACGCACCGGCGACCTGATGGCCGCGGAGGTCGACGCCGACCACGCCCTGGCCGCCGTCGACCCGGTGCGCAAGCGGCTGGAGAAGTCGGCCTGGCCGACCCACGCCCGCACCGGCCCCGACTGGTTCGCCGTCGCCAGCAACTGGCTGGTCGCCTGGGAGCGGACCGGCGACCGGCGCTGGCGCGACAGGATCGTCAAGGGCCTGGACGCCATCGCGGCCTCGCCGCTGGGCATGTTTTCGGGTCCCGGCTTCGGCTACGACCCGGCCACCGCGACCCTGGCCGACATCGGCGGCGCCTTGGCCACCAGCTATCACCTGGTGACGATCATGGGCGGGGCCGAGTTGGTGTTCGAGCTCGACGGCCTGATCGACGATCCGGCCTGGTCCAGGACCTGGACGCGGTTCTGCGCCTATTACAACGCCCCGCAAGCCGAGCGCCAGGCGGCGCTGGGCCCCAAGGCGACCGACCGGCTGTTCGGCTATCCGGTCTGGCACGCCCGCCTGACCGCCTGGGCGGCCCGCCAGCTCAACGACCCGGCCCTGGCCCGCCGCGCCTGGGACGAGTTCCTCACCGACCGCGACGGCCAGCCCAGCCGCCCGCCGCCGATCACCCGGGTGTCCGGCCCGGCCGTGCTCGACCCTGTGGATGAGATCGCCAACGTCTCGACCAATCAATCGTCGCAGTGGTCGCTGAACCTGATCGAACTGCTGGCCCTGGTCGGGGATGCTGTACCGGAGCGGTTGCCGGAGGGGTGGTGAGGGAGCAGCGAAGCTGGGGACCATCCGACGCTCGATCACCACGCGTAACCTGGAACCAACCCGACACCCGAACATTTTAGCCGCCTTACGCAGGAGCATGGCGATTTTCATCGTTCTTGGGGCAAGCGGCCACGTCGGTTCCGCCGCTACGACGGCGCTGCTCGAAGCAGGACAACCTGTCACGGCGGTCCTCCACGATCCGGCCAAGGCCGCGGACTGGGAGGCGCGAGGCGCCAAGACTGCGGTTGTCGATGTGCGCGACAGCGATGCGTTGCGTGAAGTGTTCAAGACGGGCCAGCGCGCATTTCTGCTCAATCCCAACGCCGATATCGCGACCGACACCGATCAGGAGGAACACGCCACGGTACGCGGCATCGTCAAGGCGCTCGACGGGTCCGGCCTGGACAAGGTGGTGGCCGAGTCCACCCTCGGCGCCCAGCCTGGTGAGCGCTGCGGCGACCTCAATGTGCTCTACGATTTTGAACAGGCGCTCGCCGCCCAGCCGATCCCGGCGGCCGTGCAACGGGCGGCGTATTACTTCAGCAACTGGGACATGCAGCTGGAAGAGGCCAAGGGCGGTGTTCTAACGACCATGCTTCCAGCCGACCTCAAGATCCCGATGGTGGCGCCGGAGGACCTGGGGAGGGCCGCGGCCCGGCGCCTCAGGGAGCCTGCGCACGATGAACATGTTTCCGAAGTTGAAGGGCCGGAACGCTACTCGCCACGGGACGTCGCCGAAGCTTTCGCCGAAGCGCTGGGGCGGCCGGTCGAGGTCGTGGTTACGCCGCGCGACCAGTGGGTGGAGGCCTATCGGAAGCAGGGCTTTTCCGAGGCGGCGGCTCAATCCTATGCGCGCATGACCGCCGCCAGCGTCGACAGCGGCTTTGAAAGGCCGAAATCGCCCGAGCGTGGCCAGGTCACACTGAAAACCTACGTCCGAGCACTGGTGGACCGGACGAGCGGGATGTCGGCGTCGCAATCACAATCCTGACCTTGCCCGAAATCGGGCGATTACGGTGACAGTGCACTAATTGGCGCCGATCGGCCAGTCGCCCCCGCGGGCGCAGGTCGAAGCGTGAATAAGTGCACTGTCACTGTAATACTTGCAGTAAAAGGCGCCGTTACGGGAATCGGGGCGTTCGGCCGAGCCACTCGACGATGTTGATCAGCAGCTGCTTGTCCTGCTTCGCCGATGGCAGGCCGAACCCGTAAGGCGCGCCTTTCACGAGCTGATTAGTGAAAAGGGCGGCCTCGCTGATCACGACCACACGTCCATTGCCGTAGCTGAGCGCCGCGCCCCTGAGATCAAGACGGGTGGCGGGGCGCCGCCGGACCGCTGGATCGAACTTGCCGGCCACCTCTGGATAAAGGAGCGCCCACCCTTCATCCAACGTCATGATCGGCAAGGCGGTGGCCGGGGCGCGGAACGAGGAGCCCATGAAGGTCTGAACCTCGGTAACGGCGGGTCCCCGGCCCAAGCCGCGGGTGACGGCGTTGTCGGCCAGCGTCTTCGCGTCTCGGCTGAAAATCTCGACGGTCAGGCCGTCGCCCTTGACGGCATAGGCGTTGTCGAACGCGAAGCCGAACACGCCCGCAAGGTCGCTGGCGGCGCCGGCGAAGGGCATGTGGTCGGCGATCAGAAACAGGGCCCGCCACCCTGAACCCAGGTTCTGACGGCCTCGATCTCGGCGCTATCGAACGCGGATGGTGTTGGCAGCTCCCAAGCATCCACATTGGACGAGGCGAGCGGGTTGGAAATGACCAGCACATCCATATCGGCGAGCACGCCAGGCTCGAAGCGGCCCGCCGATGGGACGACACGGAAACCGTCATTCTTCAGCACGGCCCCGAACGGCGCATAGCGCCCCTCGAGGGTGTGATAATTGTTGTGACCTTCGTCGATAGCGACGACCGGTCCAGTTTCGGTGCGATAAGCAGGGTGTGTGACGGAAACATCCGTCTCGGGGTTTACGATAGCCTGGGCCGCCACCCGGGGCGCCATCGCCGTCAGAGCGAGGGCAGCAGCTATGCCTGGAAAGACTATTTGCATTGCGTCAGTTAATCGGACCCCGAGAAGGTCCGCAACGGGCCGAAAATTGTCATCTGCGCCGGTCCTGCAAGCGGACCCGGAGCGGCGCTGCCCGAGAGCGGAGCTTTCCATCGACCCAGAAGGGCGGTGAGCGGATATTGCGCCCTGATCGTCCCCGGCATGACGAAACGAGCTATGCTAGAGAGTGAGCGCCCGGCGACGCCTTGTCTCCTTCCGGCCGGAAATCGCCCCCTGGGGACCTGAAATCCATGCGCGTCGCCATCGCCTCGGACCATGCCGCCGTCGGGCTCAAGGCCGAGCTGGTCGCGTGGCTGACGGGCGAAGGCCATGTGGTGACGGACCTTGGACCAGAGGGCGACGCCAGCGTCGACTATCCCGATTATGGCTACAAGCTCGCCGAGCACATGGCGGCCGGCCAGTCCGAGCGCGGGATCGCGCTCTGCGGCTCTGGCGTCGGCATCTCCATCGCGGTCAATCGCCATCCGGCCTGCCGTTGCGCGCTGGTCAACGAGCCTGTCGCCGCGGCGCTCAGCCGGCAGCACAACGACGCCAATGTCATCGCCCTCGGCGCCCGCCTGGTCGACCTCGATGGGGCCAAGGCCTGCATCGCCGCCTTCCTCGCGACCGCGTTCGCCGGCGGCCGTCATGGCCCGCGCGTCGAAAAGCTCGGCGCGCCGCCGGTCGCAGCCGCGTGAGCCTCAAATCCCCGTCTCCCCGGCCCTCAGGTCGCGCAAAGCGCGCCTCAGGATAAACTTCGGCCGGGGCCCAGGTGAAACCCGCGAGCCGCTCCGGATGAATCTGGGTCCCGGCCTTCGCCGGGAAGACGGAAGAAGGGGCGCATGGATCTAAAACTAGTAGCTCTAAAGCTTCCACCTAGCCGGCCGGGCAAGCTCAGCGCGTAAGGGCGAACACCCGAAACTCCCTCATCCGCAGATGGCTCTGCGTCGTCCGCAGGCCGAACCAGCCGCTCGTGTAGGGCTCGGGATCGCGAAGCTCGAACAGCTTGCGGCCGTCGCTCCAGTACTGGATCAGCTCGCCGTCGGCGACCAGGCGCACGGTGGTCCAGCGGTTGGGAGCCAGCATCTCGGCGGCGGCGGCGTGGTCGTGCTGCGGCAGCAGGGGCCGCTGGCCGGGGCGGCCGACATAGCGGCGGAAACGGGTGGTGGTGTTGCCGTTGCCGCCCTGGCCGACATAGTAGGTCTTCAGGGTGTCATAGTCGGCGAAGGCCCCGGTGCGCGGATGGGCCAGGGGGCTGTCGCCCGAGATTTCCCGCGCCATCCAGAAGGCGTTGAGGTCGCTGACCCGGTCGTTGGGGCCGCCAGCCGACACCGCCTGGGCCTGGTATTGGATCATCACCGGCCCGACCAGTTCGGGGCGGAACCACAGGGTCAGGCCGGCCGGCGCGTCGAGGTCGAGCACGCCGTCGGCCGCCGCCACGCGAGCCGGCTTCTCGGCCTCGATCGCCCACCGGCCGAGGCTGTGGCGGAAATCATCCGTATAGAGATGATGTCCGACCCGATAGGGCCCGGCGGCCAGGGCCGGCGCCGCGCCTAGCCCGGCCAGGCCGGCGACGACCGCCCGGCGCGACGGGGAGCCGCTCATCGCCGCAGCGCCTCCGGCGCGCGACTGGCCGCCTCCGGGCCAAGTCGGCGGGGCGGATCGGCGACCAGGGCGGTGACGGATTCGGCGACGATCGGCCCCGCGCCCTCGGTCCAGGCCAGTTCCAGCCCGGTCAGGCGCGGGCTGCGGGCCGACTGCAGCAGGATCGGCGGCCGCTGGTCGGGGGTCAGGGTCTCGATACGGACATTGTCCAGCCGCAGGCCGTCGACATGTCGGGCCCACAGGCCGTAGGCCGGGGTCGGGCCGAACATGCTGGGCTCGGGATAGGCCTCGGCCAGGTCGCCCGGCCGCCGCGCCGCCAGCGCCGCCGCGCCGCCGCCGCGATAGACCAGGCGGATGTCGGCCAGGCTGACGTCGACGATCGGATCGCCCGGCAGGCCGGCGAGGGTCGCGGCGTAGTCGGGCAGGATGTCCCAGGCGGTCAGGTTGCGAACGCTGATCCGCCGCATCGCCCCGCGCGTCGTGCCCTCCGGCCCGCGCCGCCGGTCGCCCAGCCGCAGGAACAGCGGGGCGGTGGTGACCTCGCGCATGACGATGTTGCGGATGGCGACGTCCTCGATCACCCCGCCGTCGACGGTCTCCAGGGCCAGGCCGCGCGAGCGGTCGAACTGGCAGTCGCTGATGGTGATGTGGCGGAAGTCGCCATTGGACTCGGTGCCCAGCTTGATGCGGCCGGTGACGCGGTCCTGGTCGGGGGCCAGTTGCTGGGTGCGCCCCAGCGTACCGTCCAGCATCGTGCCCAGGTCGAAGCCGCTGACCTGGCAGCGGGTGATCTCGACCCGCTCGGTCGACCGCACGGCGCCGAGGGCCAGCGAGCTTTTCAGCACGATGGCGTCGTCATTGGGCGTGTTGACCCGGCAGTCGGCGACCAGCACGTCGCGGCAGCCGTCGAGGTCGATCCCGTCGCGGTTGGTGTCGATGCGCAGGTTGGTGATGGCGAGGTCGTCGCAGCCGGTGGCCAGCATCGCGAAATGGCCGCCGCGATAGACGGTGAAGCCGTCCAGCCGGACACGGCGGGCGCCTTTCAGGGCGATGGCCTTGTTGCCCTGGCCGGCCATGGCCTCCAGGCCCGGCGACAGGATCGCCATCGCCTCGGGCGACAGCTGGGCCATGCTGAGCGGGAACTCGCCGGCCTGGCGGCTCCAGCGCGAGCCGGGGCCCTCGCGGGTCAGGCCCAGGCCGTCGATCTTGCCCGGGCCGAGGATGGCGACGTCCTCGACGTCCTCGCCCCAGATCAGGCTGTTGCGCCAATGGCTGTGGCCGAAGTCCTGGTAGAGGTCGAAGGGATTGGGCTCGGCCGGGTCGTAGGTCCCGGGGTGGCGGGCCGGGTCGGCGGCCTCCAGCACGCAGCCCGCCTCCAGCCGCAGGGTGACGCCGCTGAGCAGGCGCAGCGAGAACGACAGGTAGCGCCCGGCCGGCAGGGCGACCACGCCGCCGCCCGCCGCATGGGCCGCGGCGATCGCGCGGTTGAGGGCGTCGGTGTCCAGCGTCGCGCCGTCGCCCCGCGCTCCGAAGGCGCGAACGTCGAGTGCCGGCGGGCTCATGCGAACAGCCCGTGCCGCTTCAGGAACAGGCTCAGCAGCTCGGCCGAGGGCATCGGTCCGGCCTGGCCGCTGACCCCCAGGCCGTGGCCGCCGGCCTCGAAGACGTGCAGCTCGCTGGCGATCCCCTTGGCGCGCAGGGCCTGGAACATCAGCAGGCTGTTCTCCATCGGCACCACCTTGTCGTCGGCCGCGGCGGCGATGAAGGTCGGCGGGGCGTCGGCCGGGATGTCCTGCTCGGCCGAGATCGCCCGCCGGGCGGCGTCGGTCGGGGCCGGGCCCAGCAGGTTCTTCAGCGAGCCGCCGTGGGCGTAGGGGGCGGTCAGGGTGATCACCGGATAGAACAGGGCCGCGGCCAGCGGCCGCGTCGGCAGGCGGTCGGCGGCGTCGAGCGGGGCGTAGCTGTCGGTCGCAAAGCGGGTCGCCAGCCGCGCGGCGACATGGCCGCCGGCCGAGAACCCGGCCACGGCCACCCGGGCCGGGTCGAGGCCGAACTCCGGGGCCCGGGCGCGGATCAGGCGGATGGCGCGCTGGGCGTCCTGCAGGGCCACGTCCGGTCCCGCCGCCCAGCCGTCGGCCGGCAGGCGGTAGTCCATCACGAAGGCGGTGATCCCCTGGCGGGCGAACCAGGCGTCGATGCCGCCGCCGGCCTTGCCGACCGCCACCCGCTGGTAGCCGCCGCCGGGGATCATCAGCACCGCCGCGCCGTTCGGCCGCTCGGGCCGCCGCATCATCAGCCACGGCTTGCGGACATGGACGAAGGCGGTGTCGTTGGGATCGCCGCCCGGGGTGCGCAGGACCACCTGCTCCTCGACCGTGACCCGCTCGCCGCCCGGCGGCGGACCGGGCCAGAGGTCGCCGAGCTGGACGACGGAAGGGTCCTGGGCTCGGGCCACGGCCGGCGTCGCCACCGCCGCGGCGGCGCCCAGGCCCAGCAGGGCGCGACGGTCGAAACCGCTGTCAGTTGCCACGCGGGGTCTCCTGGCTGCGGGCGGCGCTGGGCGCCATGACGAAGCTGTCGGGGGCCGGCGGACGGGCCAGGTCGAACGGCGGCAAGTCGTCGGCCAGGTGGCGGGCCAGGTCGGGGACGGCGCTGCGCACCCCCTCGACCACGCAGCGGGCCAACTGATAGGCGCCGTAATTGTTGTGGTGGGTGGCGTCCTTGCCGCCGTCGGCGAACGCCTTCCAGGCCTGGTCCGGCCCCAGGGCCTCGTAGAACGCCGCGCTCATGTCCAGCAGGTCGATCAGCGGCGCGCCGGTGTCGCGCGCCACCGCGCGGACCGCCGCGGGATAGTCGCCGTGGGTGTTGATGATCTTGCCCGCCGCGTCGAACCTGCGGCGATGGGGCGAGGTCACCAGCACCGGGGTCGCCCCGCGCCGCCGGGCCTCGCCGATATAGACCTTCAGATAGTCGCGATAGGTGGTGGCGGCCTCGACATAGGTCTGCGGCCACTGGACCTTCTGGTCGTTGTGGCCGAACTGGATCAGCAGCCAGTCGCCGGGCTTGATGCGGCTGAGCAGCTTGTCCAGCCGCCGCTCGACCAGGAACGCCTTCAGGGTCTCGCCGGACTCGGCGTGGTTGGCGACCGAGACCTGCGGCTTGAAGAACCGCGGCAGCATCTGGCCCCAGCTGGCCCCCGGCTCGGACCGCTGGTCGGTGACGGTGGAGTCGCCGGCCAGGAACACGGTCGGGACGACGACCGGCTCAATCCGCAGCCGCCGCAGGGCCGGGACGGGGCCGCAGAACTCCAGGGTCAGCTTGTCGTCCCAGTCGTAGGACCCTTCCTCGCGCGGATTGAGCAGGACGCGCACCCCGCCCGGGGCGTTGGGCGGGGGGGCCGTCAGCACCGGGCTGCGGACATTGACGACGCAGTCGACGGTCGTCGTCCGGCCGGGGCGGGTGACGACCCGCTCCAGCATCAGCCGTCGAGACTCGGTCTTGACGGTGGTGTCGGAGGCCGGCCCGCCGCCGAGCTCCAGCGTCACGCGGTAGTCGCCGTCGGGCGCGGCGACCGAGAACAGGAAGGGGGACACGCCGGCGACCGGTTCGAAGCCGTAGCCGACCGCGGGGCCGTAGAGGCTGTCCCGTGCGACCCTGACATGGCCCGGCGCGGTCGGCCCGTCGCCGAAGTCGAACGCCCATCCCTGCATCGGCTTGACCGGCTCCTCCGCCCGGGCGCCCGGCGTCCAGGCCGGCGTGACGGCGAGGGCGGCCAGCAGCGCGCGTCTGTCGAAGATCACGGCGACGCCTCCCTAGCGATCTTTGTCGCGCTTCACCGTTCGATTGATAGCGGCGGGCGCGGGGCGGCGCAACAGGTTTCACATTGCAGAATATGATCCCGGAAAATGGGAGTTGAGGCGATGGTCAGGACCGTCGACCGACCGCCAGCTTGCGGGCCTTGACCTTCACCCGCAGCACCCGATGGTTGGACGACATGTAGAGATGGCCGTCGGCGGCCAGCTCGCAATTGGAGATCACGTCGTCGGCGCGGACGATCCCGATCCTCCGGCCGGCCGGGGTGAAGATCGAGATCCCGTCTCGGCTGGAGGCCCACAGGTTGCCGCCGCGGTCGACCTTCAGCCCGTCGCCGCCCGCCACGCCGCTGGCGGCCCGGTCGACAAACTGCCGGCGGGCGGTCGGAAAGCCCTTGGCGTCCAGGCTCCAGGCCACCCAGCCGGACTTGCGGTCGGTGGCGTAGAGCGTGCGGCCGTCGGGCGACAGGCCGACGCCGTTCGGCTCGATCGTGCGGTCGACCAGGGTCAGGCTGTCGTCGACGCCCAGCCTATAGACGCCGGCGAAGTCCGTCTGGCGGTAGGGCGAACTCCAGTCGCCCTTCAGGCCCCAGGGCGGATCGGTGAAATAGATCGTCCCGTCGCGGGCCAGGACCAGGTCGTTGGGGCTGTTGAGCCGCTTGCCCTCGAAACTGGCGGCCAGGACGGTCTTCTTCTTGGTCTTCAGGTCGATGCGCGAGACGCAGCGATTGCCGCTGTCGCCGACCACCAGCCCGCCGCGGGCCAGGATCAGGCCGTTGGCCCCGGCCTCGCGCAGGGCTCCGGTCTCGGGACCGGCATAGCCCGACGGGGCCAGCCACACCGCCCCGCCGCGGTCCGGCGACCAGCGCAGGATCCGGTTGGCGGGCACGTCGGAGACCAGCAGATAGCCGTCGACGCCGCCGACCCAGACCGGGCCTTCGCTCCAGGTGAATCCGTCCAGCACCTGCTCGACCGGCGCGTCGGCCTCGACCAGGGCGTCGAGGGCCGGATCCAGCCGCTCGACCTTGCCGACCACGGGATAGGACGCGGGCTGGGCGAGGGCGGGGCCGGCGGCCAGGCCGGCCAGGATCGCGGCGGCCGCGCGCCGACGGGACAGGAGCGGGGTCATGGGGCCAGGGTCTCCTCGGCCGGTTTGTCGATAGCGGGCTCGGCGCGGGCGTTGAGCCGCCGCGCCACCAGGGCCCCGGCGATGAACAGCGCCCCGACCACCAGGAACGAGGCGGCGCGGACCACGCCGTCCAGGGTGGCCATGTCGAACAGCAGCACCTTGCCGGTCGTCAGCAGCAGGACGACCAGGCCCAGCCAGCGCAGGGCGACGTCCTTGCGGGCCGAGGCGCGGAACAGCACGATCAGGCCGAACGCCGCCCACACCGCCGAGAAGGTCCAGGTCTCCAGCCCGCCGCGGTCCAGGCCGTCACGCATGCCGGTTCCTTCGAAGGCCCAGCGGACCAGCAGGGTGACCAGGGCGAACAGCACGCCGACCGCCACGCACAGGGCCGTGCGGGCGAAGGCCCCGCCGCCGCGCCGCAGGACCAGGGCGGCGGCCGCGCCGACCGCGTACAGGGCCAGGATCAGCGCCACGTGCGCGTTCGAAACCGGCGGCGCGTCGAACGGTCCCCACCACGGACTGGCCAGCCAGCCGAACACCAGGCCAGCCAGGCCCAGGGCGATCCAGCCGGCGGCCGGCGCCGCGGCCCGCAGCCAGGCCCCGCGCGGAATGTCCAGGCGTGGGGTCAGCAGGGCCCGGGCGGTCAGCAGGACCACCAGGGCGTGGATGCAGGCCTCGGCCCGGCCGACCGGCGGCGCGCCGAGGTCCAGGCCGTGGAAGGCGGTCCGCACCAGCAGGGCGACCAGAGCGAGGCCCAGGCCGACGGCGATGCAGAGGGCGGCCCGGGCCAGGTCATCGCCGCGCTTCAGGGTGAAGGCGGTTGCGGCTCCGGCGGCGTAGAGGGCCAGCAGCAGGACCAGCTGCAGGGGCGAGGCCATGGCGGCGGCGAATGGTCCCCACCACGGATGGGCCAGCCAGCCGAACACCAGGGTCGCGACGGCCAGGGCGGTCCAACCGACGGCGGGGGCGGCGGCGCGCAGCCAGGCGGTGCGCTCGCCGTCCAGCCGGCCGACCTGGAAGGCCCGCGCGGTCAGCAGCCCGATCAGGGCGTAGGCGCAGCCCTCGACCCGGCCGATCGGGACGTCATGCATCGCCGCGCCGGGGTGAAAGCCGTGGCGCACGGTCATCACCGCCCACAGCAGGGCGAAGACGGCGGCGGCGGCCATCCAGCCGCGGGTCCAGACGTCCCGGGCCTCGGCTCGGCGATAGGCGATGGCGGCCAGCAGCAGGGCCGGGGCCAGAAAGATCAGGATCAGGTCGTTGAGCACCGGCAGGCCGCCCGACAGCGCGCCCAGGCCCCACCAGGGGTTCAGGGCCAGGCCGCCGGTCAGCAGGCCGTGGACCGCGCCGACGGTGGTCACCAGGATCAGCCGCCAGCGGGCGATCGGGCCGTCGTCGGGGCGGCCGCGCACGGCCAGCAGCAGTCCGGCCGCCAGCACCAGGGCGGTGCGCAGCGCCGCTTCCAGCAGGGCGTTGACGTTCGCCGCCGGTCCGCCGAGCCGAGCCAGCAGCGCGTGCAGGACCAGGAAGGCCCCGGTCAGCACGACCAGCAGGGCGGCGGTCGACAGGGCCTCGGCCTCGGTGCGGTGGTCGGCCAGGCGTCCGCCGACGATGCGGGCGGCGGCCAGCAGGGCGGCCGCAGCGACCGCGGTGACGACGGCGAGCAGGGGCAGGGACAGGCGGCCAGAGACGGCGTCGTCGACGAAGTCCGGGCGCAGCATCATCGCCAGGGCGACCAGGCCCCCGGCCACGGCCGTGGCGGCCAGGCCGCGCCAGGCCAGGCGGTTGGCGATCGCCGCCAGGGCCAGGCCGCTCAGAGCCAGGGCGGCGGGTTCGAAAGCGCTCGGGGCCGTGGCGTGGACGGTCAGGAACAGCAGCTCGGCGGCGGCGGCGACCCATAGGCCCAGGCCCGCGTCGCGGCGGACGTCCTCAACGCGGCGAGCGATCACGACCGTCCCGGTCGCCAGCAGCAGCGCGCTCAGGCCGGCCAGGACGCTGCCCAAGGATCCGGGTCCGTGGTCGAAGGTCGAGCGGGCGAAGGTGGCGATGACCGCCGCCCCGACCGCGGAAACGGCAAGAAGGGTGGTGCGGGCCTTGGCCTGGCTCCGCAGCGCCGCCCCCAGGCCGGCGGCGGCGATCACCGCCACCAGGGCGAACACCGCGCCCAGCGCGCCGACCGCCGCGGTCGACGGCTGGCGGAAGGCCAGATGGCCGACCAGGTCCAGGGTCGTGGCCGCCACCGGCGCGGCGAAGGCGCTGGCCGGGACCAACCGCAGCACGGTCATGGCCGCGCCGGCCAGGACCAGCAAGGCGCCGAACCCGACGCCGAGCATCGGCAGATGGCCGGCCTGGACCGGGTCGGTCCACAGCAGCAGCGACCCGACGCTGACCGCGAACAGGGCGATCATCGGCAGGCGCGCGAAGAGGTCGGGGGCTGGAGCCGTCTCGGCGCTGCGGCGACGCCACAGCACCGCGGCGACTGGGCCGGCCAGGGCCAGCGCCAGCAGGATCGCCGCGTCGAGCTGGCGGTCCTGCCCCAGCGCCGCCAGGGTCCAGGCCAGCAGGCCGGCCAGGGTGACCAGGCCGCCGCGCGCCCAGCGGCGCAGGGCGTTGATCGCCGCGCCGGTGACGCCCAGCAGGCCGAGATAAGCCTCCAGCGCCACCGGCGACCAGGCGCCGGCCCCGGTCATCCACGGGGCCAGGAAGGCGCCGAACAGGGCCAGCAGGGCCAGGGCCTCGCCATGCAGCAGCGACAGGGCCAGCAGGCCCAGCGACACCGCCGCCGCCAGCCCGCCGGCCACCGGCAGCGGGATCAGGCCGTAGAGCGCATGGGCGGCCCAGACCGCCCCATAGAGAGTGACCGCGCCGGCCCCCGCCGCCGCGGCGGCGGCCAGGGCGTGGCGGCCGCCGGGGGCGTCGTTCTGGCGGCGGATCCATTCGCTGGCCGCGATCATGGCCAGGCCGAGGACGGCGGCGGCGATGATCCGGAACGGCGGGGTGAAGACCCCGCGCTGGGCGGCCAGCACCACCAGCAGCAGGCCGCCGAGGGCCAGGCCGCCGCCGCCCAGCCAGGCCAGGCCGTTCTCGGCCAGCCAGGTCGAGGCCGCCGCCCAGGTGATCGCCGGACGCGGCGGCGACGGCGGGCGCGGGGTCAGCAGCGGCGGCGGAGCGGGCGCGGGGGCGGTTGCAGCCGGGGCGGGCGTGGACGCGGGGATGTAGGCGGGCCTGTAGGTCGGCGTGACCAGCTGGGCGGGTTCGGGCGCCGGCGCGGGCCGCGGCGGAGGGGTGTCATGGATCGGGGCGCTGACCGGCGCCGGTTCGCGCGCGACGACGACCGGCGGGGCGCTCGACAGCATCCGGACCTTGGCCTCGAGCTTCTCGAGCCGCTGGTTCTGGCGCAGCGCCCAGATCGCCAGCCCAATGATGATCAGCCAGGTCACGGCTACGCCCCCACGCAGGGCCCCCAGCCCGTCAGCCGAAAGTTGTGCCCCATTCCCGCCCGGCCCGTCCAGTCGCCTCGGAGGGGCGGGCAAGGATCGCTTGTTTCGCCGCGCCGATGTGGCTAGTCAGCGGACCGTTACCGCTATCGTCCGCCGAGGCCCGATGAGCATGTCCAAGACCGCCGCCAGCCCCGTCGTCCTGCAGACCGACCGCGGTCGCCTGGAGATCCTGCCCGCCCTTGGCGGCGCCGTCGGCCGGTTCAGCTGGGACGGGCGCGAGGTGCTGCGGCCCGCCCCGGCCGGAACCGGCGAGGTGCTGGAGACCGGCGGCTTCCCCCTGGTCCCGTTCTGCAACCGCATCCGCGACGGCCGCTTCCGCTTCGGCGGCCGCGACGTCGTGCTGCCGCCCAATCTGGCCGGCCATCCGCACGCCCTGCACGGCCAGGGCTGGCGTGGGGCCTGGACCGTGGAGTCGGCCGGCGCGGCCGAGGCGGTGCTCGCCTTCGACCACCCGCCGGGCGCCTGGCCCTGGGCCTATCGCGCCGAGCAGCGGTTCCGCCTCGGGGCGGACGGCCTGCGCATCGACCTGTCGGTGACCAACACCGGCGACGAACCCATGCCGGCCGGTCTGGGCTTCCATCCCTATTTCCCGACCCGGCCGGGCGAGCGGCTGCAGGCGGGGGTGACCGGCGTCTGGATGATCGACGCCGACGTCCTGCCCACCCACCATGTCGATGGGCCCTGGGGCCCGGACTGGGCCCAGGGCGCGCCGACCGCGGTCTCCAGCCTGATCGACCACTGCTATACCGGCTGGGACGGAACGGCGACGCTGTCGGCCCCGGGCGGTCCGGCCACTGTCCTGACCGCCTCGCCCGACTGCCGCTGGCTGCACGTCTATTCGCCGCCGGGCGCCGACTTCATCTGCGCCGAGCCGGTAGCCAACCGCCCCGACCCGTTCCACGGCGAGGACAGCGGCCTGCGCGTGCTGGCCCCGGGCGAGACGGCCTCGGTGTGGATGGCCGTGGCGAGCGGTTAACCCCGCCGCACCGACAGGGTCATGCGCACCAGGGCCGCCAGGTTGTCGGCGTGCATCTTGGACATCAGCTTGGCGCGATAGATCTCGACCGTGCGGGGGCTGATGCCCAGGTCGCGGGCGATGACCTTGTTGGGATGGCCGTCGACCACCCCGTCCAGCACCTGGCGCTCGCGCTCGGACAGGGTGTCCAGCCTCTGGCGCACCACGGCCTGGTCGTCGGCGGCGGGGGCCGAGACCGGGCGGGGGCTGGCGGCCAGGGCCCGGGCCAGGGCGTCGAGGATGCGCGACTCGCCGAACGGCTTTTCGATGAAGTCGACGACCCCGGCCCGCATCGCCTCGACCGCCAGGGGGATGTCGCCATGGCCGGTGATCATGATCACCGGCACGCGCGAGCCGCGGGCGTTCAGTTCCAGCATCAGGTCCAGGCCGGTCATGTCCGGCATCCGCATGTCGGTGATCACGCAGCCGGCGCCCTCCAGCGGCAGGGCGTCGAGCAGGGCCAGAGCGGAGGGGTGGCTGCGGACCTCGAAATCGGCGGCCTCCAGCAGGAAGGCCAGGGCCTCGCGGGCGCTCTCGTCGTCGTCGACCACGTGCACCACGGCTTCACTCATCGATCGGGTCCTCGTTCTCGTCCTCAAGGTCGTTGGTATCGCGGCGGGCCGGCAGGATGAAATGGAAGATCGTCCCGCCCTTGGGGTTGGGGTCGGCCCAGATGCGGCCGCCGTGCGCCTCGATGATCGAGCGCGAGATCGACAGCCCCACCCCCATGCCCTCGGCCTTGGTGGTCATGAACGGCTGGAACAGGCGCTCGCGGAAGTCGTCATTGATGCCCGAGCCGGTGTCGGTGACGCTGACCTGGACAGAACCGCTGTCGAGCCGCTGGCTCGAGATGGTCAGCTCGCGGCGCGGCGAATCGGCCATGGCGTCGACGGCGTTGCGGATCAGGTTGACCAGCACCTGCTGGATCTGCACCCGGTCGGCGAACACCGCGTCGGCGGCGGGATCGAGCTTCAGCCTTGTGGTGACCAGGTGCTCGCGAGCCCCGATCAGGGCCAGGGCGGCGGCGTCCTCGACCACCTTGGACAGGCTCTCGGGCGCCCGCTCGCTGGCCCCGCGGCGGACGAACTCGCGCATCCGGTGGATGACGTCGCCGGCCCGCAGCGCCTGGGCCGAGGCCTTGTCGACGGCGTCGCGGACCTTGGCCTGGTCCTCGGGACGGCCGCGGTCGAGCAGGCGGCGCGAGCCGGTCAGCAGGTTGGCGATGGCCGACAGCGGCTGGTTCAGCTCGTGGGCCAGGGTCGAGGCCATCTCGCCCATGGCCGTCAGGCGCGAGACGTGGACCAGTTCGGTCTGCAGATCGCGCAGCCGGGTCTCGGTCTGCTGGCGCTCGGTCAGGTCGCGGATGAAGCCGGTGTAGAATGGGCTTGAGCCGCGGGTCTCGCCGACCGCCAGCTCCATCGGAAAGGTCGAGCCGTCCTTGCGCTGGCCCACCACCACCCGGCCCAGGCCGATGATCCGCTTCTCGCCGGTGCGGGCGTAGCGGGCCAGGTAGCCGTCGTGGGCCGACTGGTGCGGCTCGGGCATCAGCAGGCTGACATTGCGGCCGACGACCTCGGCCGCGCGCCAGCCGAACAGGCGCTCGGCGGCCGGGCTGAACGAGGTCATGATCCCGGCCTGGTCGATGACGATGACGGCGTCTGGGGCGGAGTCGAGGATCGACTGCAGGTGATGGGTCATGGCAGCGGCCCGGCGGCGGGCGGCGTGGAACCAGCCGCCGCCGACCGACAGGCCGGCCCCGATCATCACGAACAGCAGGCTCGACAGGGCGGTGGCCTGGTCGGGGGCGCTGCGCACCTTCAGCAGCCAGACCGCCGCGGCGGCCAGGACGGTGGCGAACAGGCCCGGCGCCAGGCCGCCGAGCGCGGCGCTCACCAGCACCGCCGGCACGAACAGCAGGAAGGCGGTGGGCGCGCCGAAGGCGGCCGGCAGGGCCAGCTGGACCAGGCAGCAGGCCGCCACCGTCCCCAGCGCCGCCAAATAGGCGCGGGGCCGCAGATCGCTGTGCAGCGTGGCGCCGGCGGCCATGGTCATCACGGGGTGGCGGTCTCCGTTCCGCAAGGTCGGGCTACCCTATAGCGTGGGGCGCGGCCAAGGTCTCGACCGGTTCGCCGCCGCCGCGGCCGCGACAATCCGACACGCCGCCGGGCAAGCTTAGCATTAACCGTTATTAAACGGCGGACAGGCTCTTCTGGACGCCGACGCGAAACCGGTCGCCGGCCTTCGCCGCGCCGCCCTTTCGAGCCCCGGGAAACGACCATGACCGAACACGCCGAACCCGCCCTGGAGCTGATTTCGTTCTGCATCGGCGAGCAGGAGTTCTGCATCGACGTCAAGACGGTGCGCGAGATCCGCGGCTGGACCCCGGCCACCCCGATCCCGCACGCCCCGAGCTTCCTGAAGGGCGTCATCAACCTGCGCGGCGCGATCATGCCGGTCATCGACCTGCGCAACCGCCTGGGCCTGGGCGTCACCGTCCCCGAGACCCGCCACGTCATCGTCGTGGTCGAGTGCCAGGACCGCCTGGCCGGCATCCTGGTCGACGCGGTCAGCGAAACCTTCACCGTCTCGCGCGAGCACCTGCAGCCGACCCCGGACCTGGGCGTCGACGAGCTGCGCTTCATCCAGGCGATCATCTCGCTGGACAGCCGGCTGATCACCTATCTGCGGATGGACGACGTCTTCCCGCCCCAGGTGCGCCAGGCGGCGTAAGGGCCGGATTGTCTTCAGCTGATTTTGAAGTTCGTCATCCCGGGCCCTGTGCCCGGGACCCATCCGTCCGCCGCAAGGGCGGCGGTGTGGCGCGCCTGCGCGCCAAGGCGACGCCCGTCAGCTGAACCATGGGTCCCGGGCACAAGGCCCGGGATGACGGCTTAGTAGTCCCTACTTCCCGCGCACGATCCGGGCCGCCGCGGCATGGAAGCGGGCCTCGGCTTCGGCGGCGTCGGCCACGGCGTTGTGGCGGTCGGCCGAGACCGGCATCGGCGCGCGGCCGGTGGTCGGGGCGGCGTAGCTCTGAGCGACCTTGCGGGCGTCCTGGGCGCGCAGGGCGGCGTTGCTGGCGGTGGTCTCGTGCCACTGGGCCAGCTGCTCGGCGGTCAGGGCCCCGTCGGTCGGCACGTCGCCGTGGTGGACCACCTCGCCAAAGCCGATGGCCACGAAGCCGTGGATCACCCCGTAGTCCTCTTCCGACAGCAGGAAGGTGATCTGCCGCTCCTCGACCTGGCCGGTATAGGCGTCGGTCTCCGGATCGAACTCGCGCAGCGCCAGCACGTCGCCGACCGCGAACTCGCGGTCGTTGCGGCGAATCTCGAAGCGCTTCTTGCCCGAGCGCACGGCGGCGAAATATTGCGGCCAGGTCTTCAGTTCGTGACGGGTCATGGGCAGGGACTTTTTCAGAATACGGAAGGCGTGGCCTTAGCGGCCGGATCTGGCCGTAAGGTTAAGGCGAGGAAGCGATCTTGTGGACTCTTCGCATGCCCAAATTCCGTCTCCCCGGCGAAGGCCGGGGCCCAGGTGAAACCCACGAAAGGCTCCGGATGAATCTGGGTCCCGGCCTTCGCCGGGGAGACGGAGGTTGCGGTGGCTTTAGGACAAACAGGTCCGCGCGATCTCGGCCCGCAGCTCAGGCAGGCCGAAGCCCTTTTCCGAGGAGGTGGCCAGCACCGCCGGGAAGGCCGCCGGGCGCTTGGCGATGGCCTTCAGGGTCTTCTCGACCGTGGCCGCGACCTCGGCCGGCTTGATCTTGTCGGCCTTGGTCAGGACGATCTGGTAGGAGACCGCCGCCACGTCGAGAGCGTCCAGGGCCTCGGCGTCCACCGACTTGAGCCCGTGGCGGGCGTCGATCAGCAGATAGACCCGCTTGAGGTTGGCCCGGCCGCGCAGATAGGCCCGGCCCAGGTCCTGGAACTTGTCGGCGACGCTCTTGGACACCCGTGCGAAGCCGTAGCCGGGCAGGTCGACCAGGCGCAGCTGCTCGGCCAGCACGAAGAAGTTGACCTCCCGCGTGCGGCCCGGCGAGTTGGAGGCCCGGGCCAGGTGGTTCTGGCCGACCAGGCCGTTGATCAGGCTGGACTTGCCGACATTGGAGCGGCCGGCGAAGGCCACTTCCGGCAGGGTCGGGGCCGGCATGCCGTCCATCTTGACCGCGCCCATCATGAAGGTCGCCGGCTGGGCGAACAGCACGCGGGCCGCCTCGATCTCGTCCTCGCTATAGGCCAGTTCGTCCATCAGGTCGCCTCGACGGGCTTGCCGCGCAGGCGGTTCACCAGCTTGTCGATCGGGTTCTCGACCTTGTAGCGGTGCATGATGATGTACTGCTGCAGGATGGTCAGCACGTTGCTCCAGCACCAGTAGATCACCAGGCCCACCGCGAACTGCGACAGGGTGAAGGTGAAGATGATCGGGAAGAACTGGAAGATCTTCTGCTGCATCGGGTCGCCGGCCGGCGGGTTCATCGCCGTGGTCAGCCACATGGTGAAGCCGTAGAGCAGCGGCCAGACGCCGATGTGCAGCGGGCCGGCCAGCAGGCCGCCGATCAGCGGGGCGGTGGCCGGATCCCAGGGGATCAGGCCGAACAGGTTGGTGAAGGTGGTCGGGTCCTTGGACGACAGGTCGACGATCCAGCCGAAGAACGGCGCGTGCCGCATCTCGATGGTCACCGTCAGCACCTTGTACAGCGAGTAGAAGATCGGGATCTGGATCAGCATGGGCACGCAGCCCATCATCGGATTGATCTTCTCCTTGCCGTACAGCGCCATCATTTCCTGCTGCTGCTTGGCCGGATCGTCCTTGTGCTTGGCCTTCAGCTTCTCGACCTCGGGGGCGATCTTCTTCATCTTGGCCATGGACTCGTAGCTCTTGTCCGCCAGCGGGAAGAGCAGGAGCTTGAGCATCACGGTCAGCAGCAGGATGGCGACGCCGAAATTGCCGACCATCTTGTAGAAGATCTCCAGGATGTTGAAGATCGGGCGGGTGAACACCGCGAACATCCCCCAGTCGACGGCCTTGTCGAAGCTGGGGATGGCGCTGGGCGGGCGGTTCCAGAACTGCCACCAGACCACCGGCTTGCCGCCGTACTGGTAGCGGGTCAGCAGCGGCACGGTCTTGGCGCCGGCGAACAGGCGGGTGGTGTGGTTGATCGCCTGGCCGGGGGCCAGCGACTTGGCCGCGCCCAGGAACATCGATTCATAGATGTCGACGCCGTTGGAGGGCACCACGCGATAGCGGGCCTGGATGGTCTCGGACTGCTCGGGCACCAGGGCCGCCAGCCAGTACTTGTCGGTGATGCCGTTCCAGCCGCCCTTGGACTCGAAGGTCTGGTCCGGCTTGTCCTTCTTCCACTTCTGGTACTTGGCCTGGTTGAGGACGTACTTCTCGTCCTTGACGCCGCCGAACACGCCGATGGCGCCTTCGTGGACGATGTTGGTCTTGCCCAGGGTGGCCGGGATGCCCTGGCGCTGGACGGAGGCGTAGGGGGCCAGGGCAACCGGCGCGCCGCCCTGGTTGCGGACATTGTCGGCGACGGTGAACATCGCGTCGGCGTCGACCGAGATGGTGCGGGTGAACACCAGGCCCTGGCCGTTGTCATAGGTCAGGGTGACCGGGGAGCCGGGACGCAGCACCTGGCCGGCCGGGGCCGACCACAGGGTCTGGGGCGTGGGCAGGCCCGGCAGGTTGGCGCCGGCCCAGCCGAAGTCGGCGAACCAGGCGTTCTCGGCGTGCTCGGGGCGGAACAGCTCGACCGGGGCCGAGGTCTTGGCGACCTCCTGGGTGTAGCGCTTGAGCCAGAGGTCGTCGATCCGGGCGCCCTTCAAGGCGATCGAGCCGGACAGGGCCGGGGTGTCGACGGCGATGCGCGGGCTTTCCGCCTTGGCCTGGTCGCGCGACAGCTTCATCGGCTGGGGCTGGCCGTCCGCGCCGATCGTCATGCCGGGCTGGGCGGCGATCTGCGCCTCGGCGGCCTTCTTGGCGCGGAGCTCGGCCTCGTGCTGCTTCTGCTGCGGGCCCATGACCAGGAACTGGTAGCCGAACAGGATCGCAAGCGCGCAGACGAAGAACAGCAGCGTGTTTTTGTTGGTGTCGTTCTGCATGGGTGACTTAACCAGAAACGGAGGAATCGGACGCGGCGGGGGCGTGCGGAACGGGCGGCGGGCCCTGGCCCGCGCGGTCGTGTTCGGCGGCGAGGCTTATCAACGCGGTTTTAACATCGTCAAGCAAACGCCCCCAAGCCCGCTGGCCAGTACCACCGCGAGCGATGAACACATAGTCGCATGATGGGCGGCCATGAAGGGGGAGAAGCAGGCGGGCGGCCTCGCGCAGGCGTCTTTTGGCGCGATTGCGCTCGACCGAGCCGCCGATTTTCTTGGTGGCGGTGAATCCGACCCGGATCAGCGGGTCCTCGTCCTGGCGCGGGCGCATCTGCATGAACACCGCGCCGCGCGCCAGGGCCGGGGCCTTGGCGGCCTTCAGGAAGTCCGGGCGCTTCTTCAGGCGCTCGATCTTGGGCGGGACCTGGGTTTCGGTCATGAAAAAAGCCGCCCTTTCCGGCGCAGGCGCTGGGCCTGGTTCGAGGAAAGGGCGGCTTCCATCATGGTCTTGTTCCCGCGCCGCCCTTGCGAGGAAGGGGCGGGAGAAAGGCTGTTAGGCCGTCAGGCGCTTACGGCCCTTGGCGCGGCGACGCGCAACGATCTTCTGGCCGTTCTTGGTGGCCATACGCGCGCGGTAGCCGTGACGGCGGGCTCGCACGAGCTTCGACGGCTGGAATGTCCGCTTCACGAGGTGGCTCCGATAATAATGGGACGCGGAAGCCGTGAGGCCTCCGCGAGTGAGGGGCGGTGGATAAGGGAAGGGGCCGGCCCTGTCAACCGGAGTCGCGATGGCGCGAGGCTCGCTGTTGCGGTGGACCATTCCCAACGCCGTCTCCCCGGCGAAGGCCGGGGCCCAGGTGAAGCCCACGAGCCGCTCTGGATGAATCTGGACCCCGGCCTTCGCCGGGGAGACGGAGGAAGGGGGCGAGCGGGAGGGGTTGAAGCCTCCTACTGCGCGGCCACCAGTTGCTCGGCCGTGCTGAGGTCGACGCTGACCAGCTGGCTGACGCCGCGCTCGGCCATGGTCACCCCGAACAGCCGGTCCATGCGGCTCATGGTCACGGGATTGTGGGTGATGGCGATGAACCGCGTGCGGGTGCGCCGGCGCATCTCGTCCAGCATGTTGCAGTAGCGGTCGACATTGGCGTCGTCGAGCGGGGCGTCGACCTCGTCGAGCACGCAGATCGGGGCCGGATTAGCCAGGAAGACGCCGAAGATCAGGGCGCTGGCGGTCAGGGCCTGCTCGCCGCCGCTCATCAGGCTCATGCTGGCCATGCGCTTGCCGGGCGGGCAGGCGAAGATCTCCAGCCCGGCCTCCAGCGGATCGTCGTTCTCGACCAGCCGCAGCTCGGCCTGGCCGCCGCCGAACAGGGCCTGGAACAGGGTCTGGAAGTGGCCGTTGATCACCTCGAACGCGGCCAGGAGACGTTCACGGCCCTCGGCGTTCAACTCCTCGATGCCGGCCCGCAGCTTGCCGACCGCCCCCGACAGGTCGGCCCGCTCGGTGCGCATGGTCTCCAGCCGGGCGGCGTATTCCTGGGCCTCTTCCTCCGCCCGCAGGTTGACCGGGCCGATGGCGTCGCGCTCCCTTTCGAGAGCAAAGAGGTGCGCTTCCACGCCCGCGGCGTCCTTGGGCACGGCCACGGCTTCGCCGGCCACGTGGCGGCCCAGCTCGTCCGGCTCCATGCGGGCCTGTTCGCGGATCGCCCCGGCCACCTCGGCGAAGCGCTCACGGACGGCGTCGAGCCTGGCGACCAGGGCGGCGCGCTTCTCGCGGGTCTCCGAGGCCGCCTGTTCGGCGGCGCGGGCGGCGCGGTCGGCGGTCAGGCGGCCGGTCTCGGCCGCTTCCAGGGCGTCCGAGGCCTTGGCCCGGCGATCCTCGGCGGCGGCGAACTGCTCGACGATGACCAGCAGCCGGCCGGCCAGCACGGCCGGCGCCTCGCGGGCCGCCTCCAGGGCGGCGGCGGCCTTGGTCCGGTCGGCCTCCAGGCTCTGCTCGCGGCGGGCCGAGGCTTCGCGGCGCTTGCTCCAGTCGCCGTGGTCGCGCTCCAGGCTTTCCAGGCGGCGCTGGCGGCCGGCGGTTTCGCGGGTCTCCTGGTCGAGGGCCGAGCGGGCGGCGGCGGCGACCTCGCGGGCGGCGGTGGCGGCCGCTCGGGCGGCGGCCAGCTGCGGGGCCAGGTCTTCGGCGCTCTCGACCCCGGCGCTTTCGGCGCGAACCGCGGCCAGGGCGGTTTCGGCCTCGACCCGCTCGGCCTCGAAGCGGGCGATGGTGTCGTCCAGCGACTGGGCCCGGGCCTCGCGCTGGGCGGCCTCGCGCTCGTGGCGGGCGACCTGTTCGCGGGCGCCGGTCAGCAGGCGCTCGGCCTCGGGCGGACCGCGTCGTTTATCGCGCAAAGTTTCCTCGGCGACCCGTAAAGCGTCGGCGGCGGCCTTCAGGGCGGCGGTCGCGGCCTCGGCGCGCGGGGCGACCTGGTCGATCTCGGCCTCGACCTCGGCCAGGCGGGTGCGCTGCTCCAGCCGCACGGCAGCCGGCTTGGGGGCGTCGGCCCGGGCCGTGAAGCCGTCCCAGCGCCAGAGGTCGCCTTCCTTCGAGACCAGCCGCGCGCCGACGGGCAGGTCCTTGGCCAGTCGGTCGCCGTCGGCCCGGGCGACCACGGCCACGTGCGCCAGGCGGGCGGCCAGCTCCGGCGGGGCCTTGATCAGCGGGGCCAGCGGCTGGGCGCCCTCGGGCCAGGCCACGGGCCTGGCGTCTGCGCCGGCCCAGAACGACGGCGCGCGTCGGTCCAGGGCCGCCTCCAGGTCGTCGCCGAGGGCGGCGGCCAGGGCGGCGCCATAGCCCTTGTCGGGGGTCACCGCGTCGAGGGCCGGCGAGAAGCCGCTCTTGGCGCGGGGGGCGGTCAGCTGGGCCAGGCCGCGGGCTTCGGTGCGCAGCCGGCCCAGCTGGTCCTCGGCCTTGCGGGCCAGGTCGCGGGCGGCGGCCTCGGCCTGGGCGGCCTTGGCGCGCGCGGCCTCGGCGTCCTCAAGCGCCTGCCGGGCCGCGGCCAGGCCGGCCTCGGCGTTGGCGAAGCGCTGGCGGGCCTCGGCGGCGGCCGGATCGACCGCGGGACCGACGGCGGCCCGCTCGGCCTTGGCCTGGTCGAGGGCGCGGACCGTGCGGGCCAGGCGGCCCTCGGCCTCGGCCAGGCGCTGGGCGGCGGCGCGGGCCCGGGCCTCCTCGGCGGCGGCGCGGGCGGCCAGCTGCTCGACCTCGGCGTCGGCCTTGGCGCGGGCGGCCTCGGCGGCCTGGGCGGCGGCGGCCAGCTCGGGACCGCGGGCCGGGGCGGCGGCGATCTGGGCCCGCAGCTCGGTCAGCTCGGCCTCGGCCCGGGCCAGGGCCTGGACGGCGTCCTGCAGGCCCTGCGCCTCGCGGGCCCGGTCGTCGTCGATGCGGGCCAGGTCCGCCGACAGCCGCTCGAACTCGGCCTGGGCGGCCTCGGCCTCGCGCTCGGCCCGGTCCTTCTGAATGGCCAGCTGGCCCAGCACCGCCTGGGCGATCGAGGCCTCCTCGCGCAGCGGCGGCATGGCGGTCTCGGCCGCCAGGATCGCGGTCTGGGCGGCGGCGGCGGCGCGGGCGGTGTCCTCGACGCTTCGCGCCGCCTCTGTGGCCTCGGCCTGGGTGCGGTTGAGGGTGTCGCGGGCCTCGGCCCAGCGGGCGTAGAGCACCGCCCCCTGCACGGCGCGGATCTCGGCCGACAGGCGCTTGTACTTCTCAGCCTGGCGGGCCTCGCGGCGCAGGCGGTTGAGGGCGGTCTCCAGCTCGCTGGCCACGTCCTCCAGCCGCGAGAGATTGGCCTCGGCGGCCCGCAGCCGCAGCTCGGCCTCGTGGCGGCGGGTGTGCAGGCCCGAGACCCCGGCCGCTTCTTCGAGGATGCGCCGGCGGTTCTGCGGCTTGGCCCCGATCAGCTCGCTGATCTGGCCCTGGCGGACCAGGGCCGGCGAGTTGGCGCCGGTCGAGGCGTCGGCGAACAGCAGCTGCACGTCGCGAGCCCGCACCTCGCGGCCGTTGATGCGGTAGGTCGAGCCCTCGCCGCGGTCGATGCGGCGGACCACCTCCAGCACCGGGTCGTCATTGAACTGGGCCGGGGCGGTGCGGTCGGCGTTGTCGATGGTCAGGGTGACGTCGGCGTGGTTGCGGGCCGGGCGATTGCCGCTGCCGGCGAAGATCACGTCGTCCATGCCGCCGGCCCGCATGGCCTTGGCCGAATTGGCCCCCATCACCCAGCGCAGGGCTTCCAGCAGGTTGGACTTGCCGCAGCCGTTGGGCCCGACGACGCCCGTCAGGCCCGGCTCGATCCGGAATTCGGTCGGCTCGACGAAGGACTTGAATCCCGAAAGGCGCAGGCGCTGGAATTGCACGGCGCGCGCCCGCCCCTCAGCCCTTGGCCGGCTTGTTGGGGACCGCCTTGCCGCGGGCTGCCTTGCCGGGCGCGGCCTTGGCGATGGCGGCGGCCAGGGCCTCGATCGGCTGGCCGCCCTCGAGGCGCTCGCCATTGACGAAGAAGGTCGGGGTGAATTCGACCTTGTCGCGCTCGGTGGCCCTTTCGACCCGGGCGTTGACCGCGTCCAGGGCGGCCTTGTCCTGCAGGGCGGCGGTGAACTGTTCCTCGGTCAGGCCGAAGCCCTGGCCGATCTTCAGCAGGCCGCCCCACAGGTCCTGGCTTTCGAAGATCGCCGCCTGCTGGCGGAAGACCGTGTCGATGACCTGGAAATACTTGGCCGGCCCGACCCGGCGGGCCAGCAGATAGCCGGCCGCGGCGAACTGGGCGGGCTCGGTCAGGAATTCGCGGAACACGTATCGGACCTTGCCGGTGTCGATGAACTGTTTCTTGAAGGCCGGGAAGACCTCGTTGTTCCAGTGGGCGCAGTGACTGCAGGACAGCGAGGCGTACTCCACCACCTGCACCCGGGCCTTGGGCGAGCCGAGCGCCATGTCGCCTTCGGCCGGCGGCAGGGGCGCGGCGCGCGCGACCCCCGGCGCCGCCGCCAGGACCAGGCCGGCGGCGGAAAGACCGGACCCGATCAGCGCGCGGCGGTCGAGGCTCATTTCGCCTTGGCCTCGGCTTCGGCGATCGCCGCGTCCAGCTGGGCCAGCGACGCCTCGCCGCCGTCCTCGCCGTTGACCTTCTTGCCGTTGACCACGAAGGTCGGGGTGCCGGTGATCTTGGCGTCGCGGGCGTATTTCTCGACCCGGGCGTTCAGGGCCTTGAGGTTCTTCTCGTCGCTGACGCAGGCGTTGAACTGGTCTTCGCTGAGGCCGGCCGACTGGCCGACCCGCAGCAGCACGCCGCGGAAGTCGCCGGTGGTGAACATCTCTTCCTGCGAGTGGTACACCGAATCGATGACCTGGAAGTACTTGTCCTTGCCGGCGCAGCGGGCCAGCAGGAACGAGGCGGCGGCCACCTGCACCGGCGGGGTCAGGAACTCGCGATAGACGTAATTGACCTTGCCCGTGTCGATGTACTTCGACTTGAAGGCCGGGAAGACGTCGTTGTTCCAGCGGGCGCAGTGGGAGCACGAGGCCGAGGCGTATTCGATCACCGTGACCTTGGCGGCGGGATTGCCCAGCGACATGTCGTCGGCGGTGGCCGCCTCCTTCTTGTCGCAGCCGGCGAGCGCGACGCCCAGAGAGGCGGTGAGGGCGACGGCGGTCAGGAGCCGGCGGGTCAGCGGACGCATGTGATCTTCCCTGGAAGAGGCGTGAACAGTGAAGTTAAGCGCGATTCTTTAGGCGCGCGAAAAGGGCGCGGATAAGGCCTTGGCCTCAGCCTAGCCGGGGCGGGGCCGTCAATCCAGAGTGGTCGGCCCCTGGAGCAAGCCCGCGGCGCCTCAGCGCGGCTCGCGCAGCACGGCGCGCCCCAGCTTCAGCAGGGCGTCCTTCAGCCCGCCTTCGGGCTGGGCGGCCAGGCTGTCGGCCAGGTCGCGCTCCTGGGCGGCGTCCAGCGGCGGCTTGCGGCGCGGGCGGGGGACGGGTTGGGCGGCGGGGGCCTTGACCGGTCCCTGGACGATGCGCAGCCGGGTCACCACGCCCTTGCCCAGCAGAAGGTCCAGGCGCTGGGTGATCTGCGGCGCCTGGTGCTGGATCAGCGAGGCGACCGGGCCGTCGACCCGCAGCTCCAGGGCCCCGCCCTCGCCATTGCGGCCCTTGACCACCCGCACCGGCTCGGTGCGGCGGGCCAGGACCTCGCCGACGATCTCGCGCCAGCGGGTCTGCAGCAGGGCCGGACCCTGGCCGAACTTGGCGTCCAGCTGCTTGATCAGCGGGGCCAGCGACTTGCCGGCCGGCGGCGGCGGTCGACGCTGCGGACGCGTGCGGCGGCGCTTGAGGATCTCGAGGGCTTCTTCCGCGGTGGGCAGGGGACGGCGCATGGACGGAAGGTAGCAGCCCCTCCCATTCCGCCCAAGGATTTGCCATAGGAAAAACATGCTCGACATTCCCGCCCTCCGCGCCGCCCTGCTGGCCTGGTACGACGCCCAGGCTCGCGACCTGGCCTGGCGCACCGGGCCGGCGGCCGGCAAGGCCGGGGCGCGGTCCGATCCCTACCGGGTGTGGCTGTCGGAGGTGATGCTGCAGCAGACCACGGTGCCGCACGCCACGCCCTACTTCCTCGACTTCACCCGTCGCTGGCCGACGGTCGCCGACCTGGCCGCGGTCGAGGACGGGGCGCTGATGGCCGCCTGGGCGGGGCTGGGCTACTACGCCCGGGCCCGCAACCTGCTGGCCTGCGCCCGGGCCGTGGTCAGCGACCATGGCGGCGTGTTCCCCGACACCGAGGACGCCTTGCGGGCCCTGCCGGGGGTGGGCGCCTATACCGCCGCGGCGGTGGCGGCCATCGCCTTCGACCGTCCGACCAATGTGGTCGACGGCAATGTCGAGCGGGTGATGGCCCGGCTGTTCGCGGTCGAGACCCCCGTGCCGGACGCCAAGCCCGAGCTCAAGCGGCTCGCCGGCGAACTGGTCACCGACCACCGTCCGGGCGACTGGGCCCAGGCGCTGATGGACTTGGGAGCGACCGTCTGCCGGCCCAAGGCTCCGCTGTGCGGGGATTGTCCCGTGCAGTCCTGGTGCGAGGGTTTCAGGACCGGCGCGCCGGAGACCTATCCGCGCAAGCTGAAAAAGGCCGACCGGCCGCACCGCCATGGCGTCGCCTATGTCCTGACCCGCGGCGAAACGACCGCCCTGGTCCGCCGGCCGCCCAAGGGCCTGCTCGGCGGCATGCTCGGCCTGCCGACCAGCGACTGGCGGGCCCGCCCGTGGAGCGACGCCGAGGCCGCCGAGGTCGCTCCGGTCACCGGGGCCTGGCGGGACCTCGGAACCGTGGACCACGTCTTCACCCACTTTTCCCTGACCTTGCGGGTGTTGCGGGCGGAGTCGAATGGCGAGGGCGCGTTCGTCTGGACCGACCCGGACGGCCTGGCGGCCCTGCCGAGCGTGTTCCTGAAGGCGGCGAGGGCGGGGCGGACATAACCCCATATACAGACCGTTGGCTGCTCACCAGGTGCTATCTGACGTTCTTATCAAGCGCCCTTGAGTTTGGCACCTTGCTTCCCCCCTCACATCGTCATCCCGGGTCTTGTGCCCAGGACCCATCTGGCCGCCGCAAGGGCGGGGGTGTGGCGCGCAGGCGCGCCATCGCACTTCACTTGCGGGTTGAACCATGGGTCCCGGGCACGAGGCCCGGGATGACGGGATGTTTAGGGTATAAGCAGTCTAAAGCAAATGGTGCCAATATTAGTCGCTGGATGGAAGGTAAATCGTCAGTCTATAGTCGGCCTTAGCGATTTCTGTAGCTCGGCGCTCCGTGTATTCGGTCACGGATGGCAATTCGTTCATTTCCTCAACGCATTCCGCATAGACGTAATAGGTCGGCGGACCTAGGTGAGCCGCTTGGATAGCGTCCAGTAGTCTGACGCCCTCCACAACAACTGAGCGGTGATGATCGAGCTGTACTTTTGCGGTCCTAGCCAGTTCATCCGTCAGCCAACCGGGGTGGTTGTTGTAGAGGTCGAGGTGGAGGGCCGGTATCCCAAACTGCCACCCGATCCAGTTTGCCAAGTGGGTCTTACCTGCGCCATTAAGGCCGTCTACTCCAATGAGTATTGGATTAGTGTTCGGCGCCAGTTCTACAAGACTCTTTCGCAAGCGCTCATAGTCGTCCGTGGCAATTTTCAGTGGATAGGTACTCATGTTGTCCGAATCCGGCGAGCGTCTGCCTTGTAGAGCCCGTAGGCGATGAATCCTTCGATGTCATCGGAAGCGCGAACCAGCTGGTCGAAGACCGGATTGTGCTCGACCGCCGTCATGGGGTGCGGCCTATTTTCTCGCCAGCACGGATTTGGCCCGGGAGAGAGCCCGCTCATGGACGTCGCGACTTAAGGCGACAACCTTACTGCCGTCCGGGCGTCGGATCACCTGAAAGACGCTCCCGTTCTCAGTGTCGCGGTAGTCGATGGGACTGACCATGGCCCTGTCGGCGACGATTTTTCCGATGCGGATCATAAGGTGAACATTGCCGACTTGCGTGGGCTCTTGCAAGCCTCAGGCGCGAAAATGAAACCCTTAATTCATCCCCGCCCGCACCTGGCTGCGCAGCACGTCGATCGGGGCCAGGCCCTTGTCGGTCTTGAAGTGCCAGTAGGTCCAGCCGTTGCAGGCCGGGGCCGACTGCACCAGGGCCCCGACCTTGTGGATCGAGCCCGACAGGTCGCCGACCGTAATCGAGCCGTCGGCCCGCACCTTGGCGGCGTGGGCGCCCTTGGCGCAGAACAGGGTGTCGCCCGGATTGAGCAGGCCGGCCTCGACGATGGTGCCGAACGGCACGCGCGGCTCGGACCGCTTGCTGCCCATGACGTCGAGGTCTTCCGGGGCGATCGGCGTGACCTTGGCGATGCGGGTCTTGGCGTGCTCGATGTATTCGGCCTCGCGCTCGATGCCGACGAAGCGGCGGCCCAGGCGCTTGGCGGCCGCGCCGGTGGTGCCGACCCCGAAGAACGGGTCGAGGATCACGTCGCCCGGCTTGGTGGTCGACAGGATCACCCGGTAGAGCAGGGCTTCGGGCTTCTGGGTCGGGTGGGCCTTGTTGCCGTCGGCGCCCTTGATCCGCTCCTCGCCGGTGCATAGCGGCAGGGTCCAGTCCGAGCGCATCTGCACCTCGTCATTGGCCATCTTCAGCGCGTCGTAGTTGAAGGTGTAGCGCTTGGCGCCCTGGCTCTTGGAGGCCCAGATCAGGGTCTCGTGGGCGTTGGCGAAGCGGGTGCCCTTGAAGTTGGGCATCGGGTTGGACTTGCGCCAGATCACGTCGTTGAGGATCCAGAAGCCGAGGTCCTGGATGGCGACGCCGACCCGGAAGATGTTGTGATAGCTGCCGATCACCCAGATCGCGCCGTCGTCCTTCAATACTCGGCGGGCGGCCTTCAGCCAGTCGCGGGTGAACTTGTCGTAGACGGCGAAGCTTTCGAACTGGTCCCAGTGGGCGTCGACCGCGTCGACCTTGGAATTGTCGGGACGCAGCAGGTCGCCGCCCAGCTGCAGATTGTAGGGCGGATCGGCGAAGATCAGGTCCACGGATTTCTCGGGCAGGGCGTTCATCGCCTCGATGCAGTCGCCCTGGATGATGGTTTCAGGCCCGAAGGACATGTCCGCTTCCCGTCAAAAACACTGAGCGGAATCATGAGTCTCGTTGGTAAAGGGGATGTTGACGGACGTGGTTATCGACCGATTAACGGTCGCCTGAACGGGTAAAATGAGCCCGGTCGGACTCAGCAAAGCGCCGCCTGGCTGGGTTGCGGCTTGATGTTCTCGTATTGTTCTGAAATGCTCCCGGCGCACGAGCGAGGACGCCATGGCCGTGATCCGGGGCTATATCGCCGCCAGCCTGGACGGCTGCGTGGCCGACGCGAACGGCGGCCTGGGCTGGCTGGCGCCCTATGCGGCGGCCGACGCCGGCTACCGTGATTTCATCGACCGGGTCGGCACGGTGGTGATGGGGCGGCGCACCCATGACCAGATTCCCAGCCTGGGGATCGGCTGGCCCTATGCCGGCAAGCGCGTCCTGGTGGTCACCTCGGGACGCGGGGCCAGCGTCCATCCCCGGACCCGGTTCTGGACCGACGGCCTGCCGGCTCTGGTCGATCACCTGCGCGGCCTCGACGACGGCGACGTCTGGGTGGCGGGCGGCGCGACCCTGCTGGCGGCGATGATCCAGGCCCGAGCGCTGGACCGACTGGAGCTGTTCGTCGCGCCGCTGCTGCTGGGCGAGGGGCCGCGGCCCTTCCCGGCATCGGCGCCGGGCCTGAAGGCCATGACGCTCAACCGCGTCGAAACCCTCGAGCGGGGGATGGTGCGGCTGGACTATGGGCTGGACTACAGGCCGGTGCGAAAACCGCCGGCCTGGCCGCGTCCGGCCTTGGCCGCGATCAGCGGGGCCTAGGTCAGGCCTCGATCTCGTCGTCGAACGCCGCCTCGCCCAGCTCGCCCGCCAGGGCCAGCTTGACCGGGGCCCAGCCCATCCGGTGGATCGGCGAGGGGCCCAGGCGCCGCAGGCCCTCGACATGGATGGCGGCGTGATAGCCCTTGTGGCTGGCGAAGCCGTAGCCGGGATGCAGCGCGTCCATCTCGACCATGATCCGGTCGCGGGCTTCCTTGGCCAGGATCGAGGCCGCGGCGATCGAGCACGACAGGCTGTCGCCCTTGACCACGGTCTTGACCGCGCAGGGCAGCTTGAAGGGGTAGTTGCCGTCGACCAGGGCGAAGGCCGGCGTCACCGCCAGGCCCTCGACCGCCCGCCGCATGGCCAGGCCGGCGGCGTGCAGGATGTTGAGCTCTTCGATCTCCTCGATGCTGGCCAGGCCGACGCACCAGGCGATCGCGGCGGCCTTGATCTCGATCTCCAGGGCGGCGCGGGCCTTGGCGGTCAGCTTCTTGGAATCGTTGAGGCCCCGGGGCACGCGGTCGGGGTCGAGGATCACCGCCGCGGCGCTGACCGGCCCGGCCCACGGCCCGCGGCCGGCCTCGTCGACCCCGCAGACCGGGCCGGATCCGCAGGCCAGTTCCAGCATCATGTCGGGACCGGGAGGCATGGAGTGCTGTTTAGGGGGATTTGCCGGCGAGGGGAACGGCCGCTTTCGCCGAAGGAATATTATGGCTGTAATAAATTGATTGACGCGACCGCCCCGCCGCGTAGCCTGCGAAAATTACAACTGTAGAAACGGGGGCGGCGAATGACATCCGGCGAAGGCTACCGGCGCGACATCGACGGCCTGCGTGCCGTCGCGGTGCTGGCGATCGTGATCCACCACGCCTTCCCGGCCCTGCTGCCCGGCGGCTTCGTCGGGGTCGACGTCTTCTTCGTCATCTCCGGCTTCCTGATCACCCGCATCATCGCCGGCCAGCGCGATGCGGGGACGTTCTCCTGGGGCGGCTTCTACCTGCGCCGGGCGCGGCGGATCGTTCCGGCCTATGTCGTCGCCTTGCTGGGAACCGCCGGCCTGGCGACCTGGATCGAGATGCCGCGCCTGCTGGCCCAGACCGGGGCGGCCACGGCCGCCTCGGGCCTGTTCGTCGCCAATCTGCTGTTCGCCCAGACCGCCGGCTACTTCTCGCCGGCCGCCCAGCAGAATCCGCTGCTGCATCTGTGGTCGCTGGGGGTGGAGGAGCAGTTCTACCTGGTCTGGCCGCTGCTGATCGCCGGCCTGTCGCTGCGCTGGTGGCGCGGCGCTCGTCCATGGTTGGCGGCCGTCCTGTTGATCCTCTCGCTGGTCTTGGCCCAGCTGATGGTCGGCCAGGGCGGGAGCGCCTGGGCCTTTTTCGGCCTGCCGGCTAGGACCTGGGAGTTCCTGCTCGGCGCGGTGGTCAGCCTGGACGCGGCGCGGGCCCCCGCCAAGGCCGCGGCGGCCAATCTGGCGGCCGACCTGGGGCTGGCGCTGATCGCCGGGACCCTGGCCCTGCTGACCGACGCGGCGCCGTTTCCCGGCCTGACCGCGGTCCCGGCCGCCCTGGGCGCGGCCATGGTGCTGTGGAGCGGCCAGGGGTGCGAGCCGGCCGCGTCCGTGATCCTGCGCACCGGCCCGGCTGTGGCCGTCGGGCGGGTCTCCTATTCGCTCTATCTGTGGCACTGGCCGCTGCTGGTGCTGGCCGCCGACGTCGCCCAGGCGCCGCTGAACGCCTGGGCGCGCGGCGGGCTGATGCTGCTGGCCCTGGGCCCGGCGGCGCTGAGCTGGCGACTGATTGAACAGCCGTTCCGGCGCGGACCGGTCGACAGGCCCTGGCGGCGGCTGGCCGCGACGCTGTCGCCGCTGCTGCTGGTCATCGGCGCCGGGGCGCTGCTGTTCTTCACCCACGGCCTGCCCGGACGGTTGTCGCCGTCGGCCCGGGCGGCCGCCGCGCTCGAGGAGGGCGACGTCAATCCGCTGCGCAAGACCTGCTTCGAGCACCGCGGCCCGGTCGCGCCCACCGGCTGCCGGATCGGGGCCGCGCCCGACGCCCTGGACTACGACGTGCTGGTCTGGGGCGACTCCCATGCCGACGCGGTGACGCCGGGGGTGGTCGCCTGGGCCAGGGCGCGCGGCTGGAGCGTGCGCGAGGCCGCGCAGGGCGGCTGTCCGCCGCTGGTGAACCTGCGGGTGCGGCTGCCCAACGGGCTTGAGCTGAAGTGTCCGTCGGCCGCCGACCAGGCAATGGGCGAGATCGCCGCCAACCGGAGGCTGAAGCTGGTGGTGCTGGCCGCCCGCTGGCCGCTCTATCGCGACGCCCCGCCGTTCTATGACGTCAACTCGCCCCGGACCAGGATCGAGGCCCGCGATGCGCCAGGCGCGCGGCCGGCGCTGGCCGCCTCGCTGGGCGCCACCCTCGACGCCATCCGAGTTCGCAATCCCCGGGCCCGGGTGCTGATCATCGGGCCGGTTCCGGAACTGACCTTCACCCCGCCCGAATGCCTGGCCCAGGCGCGTCACCTGCATCTGCGGGAGGCCGGTTGCTTCTCGGCCCCCGTGGCCTTGCCCCTGGCCCGAGCCCGTCCCGCCGAGGCGGAGATCCGGGCCGCCCTGAACGGTCGTCCCAACGTCCGCGCGCTGTTCCCGACCACCCGCCTGTGCGGCCCGGCGACCTGCGCCAGCGCCCTCGACGGCCGGCTGATCTATTTCGACGACGACCACCTCAGCGCCTCGGGCGCGGAAAAGCTCGTGCCCCGCTGGATGGACGAGGCCCTGGCCGGCGTCCCTACCGCGCCAGCTTCCGGCATTCCTCATGCCGGAAGCACGTCACCAGGTGGTCGTTGACCAGGCCGGTGGCCTGCATGAAGGCGTAGACGATCACCGGGCCGCAATATTTGAAGCCCCTGGCCTTGAGCATCTTGGCCATGTCGACCGCCAGGGGCGTCTGGGCCGGGACGTCGCCGCCGGTCCAGTGGTTCTGGACCGGCTTGCCGCCGACCATGCCCCACAGCAGCGCGGAGAAGTCCTCGCCGCGCTCGCGCATGTCGCAATAGATCCGCGCCCCGGCGATCGCCGCGTCGATCTTGCCGTTCGAGCGGATGATGCCGGCATCGGCCATCAGCCGGGCGCGGTCGGCGTCGCCGAACCGGGCCACGGCGTCGGGATCGAAATCGGCGAAGGCGGCGCGGAAGGCCTCGCGCTTGCGCAGGATGGTGATCCACGACAGCCCGGCCTGGAAGCCGTCGAGCACCAGCTTTTCCCACAGGGCGCGGGAGTCGTACTCGGGCACGCCCCATTCGGCGTCATGATAGGCCTCGTAGAACGGGTCGCCGTTCATGCCCCGCCAGGTGCAGCGTTGGATCTCGGTCATGGCCGCGAGCTTGGCCGAGCTCGCCGGCGATTTCCAGAACTTTTCAGGAACATTTTCGGAGCGCCACCGATCGCGCCGTCGCGCGTTTGCATCGGCTGAGGGACGCTGACCGAAGAAGAGAGGCTGCCATGCGCCGCTTCAAGATGTTCGCCGTCGCCCTCGCGACCGCCGCCCTGACGACCGTCTCCATGACCGGGCCGAGCCTGGCCCAGGACCGCGACAACAACCCCCCGGGCTGGCGGGGCGGTCCCGGAACCAACTGGGAGAACCCGCCCGGCTGGCGCGGCGGCCCGGGCGCCTCGCCCGATCGCCGCTACTATCGCCACCACGGCAAGCGGATCCAGTTCGTCCATCGCCACGGCTATTACTACAATCCCCACTACGGCTACTGGCACCCGACCTATGGCTGGTGGAACCAGGCCGGGCGCTGCTGGCTGGACCGCGACGACAACCCGCCCGGCCCGCGCGGCGGTCCCGGCACCAACTGGGAGAACCCTCCCGGCTGGCGTGGTGGCCCGGGCGCCTCGCCGGATCGCTACGGCCGCTGTCGCTAGGTTTCGAACCAGGACGGCCGGACCACCTCGACGGGCCGGCCGTCCGCAGTCAGGTCCGCGCCTTCGATGCGGTCCAGCCGCAGCTGGGCCATGGCCCGGCCGTCGCGACCTGACAGCACTTCACCGGCCCGCAGCTCGCCCGCCAGCACCTCGGTTCCGGGCGCGGGCGGCGGGCCGGCGAAGGCGATCGGCAGCATGCGGCTCTTGATCGTCCCGCGCCGCTTCATGCGGCTGGTGGTCTCCTGGCCGACGAAGCAGCCCTTCTTGAAGTCGATGCCGTTCAGCAGGTCGAAATCAGCTTCGATCGGATAGGTCCTGTCGGTGCCCCAGTCGGCGGGGCCGGGGACGCCGAGGGCCAGGCGATGGGCGTCGTAGGCGTCTTCGGGGACGGTGGTTTCTAGGCCGAGGGCGTAGATCCGGGAACCCAGCGCAGGAAAGCGAGGGTCCGCGAACACCCTGTCATCCGCTCTTCCCGGCGAACGCCGGGACCCAGATTCATCCGGTGAGCTCACAGCCTTAGGATCTGGGCCCCGGCCTTCGCCGGGGAGAGCGGAGAATTCTGCGAATACGTCCAGGGAGGAGGCGGCGATCTCCACCTGGGCCCTGAGCTTGTACATCGCCAGCCGCGCCATGATCGCCTCGCGGTGCTCGGCGGCGACGTCGAGCAGGACGCCGTCCTCCGTCCCGGCCGCGAACAGGTCATAGAGCAGGCGGCCCTGCGGGGTCAGCAGGCCGGAAAAGCGCAACTGGCCCGGCGGCAGGGTCTCGATCTCCTGGGTCAGCAGGCCGTTGAGGAAGCGCCGGGCGTCGGGCCCGGAGACGGTGATCACGGCGCGGCTGGACAGGCGGGCGATGGCGGTCTGGTTCATGGTCCCCATGTGGCCCGGGCAAGGTCTCGGCGCCACCCCTGCGATCAATGGAAAGCTGAGCCGTTATCGAGGGATGCGCCGACTCGCCGCAAGCCCTATACATGCACCGATGACACAGCGGGCCTTCCCGATTCTCTTCATCACCGCCACGCGGATCGGCGACGCCGTGCTGTCGTCCGGCCTGATCCGTCTTCTCGCCGACCAGATCCCCAACGCCCGCTTCACCATCGTCTCCGGCCCCCTGGCCGCGCCGCTGTTCGCCCATGTGCCCGGCCTCGACCGGGTGATCGTCATGGAGAAGGGCAAGGGCAAGGGCCACTGGTTCAAGCTGTGGAACCAGGTGCGCCACCGCAAATGGGGCCTGGTCGTCGACCTGCGCGGCAGCGGCACCGCCTATTTCCTGCGCCGCGAGAAGCGGGCGGTGTGGAAGAAGGCGGTTGGCGAGCCGGTGCACAAGGTGATCGAGGCCGCCCGGGTGCTGAAGCTGGAAGGCGATCCGCCGGCCCCGCACCTTTACATCACCCCCGACGTCCAGGCCCTGGCCGACCAGATGCTGGCCCCCCGCAAGGGCGAGCCGGACGGCCCGATCCTGGCCGTCGGCCCGGCCGCCAACTGGGTGGGCAAGATCTGGCCGATCGAGCGCTTCGCCCAGACCGCCGGCCAGCTGCTGGGTCCCGACGGCCCGCTGGCCGGCGGCCGGCTGCTGATCATGGGCGGGCCGGGCGACGGGCGGATGGTCGAGGAGCTGCGCATGGCCTCGGCCCGCGGCCGCTATGTCGACCTGACCGGCAAGGTCGACCTGCTGACCGCCTACGCCGCGCTCAAGCGGGCCGACCTGTTCATCGGCAACGACAGCGGCCTGATGCACATCGCCGCCGCCGCCGGCGTCCCGACCATCGGCCTGTTCGGCCCCTCCGACGAGCGCCGCTACGGGCCGTGGGGCGAACTGACCCGGGCGGTTCGCGGGCCGCGCAGCTTCGAGCAGTTCCTGGCCGTCGATCCCGACCTCTCCCAGGCCATCCGCCACATGAGCGACCTACCGGTGGCCACGGTGGTGCGGGCGGCCAAGGTGCTGTTGGCCCAGGCGCGGGCGGCGGCGGAAAGGCCGGCCGAACGGGTTGAGCTTGAGCCCGCCCTCTCCACCGACCATCCCCGCGAAGGCGGGGGCCCAAGCTGAATGAACCACGCCCGTCCGGGAGGGTAGGTCAGCCTCAGCTTAGGTCCCCGCTTTCGCGGGGATAGGCGGATTGTTTTGGCCTTGCAGAGCGCAAGCCCGGATCATAGACCGCCTAGACATTCCAGGAGCCGTCCCATGACCCAGACCTTCGACCTGATCGTGCGCGGCGGCGAGGTGGTCAATCATGCGGGCCGCGGCTTCGCCGACATCGGCGTGCGGGACGGCAAGATCGTCGCCATCGGCGACCTTGGCCAAGCCAGCGCCGGCGAGGTGTTCGACGCCGCGGGCCTGACCGTGCTGCCGGGCGTGATCGACAGCCAGGTCCACTTCCGCGAGCCCGGCCTGGAGTGGAAGGAAGACCTGGAGAGCGGCTCGCGCGGCGCGGCCCTCGGCGGGGTGGTGGCGGTGTTCGAGATGCCCAACACCGAGCCGACCACCACCGACCCGGACGCCCTGGCCGACAAGCTGGCCCGGGCCAAGGGCCGGATGCACACCGACCACGCCTTCTATGTCGGCGGCACCCATGAGAACGCGACGTTTCTGGGCGAGCTGGAGCGCCTGCCCGGCTGCTGCGGCATCAAGGTGTTCATGGGCGCCTCGACCGGCACTCTGCTGGTCCAGGACGACGAGGGCGTCGAGAACGTGCTGCGGCATGTGAACCGCCGCGCCGCCTTCCACTCCGAGGACGAGTACCGCCTGGCCGAGCGCCGGTCGCTGGCCCGGCCGGGCGACTGGACCAGCCATCCGGAGGTCCGCGACGCCCAGGCCGCCCTGCAGTCGACCCAGCGCTTGGTGCGCATCGCCAAGCGGCTGGGCAAACGCATCCACGTGCTGCACGTCACCACCCACCAGGAGATCGACTTCCTGGCCCAGCACAAGGACGTCGCCAGCGTCGAGGTCACCCCCCAGCACCTGACCCTGGTCGCGCCCGAGGCCTATGAGCGGCTGAAGGGCTTCGCCCAAATGAACCCGCCGATCCGCTCGGCCGAGCACGTGGCCGGGGTCTGGCGCGGCATCGCGGCCGGCATCGCCGACGTGCTCGGCTCCGACCACGCCCCCCATACCCGCGAGGAGAAGGCCCGGCCCTATCCGGCCTCGCCTTCGGGCATGCCGGGCGTCCAGACCCTGGTGCCGATCATGCTGACCCACGTGGTCGACGGCCGGCTCTCCTTGGAACGGTTCGTCGACCTGACCAGCCATGGCGTCAACCGCATCTTCGGCCTGGCCGACAAGGGCCGCATCGCCGAGGGCTTCGACGCCGACTTCACCATCGTCGATATGAAGGCCCGGCGCACGATCACCCACGACTGGATGGCCACTCGCTCGGGCTGGACGCCGTTCGACGGCTTCGAGGCCAAGGCCTGGCCGATGGCGACCATCGTCCGCGGCACGGTGGTGATGCGCGACGACGAGATCGTCGCCGAGGGAACCGGCGCGCCGGTGCGGTTCCTGGAGACGTTGGCGAGTTAGGGATGATGATGAAGGCTGAACCCCTTTCCCCCCGTCGCCCCGGCGCTGGCGGGGCCCGAGGTTCAGCCGTGGCGTCGGACGCTCACCCGAAACGCACAGCCCTATGATCTGGGCCCCGGCCTTCGCCGGGGAGACGGGGATAGGTTGGCCAGCTAGCCCGGCAGCCGCAGCACCGCCCGCAGGCCGCCCATCGGCGAGCGCTCCAGGGTCAGGTCGCCGCCCAGGCCGCGGGCCATGTCGCGGGCGATGGCCAGGCCCAGGCCGACGCCCTTTTCGTTCTGGTTGCGCGACTCGTCGAGGCGGTTGAACGGCCGGAACGCCTCTTCGTGGCGGTCCTCGGGGATGCCGGGACCGTCGTCGTCGACGAAGATCCACACTCCGCCGGCCGGGGCGGCGGTCGAGGTGACCCGCACGGTCCGGCCGTGGGCGGCGGCGTTGTCGATCAGGTTGGCCAGGGCCCGCTTGAAGGCGTTGGGCCGCAGGACAGCCGACAGGTCGTCGGCGATCGCCACCTCGATCCGGGCCCCGGCCCGCGCCGCCCCGTCGCAGACGCCTTCCATCAGCGGCTTGAGCAGCACCTCGCGCGTCGCCTCGCCGCCCTCGCCGCGGGCGAACGACAGGTACTCGTCGATCATGTGCTCCATCTCGGAGAGGTCGCGCTGCATGGCGTCGAGCTGGGCGCTGGGCTCGGCCAAGGCCATTTCCAGCTTCAGCCGGGTCAGGGGCGTGCGCAGGTCGTGGCTGACCGAGGCCAGCAGGGCCGTGCGCTGCTCGATGTGGCGCTGGATGCGGGCCTTCATGGCCAGGAAGGCCTGGGCCGCCTTGCGCACCTCGCGGGCCCCGTGCGGCTTGAAGGCGGCCTGGTCGACGCCGCGCCCGAAGGCGTCGGCGGCGTCGGCCAGGCGCTCGATGGCCCGCACCTGGTTGCGGATGAACAGGATCGCCACCCCGGTCAGCAGCAGGGTCGCCACCACCATCCACAGGATGAAGATATGGCCCTGGGTGGCGAAGGCGCGGTCGCGGGGGGCGATGATCCGCAGCACGCCTTCCTTGACCTGCACGCGGATGTCGACATGGCCGGGATAGCGGGTGGTGTCGAACCAGAACGGATCGTCCAGCCGGTCGGACAGGGCGTCGCGCAGCGAGCGGTCGAGCGAGGCGAAGAGCGACGGCCGCTGGCCGACCGGCAGCTTGCGGCCCTTCTGCAGGGCGATCGACAGCGACATCGAATCCTCGGCCCGCTGCGCCATCCTGTCGAGCGCCCGGGGCGAGGGATCGTCCTTGTAGGTCTCCACCGCCCAGGCGACGTCGCCGGCCAGGCCCTCGGACAGGCGGCTGGTGACGATCTCCCAGTGGGCGTCGAAGAAGGCCCAGGTGACGGCGATCTGCATCACCGCCACCGGCAGCACGATGATCAGCAGGCTGCGGCCGAACAGCGAGGTCGGCAGCCAGCGCTTGATCCGCCGGGGGATATAGAGCCGGGCGCGCAGGGGCATCAGTCCGGCGCCAGCCGGTAGCCGACGCCGCGCACCGTCTGCAGGTAGCGGGGGTTCTTCGGGTCGGGCTCGATCTTGCGGCGCAGGCGGGTGACCTGGACGTCGACGGCGCGGCCGGTGGCGTCGACGGTGTCGCGGGCCAGCTCCAGCCGGTCGACCGCCTCGTGGGGCGCCCTGGCCAGACGGCGCAGCAGGGCGACCTCGGCCTCGGTCAGGCGGACCGGCTCGCCGTCCAAGGTCAGCTCGCCGCGCTCGGGCGCGAAGGCGCAGCGGCCAAGGCTCAGCTCGCGCGGGCCGGACGGTTTGGGCGTCGTGCGCCGCAGGATCGCCTCGATGCGCAGCAGTAGCTCGCGCGGCTCGAACGGCTTGGCCAGATAGTCGTCGGCCCCATGGGTCAGGCCCTCGATCCGGTCGCCGGTCTGGTCGCGGGCGGTCAGCATCAGGATCGGCGTCTTGCCGGCCTCGCCGCCCTTGGCCCGCAGGCGCTTGGTGAAGGCGAAACCGTCCTCGCCCGGCATCATCACGTCCAGCACCAGCAGGTCGAAATCCATGGCCCCGGTCAGCCGGTCGGCATGGGCGGCGTCGGCCGCGGCGCTGACCCGGAAGCCGGCGCGGCTGAGGAAGGTCTTGAGCAGGGTGCGGATGCGGTCGTCGTCGTCGACGACCAGCAGGTGGCGTTCGGCGCGCTCTTCAGGAGTCAAAGCCCGTCCCTTCGGCTGAGGCCGACGCCCTGGCGCGGTCCGGCCAGGGCCGCCAGGATGCGGCGGGTCCCGGCCACCCCGTCGAGGCCGCCGGTGCGATAGGCCCGGCCCAGCAGGGCGCGCAGCCGCTCGGACACCCGGGCCTCGAAGGCCAGGCCCTCGGCGGTCAGGGCGGTCGGCCGCCGGCGGGCGTCGAGGTCGCCGGCCAGTTTCTCGGCCAGGTTCAGGCGCTGCAGGTCGGTCAGGGTCTTGCTGGCCGCCTGCTTGGACAGGCTGGTCAGCTTCGAAAGGTCCTGCACGCCGATGCCGGGCCGGCGGCGCAGCAGGAAGGCGGCGCGCCAGTGCGAGCGGCCCAGGCCCGGACCCTCGCCGTCGAGGGCCGCGTCGACCGCCGCCCACAGCGCCGCCTCGGCCAGCAGCAGCAGCTCCAGGCCGCTGTCCAGCTCCTCCTCGCGGAGGATCAGGCGCGGATCGGTCGATCCCGGCGCCGTCGCCGAAGCGAGGGGCCCGGACGAAAGGGGAGTCGCCATCAGCCTGCGTCCATTTTATTTGACCTGCCGCGTCCCGGAGCGTCTAAGAGCCGGGTTCCAAATAAGGAGGTCTTGGACCGATGTCTCTCGTTCCCTTCGATGATCGCGATGGTTGGATCTGGCTGGACGGCCAGTTCGTCGCCTGGCGCGAGGCGAAGGTGCACGTATTGACCCATGGCCTTCACTACGCCTCGGCGGTGTTCGAAGGCGAGCGGATGTATGGCGGCGAGATCTTCAAGCTGACCGAGCATACCGAACGCCTGTTCAAATCGGCCGAAATCCTCGATTTCCAGATCCCCTACACGGTGGAGCAGATCGACGAGGCGTGCAAGGCGACCGCCGCCAAGAACGGCCTGACCGACTGCTATGTCCGGCCGATCGCCTGGCGCGGCAGCGAGATGATCGGCGTCTCGGCCCAGCAGACCAAGATCCACGTGGCCATCGCCGTGTGGGAATGGCCTAGCTATTTCGACCCGGCGACCAAGGCCAAGGGCATCCGCTTGACCTGGGGCAAGTACGACCGCCCGGCTCCGAACACGGCCCCCACGGCCGCCAAGGCCGCGGGCCTGTACATGATCTGCACCATCTCCAAGCACGCCGCCGAGAAGGACGGCTACGCCGACGCGATGATGCTCGACTATCGCGGCTATGTGGCCGAGGCGACCGGCGCCAACGTGTTCTTCGTCAAGGACGGGGTGATCCACACCCCGACCCCGGACTGCTTCCTGGACGGCATCACCCGCCGCACGGTGATCGACATCGCCCGCCAGCGCGGCTTCGAGGTGGTCGAGCGCCATATCGAGAAGTCCGAACTGGCGACCTTCAGCGAGTGCTTCATCGTCGGCACCGCCGCCGAGGTCACCCCGGTCGCCGAGGTCGGCGAGTTCACCTTCAAGCCGGCGGCGATCTCGCTGTCGCTGATGGACGCCTACGCCCGCCTGGTGCGCCGCGAGCTGGTGGCCGCCTAGGCTTCCGTTACGTCTCCGCCGAGTTCGAAGATCCCGGAGCGGCCTGGCTGTTCCGGGATTTTTTGTCCTCTCGCCGCCCGCAGGACCCTTCCATGGCCGACGACCTTCGCATCCGTCCTGTGGTCCGCGCCGACCGCGACCGGTGGCTGCCGTTGTGGGAGGGCTACAACGCCTTCTACGGTCGGGCCGGCGACACCGCGCTGAATCCGGCGATCACCGCCATGACCTGGGAGCGGTTCTTCGACGCCTATGAGCCGGTCCACGCCCTGGTCGCGGAACAAGACGGCCGCCTGCTGGGCCTGACCCACTATCTGTTCCACCGCAGCACCACGGCGATCGAGCCCAGCTGCTACCTGCAGGACCTGTTCACGACCGCGCCGGCGCGGGGCCAGGGCGTGGGCCGGGCGCTGATCGAGGCGGTCTACGCGGCGGCGGAAGCGGCCGGCGCGTCGCGGGTCTACTGGCAGACCCACGAGACCAACACCACGGTGATGAAGCTCTATGACCAGGTGGCGGAGCGGTCGGGGTTCCTGGTCTATCGCAAGCTGCTGTGACGGGAGACGCACCCTTTCGTCCTCTGCGCATCGTGCAAGGGATGGCCGCGCGTCCGCTTGCGTCATGGGAGGCAATGACGAGTTTCGATTTATTGCGGAGGTTGGCGCCTTCATCCACCCTTGCTGCATGACCTACTCGGCGGACGTTTTACGAGCAGCGTACCGACACTCGTCCGGGCATCGAAAAGCCATCGAAGACAGCAATATTTGCGGCTGCTTTTATTGCCTTGGGACGTTCAAGCCAGCCCAGGTCGAGCGTTGGCTCAACGAGGGCTCGGGCACGGCCATCTGCCCGCACTGCCAAGTCGATTCGGTACTGGGATCGGCGTCGGGTCTTCCCGTGGATGATCCCAGCTTCTTGCGGGCAATGAATAGTCACTGGTTTTGACGTCCGCTTCCACCCTCAATAGCCCCTTTCGGACATCAACCTCCAGCCCGCGCTCCGCCCCGGCCGCTGGACTCCCCAGGCCCCACCTGCTACACGCCCCACCTCGCCCCAGGACCCCGTCCCGGGGCGTGCTCGTCGTTTACGGCGGGATCAAATCCGTGGGAGGGCCGCCAGCCCGCACCACGGCCAACCAGCGAAGGCCGCTAAACCCGGCTTTCTTGAGAGGATACAATGGCTAAGAAGATCCTGGGCTATATCAAGCTCCAGGTGAAGGCCGGCTCCGCCACGCCTTCACCGCCCATCGGCCCCGCACTGGGCCAGCGCGGCGTCAACATCATGGGCTTCTGCAAGGAGTTCAACGCGCGCACCGAGAACGTCGAAAAGGGCACCCCCCTGCCGACCGTGATCACCGTGTACCAAGACAAGTCGTTCACCTTCGTCACCAAGACCCCGCCGGCGACGCACTATCTGAAGCAGATCACCGGCCTGAAGTCCGGCGCCAAGCTGACCGGTCGCGAGACCGTCGGCGAAGTGACGCGCACCCAGCTGCGCGAGATCGCCGAAAAGAAGATGAAGGACCTGAACGCCAACGATCTCGAGGCCGCGGCCAAGATCATCGAAGGCTCCGCCAAGGCCATGGGCCTGAAGATCGTGGAGGCCTAAGACCATGGCCAAGCAACCCAAGCGCATCCAGGCCTGGACCGGCGATCGTGAAGCCACCCACGCCGTCGCCGACGCCATCGCCCTGGTCAAGGCCAACGCCAAGGCCAAGTTCGACGAGTCGATCGAGATCTCGGTCAATCTCGGCGTCGACCCGCGCCACGCCGACCAGCAGGTCCGCGGCGTGGTCAACCTGCCGTCGGGCACCGGCCGCGACGTCCGCGTCGCCGTCTTCGCCAAGGACGCCAAGGCCGCCGAAGCCCTCGCGGCCGGCGCCGAAGTGGTCGGGGCCGAAGACCTGGTCGAGAAGATCCAGGGCGGTTTCATGGACTTCGACCGCGTCATCGCCACCCCGGACATGATGGCCCTGGTCGGCCGTCTGGGTAAGGTGCTGGGCCCGCGCGGCCTGATGCCTAATCCGAAGGTCGGCACCGTGACCCCGAACGTCGGCCAGGCCGTCAAGGACGCCAAGGGCGGCGCCGTCGAGTTCCGCGTCGAGAAGGCGGGCATCGTCCACGCCGGCATCGGCAAGGTCTCGTTCACCGACGAAGCCCTGCTGCTGAACGTCAAGGCCATGGTCGACGCCCTGAACAAGGCCAAGCCTGCCGGCGCCAAGGGCGTCTATGTCAAGCGCATCGGCCTGTCCTCGACCATGGGCCCCGGCTTCAAGGTCGACGCGGCCTCGATCACCGCCTAAGCGCTTCGACTTTCGAACCAAGCGAGCGGGCGCTGGAGCGATCCAGCGCCCGTTTTGCGTTTGGGGCTGGTTTGGCGAGGCGGCTAGCCGATGTTATGATCCGGCTAGACGGAGGTTCCAATGCCCTTCCATGTTCGCGATCCCGAAGCCGACGCGATGCTGCGCCAGTACGCCGAAGAAAAACGTGTCGGCATCACCGACGCCATCAAGCTGGCCGTGACGCGCGCGCGGGAAGCCGACGCGCAATCACGGGCCGCCAAGTTGGCCGAACTCAAGGCGATCCGGGACCGGCTCAATAGTCTGCCGCGCACCGGCGAGGTCGCCGATAAGGCCTTCTTCGACGAACTGTCGGGCGATTGATGTTTGTCGACGCCTCAGTGTGGGTCGCGATCCTCGCCAACGAGCCGGAAGCGGACGCTTTGGAGGCGCGCTTGCTCGACGCGCCCAGCGTTTGGATCTCACCAGTCGTAACCTGGGAGACCGTAAGAGCGGTCGCCAAAACGATCAGGATCGAACCCGAGGAAGCCCGAGAGCTGACCCTGGCCTACGCCGCCCGGATCGGCGCGCGAGTCGTGTCGATCGGAGAGGCCGAGCAGGCGGCGGCGCTTGACGCCTTCGCGAGGTTTGGAAAAGGGCGTCATCCTGCACGCCTCAACATGGGCGACTGTTTCGCCTATGCCTGCGCATCGGCCCGAGGCGTTCCGCTATTTTTCAAGGGCGACGATTTTTCTTTGACCGATATCGAGCGCGCCTGATGCCAGAGGTAACGCCCGACGTCGCCGTCATCGGCGGCGGGCCGGCCGGGCTGATGGCGGCGCAGGGGCTGAGCGCGGCGGGGCTGTCGGTGAGCGTCTACGAGCGCATGCCGACCGTCGGCCGCAAGTTCCTGATGGCCGGGCGCGGCGGGCTGAACCTGACCCATTCGGAGCCCTTCGAATCCTTCGTCGGCCGCTACGGCGCGGCGAGCGCGCGGCTGCGGCCGATGTTGGAGGCCTTCACCCCCGCCGACCTCATGGCCTGGGCCGAGGACCTTGGCCAGCCGATCTTCGTGGGCAGCAGCGGCCGGGTATTCCCCAAGGTGCTGAAGGCTTCGCCGCTGCTGCGGGCCTGGCTGGCGCGGCTGGAGGGGCAGGGCGTGGGGCTGCACGTCCGCGCGACCTGGACCGGGTGGAACGCCGCCGGCGACCTGGTCTTTGACACCCCTGACGGGCCGCGGACGGTGCGGCCGCGCGCCACGATCCTGGCCCTGGGCGGCGCCAGCTGGGCGCGGCTGGGCTCGGACGGTAGCTGGACGAAGCGGTTGGTCGCCCGGGGCGCGGCGGTCGCGCCGTTCCGACCGGCCAATGTCGGCTTCGCCGTCGCCTGGAGCCCGGTGTTCCGCGAGCGCTTCGCCGGGACGCCGCTGAAGAACATCGGCCTGGCCTTCGAGGGGCGCACCGCCCGCGGCGATGCCCTGGCCGCCGGCTACGGCCTGGAGGGCGGGGCGGTCTACGCCCTGTCGGCGGCCTTGCGCGACGCCATCGCGGCCCGGGGCCGGGCGACCCTGACGGTCGACCTGCGGCCCGACCTGTCGGCCGCCCAGCTAACAGTCCGGCTGGCGCGGCCGCGCGGCGGCCAGTCGCTGTCCAGCTGGCTGCGCAAGGCCGCCCATCTGTCGCCAGTCGAGACCGGCCTGCTGCGCGAGGCCCACGGCCCGGCCCTGCCGGTCGCGCCCGACGCCCTGGCGGCGGCGATCAAGGCCGCGCCGATCGCCCTGACCGGCGTCCAGGGCCTGGAGCGGGCGATCTCAAGCGCCGGCGGGCTGTCGTTCGACGCCCTCGACGGCTTGGAGCTGAAGGCCGCGCCGGGGGTGTTCGCGGCCGGCGAGATGCTCGACTGGGAAGCCCCGACCGGCGGCTACCTGCTGCAGGCCTGTTTCGCCACCGGCGCGGCGGCGGCGCGGGCGGTGTTGGCGCATTTGAGCGCGCTTTAACCGGGGAGCCTCCAGGCCAATCAACTGGGGCGTTTTTCGCGGGGGAAATCATCTCCGCAATTGACCGATCAATGTTCTTCGAGCACCGTTTTACCTCTACCGTTGGGGGAAGAGGATCATGTCGACTATTGCTGAGACGTCCGCCGTCGGCGGCGTGCGTCCGGACGTGCTGTCCGGCGATCGCACGGCCTTCATCGATCGCTGGATCTACGTGTTCACCGCGGTCAGCTTTATCGTGATCGTGCTCCTGGGCTTCATCCCGGATTCCTTGGGCAAGATGGCCGCGGTCGAGGCCGGGCAGCGGCCGCCGTTTCCGCTGGTGCTGCACATCCACGCCGCGCTGATGGCGACTTACCTGCTGTTTCTGCTCACCCAGACCTGGCTGGTGGCGACCGGCCGGGTCGCGCAGCATCGCCTGCTGGGGACCATGGGCGCCGTGCTCGCGACGGCGCTGGTGGTGGTCGGGTTTGTTCTCATCCCCACCCTCTACCATCAGGTGTTCGCCGGGGCGCAGGCCGCGCCGCCGCCGGTCAAGGCCAAGTTGGCCGGACTTGTTGCGTTCGTCGAGAACCTCGTGCTGGTCCAGTTTCGCATCGGCATCGTGTTCGCGGTCCTGGTGTTCATCGGCGTCGGGGCGCGCGCGACGGACCCTGGCTTCCACAAGCGCATGATGATCCTGTCAATCGCGGGCGCCCTGCCCGCCGCCTTCGACCGCATCACCTGGATTCCGACCACGATGCCGGCCCAGCCGCTTTCGGGCGACCTCTATGTCCTGCTGGCGATCGCGCCGATGTTCCTTTGGGATGTCCTCCGCAACCGTGGCGTCCACCGCGCCTATTGGGTCTGGCTGGCTGTCGCCGCACCGTTCACCGTCGCCGTCTACGCCCTGTGGGACACGCCCTTCTGGCACGCCACGGTCAAGCGCCTCATGGGCGTCTGACGGGAGCCGGGGCGAGACTACTTCATCGCCGCCCGGATCTTCGCCGCCGTGGCCTCGATGTCCTTGGGGTCGCCGCGCTGGTTCTCGACGAACATCAGCGGCTTGCCGGCGACGCGCGGGATCACGTGGATGTGCAGGTGCGGCACGCTCTGGCCGACGCCGTTGTTCTGGACGATCGTGAAGCCCTCCGCCCCCAGGCCGTCGATCTGGGCCTGGCCGACCCGGGCGACCACGGCCATGACCCGGCCCAGGTCCTGGGGCGAGATCTCCAGCAGGTTGCGGGCCTTGGAGGTCTTGGAGATCACCAGCACGTGGCCGGGCTCGGCCGGGGCGCGGTCCATGAAGGCCAGGACCTGGTCGTCCTCATAGACCTTGGCGACCGGCAGCTCGCCGCGGATGATCCGGGCGAAGGGGTTGGCCTCGTCATAGGCCGCCTTCAGCGGCGTGCGGATGTCGTCGATCGCGGCCGAGGCGGGATCGAAGCGGCCCAGCCAGCGGATCACCTCGGCCGCCAGGGCGATGCGGGCGTCCGAGAAGCTGTGGTCGGTGTCCATATAGGTTTCGGTCAGGGCCTGGGCCCCGGCCTGGCGGGCGGCGGCGGCCAGCTTGCGGGTGGTCGGGCCCCCGGCGTGCTCGGCGCCGATCATCAGCACCGGCCGGTCGGCGATGCGGGCGCTCAGGGCCTCTAGGTCGAGCTTGGCGGCGTTGGTCTCGATCTCCTTGACCAGCAGCTCGGCGCTGGTCCCGGCCAGGGGACGGGTGTCGGGCCGCATGGCCTCGGCGGCGGCCTTGCGGGCGGCGAGGCTGGTGATCTGCGCCTTGCGCTTGCCGATGTCCCAGGCGTCGATCAGGATCGCGCCGGCGACCTTGGGATCGGCGGCTGCGGCGTCGGCGGCCATGAAGCCGCCCATGCTGTGGCCGGCCACGACGATCCGGGCCGGGTCGATGTGGTACTTGGCGACATTGGCCGGATCGCGCAGGAAGGCGACCGCCGCCTCGCCGTCGGCCCGGGCGTGGGCGAACGAGAAGCTCCCCGGGCTGCCCCACGAGCCGCGATAGTTGATCTTCAGCACGTTCCAGCCGGCCCGGCGCACGGCCTGCATCAGGTCGATATTGGTCTCGTTGCCGGGGAAACCGTGGAGGAACAGCAGGGTCGGGTGGGGCTGGTCGCCCGAGGCCAGGTACATCAGCGCATTGACGCCGACCCCGCCGGTCGGAACCGTGAAGGCGGCCATGTCGGCGGGATGGGCGGCGTCGCGGGCTGGATCGGCGATCACCGCCTTGGGGATCGGGGCGAAGCGCGGCTCGGCCAGGCCGGGTCCGGCCAAGGCCATGAGCATCAGGGCGGCGAGCCCGGCGGCGATTCGGCGTGACATGGCGTCCCCTTGGCGGTCGCCCTTCGCTATCCCGAAAAGCGACGCCTGACGAGACCGGCGCCTCCCGTTAAAGGCAAAACCGGCGGCGAGGCCGGCTTCAGCTCTTCTTCTTCTTGGCCGACGCCGCCTTCTTGCTCGTCGGCTTCTTCTTGGTGACCACGGGCTCGGGCTTGGGCGGCGGGACCGGCAGGACCTCGATCGGCATCGGCGCGCCCGAGGCCTTGATCACGCAGGCTCCGGTGTCGATCATCACGTGCTGGCCCAGGCAGAACACGTCCTCGTAGTGCGGCTTGGCGACGGCCAGGCACTGATAGAGGTTCAGCTTGCCCATGTTCAGGCACATGGCGCTGGTCGGCTCGACCATGATGGCGTCGATCGTGGCCAGGTTCTCGTCGCCGGCCGCGCCGAGGGCGGCCAGGGCGGCCACGGCCAGGCCGCGGATCACCAGCGGCTTGTAGGGCGGCGGGGCCGAACGCGGGCCGAGAATCGGACCCGTGACCGGGACGGCGGACGGACTGGCGGGCGGAGCCGGCACCAGCGGAATGGCGCCGGTCGAGGCCTGCTGCAGCACGGCGACATCGGCGCTGTCGGCCAGGGCCGGGGTCGCCGACATGGTCTTGGCGTAGGCCAGGCGGCCGTCGCGGTCGAGGACCGGGGCCTTCGACCAGGGCGAATGCTGGACGTCATAGGCCGCCTGCTTGACCGCCTTGCCGGAGGTATAGAGTTTCAGCCCCTCGGCGCCGAGCGTGTCGATGATCAGGCCGGCGGCGGTGTCGCTGCCCTTGAAGCCCACGGCATAGGCGGGGTCGGCGACCAGCTGGGCGATGATCCGCTGGCGCTGGGCCGGGTCGACGGCGAAGGTGCGGACCGAGGCCACGAAGGCCGGGTCCTGCAAGGCCAGGACGGCGGCGTAGGCGGTGGCCCCCGACAGGAACTGCTTGGGCTCGTAGGCGACGCCGACCTTCAGGGACGCCTGGATCTGGTCGCCGTTCTCGAAGGTGGCGCCGATCGCGCCGGCCCGCTGCATGTAGCTGCGGAAGGCGCTGGCCCGCTCGACGACGCTGGACGACAGGGTGATCGGCGGCGGGGCGGGCGGGGCGGCGACCACGGGCGGCGGCGGCGGGGGGGGAGTGCTGCAGCTGGCCAGAAGCACGGCCGCGGCCACGGCCATGGCCGAAACAGCGGCCCGCGTGCGCGTGGTGGAAAGCATTCCGAGAACATTCCCCAATGATTCTAAACGTCGCCACTATCAGCGGCGACGGGCGACATTGTGACGGCCCGCCCGTTAACCGCGTCTTGACAAGCGGGGCCGTGGGGCGGCGGCACCATTGGTTAGGGTTGTTCCTTGCCGATTTCAATATGCAATTGCCGGCCTGCGCGCCGGGCGCGGGAGGGGCCTAGTCGAACAGCTTCGACACCGATTCCTCGTTGGCGATCCGGCGGATGGCTTCGCCGATCAGCGGGGCGCAGGAGACGTAGCGGATCTTGGGGCAGCTCTTGACCGTGTCCGAGGCCTCGATCGAGTCGGTGACCACCAGCTCGGTCAGCACCGAATTGGCGACCCGCTCGGCGGCCGCGCCCGACAGCACCCCGTGAGTGACATAGGCGCTGACCGAGGTGGCCCCCTGGGCGATCAGGGCGGCGGCGGCGTTGCACAGGGTGCCGGCCGAATCGACGATGTCGTCGAACAGGATGCAGCGGCGGCCGGCGACGTCGCCGATGATGTTCATCACCTCGCTCTCGCCGGGGGCCGAGCGGCGCTTGTCGACGATGGCCAGGTCGGCGTCATTCAGCCGCTTGGCCAGGGCCCGGGCCCGCACCACGCCGCCGACGTCGGGCGAGACCACCATCAGGTCGTCGGCGACGGTGTAGCGCTTGTGGATGTCGTCGGCCAGCAGGCGCGAGGGCAACAGGTTGTCGGTCGGGATGTCGAAGAAGCCCTGGATCTGGCCGGCGTGCAGATCCATGGTCAGCACGCGGTCGGCGCCCGAACGGGTGATCAGATTGGCCACCAGCTTGGCCGAGATCGGCGTGCGGCCGCCGGTCTTGCGGTCCTGGCGGGCATAGCCGAAATAGGGCAGCACCGCGGTGATCCGCTTGCCCGAGGCCCGCTTCAGCGCGTCGACGCAGATCAGCAGCTCCATCAGGTTGTCGTTGGCCGGATAGCTGGTCGACTGGATGACGAAGACGTCCTCGCCGCGGACGTTTTCGTCGATGGTGACGAACACCTCGAGGTCGGCGAACCGGCGCACCTGGGCGCGGGTCAGCGGCATGTCGAGATATTCCGCGATCGACTGGGCCAGGGTGCGGTTCGAGTTGCCGGACAGCAGCTTCATGGAATTGTCTCGGGAGGGGGTGTCGCCGTTGCCGGGGCTTCTAGCAGTCCCGGCCGCGGGAACAAGCTTAACTCGCGATCGGCCGAGGTTATTTACCGCGCTCACGCTTCCAGCGCGATCGCCGAAAGCAGCCGACCATAGTCGGATTCGCCGTTCAGCACGGCGCGGCGGTTGGAAAAGAACAGTTCGGCTTCCGCGCAGGTGTCGCGTCCGACCCATTCGCGCTGGGCGACGCCGGCGGTGTCCAGGCGGTCGAGCACGAAGGCCGGCAGGTCGAACAGGCGCTTGTCCGGGTTCGCCGCCGGCGCGAAGAACCGGCCTGAGCCGGGGCTGTCGGCCTCGAAGCGATGCAGGAACTCCAGCCCGACCTCGTAGCTCTGCGGGCCGATGCAGGGGCCGACCGCGGCGACCATGCGCGAGGGCTCGCCGCCCAGCTCGACCATGCAGTCGACCGCGGCCTGGACGACGCCGTCCAGCGCTCCGCGCCAGCCGGCGTGGGCGGCGGCGACGATGCGGGCGACCGGATCGGCGATCAGCACCGGGGCGCAGTCGGCGTGCAGAGCCCCGCAGACCACGCCGGGGGTGCGGGTCACCACCGCGTCGCCCTCGGGCCGGACGTCGCCCCACGAACCGTCGGCGACGATGGCGATGGTCGAGTGGATCTGGAAGCAGGTGTTCAGCTCGTTGGGCTCGGCCCCGAACCAGGCCGCGGCCCGGGCCCGGTTCTCGGCGACATCGGCGGCCTCGTCGCGGCTGCCGCGTCCGACATTGAGACTGGAATAGAGGCCGGTCGAGGCGCCGCCCTGGCGGGTGAAGAAGGCGTGGCGGACGCCGGCGACGGCGTTCAGCAGCGGCGACTGGACGGTGGGGAGGGGTTTCATGTCACGCGTCCGCAACAGGCAGGAGCTCGAAGAGCGGGGGCGAAAGGCCGGGAGCGTGCAGGCAGGCGACCTTGAACAGATCGCCCATTTGATCCGCTCCGGTCAGGCGATCAAGCTGTCTGGCGACGGTTTGCGCCTGGTCGGGGCGGGCGGCGGCCAGGACCTGGGCCCGGGCCTCGATCCCCAGGGCCCGCAGGAAGTCGCCCTGCGACAGGATCGGCCCGGTTCCGGCCCCGGCCTCCTGGGCGGCGGCCAGCACGGCGGGGAAGTCGGCCCAGACGGTCAGGTCGGCCTGGCCGGGCCGGGCCAGCGGCGAAACCTTGGCGTGGGCCTGGACCGCCTGCAGGGTGTCGCCTGGTCCCGGCGCGTCGCGGCCATAGTCGATCAGCAGCGCCGCCCCGCCGTCGCGCGCCACCCGATGGCCGATCTCCGACCCGAGCGCGGCCTGGGCGGGAGAGGATTCGAGGACGGCGCCGACTGGAATGCTCCCTTCCCCCTGGAGGGGGGAAGGGTTGGGGATGGGGGTGGAAGCGTTTCCGGATGGGGCGAGGCCGGCGTGTCGTCCACCGCCGTAGTCACCCCCGCCCCCGGCCCCTCCCCCATCGAGGGGGAGGGGAGACGGCTGCGCCTGCAGCGCCCTCAGCCCGAACGCCAGCTGGCCCTGGTCGTCCAGCCCGACCATCCGCTCGGCCCAGCCGACCTCGGTGCGGACGAACTGGTGGGCTGGCAGGCAGTCGAGCACCTCGTTGGCGACCAGCAGCAGCGGCGCGCCGGCCGGCACGGCCTCCAGCCGGTCGGCCCAGCGCGGGGTCAGGGGCGCGCCCTCCAGCCGGCCGGCCTGGGCGGCCCGCAGCGGCGGCGACACCTCGACCAGCCACAGGTCGGCGGCGGCCAAGAACTCGGGCAGCAGCCGGGCGGCGCGCAGGATGTCGGACATCAGCGTCCCGTCGCCGGGCCCGATCTCGACCAGCCGCACCGTCGCCGGCCGGCCCATGCGGTCCCAGGTCTCCAGCAGCCACAGCCCGACCAGTTCGCCGAACATCTGGCTGACCCCCGGCGCGGTCAGGAAGTCGCCGCCGGCCCCCAGGGCGGGACGGGTGGCGTAATAGCCGTCGCGGGGGTCGTGCAGGCAGCGGGTGAAATATTCGGCGACGCTGATCGGGCCGTCCTGGGCGATCTGCGCCTTCAGGCGGTCAAGCAGGCTCATGGCTGTCCGGCAACGGGGCGGCGACCGGCTCGCGCAGCGCCCGCCACAGCAGGAGGGCGCCGATCGCCAGCATCGGGATCGACAGGATCATCCCCATGGTCAGGCCGAACGGGAAGGCGGGCATGCCGTGGTCGGGATTGCGCACGCCCTCCAGCGCCACGCGGAACAGGCCGTAGCAGAGCAGGAAGGTCGCCACCAGGGCGCCGCGGCGCTGCAGCCATTTGAACCTATGTGTGGCCAGGCGAAGGATCAGGAACAGCAGCACGCCCTCCAGCGCCGCCTCGTAGAGCTGGCTGGGATGGCGGGCGTGGTCGCCGGCTGGGCAGCCGCCGTCATTGGCCCGGCGGATGGTGTCGTTGCAGAACACCATGCCCCACGGCTGGTTGGTCTCGCGGCCCCACAGCTCGCCATTGATGAAGTTGGCGCAGCGGCCGAAGAACAGGCCGATCGGCGCGACCGGGGCGACGAGGTCACCCAGCTTGAGAATGTCGATCCGGTTGCGGCGGGCGAACAGCAGCACCGCGGCGCAGACGCCCAGGAACCCGCCATGGAAGGACATGCCGCCTTCCCAGACCTTGAAGACGTCCAGCGGATTGTGCGCCAGATTGGCCCGCTGTTCGGCGTTCAGCAGCATGTAGAACATCACATAGCCGATCCTGCCGCCGAGGATGATCCCCAGGGTGACCCACAGCACCAGGTCGTCTATCTGCAGCGGCGTGGCCGTGGCCGGGCGGCCGCCCCACAGCCGGGCGTCGCGCACCAGCACGACGGCGTAGCGCCAGCCCAGCAGGATGCCGGCCACATAGGCCAGGGCGTACCAGCGCAAGGCCAGCGGTCCCCATTGCAGCGCCCAGGGACCGATGTGAACGATGGGGTCGATATCGGGGAAGATCACGCCGAAGGGCTCCGGGCCGACAGAACGGTCGCACCCATATCCTGTTCGCCGTTCGCTTTCATCCTTCGTTTCCCATATAAGGACGGCGATCAAACCCGCCGCGCCCCGGAATCTCGATGCACAGCCAGAATCCTTTTCTCGACGAATTCGCCAAGCTGACCCAGGCGGCCATGGGCATCGCCCAGACGGCCGGCGAGGAGGCCAAGACCGCGATGCGGGCCCAGGCCGACCGCCTGGCGGCCGAGTTCGACCTGATCCGGCGCGACGATTTCGAGGCCCTGAAGGCTGAGGTGGCGGCGCTGCGCGGGGAGGTCGCGGCCCTGAAAGCCAAGAAGACCCCCGCCAAATCCGCCGCGCCGAAGGCCGGCGACACGGCGAACTGAGCGAGTCCCGTTTTTCCCTTTCGACGTGAAGGCGGTTGTGACGCCGCCCGCGAAGCAGCTTAGACTCCCCTGAGTGGGTGATTTGGACGGGCCCCACGGCCCGCCTCGCCCGGGGGCCAAAGGTTCTTATGGACACCCAACCCGAAGAAGACGACGTCCTGCTGGCGATGGATCCCCTGGAGGTCGTCGAACACGTCCTCGCGGCCGAGAACCTGACCTTCGACCGCACCGAGGACGGCGACCTGGCCTTCGCCCTGACCGGCGACTGGAAGGACTATGAGCTGTGGTTCGCCTGGCGGCCCGAGGCCGACTGCCTGCAGCTGTGCCTGTCGCTCGACCTGCGGGCCGGCAAGGCCAAGCGCACCGGCGCCTACCAGCTGCTGGCGATGATCAACCAGCGCGTCTGGCTGGGCCATTTCGAGGTCTGGACCGAGGACGGCGAGGTGGTGTTCCGCCACGCCCTGGCCCTGCCGGCCGGCGAGCGTCCGACCATGGCCCAGGCCGCCTCGATGATCGACGCGGCGGTGGAGGCCGCCGACCGCTTCTATCCGGCCTTCGATTTCCTGTTGCACGGCGCCAAGACCCCGGACGAGGCCATGGCCGCCTGCATGTTCGAGACGGTGGGCCAGGCTTAGAGCTAAATCCTTCTCCTCTTGCGGGAGAAGGACGATATCCCGGGAGCCCGTCTCATGACCCCCATCCTCCTCCTCGGCGCCGGGCGCATGGGCGGGGCCCTGGTCGAGGGCTGGCGCCGGGCCCAGGCGTTCGCCGCCGCCGACCTGATCATCCGCGACCCCAACCTGCCGGCCGACGCCTTTCCCGGCGCGACGGTCAATCCGCCGATCGAGGCGCTGGTCGTCGCCCGGACAGTGCTGCTGGCGGTCAAGCCGCAGATCTGGCGGCAGGCGGCGGCCGAGGTCGCGCCGCACCTGGCGGCCGACGCGGTGATCGTCTCGATCGCCGCCGGGGTGCGGGCCGCCGACATCGCCGAGGCCTTCGGCGGCCGCGCCGTGGCCCGGGTGATGCCGACCACCGCCGTCGCCATCGGCCAGGGCGCGGCCAGCATCCACGCCGACACGGCCGAGGCCCGGGCCCGGGCTCACGCGCTGTTCGCGCCGGTCGCCACGGCGGTCGATCTCGACGACGAGGACCTGCTGCACGCGGCGACCGCCGTCTCCGGTTCGGCCCCGGCCTATCTCTACGCCTTCATCGAGGCTCTGGAGGCGGCCGGCGCCGCCCAGGGCCTGGACCCGGCCGCCTCGGCCCAACTGGCGCGGGCGACCATCGTCGGGGCCGCGGCCCTGCTGGGCCAGGGCGGCGAGGAGCCGGCCGAGTTGCGCCGCCAGGTGACCTCGCCCGGCGGCACCACCGCCGCGGCCCTGGCCGTGCTGATGGGGGCGGGAGGCTTCGGCGAGCTGCTGCCGCGGGCGCTCGACGCGGCGGCGGCGCGGTCGCGGGAACTGGGCGGGTAGGGACAACGCCCTCTGGGCGAGGGAACTTGCCACCGGGCCCCGGACCCGCCATCTGAACAAGCATGACCGCCGCCGAAGACATCCTCGATCGCGCCGCCGCCGCGGCCCTGTCCCTGGCCGCCGACCGGCCGTGGTCGCAGGTCTCGCTGCGCGACATCGCTCAGACGGCGGGAGTCTCGTTCGCCGAGCTCTACGCCCGGGCCGAAGGCAAGGCCGCGGTGCTCGACCATCTGGCCACGCGGTTCGACCGCGCCGCCCTGGCCGTGGCCCCGGCCGCCGAGGCCAGCGTCCATGACCGCCTGTTCGACGCGGCCATGGCCCGGATCGAGGCCATGGAGCCGCACCGCGCCGCCCTGGTCGCCATCAGCCGCTCCGAGCGCCTGGTGGTCTCGGCCCTGCGCTTTCCGAAGACCGCCCGAGCCGTGCTCGAGGCCGCCGGGATCGACGCCACGCCGGCCCGTCTCGCCGCCATGACCGCGGTCTGGGCCCGGGTCCTGCAGGTCTGGCGCGACGACGAGGGCGCGCTGAACCGCACCATGGCCGAGCTCGACAAGCGGCTGAAGCAGATGGCCTCGGGCCTGGAGAAGGTCGGGGCGGGCTTCTAGAGCATCGCGCGGCTTGCTCTAGACGACGCCCCTTCCAGACGGCAAAAACCCCGCGCCGTCGTCGGCGCGGGGTTTTCAGACGCTTGGCGATCAGGCCGCCGTCAGGCGATCTTTTCGACCTGGCTGTATTCCAGTTCCACCGGGGTGGCGCGGCCGAAGATCGAGACGGTGACGCGCAGGCGGGCCCGCTCCTCGTCGACCTGCTCGACCGAGCCGTTGAAGCTGGCGAACGGGCCGTCGGTGACCCGGACGTTCTCGCCGACCTCGAACAGCACCACGGTCTTGGGGCGCTCGACGCCTTCCTCGATCGTGCCGATGATCCGCTGGACTTCCTTTTCGGAGACCGGCTGCGGCTTGGAGGCGCTGCCCAGGAAGCCGGTGACCTTCGGGGTGTTCTTGATCAGGTGGTAGGCTTCGTCGGTCAGGTTCATCTTCACCAGCACGTAGCCGGGGAAGAACTTGCGCTCGGCGTTGACCTTGCGGCCGCGACGGATCTCGACGACGTCCTCGGTGGGCACCAGGATCTCGGAGAAGCTGTCTTCCAGGCCGTGGCTCTTGGCCTGTTCGCGGATGCTTTCGGCCACCTTCTTCTCGAAGTTCGAGTAGGCGTGGACGATGTACCACTTGTGGTTCGGGTTGGACGCGGTTTCGGTGCTCATGGTGCTTTTTATCCCGCGGCGAACTTGAGGAGCAGGTGGGAACCCATGCCCAGGACCCAGTCGGCGAAGGTGAAGAACAGCGAGGCCATGACCACCATGATGAAGACCATCACCGAGGTGATCCAGGTCTCCTTGCGGGTGGTCCAGGTGATCTTGCGGGCTTCGGCCTGGACTTCCCGCCCGAAACGGACGGGATTGATCGGCTTCTTCGGCGCGGCCGCCGCGGCGGCCTTGGCGGCCGGAGTCGCCTGACCGGCGGGCGCGAGCGCCGCCGCCGTCTTGGCGGCGCGGCTCTTGATCGCTGACGGGCTCGAACCCGGTTTCCTGGCCATGACTTAAGAGGCTCGCGACTTTCGGTGGATCAGCCCGAGAACCGGGCCAATCGATGACATATAGTGGCAGGAGTGGAGGGACTCGAACCCACGACCCTCGGTTTTGGAGACCGATGCTCTACCAGCTGAGCTACACTCCTGCAGAACCGCGATCCCTTTAGCGGGGATCTTGGCTTTCCGGCAATGAACATCGCGCCGGTGAGCTCTTTGAAGCCCGCCAGCGCGTTGGTCTCATCGCCAGAGCCGCGTCGTTTAGCAGGCTCGTTCGAGACGGGCAAGCGGCCCGGAGGGTTGGGCGGCGGTTCTGTGGCGGTTGGATCGGCGGCGGAGGCGGATCGGCCCGGGATCGCGTCGCCCGGCGGCGCGTTGATCCCCGACGGCGCGACAGGCTCGCGTCCGATCCGCGTCCGCCGATCCAGGCTCAGATGGAGGACATCATGCCCGCACAGGACCGCGCCGCCCAGGGCGAGGCACCGTCAGGCGGCCCTGAGGTCCGCCCGTCGAACCGTGAGGTCGAGAACGAGAACCAGCGCGCTCCGGACGGCGAAGACGGCCGCGGAGGCAAGGCCCCTCGTCCCGCGACCGAGCCGCGGGGCCAGGAGGACAGCTCAGACTCGCCGAAGACCCGGACAGACCCGGGCTCCGGCGAGGCCTGATGGGTTCAGCCGGCCTTTTCCGGCGTGGCCGCAGGCGCGGCCGACAGCGCCGCGCACTGGATGTTGAGATAGGTCCACTTCACGTCGGCGAGCTGGCGTCCGCATTCGGTGTTCTTGCCCAGGTCGCGGCCTTGCAGGGAAATCGCCACCCCCTTGGCCGGATCGGGCGCCGGCGAAGCGCCGGAAATATCGTAATAGCCGCCTCCCGGACCGCGAACCACGATACAGGACGTCGATTCCACCGGCCGAACACAGCCCGAGGCCGTGATCGCCTTGCCCTCCAGCGCCACCTGCTGGGCTTGGGCCTTTTGGGACGAGGACATGGTCTCCTGTCCGCATCCGGTTACGCTTAACGCTAATAGACTGGCCGCCGCGGCGGCCTTTACGAACCTTACCCGCATACGTTCCTCCGTATCATTGGCCGCGGACCCGTTCAGGCGACGCAGCAAGCGGAAGAGTGCGCCCGGTTTTGGGGGGCGGCAATCACAATTTTGACGCAGTTCAAAAACCGGGCATGGCGCGTTTTGACGCGTCTGCGAAAGATTTTCTCAAGGCGCTTTCAGGCCGGAAAAGTTGACATCGGGCCGCGTCTGCTCACATGAGACGCAGGTCGCCTCAGGGCCGTGGCGACGCCCATTGAAAATCCGCGTCCTTCTTCTCTGGCGGACGCGCGTCCAGGACTTGAAACGCATCCCATGACGGCCACCACGATCAGCACGCCGCCGGCTCCCGCCCCGCCCAAGGAGGCCGCCCAGCACACCGAGACCGTGCTGTGGGTCAAGCACTGGACGGACCGTCTGTTCAGCTTCGCCATCACCCGTCCGGCCAGCTTCCGCTTCCGCTCGGGCGAGTTCGTGATGATCGGCCTGCCGCCCCGCGAGGAGCTGGGCGAGAAGAAGCCGATCCTGCGCGCCTATTCGATCGGCTCGCCCAGCTTCGCCGAGGAGCTGGAGTTCTTCTCGATCAAGGTGCCCGACGGCCCGCTGACCTCGCGCCTGCAGCAGATCAAGGCCGGCGACACGGTGCTGCTGGGCAAGAAGCCGACCGGCACCCTGGTGCTGGACGCCGTGCGGCCGGGCAAGCGCCTGTTCCTGTTCGGCACCGGCACCGGCCTGGCGCCCTGGCTGGCCGTGGCCCGCGACCCGGACGCCTACAGCCGCTTCGAGCAGGTGATCGTCGCCCACGGGGTGCGCGAGGTGAAGGAACTGGCCTATCGCGACCTGTTCACCTCGGAGATCCACGACGACCCGCTGGTCGGCGACGAGGCCCGGGCCCAGCTGGTCTATTATCCGACCGTCACCCGCGAGCCGTTCGAGCGCCAGGGCCGGTTCACCGACCTGATCGACAGCGGCCAGCTGTTCCGCGACCTGGGCACGGGGACCGAGCGTTTCGACCCCGAGCACGACCGCGCCATGCTGTGCGGCTCGATGGCGATGATCAAGGACACCGCCGCCCTGCTGGAGGCCCACGGGCTGAAGGAAGGCTCGAACGCCGAGCCCGGCGACTTCGTGATCGAGCGGGCCTTCGTGGGCTAGGCTTTGATCCATTCGTCCTGGCTCACGCCGGCTGAGCGGATTTTGAAGGACGCATCGTGACCCAGGCCGTCGCCGCTCCCCTCAAGAATCTGACGGTCATCGAAGCCCGAACCCGGATGCTGGCCGACGCCGCTCGGCTGGGCGTCGAGGACGTGGAGCTCGCCTTGGGACTTGGCCGCGTGCTGGCCGCCCCGATCGTCGCCGATCGCGACCAGCCGCCGTTCGACGCCTCGGCCATGGACGGCTGGGCCGTCCGGCGGGCCGACCTGGCCCCCGGCGCGCGGTTCCTGGCGGTCGGCGAGAGCGCGGCCGGCCGGGCCCACCCCCGCCCGGTCGAGGCGGGACAGGCGGTGCGGATCTTCACCGGCGCGCCCGTGCCGGCCCTCGCCGACCTGGTGGTCATCCAGGAGAACGCCGCCCGCGACGGCGACGTCGTGACCTTCACCCTGGGCGAGGCCCCGGCCGGCAACATCCGCGCCGCCGGCGGCGACTTCCGGGCCGGCGACCTGCTGCTGGCCGAGGGAACCCGGCTCGACGCCTGGCGCCTGTCGCTGGCCGCCGCCGCCGGCCGCGCGACCCTGGCCGTGGCGCGCCGGCCGCGGGTCGCCATCCTGGCCACCGGTGACGAACTGGTCCCGCCCGGCGCGATCCCGGCCCCGGACCAGATCTTCGAGTCCGGCTCGTTCAGCCTGGCGGCCCTGGTCCAGGCCTGGGGCGGCCAGGCCGTGCGGTTGAAGGCCCAGGCCGACGACCTGGACGCCATCGCCCGCGCCGTGGCGGGCGTCGAGGCCGACCTGATCGTCACGGTTGGCGGGGCCTCGGTCGGCGACCACGACCTGGTCAAGCCAGCCCTGGCCACCCTGGGCCTTGACCTGCGGGTCGGGAGCATCGCCGTGCGGCCCGGCAAGCCGACCTGGTTCGGTCGGCTGGGCGACGGCCGCCGCGTGCTGGGCCTGCCCGGCAATCCCGGTTCGGCCCTGGTCTGCGCCGAGCTGTTCCTGCGCCCGCTGCTGGCGGCCCTGGCCGGCGCCGACCCGACCCTGCCGATGAGCGCCGGAGTCCTGGCCCAGCCCCTGCCGGCCAACGGCCCTCGCGAGCACTGGCTGCGGGCCGCCCGCGCCGTCGACGCCGAGGGCCGGGTGATGGTCACGCCGTTCCCGGACCAGGACTCCTCGCTGGTCGGCGTATTCTCCCGCGCCGACGCCCTGGTCCTGCGCCCGGCCGGCGCCGCCGCGGCGGCGCCGGGCGAGGTGGTGAGCGTGCTACCGCTGGCCCGGGCCTGAGGCGCCCGTCCTCCGATCAGGTGTGCTCTGCGGGAGACACATCCACAGCATATCGGACCATGGACCGAGGCGATCGGAACCAAGCTCAACTCCAGGCGTCAGGAGACCGGGACGGGGCGCGGCGAGCGTGCTAAGCCCGCGAACGATGTGGCCGCCTGGCGGCCTCGGCGGGAGTTCGTTTATGGGTCGAGCGGGCAAGATCGGGGCGCACATGGTGCTGGCCTTCGCGGCCCTGCTCCTGGCCCAGCTCCTGACCGCCGGCGTCGCCCCCTTCGCTCCCTCGGCCTTGATCCACGCCGCCCTGTTCGCCGCCTCGGCCCTGGCGGTGGAGATGCTGTTCCAGGTCGAGCGCTCGCCGTGGCGGTTCTTCGCGGCCGGCGACGGCCTGCGCCTGGCCCGGTCGGCCCTGCTGACCACCCTGACCTTCGCCCTGCTGGCCCGCCTGGCCGACGTGCGCCAGCCTGGCGGCCTGCGCACCCTGGTCGCCGCCTTCCTGATCCAGACCGCCCTGCTGTCGGCCCTGCGCATCATCCGTCGCACCGTGCATGAGAACGTGCTCGTCGACTCTCTGCTGCGCCTGCGTCCCGCCCCCGCCTCGCCGGCCCTGCCGCGGCTGCTGATCGTCGGCGCCGCCGCCGAGGCCGAGGCCTTCCTGCGCGCCCCCGCCGCCCTGGGCGACCGCTACGCCCCGGTCGGGGTGCTGACGCCGCAGGCCCGCGAGACCGGCGACGAGCTGGGCGGGGTGTGCGTGCTGGGCGCGATCGACGACTTCGACGCGGTGATGGCCCAGCTGCGCGACGGCGGCCTGCAGCCGGCCGCCCTGCTGTTCCTGGGCGAGGGGCGGCTCAGCGCCTTCGGGGCCGAGCGCCTGGGCCGGCTGAAGACCGAGGGCGTGCGCCTGCTGCGCCGCCAGGGCCTGGTCGATATGGGCGCGGCCGGCGGCGCCAGCCTGCGCGAGATCAGCCTGGAAGAGCTGCTCAGCCGGCCGCCAGTGCGGCTGGACCCCGAACCGGTCCGCGCCCTGGTCGCCGGGCGCCGGGTGCTGGTCACCGGGGCCGGCGGCAGCATCGGCTCGGAGCTGGCCCGCCAGATCGCCGCCAGCGGTCCCGCCCAGCTGACCCTGCTCGACGCCGCCGAGGCCAACCTCTTCCATATCGACCGCGAACTGGGCGAGGCCTGGCCGCTGCTGCCCCGCCGCGACGTGCTGTGCGACGTGCGCGACGCCGCCCGGCTGGACCTGGTGTTCGCCGCCGAACGGCCGGAGATCGTCTTCCACGCCGCCGCCCTCAAGCATGTCACCCTGGTCGAGAACCATCCCTGCGAAGGCGTGCGCACCAATGTGCTGGGCAGCCGCAACGTCGCCGCCGCCGCCAAGGCCTGCGGCGCGGCGCACCTGGCCCTGATCTCGACCGACAAGGCCGTGGCTCCCGCAAGCGTCATGGGCGCGACCAAGCGGGTGGCAGAGGCCGTGGTCCGCCAGTTCGCCGGCGGGGAGGGCCCCGACGCCACCCGGGTCAGCGTCGTGCGGTTCGGCAATGTGCTGGGCTCGGCCGGTTCGGTGGTGCCGATCTTCCAGCACCAGATCGCCCGCGGCGGCCCCGTCACCCTAACGGACCCCCGGGTCGAGCGCTATTTCATGACCATCCCCGAGGCCGTGCAACTGGTGCTGCGGGCCGTGGCCCTGTCGGCCGCCGATCCGGCCCCGCCGACCGGCGTCCTGACCCTGGAGATGGGCGAGCCGGTCAAGATCATCGACCTGGCCCGGCGGATGATCGAGCTGCAGGGCCTGGTCCCCGAGCGCGACATCGAGATCCGCATCACCGGTCTGCGGCCTGGCGAGAAGCTCACCGAGGCCCTGGTCGACGTCAACGAGGTCGCCCGGCCCAAGGCTCCGGGCGTCACCGAGGCCGCGCCGCTGACGCCGCTGGCCCCGATCGCCCCCGCCGCCCTGGTCGCCCTTGAGGCCGCCGCCCTGGCCGGGGACGAGTTCGGCGTGCGCCAGCAGCTGTTCGCCATGGTCGAGGGCCTGCGCAACGTGCTGCCGGTCAAGACTGGGACGACCAAGGCCCGCACCCAGGCCTAGCCCCTGCGGGCGGCCGCCGCGGGGCGCCGCCGTCGCGAGCATTCTTCCTCGCCTTAAGGTCATTGCTTCGGCTATTCCCGCTCAAGGAGAGCGCAGGGGGCAGAATCATCGTCCCATGCTTGTCTCCGCCCCGGATCTCCCGCCGGGGCGGAAGGCCTTGTGGAAAGCGGCATGTTCGAACAGACGGCGGACGTCACCCGACTGGACGGGTTCGTTCGATATTCCCGTGGCCTGGCCCTGTCGCGGCTGGCCCTGGTCGCCTGTTTCGTGGCGCTGCTGGCGGTCTTCACGCCCTGGCGGATAACCCGGCTGGGGATCCTCGAGTTCGGCCTCTACCTGACCCTGTTCGCCGTCACCGAGCTGGCGGTCCGCCAGAAGGATCGCCGGCGGGCGTTTCGGCGGCTGCGCTGGCGGTCGGACCTGCTGGTCTTCCTGCTGTCGGCCAACGCCTGCTGGCTGGCGGCGCAGATCCGGCTCTATGGCCAGCCGATCATGCGGGTCGAGGCCGCCCTACTGGCCATCTGCGTGCTGCTGTTCGCCGCCCTGCGCGTGCATATGAGCCGGTTCAGCTACGCCACCGCCGTCGCCCCGCCGGTGATCACCCTGCTGTGGATCGGGCTGGACGGTCATGGGCCGCTGTCCGGCAACCATTTCGCCCTGTCCATGGCCCTGTTCGTGGCGGCGGTGCTGGCCGTCACCTGGCGTCAGCAGGTCACCGACCGCGCCCTGGCCCAGGCCCTGCGCGACCTGGGCGGCAAGAACCTCGCCTTGACCCAGGCCATCGACGAGGCTCAGGCCGCCAGCCGCGCCAAGTCCGACCTGCTGGCCGTCGCCAGCCACGAGATCCGCACCCCGCTCAACGCGGTGGTGGGCTTCGCCCAGGCCCTGCGGCGCGACACCTTCCTGACCGCCGCCCAGGCCGAACTGGCTCAAGGGGTGCTGGACGGCGGGGCCCAACTGACCCGGCTGCTCGACACGGTGCTGGACCTGGCCAAGGTCGAGGCCGGTAAGGCGGTGCTGAGCCTGGCGCCGGTCGACTTGCGGCGCCTGACGCAGGCCGTCGTGCGGGTATGGAGCGCCCATGCCGAGGCGGTCGGGGTGACCCTGAGCTTTGAGGACGCTGATCCTGGCCTGGCGTTCGGCCTGCTGGCCGACGAGGCGCGGCTGGAGCAGACCCTGGTCAACCTGGTGTCCTACGCCCTGAGGGCGACGCCCCGCGGCGGAACGGTCAGGGTGCGGTTGGCGGGCGTCGCCGAGGTCGAGGCCCTGGCCGCCCTGGTCGAGGTGCATGACGGCGGCGATCGTGTTCCGCCGGAGGATCGCGCCCGGATGTTCGAGGGCTTCGACCAGACCGGGCGCGGCCGGCGCCTCGGCGGCGGCGGCCTGGGCCTGTCGGCCTGCGCCGCCAACCTGGCCCTGATGGGCGGCGAGATCGGCGTCGACGACGCGCCGGGAGAGACGGGCGCGGTGTTCTGGTTCGCTATCGAGGGTCTGCGCCAGGCGGTTCCGGCGCTCGCGGCCGTCGCCGACGTCCCACGCCCGGCCGCTCCGATCCGGGTGCTGGCGGCCGAGGACAACCCCGCCAACCGCCGGGTCCTGGCCGCCCTGCTGTCCGCCGCCCCGGTGACCCTGGCGTTCGCCGAGGACGGCGCCCAGGCCTTGGAGGCCTGGCGCGCCCAGGCCTTCGACCTGGTGTTGATGGACGTCAACATGCCGGTCCTCGACGGCCTGTCGGCCCTGCGCGAGATCCGTCGCGTCGAGCCGGCCGGCCGCCGGATTCCGGTTTGGATGCTGACCGCCAACGTTTTCGACGACGACGTCGCCCGCTATCGCCAGGCCGGCGCCGACGGCGTGCTGCGCAAGCCGATCGACACCCCGGCGCTGTTTTCGCTGCTGGCCCGGGTGGCGGAGGGGCGGCTCAGTGAAAATCCCGACTCCGCTGCAGCCGGCCGGACTTGCGATGTCGCAGGGTCGGGGCCGCCGCCTCGGGGTCCTCCTTCATCCGGACCAGCTCCGCCGACAGGTCGGTGAAACGCTCGGCGACCACATGGATCACCCCCTCGGCGGCCTGCACCCGGCCGTGGACGACCAGGAACGAGGCGCTCATCACCGTGCGGCGATGGGCGTCGAAACAGTCCTTCCAGACCACGGCGTTGGCGACGCCGGTCTCGTCCTCCAGGGTCAGGAACACCACGCCCTTGGCGGTGCCCGGCCGCTGGCGGATCAGCACCAGCCCGCCGACCGACACCCGGCGTCCGTCCTTGACGTCCTTCAGCCGCTCGGCGGTCACGACGCCCAGCCGGTCCAGCATCGGCCGGAAGAAGCCGCAGGGGTGGGCCTTCAGCGACAGGCTGGTGGTGCGGTAGTCCTCGGCCACCTGCTGGGGCAGGCCCATGGCCGGCAGGGCGACGGCGGTCTCGAACAGCGGCAGGCCGGCCAGCAGCGGAGCCTGGCTGTCGACCTTCACCGTGTCCTTCAGGCCCTTGACCGCCCACAGGGCGTCGCGGCGCGACAGGCCGGTGGAGGCGAAGGCGTCGGCCTCGGCCAGCAGTTCCAGGGCGCGCTGGGAGACCCCGGCCCGGGCGAAGTCGGCGGGAGACCGGGCCCCGGCGGCGCGGGCGGCCATGATGAGATCGGCGTCGAGATCGGCGTCCTCCGGCCTTTTCTTCTTCTTCAGTCCCTTGATCTGGCGCAGGCCCAGGCGAACGGCCTTCCAGAACGGGCGGGTGTCTTCGTTGGAGAGCTTGTCGGCGGCGATCGACCTCTCCTCCCCCGTGAAACGGGGGAGGTGGCGCGTCGCCCCCTCGCTCAAGACTGGCAGCGACGTGACGGAGGGGGCGTCGTGCGGCGGCTGGACGCCCCCTCCGTCACGATGCGTATCCGCATCGCGCCACCTCCCCCGCTGCGCGGGTGAGGAGAAGGCCTTATCCTCCAGGGTGCAATCCCACCCGCTCATCAGCACGTCCGGCGCTCGCACCTCGACGCCGTGCTCGCGGGCGTCGCGGACCAGCTGGGCCGGCTGGTAGAAGCCCATCGGCTGGGAATTGATCAGGGCCGCGCAGAACACGTCGGGCCAGGCCCACTTCATCCAGGCCGAGACATAGACCAGCTTGGCGAAGCTGGCCGCGTGGCTTTCCGGGAAGCCGTAGGAGCCGAAGCCCTCGATCTGCTTGAAGCAGCGGGTGGCGAAGTCGCGCTGATAGCCGCGCGAGACCATGCCCTCGACGAACTTGTCGCGGTACTGGCCCGGATCGCCGTCGTGCTTGAAGGTGGCCATGGCCTTGCGCAGGCCGTCAGCCTCGTCGGGGGTGAACTTGGCCGCCTCGATGGCCAGGCTCATGGCCTGTTCCTGGAACAGCGGCACGCCGAAGGTCTTGCCCAGGATGCCGAACAGCTCGTCCGGCGGGCCATGCTCGGGCGACGGGGCCGGCCATTCCACCGGCTCCTGACCGTTGCGTCGCCGCAGGTACGGATGGACCATGTCGCCCTGGATGGGGCCCGGCCGCACGATCGCCACCTCGATGACCAGGTCGTAGAATTCCTTGGGCTTGAGCCTGGGCAGCATCGACATCTGGGCCCGGCTCTCGACCTGGAACACCCCCACGCTGTCGGCCGCCGACAGCATGTCGTAGACGCCTTTCACCTCGGTGGGGATGTCGGCCAGGTCGGTGATCGCCAGGCCGTGTTCGGCGCGCAGCATGCCGAAGCCGCGCTGGATGGCGGTCAGCATGCCCAGGGCCAGCACGTCGACCTTCATCAGGCCCAGGCTGTCGATGTCGTCCTTGTCCCATTCGATGAAGGTGCGGTCCTTCATCGCCGCATTGCCGATCGGCACGGTCTCGTCCAGCCGCCGCTTGGTCAGCACGAAGCCGCCGACATGCTGCGACAGGTGGCGCGGGAACTGCAGCAGCTGCGTGGCCAGGGCGATGGCGCGGGCGATCTGCGGGTTGGCCGGATCCAGGCCCGTCTGGCGGATGTGCTCGTCGGGCAGGCCGTCGCCCCAGCTGCCCCAGACGGTGTTGGCCAGGACGGCGGTGATGTCCTCAGTCAGGCCCAGGGCCTTGCCGACGTCGCGGATGGCGCTGCGCGGCCGGTAGTGGATCACCGTACCGCAGATGGCGGCGTATTCGCGGCCATAGCGCTCATAGACATATTGCATCACCTCCTCGCGCCGCTCGTGTTCGAAGTCGACGTCGATGTCCGGCGGCTCGCCGCGGTTCTCGGAGATGAAGCGGGTGAACAGCAGCCGGTGCTTGGTGGGGTCGATCGCCGTCACCCCCAGGCAGTAGCAGACCGAGGAATTGGCCGCCGAGCCGCGTCCCTGGCACAGGATGCCCATCTCCCGCGCCTTGTGGACGATGTCGTGCACGGTGATGAAATAGTTGGGATAGTCCATCTTGCCGATCAGCCGCAGCTCCTCGCGCAGCTGGTCGGCGACTTGGGGCGGCACGCCGCCGGGATAGCGCCAGGCCGCGCCCTGCCAGGTCAGGTCGGTCAGGTGCTGCATGGCGGTCTTGCCGGGCGGCACCGGCTCGTCGGGATATTCCTCCTTCAGCTGACCGAGGTCGAAGCCGATGCGCTCGACGATCTCGACCGTGCGCTCGACGGCGGCGGGCCAGCGCTCGAACAGCCGGGCCATCTCGGCCGGGGTCTTCAGGTGGCGCTCGGCGTTGGCCTCCAGGCGAAAGCCCGCCTCCTGGATCGTGCAGCCCTCGCGGATGCAGGTCAGCACGTCCTGCAGCGGCCGCCGCTCGGGGCCGTGATAGAGCACGTCGTTGGTGGCGACCATCGGGGCGCGGGCGGCGCGGGCCAGCTCTTCCAGCCGCGACAGCCGCCGCAGGTCCTGGGCGGCGTAGGCGCGGCTGGCGGCCAGCCAGACCCGGCCGCTCAAGTCTCCGGCCATCCGCGCCAGGTCGGTCTCGAACGTCGCGTCCAGCCGGGCCGGCGGCACGATCAGCGCCAGCTGGCCGTCGGCGTGGGCCAGGAAATCCTGCCAGAACAGGTGGCACTCGCCCTTGGCGGCCCGGCGCTGGCCGACGGTCAGCAGCCGCGTCAGGCGGGCGAAGGCCTCGCGGTCGGTCGGGTAGCACAGCAGGCTGGGCGTTTCGTCGGCGAAGTCCAGCCGGCAGCCGGTCAGGGCCCTGACCTTGGACGTCTTGGCCGCCGTCCAGGCCCGCACCACCCCGGCCAGGGTGTTGCGATCGGTGATCCCGACCGCGGCCACGCCCAGGGCCTCGGCGGTCAGCATCAGCTCGCCGGCGTGGGAGGCCCCGCGCAGGAAGGAGAAGTTGCTGGTGGTCTGCAGTTCGGCATAGGCGGTCATCGGCGAGCCCCTGTCATCCGAACAGCCCATGCAGCCACCACTTCGGAGCCTCGTCCCCGCCATAGAGCCCGGCCCGAAAGATCCAGAACCGCTCGCCCGTCTCGTCCTCCACGCGGTAATAGTCGCGCACCTTGCCGGGACCGATGTCGTCGAAGGCCTGGCGCCACCATTCCTGGGCGATGCGCTCGGGGCCCTCGGCCAGGCGGACGCGATGCGACTGGCCGCGCCAGATGAAGCGGACCGGCGGATCGTCGGGCAGCTTGGCGATCACCGCGATCGCCTCGGGACGGCGAAACAGCCGGGTCGGGCGGGGGCGCTGGGGATCCCAGGCCGCCTCCGCCGGCGGGGCGAGGGGGGCGCGGCGCACCACCGCCCGTTCGGGCACGTGGCTCTCGCAGGGGTCGGCGCGCCAGACCCGGTCCTCGCCCAGGCGGTTGACCAGCCGGTCGACCAACGGGGCCAGGCCCTCCTCCAGGCTGACGCCGCCCTCGGCGTCGAGGCTGCGCTGCGCCGCCGACAGCGGTTCGACGTCGGCGGCCCACAGGGTGACGACCTCGACGCCGAAGCCCGGATCCACCGTCTCCAGCTTGGGCTTCAGCAGCCGGGTGATGCGGACCGCGTCGCGGCCGGGACGCGACAGGCCGACCCGCACCGGCTGGTCGCGGCCGTCCAGGCGGTGGAACACCAGCTCGAACCGCCGCGCCCCCTGGCCCTCGGCCTCCAGCCGAGCGCAGAGCAGGGCGGCGATGTCGCCGGCCGCCCGGGCCATGTCGTCGGGGGCGCTGATCGGCTCGGCGAAGGCCAGGCGGTCGAACCACGGGGTGACGGGGCGGCGGAAGGCCAGGGGCTCACGCGCCGCGCCCAGGGCCTGGTCGATGCGCAGCACCGTCCCGGCCCCGAACCGCCGGGTCAGCTGGACGCGGGGCAGGGCCAGCAGCTGGCCGACCTGGAACAGGCCCAGGCGCGGCAACTGGGCCTGGGCGGCGTCGTCCAGGCGCAGGGCCGCCACCGGCAGGGCGGCCAGCAGCGGGCCCTGGCCGCCGGGCGGGGCGATCATGCGGTCAGGGGCGAAGCGGGCCAGGGCCCAGGCCGCGCCGGGGGTGTCGGCGATCGCTCCCCGGGCCGGCGCCCCCCAGCGGGCCAGGCGGGCCAGCAGGTCGTCGAGCATCGCGCCTTCCCCGCCCCACAGGTGGGCGACGCCTTCGATGTCGAGGAACAGGCCGTCCAGGCCGTCGATGGCCACGGCCGGCGAGAACCGCACGCACCAGTCGCACAGCACCTCCAGGGCCGCGCGGTCGCCCTCGGGGTCGTGGTCGGCGACGACCAGCTCCGGACACAGGGCCGCGGCGTCGGCGGCTTTCTGGCCGACATGCAGGCCGCAGGCGGCGGCGACGTCGTCGACGGCGGCCAGGCGACGGGTTCCGGCTTCGGAAGCGACCAGGGCGACGGGCGGGGCCGTTTCAGCCGGCGCGCCTGAGGTCTTCCTCAACCACGTCGTGATCGGCCAATTGCGACACCAAATGGAAAGGATGCGGGCCATGATCGGCCTCCGAAGACTCCAGGATCCAGGCGCCGGGACGTCCGCCCCGGCAGCGTTCCAGTTCCACCCGCCAGCGCGGCGGGCCCAGGCCCGGTTCGCCCGGCGGCGGCTGGCTGGGGGCGGCGGCGACGCGCCAGCGGCTCAGGGCGGCCGCGCCGGACACCTCGCGCATCTTGCCGGCCGGACCGCCATAAGGTCGCCGGCGCAGCAGGATCCCGGTCGCCCCGCGCCGCTCGCAGGCCAGCTGCAGGCGGCGGCCGGCCTTGAGGTCTGGGGCCTGGGCCTCGCCGACGGCGGCGGCGACCCCGACCGTGGCCAGGGCGTCCTCCAGCACCGCCAGCACCTCGGCCTCGTCGCGGGCCCGGACCTGGATCAGCCGGCCGGCGGGAAAGCCCAGGCCCTGCAGGCCCGGCGCGTGCAGGTCGTCGCGGCGCATCACCCAGACCACCGCGCCCTTGGCGGCCAGCGGCCTCAGCAGCAGGGCCGAAAAGGCGGCGGGGGCCGCGCCGGTCTCCTCATCAAGGCCGGCGCCGCCCACCTCGTGCCAGCCGCCGCGCGGCAGGCCGCCGGCCGGAAAGCAGCTGTCGATGCGCGGATCGCCGAACGGCAGGACCAGGGATGGAGTCCGAGTCCCCGCTTCCAAGGCGGCGATCCTGGCTCTCAAAGCCGAAAGGGCGGGCTTCGCCCCGGGCATCCTCGCATCTCCAATGTTCCACTTTTGTTCTGATCCTCCGGACGGGGAGAGTCAAGCGGAGCAGGGGTGCGGCGGAAGGACCCGTTTGCGAAAGGGGTCGGCCTAGCGCCGGCGCCAGCGCACGGCGATCATCGGACCATAGGCGGCGCTGATCCCGCAGGCGTCGGCCAGCAGGTCGAACCATGAGGCGTCGCGATGGACGATCGGCAGGCCCTGCAGGATCTCGATCGCCCCGCCGAAAGCCAGCAGCACCGCGCCGATGCGCCACAGCCGGCTGTCGGGCAGGGCCAGGGAGGCCAGGCCGGCCAAGGTATAGAAGACGATGAAGTGCTTGGCCTTGTCCCAGGGGATCAGGCCCAGATTGTCGTTGTCCGGCAGCAGGGCCCGGGCCAGGGCGTAGGCCGCCGCCGCCAGGAAGACGACGAAGAGCAGACGGTTGACCTTGCGGCGGGCGCTATGGGGCATCGAAACATCCTGGCTGGCGGTGTTCGAGGACCTAGCCGCTCCGGTCAGGCTTGGGAACGGCGTCTGCGCCGTCTACGCAACATCCCCTTGGCCCCTGCACGGAATGTGCGCATCGGCCCAAAGGACGGCTTCGGGGCCCAGCCAGGCCGGGCCCCGAAGGGAGGTCAGAACGTCAGGGCGCGGGCTTCCTTGACGTGCGGCAGGGCCTGGATCTTGGCCAGCAGGGTCTCGTCCGGGGCCTGGTCGACGCCAACCAGGGCGATGGCGTCCTCCTCGGCCGAGACGCGGCCGAGATTGAAGGTGGCGATGTTGACGCCGGCCTCGCCCAGCAGCATGCCCAGGGCCCCGATAAAGCCCGGCTTGTCGAGGTTGTTGATATAGAGCATGGCCGGCGAGAAGCCCGCGTCCAGCTCCATGCCCTTGACCTCGACGACGCGCGGGGCGCCGGCGATCACCGTGCCGGCGAAGGCGCGCTTGCCCTTTTCGGTGGTGACGGTGATGCGCATCAGGCTGTCATAGGTGGGGCTGACCTCCTGGCGGCTCTCGGAGACGGTGATGCCGCGCTCCTTGGCCACGGCCGGCGCGGAGACCATGTTGATCTCGGCCAGCATCGGCTTGAGGATGCCGGCCAGGGCGGCGCTGGTCAGCGGCTTGACGTTGAGATTGGAGACCTCGCCCTCATAGGCGATGTCGATGGCCAGGATGCCGAAGTCGACCATCTGGCCGGCCATGGCCCCGATCTTCTCGGCCAGGGCCACGAACGGCTTCAGCTTGGGGGCTTCCTCGGCGGTGATCGACGGGCTGTTGAGGGCGTTGGTCACCGCGCCGGTCAGCAGGTAGTCGCTCATCTGTTCGGCGACCTGCAGGGCGACGTTCTCCTGGGCCTCGCTGGTGCTGGCGCCCAGGTGCGGGGTGGCCACCACCTTGTCGGAGCCGAACAGGACGTTGGTCTTGGCCGGCTCCTCGGTGAAGACGTCGAAGCCGGCGCCGCCGACATGGCCGTTGTCGAGCAGCTCGCGCAGGGCGACCTCGTCGACCAGGCCGCCGCGGGCGCAGTTGACGATCAGCACGCCCTTCTTGGTCTTCTGCAGGTTCTCGCGCGACAGGATGTTGCGGGTCTTGTCGGTCAGCGGCGTGTGCAGGGTGATGACGTCGGCGCGGGCCAGCAGCTCGTCCAGCTCGACCTTCTCGACGCCGATCTCGACGGCGCGTTCCGGCGACAGGAAGGGGTCGTAGGCCACGACCTTCATCTTCAGGCCCAGGGCCCGGTCGGCGACGATCGAGCCGATGTTGCCGGCCCCGATCAGGCCCAGGGTCTTGGCGTAGAGCTCCACGCCCATGAAGCGGTTCTTCTCCCATTTTCCCAGTTGGGTGCTGGCATCAGCCGCCGGCAGCTGACGGGCCAGGGCGAACATCATGGCGATGGCGTGCTCGGCGGTGGTGATCGAGTTGCCGAACGGGGTGTTCATCACCACGACGCCGGCGGCGGTGGCGGCCGGGATGTTGACGTTGTCGACGCCGATGCCGGCCCGGCCGATGACCTTCAGCTTCTTGGCGGCGGCGATGACCTCGGGGTCGGCCTTGGTGGCCGAGCGGACGGCCAGGCCGTCATAGTCGCCGATGATCTCGAGGAGTTCGGCCTTGGTCAGGCCGGTCTTGACGTCGGCCTGGACGCCGCGGGCGGTGAAGATCGCCACGGCGGCGGGAGACAGGCTGTCGGCGATGAGGACGCGGGGAGCGGTCATGGAGGTGTTCTCCGATTTCGAGCCCTTTCCCCTGATGGGGGAAGGGTGGGGATGGGGGTGCTTGCTGAGGTGGCGGGGGTCGCCCCCACCCCTGCCCCTCCCCCATCGAGGGGGAGGGAGGGCGTGTGATCAGGCGGCGGCCAGTTCGGCCGAGACGGCCTCGAAGGCCCAGTCGAGCCAGGGCGTCAGGGCTTCGAGGTCGGAGGCCTCGACCGTGGCGCCGCACCAGATGCGCAGGCCGGCCGGGGCGTCGCGATAGCCGCCGATGTCGAGGGCCGCGCCCTCCTTCTCAAGCAGGCCGGCCAGCTTCTTGGCGAAGTCGGCCTGGGCGTCGTCGGGCAAGGCGGCGATCCTGGGATCGACCACTTTCAGGCACACCGAGGTGTTGGAGCGGATGTCCGGCGTGGCGGCCAGGAAGTCGACCCACGGGGTGCGGGCGACCCAATCGGCCAGCACGGCCAGGTTCTGGTCGGCCCGGGCCTGCATGGCTTCCAGCCCGCCGATCGAGGCGGCCCACTTCAGGGCGTCCAGGGCGTCTTCCACGCAGAGCATGGAGGGGGTGTTGATGGTCGCGCCTTCGAAGATGTCGGCGGCGATCTTGCCGGCCTTGGTCATCCGGAACAGCTTGGGCATCGGCCAGGCCGGGGTGTAGCTCTCAAGGCGAGCCACGGCGCGGGGCGACAGGATCAGGATCCCGTGCGCGCCCTCGCCGCCCAGGGCCTTCTGCCAGGAGAAGGTCACGACGTCGAGCTTGGTCCAGTCCAGGTCCTGGGCGAAGGCGGCGCTGGTGGCGTCGCAGATCACGACGCCTTCGCGATCGGCGCTGATGAAGTCGGCGTTCGGGACCCGGACGCCCGAGGTGGTGCCGTTCCAGGTGAAGACCAGGTCCTTGGCCGGATCGACCTTGGAGGTGTCCGGCAGCTGGCCGTAGGGGGCGTCGAGCACCTCGACGTCGGGCAGCTTCAGCTGCTTGGTCACGTCGGTGACCCAGTCCTTGCCGAAGGATTCGAAGGCCATGACCTGCACGGGGCGGGCGCCCAGCATCGACCACATCGCCATCTCGACGGCGCCGGTGTCGGAGCCGGCGACGATGCCGATCAGGAAGTCGGCGGGGACCTCCAGCACTTCGCGCGTCTGGTCGATGGCGGCCTTCAGGCGGCCCTTGCCCAGCTTGGAGCGGTGCGACCGGCCCAGCACGGCGTTTCTGAGATTTTCGGGGGTCCAGCCAGGGCGCTTGGCGCAGGGGCCGGAAGAGAACTCGGGACGAGCCGGGCGGATCGCCGGCTTGGCGAGGGTGGTCATGTCGATGTCTCCCATCCTTACAGATGGACTGCATCCCGTTGGGGGGATGTGGCCCGCCGGCGACAAACTCTTTTTCGACGGGGATGGCAAGGAGAGATTTTGCGACGGCGGCGATCTGCGCCCCCCGCAGGGAATTATTTCGCCGCCAGGCTCGCGCGTCTGCGCCAAGACAGCAGCGTGGCCAACAGTATGATCAACAGGATCGCGAATGTGTTGAAGTTGTTGACCAATTTATACAGGTCGTCGTGGTCTTTCTCGCCGATCAGATAATAGGCGTGCAGACTGAACTGCGTGGCTTGAAGCAGCATGGCGATTCCCAGCCAGGGACTGACATAGCGCATGGCCAAGATCAGGAACCCCGCCGCGAGACCGGCTTCGCCGATCAGGAGCGCAATGGACTGCGCGCTGTTCGGCATGACGCTGTGAATCAGCCAAGCTAGAATACTGCCGGCTAGGATCAGGATCGCGCCCATGCGCTCGGCGCCCCCGCCCTGCCGCCAGGCCAGAAGCACGGTGACAGCCATCAGGATCCAAAGCAGCGGTGCGATCAGGTACAGCATAGATAAGGCCCCTAACTCACATTAGGGGCCTTACGAAGTTAAAGTCTTGCAACAAATGTAGAGGTTAGCCGACTTCGCGCAGGTCGACCGACGGCGCCGCCTGGCCCTTGGGCTCGATGCCGATGAGCTTGGTGCGGATGCCCAGGCGCAGCTTCACTTCGTTCAGTTCGCCATGCATGTCGACAACGGCCGAGCGGGCTTCGCCCAGAGCGGCGAGGGCTTGCGTCAGCTTCACGCTGGCGCGGTCGCCGACCACGGCCGAAACGCCGACGTCCGCACGCGCCTTCAACATGTCGGCCATCAGTTCGGCCGCTTCGATCATCGCCGCATCAACGGCGCGCTCGGTCGCAAACAGTTTGCTCGCCACGCGCTGCGCCACAAAAGCCTTGTCCATTGCCCCATCTCCTTAATGAAAGACTAATAGTAGAGGTAAACGAAAAGTTAAGCTGGGTGCAATCGGGAAACGAGCGTGAGCGTTGTTTTGTCGCGGCGGGCAAAAATCTCGGAAGCGAAGCGTTAGGAAATTTCAGACAAAATGCGGGTCTAGGCCCTCCTGGGACGGGAAATGATCGACGAGGACCGCAGTTCCGGGACGGCCCCCCATGCGCCCTTGCAGGCGCGAATCGCCGCCGTCGCCCTGACCACGACGGTGGTCGCCCTGCTCGCCGCCTGCGTCTGTTTCATGCTCCAGCAATGGAGCGTCGCCCGCCAGGAGGCCCAGGCCAATCATGAGGTCCTGGCCCAGATGGTCGTGGCGGGGGCCGCCGCGCCGCTGGCCGATCACAACACCGTCGGCGCCTATCGCGCCCTGGAGGCGGTGGCCAAGGCTCCCAATGTCGCCGCCGTGCGCCTGACCGACATGCAAGGCCAGGCCGTCGCCCAGATCGGCGCGGCCGGCGGCCCCGAGGTCGACACCCTGACCCGGCCGATCAAGCTGACCGGACGCCGGGTCGGAACTCTGGTCCTCGTCGCTAAGCGCCCCAGCCTGACCGACATCCTGGCCCGCGACCTGGCCCTGACCGGCACCCTGTTCTTCGGTTCGGCCGGCCTGGCCATCCTGATGGCCAACGGCCTGGCTCGGCGGATGACCAAACCGATGGAGCGGCTGTCCAAGGCCATGGGCGAGGTCGCCACCGGCGGCCGCTTCCAGCCCGTCGAGCAGGCGACCGACGACGACGTCTTCCGCAGCCTGACCGACAGCTTCAACCATCTGGTCTCGCGGCTGGAGATCAACGACCACGAGCTGCGTGGGGCGATGGCCGAGCTGGTCAAGGCCCGCGACGCCGCCAACGCCGCCAATGTCCTGAAGTCGCACTTCCTGGCCAATATGAGCCACGAGATCCGCACGCCGCTAAACGGCGTGCTGGCCATGACCGAGGTGATGGCCATGGGCGAGCTTTCCGCCACCCAGCGCGAGCGCCTGTCGGTGATCCGCGAATCGGGCGGACTGCTGCTGTCGGTGCTCAACGACGTGCTGGACCTCTCGAAGATCGAGGCCGGGCGCCTGGACCTGGTCGATCGCGACTTCGACCTGGCGGGGCTGGCTACGTCGATCCGCGAGACCTGGGCGGCCCAGGCCAAGCAGAAGGGCCTGGAGTTCGGGGTCTTCGTCGCGCCCGAGGCGCTGGGTTCCTGGCGCGGCGACGTCGATCGCCTGCGCCAGATCCTCGGCAACCTGGTCTCCAACGCCCTGAAGTTCACGCTGGAAGGCTCGGTCTCGATCCGCTTCGCCTCGGCCGACGACGGAACCGGTCTGCGGGTCGACGTGGTCGACACCGGCATCGGCATCGACGCCGCGACCCTGCCGCGGCTGTTCGACAAGTTCGTCCAGGCCGACAGCTCGACCACCCGCCGGTTCGGCGGCTCGGGCCTGGGCCTGTCGATCTGCAACGAGCTGGCCGCCTTGATGGGCGGCGGCGTGTATGTCCAAAGCCGCGAAGGCCAGGGCTCGACCTTCACCGTCGTGGTGGCCATGCCGCGCGGCGAGGCGATCGCGCCAGTGGCCGCCGAACCCGCCAAGCTGGCGGTCGAATCCGAGCGCCGGCTGCGGGTGCTGGCCGCCGACGACAATCCGACCAACCAGAAGGTCATCGCCGCGGTCCTGGCCCCGCTCGGCGCCGAGGTCGAGCTGGTCGCCGACGGCGCGGCCTGCGTCGAGGCCTGGCGTCGGGGCGACCATGACATCGTGCTGATGGACATCCATATGCCGGTGATGGACGGGGTCGAGGCCGCCCGCCACATCCGCGGCCTGGAGGTCTCCGAGGGCCGCAAGCGCGTGCCGATCGTCGCGGTCACCGCCAACGCCCTGGTCCACCAGGTCGAGGGCTACATCGCCGCCGGCATGGACGGCCACGTGGCCAAGCCGATCGAGGTCACCAAGCTCTACGACGCCATCGAAACCGCGGTGGCCGCCTCGCGCCAGGACGCCTCCAAGGTCGCGGCGGCGCGGACCAAGAAGGCGGCCCGCGCCCCGGCCAAGGCATCGCCCGGCGCCGTCGTCGGCTGACCCATCCGAAGGTGAACGCCGCACAACGGGCGGCTCAGGGTCGCTTCAGGCCCGGCATGGTCTCTTGAGGTCAACGTCGTCCAACCGGACGCCGAACCGTCCAAGAGGAACCGTACGATGAAAAAGATCCTGCTTTCGATCGCCGCGGTCTCGGCCGCCGCCGCCGCCGCCGCGCCCGTCGCCGCCCTGGCCCAATCCTATGACCGTCCCTATGACCGCCCCTACGAGCGTCATGACGATCGCGGCTGGAACGGCGGCGGCGATCGGGCCGAGCGCCTTGACCGCCGCATCGAGATGGGCCTGCGCAACGGCAGCCTGGACCGCCGGGAAGCCTGGCGCCTGAGGGGCGACCTGCGCGAAACCGCCCGCCTGGAGATGCGCTACGGCCGTGACGGCCTCAGCCGCTGGGAACGCGCCGACCTCGATCGTCGCTTCGACCGCATCAGCGCCCAGATTCGCTACGAGCGCCACGACCGCGACTACGGCTACGGCTACGGTCGCGACCGCTACTAGGTCCTGCGGGACCTAGCCGAGCGCCGGCCCCGCCCTCAGCCGGCTCTCGACCATCGTGAAGCCGCGGCCGCGCAGCAGAACGCGCGGACCGCGGCTTTCGCATTCCAGGTCGCCGCCGCGGCCGGGATAGGCCTGGTGGTAACGCAGGGTCGCCCGGTCCAGCCGGTCCGAGAACAGCGGGGCCAGGATGCAGTGGGCCGAGCCGGTGGTCGGGTCCTCCGGGATGCCGCAGCCGGGGGCGAAGAAGCGGCTGACCACGTCATAGGGCGCGCCGGCCTCGGCCAGGGCGACGACGATCGTCTGGCCCGGTCCGCCGGCCGCCTCGCCGCCGATGGTCCGCAGCGCCGCCAGGTCGGGGCTCAGGCCGCGCACCGCCGCTTCGTCCGCCAGCACCGCCACCAGATAGCCGCCGGCCCACATCTCGACCGGCTGGGCGCCCAGCGCCTCGGCCAGTCCGGCGGGGACGGCCGTGCGGCGCGGCGGGTCGGCCGGGAAGTCCAGCTCCAGCCGCTCGCCGTCGCGGCGGACGGTCAGTTCGCCGGCCCGGCTCTCGAAGGTCAGCAGCGGGGCGGCGACGCCCAGCTCCTCCAGCAGCACATGGCCGGCCGCTAGGGTGGCGTGGCCGCAGATCGGGACCTCGACGGTGGGGGTGAACCAGCGCAGGCCGAACCGGGCCGGATCGGCGGTCTTGCGCAGGAAGGCGGTTTCGGCCTGGTTGTTCTCGGCCGCCAGGGCCTGCATCCAGGCCGGGTCGGGCCAGGCGGCCAGCGGCTCGACCACGCAGGCCGGATTGCCCTTGAACGGCCCGGAGGCGAAGGCGTCGACGGTCCACTGGCGCATGGCGGTTTTCCCGAATGTGAATGTCACCGGGATATGGCCCGCGTCGGTCTAGATCAATTGCGGGATTGTCACGGTGACAATATCGCCGATCAGGTCCCCTCCACCGTGATCTCCGGCCATCGCGCCTTGGCCGAACCCGTGGTCCGCGCCCAGCCGCCCGCGCCCTTGATCCGCAGCGGATTGGGCCGCAGGCGCAGGGCGAACAGGTCGTCGAGCCCGAACGGCGCGTGGACCGACAGGCGGTCGTCGGCCTCCAGCCGCACGCCGACACAGAAGGCGGTGGCCACGAAGCGCTCGAGGGCGTCGGCGCTGCAGGTCAGGGGCGGGTAGGGCTCGTCGGCCCCGAACTTCTGCTCGAACCACAGGTGGACGCGGGCCTGGTTGCGCACCTCGACCAGGCTCTTCAGCGGTTCGTCGAACGCCGCCGCCACCCGTCGGATCACCACGTCCTCGGCCTCGTAGGAGGTGTCGGACGCATCGTGATAGGCGACGTCGTAGTCCTTGATCCCGTAGTCGGGCGCCCGGCCGGTCAGGTGGTTCCAGACCGGCTGGTAGACCGCGCCGGAAAACACCATGCCGTCGGGCAGGTCGAGGTCGCGGACCACGCGCAGCACCTGCATGGTGGTTGGGACGTTGCGGATGATCTCGACAAAGCGGGCTTCGAGGGACTGGCTCATCGGCGCATCGTCCATCCGTGGTCCAGCGGCCCGTGCCCGGCCCCGAAGCCTGGGGCGCGCAGCATGGCCTCGTGGACATAGTTCCAGGCCCGGGCCACCGCCTCGGTCAAAGACAGGCCCTGGGCCAGGCCCGTCGCGCAGGCGCTGGCCAGGGTGCAGCCGGTGCCGTGGGTGTGGCGGGTGTCGATCCGCTCGCCCTCGAAAGCGGTCTCGCCCAGGCGGGTGATCAGCAGGTCGACGACCCGCTCGCCGGGCCCATCCCCGCCAAGAATGTGGCCGCCCTTCATCAGCACCGCGTGGGCCCCCAGGGCCAGCAGGGCCTCGCCGGCCCGACGCAGGTCGTCGGTGGTCTCGACCATCAGGCCGGTCAGGGCCGCGGCCTCGGGGGCGTTGGGGGTCAGCAGGGCGGCGCGGGGGATCATCAGGGTGCGGACCGCGCCGACCGCCGCCTGGGCCAGCAGCGCGGTCCCGCCCTTGGCGACCATCACCGGGTCGATCACCGGCGGGACCCCGGGAGCGCCGTCGATCACCTGGGCCACGGTCTCGACCATGGCGGCGTCGCCCAGCATGCCGGTCTTGATCGCATCGGCTCCGATGTCGTCGAGCACGGCTCGGGCCTGGGCGGCGACAATCTCCGGCGGGATCGGGTGGACGCCGGTGACGCCCAGGGTGTTCTGCACGGTGACGGCGGTGATCGCCGTGGCCGCATAGCCGCCCAGGGCGGTGATGGTCTTGATGTCGGCCTGGATCCCCGCCCCGCCGCCGGAATCCGATCCGGCCAGGACGAGCACCCGGCCCAGATGGGGCGCTTGGGTCACGGCCCTGTTCTAGCCGTGAGTCGGGGACGGGGGTAGGGGCTGGATGCCGGTACGGACGCCTTGTCGACAGGCGCGGCTCTACGCTCACGCGCCGAAGCTGCGATGGGATGGGGAGGGTGCGAAGCGCCCGGGCCTCGCCCGGAGGATTTGCAGTTATGTTACCGTTTCGACGAAGTCTGGCGCTTCGCGCAGAGCCGTTATCCGGGAGCGGTCCGGCTGGCGGGGGTCTTAACCCCTTACCGGACGCTTTCGCTCGCGCCCCCGACGGGCGGGCCAGGGCGGCGAGCCCCGGTCCCGGACCGGTCACTCTCCGGAACCGACAAACCATCGCCAGCGGCTTTCAGGAATAGCCTCGCCGGGCTGCGAAACCCCGCCTCCCTGTCCTCCGCCCAGGCCAGCACGGTCTCCAGATCGCCAAACAGCCGAACATCCACCTCCCCCCGCCGCCCGGTCGGCGTGACCACGACCTTTTCAATGAGCGCACGCAGCGCGGTCGCCGCCTCGGTGCGGTCGGCCGGGTTGTTCAGCGCCTCGACCAACCGCTCGACCTTGCGGCGGTAAAGCTCGGCGACGTTGGGGTGAACGTCGGGCACGTCGCGCGGCGCTTCGGCCAGGGAGCGCTCGATCGCTTCGACCTCGGCGTCCAGGCTCTTCAGGCGGTCCATGAGCGGGCGGGTATAGCCGCCATCTTCAATGGCCGAGACGATGCCGTCGATGGCCCTCCTGGCCTTCTCCAACCGCAGACGGTCGGCCGCTTCGCTGGCCCGGCGATGGTGGTTGAGGCGATTGGTCTCCTCGATGAACGACCGCATGGCCTCGGCCATGACCTCGGGCGTCATCAAGCGCTCCTTGAGGCCGACGAGAACCCGCGCCTCCAGGCTGTCGCTGCGAATCGCGCTGGCGTTGGTGCAACCCTGGCCCTTGATGTGGGCGACGCAGGCCAAGCGGTTGTTCCCGCGCTTGGCCACCGTGCCGCCGCACAGACCGCAGGTGATCAGGCCCGATAGCAGGGTCTGGGGCCGGCGGCTGGCGGCCGCCGCCTGGAAGCCCTGCGCGCCCCTGGCGACGGCCTCTTGATAGGCCTTGGCGTGGTGGGCTTGACGGGCCTTGGCGGCGTTCCAGAGGTCGTCGTCGATGATCCGCAGGTGCGGCGCCTGGGCATAGACCCATTCACTCTGCGGGTTGATGCGGTGACGCGCCCGGCCGGTGTCGGGATTTCGGACGTCCCGGCGCCGGTTCCAGACCATCTGACCGATATAGAAATGGTTGTTGAGGATGCCCGACTGGATCGACAGATGGCCCCGGATGGTCATCTCACCCCAGGCCCGGCCTCTGGGCGAGGCGACGCCCTCGGCGTTCAGCTCGATGCAAATCTGGCGCGGGCTCTTGCCGGCGACATAGTCGCGGAAGATGCGGCGCACGATGTCGGCTTCATAGGGGATGATCTCCCGCTCACCGGTCGTGACCTTGCCGGCCGCGTCGATCTCGCGAACGACCTTGTAGCCGTAGGAATTGCCACCCGCGACCTTGCCCGCCTCCACCCTGCCCCGGTTGCCCCGATGGGTCTTGGCGGCCAGATCCTTGAGGAAGAGCGCGTTCATCGTGCCCTTGAGGCCGACGTGAAGCTCGGAGACCTCGCCCTCGGAGAGGGTGACGATCGGCACGCCCGCGAACCGCAGGCGCTTGAAGAGACCGGCGATGTCCTCCTGATCGCGGCTGAGCCGGTCCATGGCCTCGGCCAGGACCACATCGAACTCCCCGGCCAGGGCGTCGCGGAGCAAGGCCTGGACGCCAGGGCGAAGGATGACGGTCGAGCCTGAAATCGCTGCATCCGAATAGGTGTTCACGACCCGCCAGTTGGCCTTGTCGGCATGCAGGCGACAGATGCGGACCTGATCGTCGATCGAATGGGCGCTCTGCTTGTCGTCGGAATAGCGGGCGTAGATGGCCACGCGGGTCATGACGAACTCCTGGCTAGCCCTCGTCGGTCTCCGATCGCGGGGCGTGGTCGTTGGCGGGCGCAAAGCTGCGCTGGAACTCTTCTCGGGCGATCTGGCGGCCGATCAAGCGGGCCAGGGCCAGAACCGCATCTGGCTGCGGCGAAACTGTACCTACAGCGTATGAAGCGCGGTCATCATTGGCGGGGCGGAAGCGTTGGAGCGCGGGGCGCGGGTCGTCGGTCATGGCGGGCGATTCCTGACGAGCGAAACGCCAAGCCTCGATCCAGACCCGCACGGCCTCAACGACGGTTAGAGCGCGATTCACCCGCTTTCACTCCCGACCAGTCCGGATCGACCAGTCGATCCAGCCCTCAAGCACCAGAGGGCGATGACAGTCGGGGCAGCGCATGTTGGCCAGATCGCGGGCCGCGCCAGCGATGAGGTGATGGGCCTCTTCGTGGTCTTCGGGATCGACGGCTCTCGCGGCCACCGCGATCTTGGCGGCGACGCCAGTCGGGTCGTTGGCCGCGACCTTGGGCAGCTCGGCTAGCAGCTTCTCCCGCTGCTCGAACAGGTTGGAGAGCATGCGATCGATCTCTGCCATTTCCTGGCCCTGCGGGAGCGCCAGTTGCTCTTCCTTCGACAGTTTGAACCAGCCGGGCAGCTTGAAGGCCTCGCTTTCCAGGTCGCCCCAGCGGCGCACCAAGCGGCTGGTCCTGATGTCGATGGCGACGAAGCTGGCGCAACGGACGATCAGGTCGTCCGCCTCGGCGATGCCACGAGTATTGGCGACGACGGGCGCTGCGGTAGTGGCACCCATCAAAGCGCGGCGGGAAATTGCGGTACTCTTGGCCTTGGATTTTGACATGCGGAGGCTCCCGGCGCAGGCGCTCGGCCCGACCGTTCGAGATCGGTAGAGTTTTGGTACTGTGTACGTAATACTTCGCACAGAGACTCCACGAAGTCAATACATGGTGTGAAGTTTTTCATACGAGGTGCTAATTGTTGACGCCGATGCAAATCCGACTAGCTCGCACAGCGCTGGGTTTGGGTGTGCGAGAACTCGGTACAGCGGCTGGAGTTTCGCCCTCAACGGTCCAACGGTTCGAATCCGGCATCGGCGGAATGCAGACACGCACGCTGGAGCGACTACAGACCGTGCTGGAAGACGGCGGGATCATTTTCATTCCAGCTGATGCCGGCGGTGGCCCAGGCGTCCGCCTCAAAGCCTAGATCGCGGTTAAGCCGCAGGCGCGTAGCGCCTGTTTAGGCTTAAACCGCTTGCCGAGCCCTGGCCGGGCGTCAAGCTGACGGTCAAGGGTGCGCGAAGCGCATCGCCGTAGGCGACGGCGAAGCCGCCCTTGAGGGGCAGATTGACGTCCGGCACTCGCGGCCGTGCCTAGCCACTCCGCTTGCCGCCCATAAACTCTGCTCTAATCTGCATCGCTGCATCAGGTGCCTGCGGCGAGCTTCTGCTTTCAACCACCGGCATCACCGAGCGCGGTCTACGCGACACTGACATGCGTCTGCGCGGCGGCCTCGCTGCCGCCCTTCGGCTCCGGCGCTTCCGGCCCGTCGGACGTTGACGTCAGCGTCCAAGCCGCACAATGCTGGCGGCCCGTCGGTCGGCGAGCCGTGACGCTGCTGGTCGAGTTCGACGTCGTGAGTCTCGCGACCGCCACCGGGCCCGGCGACGCGGACGGCCGAGCGTTCGGCCGCTCGGGCGGCGATCGTTTGCGGGCCGTATCCCAAGACGCGGGGCCTGGGAATGTTTCGAGTCAGGTTCGCTGAGCGGTAGCTGCAGCAGGAGTTACTTTAATTTGTTAGCGACTAATCGAAAGGTTTAAATGCCGCATGTTTCCATAGCTAAGGCACGCAAACGGGGGCCCATTAGTTTTTTCATACCTTTAAGATAGCCTTGACCTTGTAAATTTTCGATAAATGAAAGGGCAATCACATTTCGAGACTCTTCATCATCGAATGATAACTCTTTCTCTAAATTATCCATTAGCATTTCAACATCTTCAGTACCTGAAATTTCACCATCTACCAGGTCAATAATAACGGATGTTAACTCCGCAAAGAATATGTGCGGCAGTAATTCCCCATAAAAATTAATGTGCTCTTCAAATATATTTCGAAATCGTGGAATGTTTTTTACGATATTGTTAACTAAAATAATCCCCCTGCCCATTCAAAACCCCCTCATTGCATTCTGTAAATCACTCAGCAGCCTAGAAGCAACCTGCTTATCCCATTCTGAAAGTTGAGGACTCCCAATGAGCTTCTTCAAAGCGGTGATTGCTTGCTCAGCTTTTGTGGCATGAAAGGATCCATTTGTTCTGACGCCCGTTGCGATTTCGCTCCGCACGGCAGCGGCCGTGGTGCCATTCCCCACACGGTTGGCATTCTTTGTCCCACTATACAAACTCTTCACGATATCGGCCAATTTCTTATTGTATACGTTTGGCGGCTTCACGCCACCTCTGGATATACCACCTATAAATGCGGGCGCTTCAAGCGCCCCCACGACCGCCACCGGCGCGAGTACAGGCGCCCACATCCACTGATTTCGTTCGTATTCGTCGTTATATTCCAATCGGAAGGCAGCCTGCTGGTCGGTGCACGAAAACCCGCAGATCTGACGAGCTCGTTCACCCGTGAAGCAGCCGTTTCTTTCCAGGCACGTGGCCGTAACGACGACCTCATCAACACAGTTAACGCCCGTCGTCACGCACTGCGTCCCACTCGGATCCGTCGCATTGACCGGATCGTTGCCGACGTAGGCATACCAGTTCATCCCATCGCCATATCCGATGGGATCGGTCTGCAGAAACCGTCCCAAGGTCGGCGAATAGGCCCGAGCCTTGTAGTGATAGAGCCCCAGCTCCGGCAGCCACACTTGGCCTGTGTATTGGAAACGACCGAGGTTGCCCGAGGCCGGCACGCCGTACTCGTCGTAGGTATTGATCGCCAGGGCCGCGCCGCTGTCATTGACAGCCGCAACGACCGAGCCCTGGGCGTCGGCCAACAGCCAGCGACGATTGCTCGTGCCCGAGCCCTCGTACCAGATCAGCGGCTCGTCTACGCCGGGGCCTGGCACATAGCGCCGCAGCAGGGTCCCATTGCCGGCCGTGGTGCTGTCGTATTCGGCCAGCAGCTCGTCGCCCGCATAGCGGAACCAAGTCGCCGCCGTCGAACTGGTGCGCACCTCCATCAGCCGACCCAGCGGATCGTAGCGCAGGGCCGCCCCGGCCGAGGTGCTGGTCAGGTTGTTGTCGGCGTCGTAGCCGAAGCCGGTCACCCCATCGGACGACAGGTTGCCGCGGCCGTCATAGCCCAGGGTCAAGGCCCCCGAGGCGGTCATCTGGTTCAGGCCGTTGGAAGCATAGGACCGCGCCGCCGTCGTCGCGGCCCAATCATAGGCGCTGTTGCTGCCGGTCTTGGTGCGGATCTGGCTGGCGGCGTTGTAAGCGAAGGTCCAGCTCTGGTCCTGGGCCGTGCCGGCCAGGTCGTGGCTCAGATAGCTCAAGCGCGAAGCGGCGTCGTAGTCGTAGTAGGTCGTGGCCGGAATGCCGCGAGACAGGGTCTTCATCCGGCCCAGGTTGTCGTAGGCGAAGGCGATGGCATAGCCGCCGCCGTTCTCGCCAAGGCCCTTCATCTGCCCGGCCGCGTCGTAATCGTAGGTGATGTAGAAATTGTCGGGCCAGGTGATCCGGGTTCGGTTGCCGGCCAGATCGTATTGGAAGCCGAACGTTCCATAGGCCCCCAACTCGCTGGTCTGACGGCCGAGCGTGTCGTAGGTCGCGGTGATGGTCTGGTCGCCGCTGGTCGCCGAGGTCTGGCGACCGAGGTTGTCATAGACGTAGGTGGTGGACGGCAGGCCCTTGGCCGTCATCCGGTTCAGGGCGTCATAGGTAAAGGTCACCACCTGACCGTCGCGGCGCCGGTTGGTGAGTACGTTTCCAGCCGCATCGTAGGTGTACTGTTCGTAGTCGGTCGTCGAACTGGTCGAACCGCTGGAGGCGATCGGGTAGCGGGTCTTGGCCAGACGGTCGAAGCCGTCGTACTCGTGGGTGGTCAGGTTGCCCTTGCCGTCGGCCTCCGTCGCGTGCTGGCCATTGGTCGTGTAGGTGACGGCCTGCTCGACCCGCGGCGCGCTCCCACCATAGCCGCTGGTCACCTGGGTGACGCGGTCGGCTTTGTCGTAGGTGGTGTAGGTGATACGGTCGGCGCCGTCGCTTCCCGCCGTTCCCAGGGTGCAGGCCGAGGTCGGCAGCGAGCCGAACGCCGCCGCATTCATCCGCACCGCCATGCAGGTCAGGCGATTGGCCGTGTCGTAAGCGTACTGGGTCACCGCCTGGGTGGCGCCGCCAGCGATCTGGCTGGTCTGGCTCTTCCGGCCGACGGCGTCGTAGCTGGTCGCCGCCTGATCCAGGGCTACGAAGCTCGACATTGAGCCTTCGGCCTGGCCGGTTGCCGTGCCAGTCTCGACCGATGTCACCTGGCCATTGAGGTTATAAGTGGTGCGGCTGGCCCGATAGAGCAGCGCGCCCGCCCCGTCCGGATCGGGTTCGATCACCCCGACCACCTGGCGCATAGCGTCGTAGTAGGTTCGCGTGGTGTCGGCCGAACCGGCTAGAGGGCCGTTGACCGTTTCCAGATTGCCGTACTGGTCATAGGTCATTGCTGTCGTGGCGCTCAGCGAGCCGTCGCCGGCCCCGCTGGTCACGGTCAGCGGCAAGAGGTTGCTGGCCAGGCTGGCGCTGCCCGTCTGATAGCTGATGGTGGTCTTGACCTCGTCGGCGGCTCCCGCACACGAGGCGGCGGCGGCGCACTGGGAGGTTGCGGTCGGCAGATAGATCGGGCTGGCGGCCTGGACGAGGGTTCCGGCGCTGTTCTTGTACCAAGCATAGAGCGGCGCATAACTGGTTCGGGTCTGGGGTTGCACGGCGCCGGAGGTCGGGGCCGGCGAAGTGACCGTAAGCACCCCGCCATGGGTGGCGTCGTAGGTATAGCTGGTGACATTGCCTCGTTCGTCGGTCACCGAGTTGGGCTTGTTGCAGGTCTTGGGATTAGTGCAGGTGGCGTCATAGCTGGCCGTGGTGACGATATTGGTCAGCCCTGAGCCGGACTTGGCGACCTGGGTCGCTCCGGTCAGGTTTCCGCGGCTGTCATAGCTGTAGTCGGTGTAGTTCCCCTCCGGCTGGGTGACGCGCAGGAGACGGCCGTTATTGTTGTCCAGCGTGTAGCTGGTGATAGCCCCGAGGCCGTCGACATTACCGGTCACCCGACCGAGCGATAAGCTGGTGTCGACGATACGTGTGTGGCCCAGCGGGTCGGTGACCGTGGTCTCACGCGTGGTCGTGTAGTCGGTATAGGCGTAGGTCCAGGTTCCCACCCCGTTCGAGACCGACTGCACGCGGCCAGCGGTGTTGTAAGCGACGGCGCCGGCGTTGACGCCCGGACGCTGGATGCTGGTGACCTTGCCGCCGGCCATGCCATAGGTCGTGGTTCGCGACAGAGCGTCGGTGATGGTTAGGCTCGAACCGTCGGTCGCGCGGACGAAGGTCAACGACGGCCAAGTCCGTGAAAAGGTGCAGCTGTCGGCGGCCGGATCGCAGGCGTCGATCGCGGTATTGAGAGCTGTGACCTTTGAGATCACCGAGGTGGCGTCGTACTCGTACTTGAGCATGTAGCCGCGGTTGTTCCAAACCGACTGCACCCGCTGGCAGCCGGTCCCGCAGGCCTTGTAGACGTAGGTCAGCGTCTCGCCCGATGGCCGGGTCAATGAGATGATGTTGGCGGCGTTGGCGGCGTTGGGAGAGCTTGCAGCCAGGGCGGACGAGAACACCGCCACCGTGCCGTCCGGCGCGGTGTGGGTGTAAAGTCCAGTCGTTGAATTGTAGGTTAGGGTCTGGGCGGAACTCCCCATGAACTGGCCCATGATCGTCGAGCCGGAGCCCTGAACGAACATTGCCGACGAGCCGCCGATGCTCACCGTATAGAAGGTGACGTTGTTGCCCATGATCGTGCCGGGCTTGCTGTTGACCGTGCCGGCAAGCCCCCGGCCGCCGCCTGGACCGCCATAGACGTAGGCCAAACCGCCTTGCGCCGGACCGATGGCGGCGGAAAGCTGAGGAACGTTGAACGTGCCGGTGGACAGGTCGACGCCGTTGGCGTCGATGGCGGTGAACACCGGCGGAGCGGGGATCGAGGTCTGGGCCTCCACCGGCCCGGACAACAGGGTCGCGACGCACGCGACCACGCACAGGCCCATGGCCCGCTTCATCCACTCGAACATGACGCCCCCCAAGCTGTGGAGCTAAGGTTACGGTGGCGCTCTCATGCTCGTCAATGTTGCATCTCACGAAGAGCGGTGACAACTTGCGCCGAGCTAAGGGGGAATCTGCAATGTCCTGTCGTGTTTCTGACGCCGCGCGGGTCGCGGCGATGGCGCTTGCGCTTTTGGCGCTCGCGGTTCCCGCAGCCGCCGGCGTTTCAGTGACCTATGGGTACGATCAACAGGGCCAACTGATCAGCGTCACCAAGTCCACCGGCGAGGTGGTCAGTTACTATTACGACGCCGCGGGCAACCGCGCGTCGATCGGCCTGCCGGTGACCAACCACGCACCCACTTGCACCAACTATGTGGTCGGCCCGATCAGCGCGCCGACCTACGCCACCGTGACCGTAACAATCACGGCTGCGGCGTTGATTGGCCGTTGCACTGACAGCGACGGCAACACCCTAACCGTGGCCAGTCCAACCCCGGTGCCGTTCGATCTGCACCCGGCCAGCGGATCGACCACCACCATCGCCTTCACGGTGTCGGACGGCCAGGGCGCGACCGGCGGCGCCAATATCGTCGTCACCCGCAATTGACGGTTGGGTTCGTGGTTGAGGGCAGCGGTGCGGTTGACAGCAGGTTCGCGGCAGGCGCTTGGACGTCGATAATCGCGCCCCGTGATTGCTCGCGACATGGTGCGGAACGATCCTATTGATGCTCATACCTTCTGGCCGAACGGATCGGGGCTTGCGCTCCCCAGGCCTGCGGGCCCATGTGGATCTTCTCGACGCCGGTGGGATCGCGTTTTCCGAGGTGCGATTCTAAGCGCATGTCGTTGAGCTGTTTCATATTGACCAGCCGCTGGGCGACTGGCGCCCATCAGGCGCCCGCCAAAATCATGGTGCCTTAAAAGTTCGCTGGATTTCAGATACTTAGCGAGTCCCTGGCCCCATCTTGGCGCATTCTGGAGAGCATGGCGCCAAAGCTGGCGCCATGAAAAGAGATGTGCAGGCAATAGCTTAAGGCAGGCCAGGCCCTCGGTCTGGCGCCATTGCCTTATCTTGCATTCCGCCAAAACACCCTCCGAACGATCTCTTGCCCCCTTTCATTCTCGTCCGATGCCTTGCGCTGTCAGGGAAAACGGCCTCCAGCTCCTGCTAAGCACTAGTGCTAGAGGTCAGGCTGGCCTGGCGGCCGTCGGCGGCGCGGAGATTACCGGCCTTATTCTCCGCATACTATGCGGAGATTCGACTTGCGCTTCGCGTGGCCTGCCGCCAAACTCCCGCTGAAAGGCGAGGATCATGGCGCGCTACATATGGGATCGCAGCGGCTGGCCGGACCTCCAATGGAGCAAGGCCGAACTGGCTGATCAGCTCGCCCATGTGCGCCATCGCCAGGGCCGTTTGCTCGGACGGATGGACGCGTTGGGCTTCCCTCTGCGGGAGGAGGCCGCGCTCAGAACCCTGACTGAAGACGTTCTGAAGTCGAGCGAAATCGAGGGTGAAATCCTCGACAAGGCGCAAGTTCGTTCATCGATTGCGCGGCGCCTTGGGATCGATATAGGGGCTCTCACGCCCGCCGATCGCCATGTCGAAGGTATCGTCGAGATGATGCTCGACGCCACTCAAAGGTTCGATCAACCGCTGACGGACGAGCGTCTTTTCGGCTGGCACGCCTCGCTCTTTCCGACCGGCTATAGTGGTCTGAGTAAGATCGTCGTCGGCGCCTGGCGCGACGAAAAAGCGGGGCCGATGCAGGTGATCTCGGGGCCAATCGGGCGTGAGAAAGTCCACTATGAAGCCCCGGCCGCTGACCGTATGGCGGGCGAAATGCGCGCTTTCCTGGACTGGTTTAACCGCGAAACTGTCGATGACCCGGTGATCAAGGCGGCGCTGGCTCACCTCTGGTTCGTCACCATCCACCCATTCGAAGATGGCAATGGCCGGATCGCCAGGGCCATCGCCGACATGGCGTTGGCGCGCTCGGATGGAAGCTCTCAGCGCTTCTACAGCATGTCATCGCAGATCCGGTTGGAGCGGAAAGACTACTACGACACCCTGGAGGCGACGCAGAAAGGCGGTGTCGACATCACCCGCTGGATCGGCTGGTTCCTGGGCTGTTTGGACCGCGCCTTTGACGGTGCCGAAGCCACCTTGGCGACGGTGCTGGCCGCCGCGCGCTTTTGGGAAAGCCATGCTGGCGAGGCCTTCAATGAACGCCAACACATGATGCTCCAGCGTCTGCTCACGGGCTTCGAAGGCAAGCTGACTTCGTCCAAATGGGCGCTAATCGCCAAGTGTTCTCAGGACACTGCGGGGCGCGACATCGACGATCTGGTCAAGCGGGGTATCCTGGTCAGAGACGCCGCCGGAGGGCGGAGCACGAGTTACTCGCTGCACCCCTGAGTTCTTGTTGTTCCCGACGAATGGAGCGGTATGTGGAACCTCCGCGACATAGATTTCAATGGCCGCCATTCTCGCGGCGCGAAGTGTTGAAAGTCCAAGCTCTTGGCCGAAATCACCAAACCGGCGTTTTTCGCCCACAGCCTGAAAAACGGCTCCATTAATGAGTGGGAACCGCTCGTCCATCATCTCTCGGACACCGCGCATCTCGCATCCAAATTCGCGGCTTCATTCGGCTGCGGCGAACTGGCTGACGCGGCCGGCCTGCTGCACGATTTGGGTAAGTACCAGGCCGAATTCCAGACAATGCTGCACGGAGTCGTCGCCAAGGTGGACCACGCCGCCCACGGCGCATGCTATGCTCGATCGCGCTACAAACTTCTTGGCAGCTTGATCGCCCACGGAATCGCGGGACATCACGCAGGACTTGCGGACGGCCTGTTTGAGCCAGAGGGCCGATTGGCCCGCATGGACGCCACGCTCGATGGGATCGTCGCGACGGCCGAAAGCGACGGCTTGGTTTTCCCAGTCCGGCCAGGACCGCCCCTTTTCGAGCGTTCGGCCGATACGGGTTTCCAGATGGCGTTCCTGATCCGAATGCTATTTTCGTGCCTGGTCGACGCCGACTATCTCGCAACCGAGAACTTCTTTGTTCGGGCCGAGGGCAGGGAGATTCCGCCACGCGGGGCCGCGGCCAGTCTCACCGATCTGGCGACCGCGCTGGACGGGCGACTCAAGGCCTTTGGCGTAACCGAACCTGGCTCGCTCAATGCGCGGCGGACCCAGATCTTAGGCCACGTCCGGTCGCTGGCCGGTTCGGCACCCGGTGTCTTCACTCTGACCGTGCCGACCGGCGGCGGCAAGACCCTGACCTCCCTGGCCTTCGCCCTCGATCACGCCCGAGCCAACGGCCTGGAGCGGGTGGTGGTCGGCATCCCGTTCACCTCGGTAATCGAGCAGACAGCCCAAGTCTATCGCGACGCGCTGGCCCCGCACCAGAACGCCATCCTTGAGCACCACTCGGCGTTCGACCAAAGCCAGATCGACGGCCGGGAGGCGCGCGCCAAGCTCTCGCTGGCGATGGAGACCTGGGATCAGCCGCTGATCGTCACCACCACGGTGCGATTGTTCGAAAGCCTATTCTCCAACCGCCCCTCGCAATGCCGTAAGCTGCATAACCTCACCCGCAGCGTCATCGTGTTGGATGAGCTCCAGACGCTGCCGCTGGAACTGCTGCGCCCTTGCGTGGCGGCGCTGAAGGAACTGGCCGCCAACTATGGCTGCTCGATCGTACTGTGCACGGCCACCCAGCCGGCCCTGCTGGCCGATCCACCCGGCGGCGGTCGGCCGTTCGTCAATGGTTTCGAGAACGTCATCGAACTGGCCCCTGATCCCCCCGCCCTGTTCAAGGCCTTGCGCCGGGTGAAGGTCGAGGCGATCGGCGAGCAGACCGACGCGGATCTGGTCGCTCGACTGGAGGACGCGCCTCAGGTCCTGTGCATCGTCAACAGCCGCTTTCACGCCCAAACCCTGTTCGACGCCATCGGCCATGTGGACGGCGCCCGCCACCTGTCGACCCTGATGTGCGCCGCCCACCGGCGGGCCGTACTAGCGGAGATCCGCGCGGATCTGCTCGAAGAGCGACCCTGCCGGGTTATCAGCACGTCGCTGGTCGAGGCCGGGATCGACGTCGATTTCCCTCTGGTCCTGAGGGCGGAGGCGGGGCTCGATTCGATCTTGCAGGCGGCGGGACGGTGCAACCGCGAAGGGCGTCGCGACGTAGAAACCAGTACGACCCTGGTGTTCCGGCCCGCCGACGGCAAGCGCCCCCAGTCGATGCGGATGGCCATAGAATCCGCCGAGAGCCTGTTCCGGACCTTCGGGGATGTCGCCACCCTGGCGGCCGTCGACGCCTACTTCGGCCAGTTGTTCGACCGCAAGGGCGACGCGGTGCTCGACGCCAAGGGCATTCTCAGGGCCTGCCAGGACCGGGTCACGACGCTGGATTTCCCCTTCAAGACCATCGCCGCCGACTTCCAGATGATCGACGACTACAATCTGCCGGTGATCATCGAATGGGATGACACGGCTCGGGCGGCGGTCAAGGAACTGCGCTTTCTGCCCGAAGGCTTCACACCCGGCGGCGCGGCGCGACGCCTGCAATCCTACACGGTCGGCGTGCCGCCCCGGGCGCGCCGATTGTTGATCGACAGCGCCGCCGCCGAGATCATCGATCGTGACCGCTACGGCGACCAGTTCGTGGTGCTGACCAACGCCAGCCTCTATCGGGCCGACATCGGCTTGAGCTGGGCCGACCCGACGCTAATGGAGGCGGAGAAGTTGATTCTTTAGCCGATCCACAATCAAGAATTGCCAAGCTCCACCACCAGGCCCTACCTTCCGAAGGAGGGGGCAACTCATGACTCAGGGTATTAAACTCCACGTTTGGGGTGAACGGGCGTGCTTCACGCGGCCCGAGATGAAGGTCGAGCGCGTCAGCTATGACGTGATCACCCCGTCGGCCGCGCGCGGCGTCCTGGAAGCCATCCATTGGAAGCCGGCCTTCACCTGGCGGATCGAGCGCATCCGGGTGCTCCGGGAGCCGTGCTTTGAGACCCTCCGCCGCAACGAGGTGGCCAGCCGCATTCCCAGCCTCAACGTCAAGAAGGCGATGAACGCCGGCTCGACCGAGGGCCTGGCCCTCTATGTCGACGAGGATCGCCAGCAGCGAGCAGCGACGATCCTGAAGGAGGTGGCCTATGTCGTCGAAGCGCGGATCGATCTGAAGGACCCCGCCAACCTCGATGAGCCGATCGGCAAGCATCTGGACATCTTCAACCGTCGCGCCCGCAAGGGCCAGTGTTTCCACCGCCCCTGCCTGGGCACGCGGGAGTTCGCCGCCGAGTTCGCGCTGGTCGAGGGCGAGCTTCCGGCGATGGACGAAAGCCTGAAGGGTGAGCGTGACCTGGGCTGGATGGCGCTGGACATCGATTTCGCCCGCGGCGGCCAGCCGCTGTTCTTCAAGGCGATCATGCGCGACGGGGTAATCGAGGTCCCGGCCCTGGACAGCGCCGCCGTGCGGGCGTGAGCGAGGTTCGCGTCAGCCTGGGCCCGCTGGCGGCCCTCGCGGCCCGCTACGATCGCCTGGCCGCGCGGGGCGAGGCACCGGTCCCGGGATTCGCCCCGGCCCAGATCGCCTTCGTGCTGGTCTTCGATCGCGAAGGCCGCGTGGTCGCCGTCCACGACGAGCGCACCGGCGACGGCAAGAAAAAGCGGCCCAAGGTGGTCGAGGCACCGCAACCGCCAAAACGCACGGTCGGGGTGGTCAGCGGTCTGCTGTGGGACAAGACCTCCTATGTGCTGGGCGTCACCCGGCCCGACCTGGACGCCGACGAGTCCCGCCAGGCCAAGGCCGCCGTCCGAACCGCCAAGGAGCACGAGGCCTTCAGGCTTCGGCAGGAGGCGCTGCTGGCCGGGGCCCAGGACGACGGCGCGCGCGCCCTGCTGGCCTTCCTGTCGACCTGGACGCCGGAGACCTACGTCGCCCTGCCAACGCCTTACCAGGACGAGATGCTCGATCAGAACATCGCCTTCCAGCTGGAGGGCGATCGGGGCCTGCTGCACGATCGCCCTGCCTTGCGGGTCCTGGTGGCCGCCCAGGCCGCCTCGCCCGACGCCCAGGTCGGACAATGCCTGGTCACCGGCCAGACGGCGCCGATCGCCCGACTGCATCCGTCGATCAAGGGCGTGCCCGGCGCGCAATCGTCCGGCGCCAGCCTGGTGTCGTTCAACGCCAGCGCCTTCACGTCCTACGGCGCCGCTCAGGGCGACAACGCCCCCACCTCGGAACTGGCCGCCTTCGGCTACGGCACGGCGCTGAACGACCTGCTGGCCAGCGATGGAACCGACGACAAGGGACGACCCCGCTATCGCAATCGCGTGCAGATCGGTGACGCAACCACCGTGTTCTGGGCGGAAGTCCAAGGCGACGAGGCGGGCGAAGCCGAGGCTCTGCTGAACGCGATGTTTGGCGGCGGACCGGCGCTGTCGGAGGCCCAGATCGAGGCGGGACATACCACCAAGGCGCGCGACCTGATGGTCAAGCTGGAGGCCGGGGAGCCCTTGCGCGATGTCGCCGCCCACCTGGAGGGCCTTCGGGTCTACGTGCTCGGCCTCAGCCCCAACGCCGCCAGGCTGTCGGTACGGTTTTGGCATGTCGGATCGCTGGGCGAGTTGACGGGCCGGTTTCAGGCACACTGGAAGGACCTGCGCCTGGAGCCATCGCGCTCCAACAGATCGCCGGCCCTGTGGCGACTGCTGCGACAACTGGCGGCCCAGGGTGAGGCCAAGAATATCCCGCCCAATCTGGCCGGCGAGGTGATGCGCGCCATCCTGACCGGCGGCCGCTATCCCCGCTCCCTGCTGACCCAGACCCTGATGCGCATCCGCGCTGACCAGGGCGACGACAAGGTTCACGAACTGCGCGTGGCCCTGCTGAAAGCCGTCATCGTCCGCGAAACGCGCAAGGACGATCCCAGAACCAAGGAGGACCTGCTCGTGTCGCTCAACACCGACGAGCTTAACCAGGGCTATCGGCTGGGCCGCCTGTTCGCGGTGATGGAAGCGGCCCAGGCCCAGGCTATCGCGGGCGTCAACGCCTCGATCCGCGACCGCTTCTATGGCTCGGCCTCGGCCACCCCGGCCCACATCTTTCCGTTGCTGCTGCGCGGTGTGCAGGATCACCTGTCGAAGATCCGCAAGTCCAAGCCGGGCCTGGCGGTGAAGTATGAAAAGGCCATGGCCGAGGTCGTCGGCGGGCTGGACGCCGACCTACCGGCCACGCTCGACATGAAGAGCCAGGGCCTGTTCGCCATCGGCTACTACCACCAGCGCAGCGCGCTCTACGCCAAGCGCGTCGAGGGCGAGGCCGAACTCGACGCCACACTGACCGTCACCCCGGACGAGGCCGAAGACCAATGACCGCGATCAGCAACCGCTACGACTTCGTCTATCTGTTCGACGTCAAGGACGGCAATCCCAACGGCGATCCGGACGCCGGCAACCTGCCCCGGCTCGATCCCGAGACCGGCAAGGGCCTGGTCACCGACGTCGCCCTGAAACGCAAGATCCGAAACTATGTCGCCATGGCCAAGGGCGAGGCGCCCGGCTTCGACATCTATATGCAGGAGCGCGCGGTGCTCAATCGCGCTCATCTGCGGGCCTATGAGGCCAAAGGCCTGAAGTCCGAGGCCAAGAAACTGCCCAAGGATCAGGACGAGGCCCGCAGCCTGACCCGCTGGATGTGCGACAACTTCTTCGACATCCGCACCTTCGGGGCGGTGATGTCCACGGAGGTCAACGCCGGCCAGGTGCGCGGCCCCGTCCAGTTGACCTTCGCCCGCAGCCACGATCCGATCGTGCCGCTGGAAATCACCATCACCCGCAGCTCGGTGACCAACGAGAAGGACGCCCTGCTCAACGACCGCACCATGGGCCGCAAGCACATCGTGCCCTACGGCCTCTATCGGGCCCACGGCTTCATCTCCGGCCGGCTGGCCAATGACGCCAGGAAGGGCACAGGTTTCTCTGAGGACGATCTGGCCCTGCTGTGGGAATCTTTGAAGCAGATGTTCGAGCATGACCGCGCCGCCGCACGCGGCATGATGACCGCCCGCGGCTTGATCGTCTTCAAACACGACAGCGACCTAGGCAACGCCTCGGCCGACTCGCTGTTCAAGCGGGTGACCCTCGCCAGATCTGGCGAGCGGGCGGGTGCACCACGCGAGTTCGAGGATTATGTGGTGACGGTCGACGACGCGAACCTCCCCGACGGCGTCACCGTGCAACAGTTGATCTGACCATGGCGCCGGCGGCGGACACGGGCGTCGACGAAGCCGACCTCGTGCCGCTGTCGGCGCTTCAGCATTGGCTCTATTGCCCTCGTCAATGCGCTCTGATCCATGTCGAGCAGGTGTGGGCCGAGAACCACGCTACCGCCGATGGCCAGGTCAAGCACGCCCGGGTCAACCAACTGGGCGAGGAGGTCCGGCGCGGGGTGCGCACCGTGACGGGCATGCCGCTGCGGTCGTTCCGCCTGGGCGTCAGCGGCACGGCGGATGTCGTCGAGTTGCATCGTGAAGGCGGTGGGACGGGCTGGCGGCCCTATCCGGTCGAACACAAGCGCGGTCGTTCCAAGAGCCACCGAGCCGACGAGGTGCAGCTCTGCGCCCAGGCCATGGCGCTCGAAGAAATGTTCGACACGGTGATCGCTGAAGGCGCCCTGTTCTATCAGACGCCGCGCCGTCGCCTGGTCGTGACCTTCGACACGAATCTGCGCGCCCTCACCGCCGAGACCGCCGCCGCCGTCCGGGCCTGCCTTGCGGCGGGGACCACGCCGGGCGCGGACTACGAGGCCGGTCGCTGCGATCCCTGCTCCCTGATCGAACTGTGCCGCCCCAAGGCGCTCGGCCGAGCGCGATCCCCTCGGGCTTGGCTCGAACGGATGATCGAGGACTGACCGCCATGCGCCGTCTGCTCAACACCCTCTATGTCAGCACCGAAGGCGCCTATGTCCGCAAGGACGGCGAGAACGCCGTGGTTGAGATCGATGGTCTGGAGAAGCTGCGCGCGCCCCTGCATCTGCTGGGCGGGGTGATTTGCTTTGGCCGCGCCAACATGTCGCCGGCCCTGATGGGAGCCTGCGCCGAGCGGGGGGTTACGGCGGCATTCTTCACGGAGAACGGCAAGTTCCTGGCTCGGGTCGAGGGTCCGGTGTCGGGCAATGTGCTGCTGCGACGCGAACAGTACCGCCGGGGCGACGCGCCGACCGAGTGCGGGGCCATTGTTTGCGCCATCGTCGCCGCCAAAGCCCAGAACCAGCGCACTGTGCTGAAGCGAGCCGCGCGCGACCATGGCCAAGGGCTCGCGACCGCCGATCTCGCCAGACTCGACGCGGCCCAAATCCGCCTGCGCGACATCGCTCGACGAGCCGTTCACCTCAGCGATGTCGATCAATTGCGTGGCCTGGAGGGAGAAGCGGCCCAGCGCTATTTCGAGGTCTTCCCCTTGATGCAGCGCACCGAAGAGCCAGCCCTGCGCTTCGTCCGCCGCTCACGCCGGCCACCGCTGGATCCGATCAACGCCCTGCTGTCCTTTCTCTATACCTTGCTGACCCATGACTGTCGCTCGGCCTTGGAAGGAGTGGGGCTGGATCCGGCGGCGGGCTTCCTGCACCGCCTGCGCCCCGGTCGCCCAAGCCTGGCGCTAGACCTGATGGAGGAACTGCGCGCGCCTATGGTGGACCGCCTGGCCCTTTCGCTGACCAATCGCGGCCAGATACAGGTTCGCGATTTCCGCAGTATGGAGAACGGGGCCACCGTGCTGACCGACACCGCCCGCAAGGCCGTCCTGGTCGCCTGGCAGGAGCGCAAGAAGCAGGAGATTGAGCATCCTTTTCTGGGCGAGAAAACACCGCTGGGCCTGTTGCCGCACGTCCAGGCTCGACTGTTCGCCCGGACCCTGCGCGGCGATCTCGACTTCTATCCGCCGATGATCTGGCGTTGAGCCGTTGCTGGTTCTGATCACCTACGACGTCGAGACCAGCTCGCCCGGCGGCGCCAAGCGCCTGCGCCACCTGGCCAAGGCCTGTCGCGATCTGGGTCAACGCGTGCAATACTCCGTCTTCGAGTGCGAGGTCGACCCCGCCCAATGGACCGCTCTGCGCGCCCGTCTGATTGCCGAAATCGATCCGACCAAGGACAGTCTGCGCTTCTACCGCCTCGGCGCATCCGGCCGAAAACGTGTCGAACATGTCGGCGCCAAGCCCGCACTCGATCTGGACGGTCCGCTGATCGTCTAGCTCTTGAGGCCGCGCGAACCTCCAGCGTCCGTCCTCAGACCGGTCGATTCGCGGGCGGAAAAACCTCAATCATATCTTGGTCTGCGACGCTCCCTTAACGGGCGGGCTCGCAAACTAAGTTCGACATTGTTCGCTTCGCGCGAACCGTTCCATTTCCTTAGCCTTTTCCGCCTGCTATCCCCAGGCCGTCGCCTCTTCGCGGAGGCGTGGATCGAAACATGGAGGGCGTCTGCACCGATATGGAGACGAGCTGGTCGCCTCTTCGCGGAGGCGTGGATCGAAACATGACGTTGATGTTGTAGGCGCCGCCGATGCGGTAGTCGCCTCTTCGCGGAGGCGTGGATCGAAACTCCGAACCGGATGGCGGCGCGACGACCTCGCTCTAGTCGCCTCTTCGCGGAGGCGTGGATCGAAACCTTCGCGGCAACCCGACCACGGGGGCGCTCTACAGTCGCCTCTTCGCGGAGGCGTGGATCGAAACATCCGCAACGCGATCCAGATGGTGGCGCGGCGGAAGTCGCCTCTTCGCGGAGGCGTGGATCGAAACCTGTTCGACTTCTTCCCCCTCCCCGGCGGGACCCGTCGCCTCTTCGCGGAGGCGTGGATCGAAACACCTCCTACCTTGCGGGCAAGCCGGTCAGCCTGTGGTCGCCTCTTCGCGGAGGCGTGGATCGAAACATCCGGGTCACCTCCAAGATCGAGACCAAGGATCGTCGCCTCTTCGCGGAGGCGTGGATCGAAACTGTCTCGCGGCCCTCTGCGAGGGTCTTGGCATCTCGTCGCCTCTTCGCGGAGGCGTGGATCGAAACGTGTCGTCGGGCCTGCCGATGTCCGCCCTGGTGGAGTCGCCTCTTCGCGGAGGCGTGGATCGAAACATGAACTTGCCGTTGAAGTCGCTGGCCTGGCCGAGTCGCCTCTTCGCGGAGGCGTGGATCGAAACTCCATCGCCGCGATCCAGGCGTCAGAACCGGCACCGTCGCCTCTTCGCGGAGGCGTGGATCGAAACTCCAACATCGAGAAGATGGTGAGAAAGGTCCGTGGTCGCCTCTTCGCGGAGGCGTGGATCGAAACACGCAATGTGAGTGGACCGGCAGCGGCACGGGTCGTCGCCTCTTCGCGGAGGCGTGGATCGAAACACCTCGGTCGGCTCCAACACCTACGTCTGGATGGTCGCCTCTTCGCGGAGGCGTGGATCGAAACTCATGAACACGGCGGCGGTGGCGGGCTCTGTCCCGCGTCGCCTCTTCGCGGAGGCGTGGATCGAAACCTGGGCTGGGGCGCGACGTCGAGCGGCAAGGGCTGTCGCCTCTTCGCGGAGGCGTGGATCGAAACCATTTCGGTACGCGGCAGAGCGGAAGCCTCTAGGACGTCGCCTCTTCGCGGAGGCGTGGATCGAAACACGCCCATGGCCACCGGGGCCACCAACCCGACCCTGGTCGCCTCTTCGCGGAGGCGTGGATCGAAACGGCTTGACCAGCGGGCCATTGATGCCGCCTTGGGGTCGCCTCTTCGCGGAGGCGTGGATCGAAACTGCAGGATGCCGATCACCGTCGACATCGGGTTCCGGTCGCCTCTTCGCGGAGGCGTGGATCGAAACAAGCTCGACGTCGTAATCAACTTCGATGACGGCGTCGCCTCTTCGCGGAGGCGTGGATCGAAACTTCAATTCGAACGGCAACACCAACTGCAACACCAGGTCGCCTCTTCGCGGGGGCGTGGATCGAAATTCGATGGCGTTCATCACCTCGATGCTGTCGACCGTCGCCTCTTCGCGGGGGCGTGGATCGAAACAGCCAGGTCAGCTATTCGTCGCAGCGCCGGGTGGTCGCCTCTTCGCGGGGGCGTGGATCGAAACAGGTATTGATCCAGGATCGCTTCACCGATCGGGCCGTCGCCTCTTCGCGGGGGCGTGGATCGAAACTTCGACGGAAAGCCGGTCTCCGAGTACCGAGCCATGTCGCCTCTTCGCGGGGGCGTGGATCGAAACAGCGTCACCGGCTCGGCCACCGGCCTGTCGGTGCGTCGCCTCTTCGCGGGGGCGTGGATCGAAACTCTTCGGCCCGCGCGTTGTCCGCCGCCTTGGGGGGTCGCCTCTTCGCCGGGGCGTGGATCGAAACACCAACTCCACGACGGTGACGGTGCAGACGGCGGTCGCCTCTTCGCGGGGGCGTGGATCGAAACATCACGTTGATGTTGTAGGCTCCGCCGATGCGGTGTCGCCTCTTCGCGGGGGCGTGGATCGAAACGGCCCAGGCTGAGTACAACAAGGCCTGCGCTTCGTCGCCTCTTCGCGGGGGCGTGGATCGAAACTGAGGTTGGGGCGTGATGGATAGGGGGAGAGAATGTCGCCCCTTCGCGGAGGCGTGGATCGAAACCAATATGTCGTCGAAAGCGCCTTTGGCCTCTCCGCCGTCGCCTCTTCGCCGGAGGGCATGGATCGAAACTTCGCGCCAGCGTGAACAACATCCGGCGCTACCTCGCTCCTTTCACGGGGGCATAGATCGAAGCCATGCGCGACAGCACCCCAGAGCGGGAGCGTCCAACCTCTGTTGTGAGTGGTGGGCTGGCGACGAATCTAAGCGTCGACTGTGCAAAACAGACCCCGATCTAGATGGCGACGCACAACTGATGTCGGCTCTGGAATGAGCACGTCCTAGTGTCGGGGTCTTGAGAGCCGTCGCCGAGGCCTCGGTACCTGGACATGTTTCGGGGACCCTTGGATTGCCGTGCAGAGCATGTGTCGGTCCTGGTCAACACACGCCCCTGTGGCGCGAGCCCTTGCGAGGTAAGGGGGCGCGCCACAAGGGCGTGTGTCGGAGTCCCTAAATGGCAACTGACAGCTTATGTCGGTTCTGGAAGGTGTCGGACCGCATGCGTAACCCCCGCATGCCTGCTGACCGATCCGCCTGCCTTCAGCGCCGGAGCTTCGTCACGACCAGGGTGAGCCTGCATCCGATCCGTCCCGAAGACGTCTCCCGAGGGAAACGCGGCGGACCAGCCTTCCCGCTCGTCCACCCCCGAAAGCCGCATCGGTCGCCGTACGTGCGCCCTCCCCGTGCTCTCAGGTGAGGAGCATTATCGCGGCGCCCCGGGAGGGTGAGGACGGAAAAAAGTGAGAAAATCGCAGGGCGTTGATTTCGTTGAGTTCGACCCCCGTCCATCCCCGCAAACCGCGGGGATGGAGCACGATTCTCCTTCTCCCCTTGCGGGAGAAGGTGGCGGCCGAAGGCCGACGGATGAGGGGTCTCTCAAACCTCAACCGCCGCACCCGGCCGTTCCGCCGTTCGCAGCGGAACCCGCCTTCAACCCCTCATCCGACCTCGCTTCGCGAGGCCACCTTCTCCCGCAAGGGGAGAAGGAGAACACGTGTTTTTCCTGTCTGCGCCTCGCCTAATCCGACTATCCCCGCCTGCGCGGGGATGATCGGGGATGATCAAGGAGGACCGCCGGGCAGGGGCGGCCGGCGGTCCTCCCTTCGCCGCGGGAACGGGGGGCTATTCCGCGGCGACGGCGCTGTCGACCGACAGCCCCAGGCGTTGCGCCACCCCGGCTCCGTAGGCCGGGTCGGCGCGGTGGAAGTGCGCCAGCTGGCGCTGCTGGATTTCGACCGGCACGCCCTGCATGGCCGCGGCGATGTTGTCGAACAGCTGGCGCTGCTGGTCGGGACTCATCAGCCGGAACAGGTCGCCCGGCTGGCTGTAATCGTCATGGCCGTCGCGGTGGCTGTAGCGGTCGGCGTCGCCGTGCAGCGGCAGGGGCGGCTCGGCGAAGCCCTTGTCCTCGACGGGGCCGCCGAAGCTGCTCGGCTCATACCAGGCCTCGGTGCGCGGCGGGCTGTCGAAGCGCATCGCCCCATCGGCGTGCTGGTGGTGGACCGGGCAGCGCGGACGGTTGACCGGCAGGGCCTCGTAATGGGTCCCGACCCGGTAGCGGTGGGCGTCGGCATAGGAGAAGATCCGCGCCTGCAGCACCTTGTCGGGCGAGAAGCCGATGCCCGGCACGATGTTCGACGGGCTGAACGACGACTGCTCGATCTCGGCGAAATAGTTGTCCGGATTGCGGTTCAGCTCGACGATCCCGACCTCGATCAGCGGATAGTCCGCATGCGGCCAGACCTTGGTCAGGTCGAAGGGGTTCCAGCGGAAGGTCTCGGCCTGGCGCTCGGTCATCACCTGGATGCAGAACCGCCAGCGCGGGAAGTCGCCGGCCTCGATGGCCTCGAACAGGTCGCGCTGGGCGCTCTCGCGGTCGTTGGCGATCACCGCGTTCCCCTCGGCGTTGGTCCAGTTCCGGATGCCCTGCATCGACTTGAAGTGGAACTTCACCCACACCCGCTCATTGGCCTCGTTGATGAAGCTGTAGGTGTGGCTGCCGAAGCCGTGGATGAAGCGGTAGCCCTGCGGCAGGCCGCGGTCGCTGAACAGGGTGGTGACCTGGTGCAGGCTCTCGGGGCTCAGCGACCAGTAGTCCCACATCGCCGTCGGCGAGCGCAGGTTGGTGACCGGGTGGCGCTTCTGGGTGCGGATGAAGTCGGGGAACTTCAGCGGGTCGCGGACGAAGAACACGGGGGTGTTGTTACCCACCATGTCCCAGTTGCCTTCCTCGGTGTAGGCCTTGATCGAGAAACCGCGCACGTCGCGCTCGGCGTCGGCCGCGCCGCGCTCGCCGGCCACGGTCGAGAACCGCATCAGGATCTGCGTCTGCTTGCCGATCTGCGACAGGAATTTGGCCTTGGTGTAGCGGGTGACGTCGTTGGTCACCGTCAGGGTCCCGTAGGCCCCCGAGCCCTTGGCGTGGACCACCCGTTCGGGAATCCGCTCGCGGTTCTGGTGGGCCAGCTTTTCCAGCAGCTGGTAGTCCTGCATCAGCAGCGGGCCGCGCGGGCCGGCGCTGATCGAGTTCTGGTTGTCGGCGACGGGCGCGCCGGCCGTGGTGGTCAGGGTGTTCCGGGTCATGATCGCTTCCGCCGTTGGTGACTGGCTTCACCTTTGGGCGCTGCGGGAGGATCAATCCAATTGATCGTTTTTCGCGATGAGATCGGAAAGTTCTATGCCGGCGCGGCGATATCGAACCGCGCCCGGCCGACAGCCGTCTTGTCGCTTTGCGGCGTTTCCTTGCCGTTGCCGTCGCGCTAAGCCTTGCCCATGAGCGACACCTCCACCGCCATCCTGCCCGACGCCGCCGTCGGCAACTGGGTCGACCGCCATGCGCCGGCCGCCCTGCGGCCGTGGCTGAAGCTGGGCCGGTTCGACCGGCCGGCGGGGATCTGGCTGCTGATGCTGCCCGGCTGGCAGGGCATCGCCCTGGCGGCGGCGGGCCGGGGCCAGTGGCCCAATCCCTGGCTGCTGATCGCCTTCTTCGTCGGCGCGGCCCTGATGCGGGCGGCCGGCTGCGCCTTCAACGACATCGTCGACCGCGATTTCGACGCCCAGGTCAGCCGCACGGCGATGCGGCCGATCCCGGCCGGGCTGATCAGCGTCAAGCAGGCCTGGGGCTTCGTGATCGGCTGCAGCCTGGTGAGCTTTCTGATCCTGCTGTGCCTAAATCTTTGGTGTTTTTTTCTCGGAGTCGCGTCGCTGGCCCTGGTCGCCGCCTACCCGTTCATGAAGCGGATCACCTGGTGGCCACAGGCCTGGCTGGGCCTGACCTTCAACTGGGGGGCGTTGCTAGGGTTCGTGGCCGCCAACGGCGGCCTTCCGCTTGGCGGCCTGATCGTCATGCGACTGCTATTCTCGGAGTACGGCTTTGTGGCCGACTGGATGGGGCATCCGCCGTCAGTGGCGGCCGTGCTGCTCTACGCCTCGGGGATCTTCTGGACCCTGGGCTACGACACCATCTACGCCGTGCAGGACCTGGAGGACGACGCCCTGGCCGGGGTCAAGTCCTCGGCCCGGCGGCTGGGCGCGGCCGCGCCGCGCGGCGTGCTGGCCTTCTATGTCGTCTGTTTCGTCCTGGTGATCGCCGCCGCCTGGCTCGGCGACCTGGGGCCGCTGTTCCTGCCGCTGGCGGCGCTGTTCGCCGTCCACCTGTCGCGCCAGGCCGCGGCCCTGCGGCTGGACGACCCGGCCGGGGCCCTGGCCCTGTTCAAGTCCAACACCCATGCCGGCTTCGTGCTGTTCCTGGCCCTGGCCGCGGGGCTGTGGAAGCCGGCGGGGCTTTGAAGCGTGACGTCCTGGACTGAAGCGCCCATCCCCGATCCGCTTTCCCGGCGAAGGCCGGGACCCAGATCATAGGGCGGTGCTTCGGATCATCGTCCAATGCGACGGCTGAATCTGGACCCCGGCCTTCGCCGGGGAGACGGATGAAAATGGAGCGGCTTTCAATCACCATGCGCTCAGAACGGCCCGTTGCGATAGATCCGCTCCAGGCCGCGCTGCAGCTCGTCCAGCCGGCGGTCATAGGCGCGGTCGAGGCAGGCGCGGCGGGGCCCGCAGCTTCGGCGCTCGCGCAGCCATTGGTGCTGGGCGTCCTCCAGGGCCTCGCGGCCGCCCATGGCCAGGGTCTTGCGGTTGATCTCGTAGAGCAGCGCCATCCGCACGTCCTTGTCGTTCAGCGGCCGGCTGGCGCAGATCGCCTTCTCGTCGGCGGCCCGGGCGCGGTCGCAGTCGAAGCTGGCGGCTTGGGCCATGGCCGGGGCGAGGGCGGCGGCCAGGACCAGGCCGATCATGATCTTTTTCATCAATGCCTCCCGCGGGTTACGTCACGTCATCCTGTCGGTCGAAGCCCGAATGTGGCATAATCGTTCCATGGCCGTCGCCTCCCGCGTCAAACCTCAGGACCTGTTCACCCCCGCCGAATGGGCTCGGCTTTCGGCGCGTTCGCGGTGGATCGGCCTGGCGATGGTCGCCCACGCCTGGGCGGTGATCGTCGCGGCCGGGGCTGTCTTCGTGCTCTGACCCAACCCGCTGACCTATCTGCTGGCGGTGATGCTGATCGGCGCGCGGCAGCTGGGCCTGGCGATCCTGATGCACGAGGCGGCGCACGGCGGGCTGCATCCGAACCTGAAGGTCAATGACTGGATCGGCGAGTGGCTGTGCGCGGTCCCGATCGGCGCGTCCCTGGCCAGGTACCGGCCCTATCACCTGACGCACCACAAATACGCCCAGCAGGCCGAGGATCCGGACCTGGTGCTGTCGGCCCCGTTCCCGACCACCCGCGCCTCGCTGCGCCGCAAGATCATCCGCGACCTGACCGGCCAGACCTTCGTCAAGCAGCGCCTCGGGCCGCTGCTTGGCAAGCCAGGCGCCGGCCAGCCGAAGGGCGCGATCTTCAGCGGCGAGGTCGCGCGCCAGGCGCCGTTCCTGCTGTGGAACCTGGGCCTGCTGGTCGTGCTCAGCGCGGCCGGCCTGTGGTGGGCCTGGCTGGCCCTGTGGCTTGTTCCAATGGCGAGCTGGTTCCCGCTCGTCACCCGGCTGCGCAACATCGCCGAGCACGCCCTGGTCGCCCGGGACGAGTCCGACCCGTTCCGCCACGCCCGCACCACCCGGGCCAACGCGATCGAGCGGGCCCTGGTCGCGCCCTACCACGTCAATTTCCACGGCGAGCATCACCTGTTCATGCACATGCCGTGCTGGAACCTGCCCCGGGCGCACCGGCTGCTGGAGAACAAGGGCCTGACCGGCCGCATGCTGGTCGCGCCGGGCTACCTGTCGGTGCTGAAGGCGGCCTCGGCCCGGGCCGAGGCATAGGCCTCGCCCCGCGACCGCCGCGGTGCTCTAAGGGCGCATGATCGAAGCCTCCCTCGCCGGCCGCCGGGCCTTCATCCTTGAGAACACCCGGCTCCAGGCCCCGCCGCACACGCCCGAGCTGCGGCTGCACCTGGCCGACGAGATCACCCCGATCTGGACCCTGACCGAGGAGGCCCTGGCCGAGATCGGCCTGCCGCCGCCGTTCTGGGCCTTCGCCTGGGCCGGCGGCCAGGCCCTGGCCCGCTACATCCTCGACCATCCGGAAATCGTGGCCGGAAAGCGGGTGATCGATTTCGCCAGCGGCTCGGGCCTGGTGGCGATCGCGGCGATGAAGGCCGGGGCGGCCAGCGTGCTGGCGGCCGATATCGACGTGTTCTGCGAGGCCGCCATCGGCCTGAACGCGGCCGCCAACGGCGTCGAGGTGGCCTTCACCGAGGTCGACCTGCTGGACGCCCCGCCGCCGACGACCGACCTGCTGCTGGCCGGCGACATCTGCTACGAGCGGCCGATGGCGGAGGCGGTGATGGCTTGGCTGGCCCTGGGCCGGGCGGCGGGAGCGGAGGTGCTGATCGGCGACCCGGGCCGCACCTACTTCCCCAAGGACGGCCTGGACAAGCTGGCCGAATATCAGGTGCCCACCACCCGCGAGCTGGAAGACATGGCCGTCAAGCGCACCAGCGTCTGGACTCTGCGCTGACGGCGTTCTAGAACATAAGAAGAACAAATCTGGAGGCGGCCCCATGCGCGAAGACGGCAAGATCGACTATATCGAATGGCCGGCGGGCGACCTTCCGGCCACCAAGGCCTTCTATGCGGCGGCGTTCGGCTGGGCCTTCACCGACTACGGCCCCGACTATGCGGCCTTCGAAGGGCAGGGGACCGACGGCGGCTTCACCACCCCGCAGGACGGCGCGGCGGCCAAGCCGCTGGTGGTGCTCTACGCCCACGACCTGGAGGCCGTGCTGGCCAAGGTAACCGCGGCGGGCGGCGCGATCACCAAGCCGATCTTCGCCTTCCCCGGCGGCCGGCGCTTCCACTTCACCGACCCGTCCGGCAACGAGCTGGCGGTGTGGAGCGAGGGCTGAGGCCTCGCCGCCGATCCGGCGAAGGGGCGCGAAAAACCGTCATCAAACCGCGATAAATCCGTCTTCGGACGATAGGCGGAGCGAGCGACGGTGGGCGAGGCCAGGACCTGCGGCGACTGCGGGATGTGTTGCAAGCTGATGGGCGTCAAGGCCATCGCCAAGGCGCCGCATGTCTGGTGCGAGCATTTCCACAAGGGCGCGGGCTGCGGGATCTATGACCAGCGGCCGCGGGCCTGCGCCGACTTCGCCTGCTACTGGCTGCGGGCCCCGAACCTCGACGACCGCTGGCGGCCCGACCGGGCGCGGTTCGTGCTGCACCGCGAGAACGACGGCCAGGCCCTGGTGGTCGAGGTCGACCCGGCCTCGCCCGAGGCCTGGCGCAAGGCGCCGTTCTACGACACCTTCAAGGCCTGGGCGGCGCGCGGCGCGGCCCGCGGCCTGACCCTCAACGTGCTGGTCGGCCGGCGCGGCTACGAGATCCTGCCCGACCGCGACGTCGACTATGGCCAGGTGCGGGAGCTTCCCCAATGAGCCAGGCGGCCCCCGCCAAGGCCTGCGGCGACTGCGGCATGTGCTGCAAGGTGCTGCACATCAGCGAACTGGACAAACCCGCCGGCCAGTGGTGCGGGGTGTTCCGCAAGGGGAGCGGCTGCGGCGACTATGACGGCCGGCCCCAGGCCTGCCGGGGCTTCCACTGCCTGTGGCTGACCTCCGAGAAGCTGGACGCCGCCTGGCGACCCGACAAGGCCGGCTTCCTGATGTATCCCGACCGCGACGGCAAGCGGCTGAACGTGGTGGTCGATCCGGGCAAGCCGACCTCGTGGAAGCGCGAGCCCTATTATTCGCGGCTGAAGGCGATGTCGCGGCGGGCCCTGGACGGCTACGAACTGCTGATCTGCATCGGCGACCGCCGGGTGGTGATGTTCCCGACCGAGGACGTCGACCTGGGCGTGCTGCATCCCGACCACAAGCTGGTCAGCGGCTATGTCGACCGGGACGGGGCCCAGGTCCCGTTCGCCATGGTGCTGAGCGACGTCGAATAGGGGCGAGCGCCCACAGTGAACAGTCTCAACGGACATCTCCAACTGGATCAGAGAAAGAGTGCATTGAGCGACAGATAAGGTTCCGCTCGCACCGTGTGGAGCTGGCGTCGATGTAATAAAAACTCAAATAGTGTTGTAATGATGTCGGAAGTTGATGGTTTTAAATGCGCTTAAGTCAGCGAGAGTTGGAAACAATTCTCATCCTATGGGTTTGTTTAATCCATAGGAACTCGGAAAATGGCTCGCGATTGCATCTTGTACGTCGAAGATGATCTGCTGTGCAGCTTGGAAAATTCGGAAGTCATTCGAGAAAACGGGTTCGATGTGGTCGAAGCCTGTAGCGCCGTCGAGGCGGCGGCGGTGATCAATCGACACGATCCCCTCGCGGCCTTGGTGACGGACATCGACCTCGGCGACGGCGCGGACGGCTTCGAGGTCGCGCGTCATGCGCGTTTGGCCTATCCGGGCCTTCCAGTCATCTATGTTTCAGCCGCGGCGGCGACGCGCATTTCGCTGGAAGGGCTCAAAGGCGCCGACTTCATCGCCAAGCCTTTCCACGCCCAACAGATCGTCGACGCGCTTCATCGCATTGCTCATCTGGAGACTGTCTTGTCCATGCTCGACGCGGCTACCCTGAACGGGGTTTGGGCCGGGGCGAACAAGACGCCGCCGGACCCGCCCGCCGACAAGGCCGAGACGAAGACGGAGACCTTGCCGTGATCGATTGAGGACGGTGGGTGCAGCCGACCGTTCATGGAGCGCAGGAGGGTCCAGGAGGGCGGCGCCGAAGCCATGGAGCAGATCGGACCAGGACCGGGTCGACGTGTCCGACGTTCACCCCAAGGTTCGACGACGGGTTGTTTGGGAGGGCGAGAGCGGTCGGAGCCAAAGGCCGTTGGTGTTCAGAACCGCGGCCGGAAGGCCCGCGGCGACCAGCCGAAGTCGCGGCGGGCGGCGGCGTCGTCGAAGGTCAGGTCCTGGGCCATGCGGTCGGCCATGGTCGCCGTGGCCCCGGGATAGAACGGCCGGGCCAGGGTCAGCAGCCAGCGAAACAGCCCGGGCGGCAGGCTGAGGATCGCCGGGCGGCGGCCCAGGCCCGCGAAGATCCGCTCGGCCATCACCCGGTAGGTCAGGGTTTCGCCGCCGGTCAGGTCATAGGCTCGGTCGCGGGCGGCCGGCGCGCCGGCGGCGGCCAGGGCCCCGGCCGCCAGGTCCTCGGCATGGACCGGCTGGCGCAGGCCCTCGCCGCGTCCCGACAGCGGCAGCACCTTGAAGCGGCGGATCAGGCCGGCCAGGCGGCTGACATTGCCGTCGCGGCCCTCCAGATAGATCAGGGTCGGGCGCAGGATCGTCCAGGCCACCCCGTGCTCGGCGCAGAACGCCTCGACCTGCTGCTCGGCCTCGGCCAGGGCCCGGGCCACCGCACGTTCCGACGCCTCGGGCGAGTCCTGCTTGGTGAAGCGGCTGGTCGAGGAGAAGGCCACCAGCCGGGTCAGGCCGTGGGCCTTCAGGGCCGGCAGGGCCGGGGGCAGCAGCCAGATCGGCGACAGCGAGAACACCGTCGCCGCATGCGGCAGGGCCTCGTCGAGGTCGGGGTCGGATAGGTCGCCCTCCAGCCAGCAGACGTCGTCGCCCGGCGGCTGGCGGCTCAGCGCCATCGGCTCGAGGCCGGCCGCGTCGAGCCGCGCCAGCAGGAAGCCGCCGATCAGGCTGGTGGCCCCCAGCACCAGGACCGGCGAAGGCGGGGTGTTTTCAGCGTCCATCTTCCCCCTATAGTCGCAGCCGGAGCTCTCGCCCATGACCTACGCGCCATGACCTACGAAGATGTCCGCGCCTTCGCCCTGCGCCTGCCCGGTGTCGTCGACGGGGTTTCCTACGGCCACGCCTGCCTAAAGGCGCATGGCAAGTTCCTGACCCGGCTGCTGGAGGACGGCGACAGCCTGGTCTGCCCGGGGGTGAGCCTGGACGAACGCGAGATGCTGATCGCCGCCGAGCCCGAGACCTTCCATGTCACCGACCACTACCGGAACTATCCCTATGTGCTGGTGCGGCTGTCGCGGGTCCATCCCGGCACCGTGCAGCGGCTGCTGGAACGCCGCTGGCGGGCCGTGACTCCGAAGGCGGCGGTGAAGGCCTGGGATGCGGCGCAGGGATCGACGTCATGAAAGCCGCCGCCCTGAAGGCCTGGCGCGCGGGCGCGGCCCTGGCGGTCTGGGCCGGCGTTGCCCTGCAATTCTGGCTGATGGTCCACGGCCGCTCGGGCGCCGACCTGGCCCAGGCCGTGCTGCGGTTCTTCTGCTTCTTCACCATCCTCAGCAACCTGGCGGCGGGGACGGTGCTTGGGGCCTCGGCGCTGGCGGCGGACGGGCCGTTGGGACGGTGGGCGGCGCGGGCCGGATCCCGGGTGGCGGCGGCCGCCTATATCGCCATCACGGCCATCGTCTATCACGCCCTGCTGGCCGGAACGTGGGATCCCAAGGGCGCCCAGCTGCTGGCCGACACCCTGCTGCACAGCGTGACGCCGGCCCTGTTTCTGCTGGACTTCCTGATTGTCCCGCCGCGCGAGACGGCCCGCTGGGGCTCGGCCTGGAAGGCGCTGGTCTTCCCGGCGGCGTTCGGCGCCTGGTCGCTGCTGCACGGGGCGCTCAGCGGGTTCTATCCCTATCCGTTCCTCGACGTCGCCAGTCGCGGTTACGGGGCGGTGCTGACGACCATGGCGCTGATGGGGTTGGGCTTCTACGCCGTCACCCTGGCCCTGACCGGCCTGCAGCACCTGCAGCTGAAGCTGGCTTTGCGGGCCCGTCGCGCTATATCGGCTTGAGCCCTCCGGAGACCCGCCATGCCCCACGCCATTCCGGACGTCCGCGCGGGCGACGTCGCCGTGCCCGTCATTGGCCTGGGCACCTGGCAGCTGAGGGACGGCAGCGCCCAGGCGCTGGTCGAGCAGGCCCTGGAACTGGGCTATCGCCACATCGACACCGCCCAGATCTACGGCAACGAACAGGACGTCGGCGCAGCCCTGGCGGCCACCGGCGTGTCGCGCAGCGAGATCTTCGTGACCACCAAGGTCTGGATCGACCGCTTCGCCGAGGGCGACCTGCAGCGCTCGGTCGACGAAAGCCTGCGCAAGCTGCGGGTGCCGCAGGTCGACCTGCTGCTGCTGCACTGGCCCAAGCCCCAGCCGGCCTTGGCCGTGACCATGGCCGCGCTCAACAATGTCTATGACCGCGGCCTGACCCGCGCCATCGGCCTGTCGAACTTCCCGTCCGCGGTGATGGCCAGGGCGGCCGCGGCCTCGGAGGCGCCGATCGCCACCAACCAGGTCGAATACCACCCCTACCTGTCGCAGAAGACCCTGATCGCCAAGGCCCGGGCGGCGGGGACGGCGATCACCGCCTGGTCGCCCCTGGCCCAGGGCAAGGTCGCCGACGACCCGGTGCTGACCGAGATCGGCCAGGCCCACGGCAAGACCGCCGGCCAGGTCACCCTGCGCTGGCAGGTCCAGCAGGGGGTGATCACCATTCCGCGCACCCGCAGCCCGGCCCGGCTGGCCGAGAACTTCGACATCTTCGACTTCGCTCTGTCCGACGCCGAAATGGCCCGGATCTTCGCCCTGGCCCGCCCCGACGGCCGCCTGGGCGACATGCTGGACAAGGCGTTCAGCTGGGATGTGGATTGAGGGGCCGTTGTCTCCCCGGCGATCTATCCTACTCCGTCTCCCCGGCGAAGGCCGGGGTCCAGATCATAGGGCTGGGTGCTTCGGATGAGCGGCCAATGCTACGGCTGAATCTGGGCCCCGGCCTTCGCCGGGGAGACGGGAAAATAATGATCCGGTCTTCCATCATCCCGACCCCTACCGCTCCAGCCGCCCGTCCTCCAGCGCCGCCGGCTCGAACGGGAAGATCACTTCGGGATCGGGCCTGGCCACGCCCTTGAGGAGCTTCTTCGGGGCGGCCGCGTGCAGCAGCCAGCGCAGGATGTTCAGCCGCGCGGCCTTCTTGTGGTTGGCCCGGACGCAGATCCACGGGGCCGGGATCGAATGGGTGCGCATGAACATCTCGTCGCGGGCGACGGTGTAGTCGTCCCACTTGGACTGGGCGACGGCGTCCAGGTCGCTGATCTTGAAGGCCTTCAGCGGGTCCTTGCGGCGGGCCTCCAGGCGCTGGGCCTGCTCGTCGCGGCTGATGTCCAGCCACAGCTTGCTCAGCCGGACGCCGTTCTGCACCAGCATCAGCTCGAAGGCCGGCACGTCGCGCAGGAACTGCTCCTGCTGCTCGGGCGTCGAAAAGCCCATCACCCGCTCGACGCCGGCCCGGTTGTACCAGGAGCGGTTGAAGACCACGGCCTCGCCGGCCGCCGGCAGCTGCTGGACGTAGCGCTGGAAGTACCACTGGCCGCGCTCGTGCTCGGACGGGGCGGGCAGGGCGATCACCCGGGTGGCGCGGCGGTGGGCGTGCTCGGTGAGGCGGGCGATGGCGCCGTCCTTGCCGGCGGAGTCGCGGCCCTCGAACAGCGTCACCGTCTTCCAGCCCTCCTTGATCGCCTGTTTCTGCAGAGCGATCAGGGCCAGTTGCAGGTCGCGCAGCTCGGTTTCGTAGTCGGGGGACTTGCTCATCGGCCGAGCCTACCCCCGGAACGCCGACTTGCGCTAGAAGGGCGGCATGATCCGCCTCTATGTTCCCCACCCCCTGAGCGCCGGCGCCGGCGTCGCGCCCAGCGTCGACCAGTCGCGCTACCTGACCGCGGTGATGCGGCTGTCGGTCGGCGACGAGATCCTGGTGTTCAACGGCCAGGACGGCGAATGGCGCGCCAGCCTGACCGAGGCGAGCAAGCGCGGTTGCCTGTTGCGTTGCGAGGAACAGACCCGGCCGCAGGACCACGCCCCCGACCTCGACCTGGTGGTGGCCATGGTCAAGCGCGGCCGGGTCGAGACCATCGTCGAGAAGGCCGCCGAGCTGGGCGCGCGCCGGGTGCGCCTGACCCAGACCCGGCGGACCAATGTCGACTTCCTGAAGCTGGGGCGCCTGGACGCCATCGCCATCGAGGCCGCCGAGCAGACCGGCCGCCTGGACGTGCCGGTGATCGACGATCCGATGAAGCTGGACAAGATCCTCGACAGCTGGGATCCGGCCCGCCGGCTGGTGTTCTGCGACGAGGGCGGCGACGCCAGGACGATGATCGAGGCCCTGGCGGACACGGCCGCGCCGGCCGCCATCCTGATCGGCCCCGAGGGCGGATTCGCCCCGGAGGAGCGCGAGCGCCTGCGGTCGCTGCCATTCGTCGTTCCGGTGTCGCTGGGGCCGCGCATCCTGCGGGCCGACACCGCGGCGATCGCGGCCATGACCCTGTGGCAGGCGGTGGCGGGCGACTGGCGGCAAGCTAAAGAACAGGCGGCCCCTTGAGGTTGGCCGGGAAAGCGCCCAAGTGCGCAGCACGACAGTTCGCGGCGGTCGGGGGGAAGGGCCCCTCCCTTCTTGAAGCGTTGCACCTTGGGAGGGATGGCCGATGGCCGAAGCCATGAGCCAGGAGCGTCCGCTGACGCTCGACGAGCTGACCGCCTATTTCGCCCAGGGCTCCAAGCCCCGGGAGCAGTTCCGCGTCGGCGCCGAGCACGAGAAGTTCGGCTTCTATCTGGGCTCGCACGCGCCCGTGCCCTACGAGGGCGACAAGGGCGTTCACGCCCTGCTGACCGGCTTGCAGCGCTTCGGCTGGAAGCCGGTGATGGAAGGCCCGACGATCATCGGGCTGGAGCGCGACGGGGCCAATGTCAGCCTGGAGCCCGGCGGCCAGTTCGAGCTTTCCGGCGCGCCGCTGAAGACCATGCACGACATCTGCGAGGAGACCGGCCGGCACCTGGACGAGGTCAAGACCGTCGCCGACGAGCTGGGCCTGGGCTTCCTCGGTTTGGGCTTCTCTCCGGTCTGGAAGCGTCAGGACGTGCCGGTGATGCCCAAGGGCCGGTACGTGATCATGCGCAACTACATGCCCAAGGTCGGCGGCCTGGGCCTGGACATGATGCTGCGCACCTGCACCGTGCAGGCCAATCTCGACTTCTCCAGCGAAGCCGACATGGTCGCCAAGTTCCGCATGAGCCTGGCCCTGCAGCCGATCGCCACCGCCCTGTTCGCCAATTCGCCGTTCACCGAGGGCAAGCCCAACGGCTTCCTGTCGGCCCGCGCCAATGTCTGGACCGACACCGACGCCGACCGCACCGGCCTGCTGGACTTCGTGTTCGAGGACGGTTTCGACTTCGAGCGCTACGCCCGCTACGCCCTGGATGTGCCGATGTATTTCGCCAAGCGCGGCGACCGCTATATCGACCTGGCCGGCCGCCGCTTCCGCGACTTCATCGACGGCAAGATCGATGAGCTACCGGGCGAGCGCGCCTCGATCAAGGACTGGGCCGACCACACCACCACCCTGTTCCCCGAGGTGCGGCTCAAGACCTATCTGGAGATGCGCGGCGCTGACGCCGGGCCGTGGAGCCGGCTGTGCGCCCTGCCGGCCCTGTGGACCGGGGTGTTCTATGACGATGCGGCCCTGGCCGCGGCCTGGGACCTCTGCAAGCACTGGACGCCGGAAGATCGCGCCGGCCTGCGCCGCGACGTGCCCAAGCTGGGCCTGAAGGCCATGGTCGCCGGGCGCTCGGCCCAGGACGTGGCCAAGGACTTCGTCGCCATCGCCCGCCAGGGGCTGAAGGGCCGGGCCGAGCTGAACGGCGGCTTCCTGGACGAGACCATCTATCTGGGCGACCTGGAAGAGATCGCTAACAGCGGCATCACGCCGGCCGAGCGGCTGCTGGCGCTGTATCACGGCGCCTGGAAGGGCGACATCAACCGGGTGTTCCAGGACTTCGCCTACTGAGGCGGGGTCAGAACAGGGCCCGGGCCGCCAGGATGATCGCGGTCCAGGCGCCCAGGCAGATGGCGATCACGGCCAGCCGTTCCCAGGCCAGCTGCGGCAGCCACGTGCGGGCCGGCTGGCGGCTCTGGGTGCGGTGACGTCCTGAAATGCGATAGTCGAGATAGGCCATGGCGTTTTCTCCCGCGCCTTTCTGAAGAAGGCTCCGCGCTCAAGCGCCGCCGTAGTGCAGCACCCGAAAGCTTAACGAAGCCTTGACCTTGCAAAGGCGGTGTCAGATCGATCCTGTTCCTTGATAGGGGCGGTCGAGGGTCTGGCCGCCCTGGTCGTCGCGAATGTCGTCGCCTTCCCAGGCCGCGTCGTCGGGCATGGCGACGTTCGTGGTCCACGGCTCGGCCTGGCTGCGCCCGGCCCCGCTGTCGGTGTGGCGCACCACGTCGTCGACATTCAGCGCCCGGGTCTCGGCCGGGGTCAGGCCCATGCGCTTGAAGTCGACGTGCTCGGGATGGAAGGCGATGCGGCCGGCCAACTGGCCAAAGCCCGGCGGCGGGCGCTCGTAGGACCAGGCGACGTCCTCGATGACCTTGGCGTCGCGATAGATCGCATAATGGGTCGCCTCGCCCCGGTAGGGACATCGGGTGACCTTGTCGCACCGGTGCAGGAAGTCCATCGCCACGTCGGCGCGCGACAGATAGCGCACGGGCGGGCCATCGGCCTCCCGCAGCAGCAGCACGTCGTCGCTGTCGGCGATCTCATGGCCTTCGAACAGCACGGCGACCCGTCCCGGTTCGCGGGAGCAGGTAAAGGGATGATCCTGGTTCGGCGTCATTTTGCCTGTTCCTTCCCTGTCGCAGTGGCGACGCTTTAAGAACGCGCGAGCCCGTCAGAGGGCTGCATGGCGGCAAGCCGTTGCTTGTGAAACGCCGACTCCCGTGATCTTCTCCCCGCCGAACGGGGAGGGCGAGGGCGAAACGACCGGTTCAACGCCGCCGCCGCTGACTATTTTCAAGGCTAGTGAATGAATATCGTTGTCGCCCTGGGCATCCTGGTCACCCTCGTGACCGGCGTGCCCGTGCTTATCCAACTGTTGCGCGGCCACCCGCGCGGGCTGATCATCTGCTTCCTGGCCGAGATGTGGGAACGGTTCTCCTACTACGGCATGCGCGGCCTGCTGATCTTCTACCTGACGCAGCACTTCCTGTTCGATTCGAAGACCGCCGGCGGCCACTACGGCTCCTATACCTCGCTGGTCTATATCGTGCCCCTGCTGGGCGGCTTCCTGGCCGACCGCTATCTGGGCACCCGCAAGGCGGTGGCCTTCGGCGCCATCCTGCTGGTCGCCGGCCACCTGACCATGGCGGTCGAGGGCCGCCCGGCCACCCAGACCCTGGCCTATGCCGGCCACACCTACGACTTCCAGGTCAGCGGCCGCGGCGAGGGCCGGGTCGCCAAGATCCTGGTCGCCGACAAGCCCTACGAGGTGGCGGCCAACGAGAGCGGCGACTTCGAGATCAAGAACCTGCCGGCCCAGTCGGTCCTGCCCGCGGTGCTGCCCAAGGGCCAGTACCAACTGGGCGTCAAGGACCGCGATCCGGTCTATCTGAACATCTTCTGGCTGGCCCTGTCGCTGATCATCGTCGGCGTCGGCTTCATGAAGGCCAATGTCGCCACCTTGGTCGGCCAGCTCTATCCGCAGGGAGATCCGCGCCGCGACCCGGGCTTCACCCTCTACTACTACGGCATCAATCTCGGCTCGTTCTGGGCGGCGATCCTCTGCGGCCTGCTGGGCGTCAACATCGGCTGGAACGCCGGCTTCGGCATGGCCGGGGTCGGCATGCTGGTCGGCTTCGTGGTCTTCGTGCTGGGCAAGCCCTGGCTGCTGGGCAAGGGCGAGCCGCCCGAGCTGAAGACCCTGAAGGCGCCCGTCCTGGGGCCGGTCAATCGCGAGGTGCTGATTTATCTCGGCTCGCTGGGCGTGGTCGGCGCGGTGTTCTTCCTGGTGCAGTACACCCCGGTGGTCAGCGCCACCCTGGTCGCCGGCATGTTCGGCTCTCTGGGCTACATCCTGTGGTTCGCCTTCGCCAAGTGCGAGAAGGTCGAGCGCGAGCGGCTGCTGCTGGCGGTGGTCCTGGTGCTGGGCGCGGTGGTGTTCTGGACCCTGTTCGAACAGGCGGGCTCGTCGCTGAACCTGTTCGCGGCCACCAACGTCAATCTGCAGCTGCTGGCCAGGCCGGTGACCTGGTTCAACGGCGCGGTGATCCTCGGCGCGCCCGAACAGCTGGCGGCGGCGGGGATCAATCCCGCCAGCGGCTTCTGGATCAACACTTCGTTCAACGCCGCCCAGACCCAGGCGATCAACGCCGGCTGGATCCTGATCTTCGCACCGCTGTTCGCCGCCCTGTGGACCTTCCTGGGCTTCCGCGGCCGCAATCCCGGGCCGATGGTCAAGTTCGGCCTGTCGCTGATCCAGGTCGGGGCGGGCTTCCTGATCCTGCTGGTCGGCGCTCATTTCGCCGACGGCGCGTTCCGGATGCCGCTGGTGTTCCTGATCGTGATGTACATGCTGCACACCTCGGGCGAGATGTTCATGTCGCCGGTGGGGCTGTCGCAGATGACCAAGCTGTCGCCGCTGTCGATCGTCTCGTTCGTGATGGCGGTCTGGTACATGGCCCTGGCCATGGCCAACCTGTTCGGCGGCTGGATCGCCGGCGTCGCCTCGACCGAGACCATCGGCGGCCAGGTGCTCGACCCGGCCGCGGCCATGGTCCAGTCGCTTCTGGTGTTCAAGATCATCGGCCTGGTGTCGATAGGCATTGGGGCGGTGTTCCTGGCCCTGTCGCCGATCCTGAAGAAATGGTCGCACGGCTCGGACGACACCAACCCCGAGCCGGTCGCGGAGCCGGCGTCCGTCGCGCCCTGACGGGCGGACCGCTCTGGGAGCCTTTCGGCCGAGGACGCCCCCTCCGTCGGCTTCGCCGCCACCTCCCCCGTTTCACGGGGGAGGAGAGGGGCGTCTTTCTCCTCACCCGCATCGCGGGGGCGGTGGCCCGATGCGAATACGCATCGTGACGGAGGGGGCGTCCCGCCGCGTCAGGCGCTGGGCCGCCACCCGTCCGGCGCCAGCTCGAACCCCTCGAACTGGAATCCCGGCGCCACCGTGCAGCCGACCAGGGTCCAGGCGCCCAGGCTGACGGCGGTCTGCCACCAGCCAGTGGGCACCACCACCTGCGGCCGGCAGCCGGCCCGCAGGTCGGGGCCCAGGGTGTGGGCGGTCAGGCCGACGCCGTCAGGCGGCGACAGGGTCAGCGACAGCGGCGCACCGGCGTAGTAGTGCCAGATCTCCACGGCGTCGATCCGGTGCCAGGCCGACATCTCCTGCGCCTGCAGCAGGTAGTAGATCGCCGTCGAGGCCGGGCGCGCGCCGGCCGCCGCCGTGTCGGCGAAGGTGCGGGCGTACCAGCCGCCCTCCGGGTGCGGAGCCAGGTCGAGCAGGCGGATGATCTCCCGTGCGCCCAGGTCGCCGGAAATGCCCAGTCCCGAAGTGGCCATGCTCATCCCTTGAAGCCGTCCTTGGCGGCGCGAATCTCGCCGAACGCTTCGGCCGGCGCCAGATGCGGACGCAGGGCGGGGGCGCGCAAGAACGGATTGGTCGCCTTCTCCAGCCCGATCGTGGTCGGCACCGTCGGCTCGCCCCGCAGGCGAGCGGCGAACACCTGGTCGGCCCGGCTCCGGAGGGCCGGATCGCCATCGACCGACAGGGCGAAGCGGGCGTTGGCGGCGGTGTATTCGTGGGCGCAGTAGACGGTGGTGTCGTCGGGCAGGGCCGCCAGCTTGCTCAGCGAGCCCCACATCTGCTCGGCCGTGCCCTCGAACAACCGGCCGCAGCCGAGGGCGAACAAAGTGTCGCCGACGAAGGCGATGGCGTCGGCGGCGTCGTGATAGGCGATGTGGCCCAGGGTATGGCCGCCGGTGTCGATCACCTGAAGCCTGGTCTGGCCCAGTTCGACCACGTCGCCCTCGCTGACCGGACGGTCGAGGGGGGCGATGCGCGTCACCTCCGGCGGGCCGACGATCGTCGCGCCGGTGGCGGCCTGGATGGCGGCGTTGCCGCCGGCGTGGTCGGGATGCCAATGGGTGTTGAGCACCAGGTCCAGCGTCCAGCCCAGCTTGGCCAGTTCGGCGAGGATGGCGTCGGCGTCGGGCGTGTCGATGGTCGCCGTCATGCCGGTGGCGTCGTCGCGCACGAGAAAGCCGTAATTGTCCGACAGGCAGGGAAACTGGTGGACGGTCAGCGACATGCTTCGGCTCTCCTTGGGGCGACGCCCTTCTGCGGGCGGGACGTGACGCGAGGGGCCCGCCCGCCTACATAGATGAGGCCGCCTTCCGGGAGACTCAATGCGCCGCGACGTGCTCGATCTCAGGGCCTTCTACGCCACCCCGCTGGGCCGGGTGGCGCGCGAGATGCTCGGACGCAAGGTCGAGGAGGCCTGGGGCGACGCCCGCGGCCTGGACGTGCTCGGGCTCGGCTATGCGACGCCGTTCCTCGAACCGGTGCGCGCCAAGGCCCGGCGGACCGTGGCGGCCATGCCCGCGACCCAGGGGGTCGAGGTCTGGCCCGGCGGCGAGGGCAATCAGGCGACCCTGGTCGAGGAGACCAGCCTGCCGTTCCCCAATGCGATGTTCGACCGCGTCCTGGCCGTCCACGCCCTGGAGGAGGCCGACGATCCGGCCGCCGTGCTGCGCGAGATCTGGCGGGTGATGGCCCCGTCGGGCCGGCTGATCGTCGCGGTGGCCTCGCGCGACGGCTTCTGGGCGGGGGCGGAAGGCACGCCGTTCGGCCACGGGCGCCCGTTCAGCCGTCACCAGCTGGAGGCCCTGCTGCGCGAGGCCGACCTGGAGCCGGCCGGCTGGACCCGCGCCCTCTACGCCCCGCCGACGCCGGTGCTGACGCGCTGGGCCGAGGGGTTCGAGCAGGTCGGGGCCCGGCTGTGGCCGCGGTTCGCCGGCCTGATCCTGATGGAGGCTGTCAAGCAAACCTTCGCCGTCAAGCCGCGCGGCAGCCGGGCGCGGGTGCGGGTGTTCGCCCCTGGCGTGCTGCAACCCTCCCCCGGCGGGCCGGCGCCTGTTCGTAAGGCGCCGCGCGGTCTAAATGCCGCAAGGCCCTTGGAGCCGTCGATTCCCGGGCCTAGCCTCAAGTCCTAGAAGAAGCCGCCGCCAACCGGAGCCGCGCCATGAAGATGATCGTCGCCGTTATCAAGCCCAGCCGCCTGGACGCCGTGCTTGAGGCGGTCACCGAGGCGGGGGCGTCGGGTCTGACGGTCACCGAGGTGCGCGGCTACGGCCGCCAGAAGGGCAAGACCGAGGTCTATCGCGGCGCCGAGTACGAGGTGAAGCTGCTGCCGAAGGTCAAGCTGGAGATCGCCGTGCCGACCGACGTGGTCGAGGCGGTGGTCGAGGCCCTGGCCGCCACCGCCAACACCGGCAAGATCGGCGACGGCAAGGTCTTCGTCCTCGACCTTGAACAGGCCCTGCGCATCCGCACCGGCGAGCGCGACGCCGCGGCGATCGCGGGGTAGTTCGAGCGGGTTGATTGAAGGGGGGCATCCCTCGTCCCGTCTCCCCGGCGAAGGCCGGGGCCCAGATTCAGCCGTCGCATTGGACGCTTATCCGAAACACACAGCCCTACGATCTGGACCCCGGCCTTCGCCGGGGAGACGGAGTGGGACGGATGTTTCTATCTGGCCTCATCACCTCCAGCCGCGGCCTACTTTTCCAGCTCGCGCAGGTCCCGCCCGCGGGTCTCGGCGCCGAACCAGGCCACCAGCAGCAGCGCCAGGGCCAGGGGAGCGATGATCATCAGCGCCGCCAGCTTCAGCGGCGGCACTGCGCCGAGGATGCCCAGCAGCTGGGCGATCAGCCCGCCGGACTTGCTGCAGGCCGCCACCCAACCGGTGGCCCGGCCGCGGATCTTCAGCGGGTAGCTCTCGGCCGTATAGGGCAGCAGGATGGCCAGCAAGCCGTTGGCCCCGATGATCATCAGGGCCACCGGCAGCACCGGACTGGAGCCGAACTTCAGCGCCAGCACGCCGGCCACGCCCAGGGCCGTGACCCCGATGCTGACCGCCAGCGCCCATTTGGTGCTCCAGCGGCTGTAGAGGAAGGCGCAGACGAACACGGTCGGGAAGGCGATCAGGGCCGACTTGGCCAGCAGCTGGCTGGAGACCCCGACGCTGTGGCCCTGGGCGACCAGCTCGGCCGGCAGCCACAGCAGCAGGCCGAAATTGACCAGGCCCCAGGCGACGGCGGCGATGCTCAGGGCCGCGGTCATGCCGGCGTAGCGCGGCTCGATCGGCGGCGGGGTCAGGACGTGGTGGTGCTCCTCGGGGGTCTCGTCCCGCTCGCGCACCACCGAGCCGAACCGCTTGAGCACCGCATGGGCGGCGTCCATCCGGCCGATGGTCATCAGGAACTTGGCCGATTCGGGGATCGCGCCGGACAGGGCGATCAGGATCAGGCCGGTGGGCAGGTTGAGGAACCACATGATCCGCCAGCCGAACACCGGCTGCAGCAGGGCCGAGGCGCCCGACGAGGCCAGGTAGCCGCCTACCGCCCCCAGGCCGCCGACCAGCACCAGGGCCCAGCCGCGATGCCTGGACGGCATGGTCTCGGCCAGCAGGGCGTAGACCACCGGCAGCAGGCCGCCGGCGGCCGCGCCCATCATGAAGCACATGATGACGTTCCACCAGAAGTCCGGCATGGCCCCGCAGATCGAGGTGCCGACGAACATCACCGCCGACAGCAGGATCGAGGCCCGCCGCCCGAAGATGTCGGCCAGGGCGCCCCAGATGATCGAGCCGGCCACCGTGCCGCTCAGGGCCGCAAACGGCAGCCAGGCGACCATGGCCTTGCTGACCCCGTATTCCTTGATCATCCCCGGCACGACGAAGCCCAGGCTGGCCGGCTTCATGATGTCGATAATCAGGGCCACCACCAGCACCAGCATCAGGCCCCAGTGGGCCAGGGACAGCGGCGCGTCCTCGGGCGGGGTGACGTCGACGGTATGGTGGTCGTGGGCATGGTCGACGCCGCGGCGGGGCAGCAGGCCCCAGCCGGCCAGGGCGCAGCCGGGCGGGATGATCAGCATGCCGACGGTCATGCCCAGGTCCATCTTCATGCCGGTCAGCTGGTAGCCGATATCGGCCCCCATCAGGTACATGGGCACGTGCAGGACGACGCCGATCGTGACGACGAGGCAGCCGAGCCAGAAGGCCCAGAGCCGCTGCCGGTCGGCGAGAACGTGGTGGGCAGGTTGCAGGGCGGTCATCGGCGTCCAACAATGATGCGGAAAGATCAAATGCAAGCGGAGCCATAACATCGGCCCATGCGTTGTGGAATTTCTCCGTGATCAAGGGGCGACATGGCCGACGACTCTCTGCTGCAACCCGGTTCCACGTGCTGGCGCGTGGAGACCGCCGATCGGCTGGCGCTGTTCATCGACAATGACGAGGCGTTCGACGCCCTGAAGGCCATCCTGCTGGCGGCCCGCAGGTCGATCTGGATCCTGGCCTGGGTGTTCGATCCCCTGACCCGGCTGGACCCCGACCACGTCAAGAAGAGCCGCGATCCCGAACACGCCGACCGCATCGGCCTGCTGCTGAGCCGGCAGGCGGCCCTGCATCCGGGCCTGGACGTGCGCATCCTGGCCTGGGACATGCCGCTGGCGATCGCCGCCTCCCAGTTGTTCGGACCTCATCGCGGCCAGGTCTTCTTCGCCGGATCGCGGGTCAAGTACCGGCTGGACGACACCCTGCCGGCCAGCGCCAGCCATCACCAGAAGATGGTGATCGTCGACGGCGCCGTGGCCCTGGTCAGCGGCGGCGACATCGGCGTCGACCGCTGGGACAGTCTCCAGCATCTGGACAACGATCCGCGCCGCCGCCTGCCCACCGGCCGGCACTATCCGCCCCGGCACGAGGTGGCGGCCCTGGTCGACGGCAAGGCCGCCGAGGCCTTGGGCGACCTGTTCATCACCCGCTGGCGCAAGGCGACCGGCGAGGTCGTCGCGCCGTCGGAAAAGCCCGAGCGGTCGCCCTGGCCCGATGGCCTGGTCCCCAACTTTCACGGCGTCGACCTGGCCATCTGCCGCACCCAGCCCGCCTGGAAGGGCGATCCGGAGGTCAACGAGACGATGCTGATGCACCTGGCCAGCATCCGCGCGGCCCGGCGGCTGATCTATCTGGAGAACCAGTACCTGACCTCGCCGATCATCGTCGAGGCCCTGGCCGAGCGCCTGGCCGAGCCGGACGGCCCCGAGGTGGTGACGATCGGGCCGGCCCACAGCCCCAGCTATTTCGACAAGATGACCATGGACAGCGCCCGCACCGCGGCCATCAACCGCCTGCACGCCGCCGACCTCCATGGCCGCTTCGCCGCCTTCAGCGCCCGCACGCCCAAGGGCGCGGCGATCATCGTCCATTCCAAGGTGGCGATCATCGACGACCGCGTGCTGCGGCTGGGCTCCGCCAATCTGAACAACCGCTCGATCGGCCTCGACACCGAATGCGACATCGCCTTCGAGGGGTGCGACGAGACCGCCCGCGCGGCGATCCGCGGCTTCCTGGGCCGGCTGATCGGCCACTTCCTCGACCACGAGACCGAGCGCGTGCTGGAGACCTACGCCCAGGAGGGACGGCTGGCGGCGACGATCAACGCCCTGGACCGCAAGGGCGGCGCGCCGCGCCGGCTGCCGCCCGTGCCGGTGCGGCCGCTGACCGGCGTCCAGCAGTTCATCGCCGACTGGAGCCTGGGCGACGCCATCGCCCCGGACGACGCCTGGCGGCCCTGGGGCCGCCGTCGACGGCTCAGGCGAGACCTGGCGCGGCTGATGAGGCCGTCGTCGAACCGGCCGGGTCACCTGCAGCCGTGATCTCCAGGTCGACGACCAGCGGCAGGTGGTCCGAGGCCGTCCGGGCCAGGGCGCCGTAAGGCGAGCGGACGTCGATCGTCTCCAGGCCCTTGGTCAAGAAGACGTGGTCGATGCGCATGAACGGGAAGCTCGACGGGAAGGTGGCGGTGGGCGCCTTGCGCCAGGCCTCGTTGCGGCCCTGGGCGTCGCGCAGGGCCGTGCGCAGCAGCCGGTAGGTGGCCGAATAGGGCGTGGCGTTGAAGTCGCCCAGCAGGATGCCCGGGGCCCGCCAGGCCTCGTGGGCCATCCAGCCCTCGCCCAGCAGGGCCGCGGCCTGGAGCCGCTGCTCCCGCGGCACCAGGCCCAGGTGGGTGTTGATGATCTGCACCGGCGCGCCGCCGACCTCGACCGTGATCCACAGGGCGCCGCGCGGCTCGAGCCCGGGAATGCCGCGATAGAACGGCAGGCCGCCGGCCTTGACCTTCTTCTCGGGCAGGGCGGTGAGGATGGCGTCGCCATAGCGCTCCTCCTCCACGGTCATGGCCGGGTGGAAGTGCGAGGTCATCTTCAGCAGCTCGGCCAGGCGGTGGGCCTGGTCGACGCCCCGGGTGCGGGCGCGCCCGACGTCCAGCTCCTGCAGCGCCACCACGTCGGGCTCTTCCGCAGCGATGACCTCGGCCACCCGCTCGACGTCGAGCCGGCGGTCGGTGCCCACGCAGCGGTGGACATTGTAGGTCATGAGGCGAAGTTTCATCCGTCGAAGAGATCGCCTGAAGTCGCTGGAGGTTCCGTCGGCGGCGTCGGCCGGCCGCGGCTGAGCATGAACAGGCAGCTCTCGGCCCGCCAGTTCTCGATGACCCGGGTCGGGTCGATCTGGCGGGCGGGGCCCGAGCCGGCGAAGGCGGCGCAGGCGTCGATCCGCACCCCCAGGTCCTCGGTCAGGACCAGGAAGTCGGCCAGGGTGCACAGGTGGATGTTGGGCGTCGACCACCAGGGCAGGGGCAGGGCCTCGGTCTCGGGCATGCGGCCGCGATGCAGCAGCGACCAGCGCACCCGCCAGTGGCCGAAATTGGGGAAAGAGACCACCGCCCGGTCGGCGATGCGCAGCAGCTCGTCCAGCACATGCCGCGGCCGTCGCGTGGCCTGCAGGGTCTGGGACAGCACCGCATAGTCGAACGAGCGGTCCGGGAAGTGGTCGAGGTCGAGGTCGGCGTCGCCCTGCACCACCGACAGGCCGCGCGACATGCAGGCGGCGACCCCGGCGGCGCTGATCTCCAGGCCGCGGCCATCGACCTGCTTTTCCCGGGTCAGCAGGTCGAGCAGCACGCCTTCGCCGCAGCCGACGTCCAGCACCCGCGAGCCGGGACGGACCAGGCGCAGGATCTCCTTGAAGTCTTCCCGGATCATCGCAGCCCCCGCTCGCGTTCCACCGAGCCCAGGAAGCCATGCAGGGCCGCGTCCATCACCGGCTCGTCCAGCAGGAAGGCGTCGTGGCCCTTGTCGCTCTCGATCTCGGCGAAGGCGGCCTTGCAGCCGGCGGCGGTCAGGGCGCGGACGATGTGGCGGTTCTCGGCGGTCGGATAGAGCCAGTCGCTGGTGAAGCTGAGCACGCAGAACCGCACGTGCCGCGCCTTGGCGAAGGCCTGGGCCAGCACCCCGCCATGGCTGGCGGCGAGGTCGAAATAGTCCATGGCCCGGGTGATGTAGAGGTAGGAGTTGGCGTCGAAGCGGTCGACGAAGGTCGCCCCCTGGTGGCGAAGGTAGCTTTCCACCTGGAAGTCGGCGTCGAAACCCCAGGACAGGCCGTCGCGCTGCAGCTCGCGACCGAACTTTCGCTGCAGGGCCGGCTCGGACAGATAGGTGATGTGGGCGGCCATCCGGGCGACGGCCAAGCCCTTCTCCGGCCGCGAACCGGCCTGGGCGTAGGCCCCGGCCTTCCAGTCGGGGTCGGCCATGATCGCCTGGCGGCCCACCTCGTGGAAGGCGATGTTCTGGGCCGAATGGCGCGAGGCCGAGGCGATGATCACCGCCGAGAACAATCGCTCGGGATAGTCGGCCGCCCACTGCTGCACCTGCATGCCGCCCATCGAGCCGCCGACCACCGCCAGCAGGGTGTCGATCCCCAGGGCCTCGACCAGCATGGCCTGGCCGCGCACCATGTCGGCGATGGTGATCACCGGGAAGTTCAGGCCATAGACCTGTCCCGTCAGAGGATTGATCGAGGCCGGGCCCGTCGAGCCCATGCAGCCGCCGACCACGTTCGAACAGATGATGAAATGCTTGGCCGGGTCGATCGGCTTGCCGGGGCCGACCATGCGCGTCCACCAGCCGGGCTTGCCGCTGACCGGATGGGTGCCGGCCACGTGCTGGTCGCCGGTCAGGGCGTGGCAGATCAGCACGGCGTTCGTGCCCTCGGCGTTCAGCGTACCCCAGGTGCGATAGGCGATTTCGAGGTTTTCCAGCCTGGCGCCGGAATCCAGCAGCAACGGGCGATTGGGCGGGAAGCGCCAGGTTCCGCCTTCCGACAGCACGGGCCCTGCAAAATCGAGGTCAGCCATGCTCGCCTTGGACCGCTTGGCGCCGTTGGTGTCAACCGCGCGCTTCCGGTGGGCCGCGGTGGAGGTTATGGAGGATCATGGACCGACTGATCCTCATGCGCCACGGCAAGGCCGAGCAGCACGCCGCTTCGGGCGGCGATTTCGAGCGCGCCCTGGCGCCGCGCGGCCAGGGCGACGCGGCCCTGATGGGCAAGATGCTGGCCCAGGCCGGCCTCGCGCCCGACCTGGCCCTGGTCTCCTCGGCCCGCCGCACCCGGCAAACCTGGGAGGCCGTGGCCCCGGCCTTTCCGGCGGCCCGGGCCGAATTTCGCCGCGACCTCTATCACGCCGAGGCCCAGGACGTGCTGGCGGCGATTCGCGACGACGCCCCCGACCACGGAACGGTGATGGCGGTCGGCCACAATCCGGGCCTGCACGAGCTGGCCCTGCGCCTGGCCATGGGCGGGCCGGCCGACCCGGCCCAGCTGGCCCGGCTGCGCGGCAAGTTTCCGACCTCGACGGTGGCGGTCTTCACGATCGACGCGGACGGGGCGCCGACCCTGAGCCATCTGTTCTATGCTTCGGAAAACGGCGGGCACGGCGGCGAATGAGCAGGATCTACAAGATTGTCTCGGCCCAGGAGTGGACCGCCGCCCAGGCCCAGGGCGCGTTCACCGGCTCGGCCGTCGACCTGGCCGACGGCTACATCCACTTCTCGGCCGCCGACCAGGCCCAGGAGACCGCCGCCAAATGGTTTGCCGGCCAGGCCGACCTGATGCTGCTGACCGTCGAGGCCGAGCCCCTGGGCGAGGCCCTGAAGTGGGAGCCTTCGCGCGGCGGGGCCCTGTTCCCCCACCTCTATCGCCCGTTGCAGGTCGCCGAGGTCGCGGCGGCGCGGCCGCTGCCGCTCGGCGCGGACGGGACGCCCGCGGTGGGCGACCTTTCCGCATGAGCCCGCACGACATCGCCGCCCGCGCCATGCACGGGCTGGACCCTGAAGACGCCCACGGCTGGGCGATCAAGGGCCTGAAAATGGGGCTGGGCCCGCGCCAGGCCGAGGTCGACGATCCGATCCTGGCGATCACCGTGGCCGGACTGCCGCTGTCCAACTGCGTCGGCCTGGCCGCCGGCTTCGACAAGAACGCCGAGGTTCCCGCCGCCATGTCCCGGGCCGGCTTCGGCTTCGTCGAATGCGGCACGGTCACGCCGCTGGCCCAGGCCGGCAATCCGCGGCCCCGCCTGTTCCGCCTGACGGAGGACCAGGCGGTGATCAACCGCATGGGCTTCAACAACGACGGCCTCGAACCCTTCGCCGCCCGCCTGGCCCGGCACAAGGTCAGGCGGCAACGCGGCGTGGTCGGAGCCAATATCGGGGCCAACAAGGACGCGACCGACCGCATCGCCGACTATGTGGCCGGCCTGACGCGGCTGTGGGGGCTGTCGGACTATTTCACCGTCAACATCTCCTCGCCCAACACCCCGGGGCTGAGGGCCCTGCAGACCAAGGCCGCCCTGGAGGAACTGCTCGGGCGACTGGCCGAGGCGAGGGCGACCCTGCGGGCCGGCGGACCCGACTATCCGATCTTTCTGAAGGTCGCGCCCGACCTGGAGGACGGCGAGGTCGAGGCCATCGTCGACACGGTCAAGGCGGCCGGCCTGGACGGGATCATCGTCAGCAACACCACCATCGCCCGCCCGGCCGACCTGGCCTCGCCCCAGGCCGGCGAGGGCGGCGGGCTGTCGGGCCGGCCGCTGCTGGGTCCCTCGACGGTGGTCCTGGCCCGCTTCCACGCGGCCGCCGGCGGCGGGCTGGCGCTGATCGGAGCCGGCGGCGTCGCCAGCGGGGTCGACGCCCTGGCCAAGATCCGGGCCGGGGCCTGCGCCGTGCAGCTCTATTCGGCCCTGGTCTATGGCGGTCCGGGCCTGGTGGGCCGGATTAAGCGCGACCTGGCGGCCCGGCTGCGGGCCGAGGGCTTCGCCTCGGTGGCCGACGCGATCGGCGCCGCATGACCCCCGACGCCACCCTGGCCTGGCTGCGCCGGTTCGGCCCGCTCGGGGCCCTGCTGATCCTGCTGGTCGTCGCCCTGGCCAGCGGGGTGGGCGACAAGTTGTCGCTGGAGACCCTGCAGGCCCAGGGCCAGGCCCTGCAGACCTATGCGGCCGCCCATCCGTTCCGGAGCGCGGCGATCTACATCCTCATCTATGTCGCCACGGTGTCGATCTCGCTGCCGGGAGCCCTGATCCTGTCGCTGACCGGCGGCTTCCTGTTCGGACCGATCGGCGGCGGGGCGGTCGCCGTGACCGGGGCGACCGGCGGCTCGACCGTGGTCTATCTGGTCTGCCGCTCGGCGTTCGGCGACTTCCTGCGGCGCAAGCCTGGAGCCTTGCTGGCCCGGGTCGAGGAAGGCTTCAAGACCAACGCCTTCTCCTATCTGCTGACCCTGCGCCTGATCCCGGCCTTCCCGCTGCTGCTGGTCAATGTCGCCTCCGGGCTGATGAACATTCCGCTGCGCACCTACCTGCTGGCCTCGTTCCTGGGGATGATCCCCAGCTCCTTCGTCTATGCCGGGATCGGCTCGGGCCTGGGCCACATCTTCGCCAGCGGCGAGCCGGTGACGATGCACACCCTGTTCTCGCCGCGGGTCTATCTGCCGATCGTGGCCATGGGCGGCCTGGCCCTGTTGCCGCCGCTCTGGCGCTTTTGGCGACGCAGGCGCGTTGCCGAAGCTTCAGACGTACAGTAACCCAGACAGATGACCGAGCCGGTCACGCCGCCAGCCGCCGAACTTCCCCAGCCCGGGCGCCGCTTCCCGTGGCCCGGCGGCCTGTCGGCGCGCCTGCTGCTGCTGACCGCCCTGTTCGTGGCCCTGGCCGGCCTGGTCATCCTGCCGCCGGCCCTGGCCACCTTCGAGAAGCAGTGGCTGCTGGACCGGGTGCGGGCGGCGGAACTGGCCTCGACCATCGCCGACGCCGATCCCGAGCGGCGGGTCACCGACAAGGTCTCCCAGCAATTGCTCGACCAGGCCGGGGTGGTGATCGTGGCCCTGCAGGTCGACGGCGCCCGCCGCCTGGTGCTGCCGACCGAGCCGCGCAGCATCAAGCCGCCCTACCTGGTCGACCTGCGCCGCCAGAATCCCGGCTCATGGCTGGCGGCCCCGTTCTTCACCCTCAAGAGCGCCCCGGGCAGCCTGGTGCGGGTGATGGCCGAGCCGCGCTTCCGCCAGGAGGCCGAGTTCGTCGAGATCGTGCTGCCCGACGGCCCGCTGAAGGCCCAGCTGGTCGTCACCTTCTGGCGACTGGCGGCGGTGACCCTGTTCGTGGCCGGTCTGGCTGGCGGGCTGATCTATCTGTCGCTGAACTTCCTGCTGGTGCGGCCGATGCAGCGGATCACCAAGGCCATGGAGCGGTTCCGCGCCGACCCCGAGAACCCCCAGGCCCGGGTCGTGGTCTCGCGGCGGCGCGACGAGATCGGCCGGGCCGAGGCCGAGCTCGACCTGATGCAGTCCGACCTGCTGGCGGCCCTGCAGGCCAAGGCCCGGCTGGCGGCCCTGGGCGAGGCGGTGGCCAAGATCAACCACGACCTGCGCAACATGCTGACCAGCGCCCAGATGGCCTCCGACCGCCTAGCGGCCCTGGGCGATCCCAAGGTGGCCCAGGCCCTGCCGCGCCTGGAGCGCGCCCTCGACCGCGCCATCACCCTGGCCACCGACGTCATGGCCTATGGCAAGACCAAGGAGCCGGCCCCGGTGACCCGGCCGCTGCCGCTACGCGCCGCCCTGGAGATGGCGGCCGAGGACTCCGGCCTGCAGCCCGGCGGCGTGGCCCTGGAGACGGTGATCGACGCCCGCGAGCAGGTGCTGGCCGACCCGGACCAGCTGCACCGCATCCTGACCAACCTGCTGCGCAACGCCCGCGAGGCCATCGAGGGCGCGCCCGACCGCAGCCGCAGGGGCAAGGTCTTCGTCGAGCTGCGCCGGGCCGACGGCATGAGCGTCCTGCGCCTGTCGGACGACGGTCCGGGCGTGCCGGAAAAGGCTCGCAACAACCTGTTCCAGCCGTTCGTCGGCTCAGTGCGCCGCGGCGGCACGGGCCTTGGCCTGGCCATCGCCCGCGAGCTGGCCCAGGGCCACGGCGGCGACCTGGTCCTGGTCGAGACCGGACCTGGCGGATCGGTGTTCGACCTGACCCTGGCGGGAACCCCCGACCCGGCCCCCGAAGCGCCGCCGACGCCCAAGCCCCGGACGCGATCGAAGCCCTGAGCCGGCGGGGCGCTACAGCCCCTTGGCCACGCCCTCGCGCCGGGGATCGGCGCCGCCCTCCAGCACCCCGCCCGGCCGCACGATCACCCCGTGCAGGCCCGAGGTCTCGTTCTGGCCGGTCTTGACCGCCACGCCCCGCGCCTGCAGCGCCGCCGTCATCTCCGGCCCGAACTTGTCGACATCGGCCGAGAAGGTGTCGCCGCGCGCCACCAGGTTGGGCAGGTTGATGGCCTGCTGCATGGTCAGGTTCCAGTCGAACACCCCGACCATGGCCTTGAGGTTATAGGACAGGATCGCCGAGCCGCCGGGCGAGCCCAGGGCGGCCAGGAACCGGCCCTTGTCGTCCAGCACGATCAGCGGCGTCATCGACGAGCGCGGCCGCTTGCCGCCGGCCACGGCGTTGGCGGCCGGCGCGCCGTCGCTTTCCCTGGGATCGAAGTTGAAGTCGGTCAGCTGGTTGTTGAGGAAGAAGCCGCCGACCATCCGGCCCGAGCCGAACACGCTCTCGACCGTGGTGGTCATCGACACCACGTTCCCGGCCGGATCGACGATGACCATGTGGGTGGTGCCGGCCGGCTCCAGGGTCTTGTCGGCCCCCACCGCCGGCGCGCCCTTGGGCAGGCCGAAAGTCGGGGCGGGGCCGGCGACCTGGCCGATCAGCTTGGCGCGCTGGGCCACATAGGCCGGGTCCAGCAGGCCCTCGACCGGCACCTTGACGAAGGCCGGATCGCCGACATAGCGGTCGCGGTCGGCGTACATCACCCGCTCGGCCTCGGCCAGCTCGGTCCAGGCGACCGGATCGGCCGGCCCGCGCTGGGCGATGTCGGTGTGCTCCAGCATCATCAGCGCCTGCAGCACCGACACGCCGCTCGACGAGGGATTGGGCGCGCAGACCGTATAGACCTTCCACGGCCGGCACAGGGCCTCGGCGCTGCGGGGCCGATAGGCCTTGAGGTCGGCCAGGGTCATGGCGCTGGACAGCTCGCCCTGGTGCAGGCGGTCGACGATGGCCTGGGCCAGCGGGCCTTCATAGAGGGCGCTGGGGCCCTCGGCGGCCAGGCGGCGCACGGTGGCGGCGTAGGCGGGGTTCTTCAGCACGTCGCCGGCCTGGTAGCGCTGGCCGTCCGGCTTGGTGAAATAGGCGATCACGTCCGGGGCGACGTTCTGCGGCACCCGCGGGCTGTTGATCATCCCGGCCATGCGCGGGCTGACCACGAAGCCGCCGTCGGCCAGGCGCTCGGCGTCGGCGAACAGGCTCTTCCAGGCGATCCGGCCGTGCTCCTTCTGGGCCTGGGCCAGCATGGCCACCGCCCCGGGCACCCCGGTCGAGCGGCCCGACAGCACGGCGGTCACGAAGTTCAGCGGCTTGCCGTCCGGACCCAGGAACAGGTCGGGGCCGGCCGCCTTGGGCGCCGTCTCGCGGCCATCATAGGCAGTGACCTTGCCGGTCCGGGCGTCATAGACCATCAGGAACGAGCCGCCGCCCAGGCCCGAGCTCTGCGGCTCGACCAGGCCCAGCACCGCCTGCACCGCCACCGCCGCGTCGACCGCCGAGCCGCCGTCGCGCAGCACCCGCAGGCCGGCCCCGACCGCCAGCGGATTGGCCGCCGCGACCATGCCGCGCGGCGTGTAGGCCGGCGGACTCGCCGCGGCCTGGGCGGCCGGCGCCGGGGCCGTCGCCACCCCGACTGCGGGCGCGGTCGCCAGGGGCGCGCAGCCGGCGAGCAGGGCGAGGAACAGCGGAGCAAGCAGACGCATGGCGAACTTCCGTCGAAAGACCCGCGACAGGGCGGGCGAGGATCACGCGGACGTCGCCGGCGCCGGCGCGGCGGATCCGCGCGGCCAAGGTCGTCCCCATCCTCAAAAGGGCGGCGCCGCCCCGCGGGTCAAGGCCCAGCCGCCCTTCTCCACAAACTTCGCACTATCTGCATCAAAACCCGCTTGCGCCCCACCGGTGAACGGGCTATCTCCCCCGCCTCGCCGAAAGGCAGTGCGCGCCCGTAGCTCAGCTGGATAGAGCATCAGACTACGAATCTGAGGGTCGGACGTTCGAATCGTTCCGGGCGCGCCATTTTCTCCCAGTACTTTCAGATGTTTAGTGAATCCGCTGAAGCGGAAATTCGTCCGTATGCGGCTGTAACAGCTGTAAACTAGGCTGTAAAACTGCAACCAGTTTTGCTTTTCGTCGAATAATGCCGAGGGAAAACAGAGGCCTATCTGGCGTCGAACGCGCGAGCGCCGGGGGAGCCGCCAAGGCCGTCGCGATCGCGGCGGCCGTCATCACCCAAACTACTCTCATGCCGGCACTCGTCTGTCGTCGTTCACAGGCTCAAGCGCCGACAGTCAAGATCGAATGGCGAGCGTCCGCCGACGGCCTGGCGGACCACGAACAGGTCCCGCCGCTTCACGGGGGTTGTTCGAGCCGGCGCTCATGGGGTCGCCGCTATCGCATCGAGATCACCGACGGACGCGGCGCAACATTCGGCGATGAACGCCCGATGGGTAGGCAGGCTCACGGCCGCCCTGGCGACCACGTCGCGCAGCAGGCCCATGTTCTTGATCAGGTCCTCCCGAGGGATGCGGTCCACCAGCCGGTCATAGCCGCGCGGCGTGATCCCTTGCCCCAGCATGACGGCCAGCCAGCTGTCCTCAGTGAACAGGTCGTCCTGCTCCCGGAAGATGCGGCCGTTGGCCCGGAACAACTCGATCTTGTGCGCCAGGCTGTCGGGGATCGTCATGTCGCGGCAAGCCCGCCAGAACGCGGAATCGTCGCGGCGATTGGCCTTGTAGTGCATGACGATGAAGTCGCGCAGTTGCTCGTATTCGAGGCGCGTGGCGGCGTTGTACTGGTCGATCTCGGCCCGGTTGAAGCCCCGGTCAGGCCATAACAGGGTCAGGCGCTGCAACCCCATCTGGACCAGGTGGATGCTGGTGGACTCCAGAGGTTCGATGAACCCTCCCGCCAGGCCGATGGCCACGCAGTTCTTTTCCCAGGCCCGCTCGCGACGGCCGGTACGGAAGCGGATCGGCCGCGGATCGGCCAGCGCCTTGCCGCCCAGCCCGGCCAGCAACTCGCGGTTGGCGGCCTCGTCGTCGAGGAAGGCGCTGCAATAGACGTGGCCGTTGCCCATCCGGTGCTGCAGCGGTATCCGCCAGCGCCAGCCCGCCGATCCCGAGGTCGAGCGCGTGTAGGGCTCGGGCGGGCCGGACAGGGCCGAGGGGACCGCCAGCGCCCGATCGCAGGGCAGATAATGGCCCCAGTCGACGAAGGGTACGTCCAGGGCGCCCTCGATCAGCAGGGCGCGAAAGCCGCTGCAGTCGATGAACAGGTCGCCCTTGATGACGCGGCCGTCGCGCAGGGTTACGGACTCGATGAAGCCGTCGGCGGGGCGTTGCTGGACGCTGACCACCAGGCCTTCCCGCCGTCGCACGCCGCGCGCCTCGGCATAGGCGCGCAGCACCTGACCATACAGCGCGGCGTCAAAATGATAGGCGTGGCGCAGGCTCGCCAGGACGCTGCCCGGCCCGCCTTGAGCCCGGCCGAACCGTCCCCGGCGCGCCGCGGCGGTGCACAGGTTGTAGTCGCCGATCTCGCCCGCCGATCCGGCCAGGGCCGGTTCCTGCCGCTCCAGGTGACGTAGCCTCAGCCACAGCTGATGAAACTTGAACTCGGCCGTCGGCCGGCCGTGGAATCCGAACGGATGGAAATAGCGTTCGCCGCGCCGGTCCCAGTCGACGAATTCGATGCCCAGTTTGAAGGTGGCACGGGTCTGGCGAACAAACTCGTCCTCGTCCAGACCCAGGAAGTTGTTGAACTCCAGCAGGGTCGGGATCGTCGCCTCGCCCACGCCGATGACGCCGATTTCCTCGGACTCGACCAAGGTCACCTGGACGTCCGGCGGCACGAGCCGCGCGAGGCCCGCCGCGCACATCCAGCCCGAGGTGCCGCCGCCGACGATCACCACGCGCCGGACGGCCGCGCCGGGCCCAGATACGCTCGCCTCGATCATTTGACGCCTCTCCAAAGGGCGCGGCGGGACGCGAGCCTATGCGCCCCGCCGGCCTAGCCTAGAAGTTGGCCCGAAGAGCCACGGTCACGCGTCGGTCGCTCAGGAACCAACTGCGGGTCACGGTCTGGCCGGACAGAATCTCCATCTCGGTCCGCGAGACGGTGTTCAGGATGTTGGTGAAGTTCACCGAGCCCTGGACCTTGTCAGTGAACCGGTAGCTGACGCTGCCGTCCAACTGTCCCATGGCGCTGCCATAGACCGGCAGCGAATAGACGATGTTCTGGGTTCCGCCATTGAGGTTGTAGTTGCCGGTGGTGCCGTTGCCGGTGGTGGTCGCCAGATAACGGCTGCGCCAGTTGTAGGCCAGGCGCGCGCCCAGGCGACCCTGGTCGTAGAGCAGGTTGACGTTGTAGTTGTGCTTGGAGAGGCCGACGATCGGCACGCCGGTCATCGGCTGGCCGTTCATGTCGCGGGCGCGGGCGTCGGGCGACTTGCTGTCGATATAGGTATAGTTGGCCTCGACGCCGAAGCCCTTGAAGGGCGACGGCAGCATGTCGAAATAGGTTCGAGCGCCGAGCTCGAAACCGCGGATGGTCGAACGCCTGGTGGCGTTGAAATTGGCCTGGCCGTTGACTGGGCCAGGCACCACCGTGCCGCTGCCGCCGCCGTTCGGATTGGAGATCGGCGGGATGCTGCCGAAGGCGGCGTCGGCCATCAGGTCCAGATCATTGTAGATGATCAGATCCTTGATCGATTTGTCGAAGACGTTGATGTGCGCCGTCGTCGACCGGCGCGGATACCATTCGACGGACAGGTCGGTATTGGTCGAGACCGCCGGCTTCAACTGGGTGTTGCCGGCGTTGTAGGTGTAGCCGTTGAAGATCGCCGGGAGGCTCTGGGTGGCGGTGGCGTAGGGATTGGGCGTCGTGGCCACGCTGCTGGTGCCGGTCGCCCGGATGTCGTTATAGCTCGGCGGGCTGAGGGTCTTGTTCAGGGCGAGCCGAACGGTCCAGATCTCCGTCGGCTTGAAGGCGAAATTGATCGACGGGAGGACCCGGGTGTAGGACTTGGCCTCCGTCCGCACGCCGCTGGTCGAGACGCTGGTATAGGTCAGCGGGAGAGGAACGCCCGGATTGGCCTGCTGCCAGGCGCCGACGCCGCTGATGCCGCCGACTTGAGCCAGCGACGCCTGGGCGTCGGCCAGAGAGCGGTAGTAGGTCGTGCCGCCTGTGAAGGAGAAGGTGCCGGTGCTTTCGACCTTGTTCTTGACCACCCGAACGCCGGCGTTGCCGCTGAAACGCGGCAGCCACCCGAGGCCTTCGCTCTCGAACCGCACCAGGCCATAGGCGGCGTAGTTGTTGGTGTCGGTGCGCACCGCCTGGGGCGGGTTGCCGAAGGTGCGGTCGGGCGGGTTGCCGTATAGGGCCACCGACTGGGCCGGGTTGGCGCACTGGCGATAGCCCGTGGGCGAGCACATCGTATAGGTCTGCATGTTGTGCAGGAAAGCGCTGCCCTGCAGGATGTCGCGGCTGGCCATGATGTAGGCGCCGGGCGAAGCCCGGTCGCCCTTGAAGAAATCGGGGAAACTGTAGACCTCGAAATCCCCGGGCGGCGAAGTGGCCACATAGCCCTGGGGCACGCCGTTCCAGCCGCGGCCGGTGGCCGACCAGCCGGTGCCGACGAAGTCGTCACGTTCGGAACGGTCCGCGTAACGCCCGCCGATCTCGACCTTCTTGAAGAAGCCGTCGCCCAGGTCGTAGTCCAGGTCCAGGTTCACCGCGGTCATCCGGGCACGGTTGTCGCTGTCGTACCAGACGATGTTGCTGATCCCGGCCCTGGCGGGGTCGAGCATGACCTCCGGATTGCTGAAGCTGACGGTCGGCAGGCGGCCGCCGGTGTCGATGTTCTCCTGCATCAGCGGCGCGCTGCCGACGCCCAGGCCATATTTCTGGTTGCGGTTCCACGACTTGACGATCTGCAGGGCGCCGGCGATCCGCAGGCGGTCGGTGGCCTTCCAGTCGAAGCCCTGGCTGAAGTCGGCGGTCGTGCGATTGCCCGGGCTGAGGCTGTTGCCGCTGCCGGGCGCGAAGCCGCTGGCCGGGTTGTTGGTCTGGACCGAGCCGCTTTGGAACACGCCGGCGTCGTTGAACACGCCGTTCACGACCGTCGGGCTGCCGCCGGCGACCGGATAGACGCCGTTGCTGCCGTTGAGGCTGCGATAGTTCGTGACGAAGTCGGTCTGCCACAAGGTCAGATCCGCGTTCGGCCGCCACTGAAAGGCCAGGTATGCGCCGCGCCGCGTACGCTCGAACTGGTCATTGCCGTAGGTGAAGCCGCCGGGGGCATAGACGGTCCTGCCTTGGTAGCGGGTCTGGTAATAGGGCTCGACCCGGATGAAGCTGTCGGCGCTTTCGAACTTGGCGTAGGCCAGATCGATCATCGCGCCGAATTCGCCGATGGACGTGTCCCAGCGATCGGCGAGCAGGACAGACGCCGTGGGCGTCGTGCTCTTGGAAAAGTCGCCGTAGCTGGCCGACACCGACAGGCTGATCTGGGGTTTGCGATAGTCGAACGGCATGTGGGTGCGCAGATCGATCGCCCCGCCGGTTCCGCCTTCGATGAGGTCGGCCGTACTGGCCTTGTAGACGCTGACCGCCGCCATCAGTTCGGGCGTGACTTCGCCAAAGCTCAGGCCATTGCCGCCCGTGGCCGAAAAGACCTCGCGGCCGTTGAGGAGGCTGGTCACGCCAGACAGGCCGCGCACCTGGATCCCCGAGCCTTGCCAGGAATACTGGTCGGGGCTGCCCAGGTTTTCGAACCGCGACATGGTCACGCCCGGCACGCGCTGCAGCACTTCGGTGATCGAGGTGTCGGGCAGCTTGCCGGCCTCCTCGGCCACGACCGCGTCGACGATGGTGTCGGAGTTGCGCTTGATTTCCGTCGCATTCTCAAGCGCGGCGCGCTGGGCGGTGACCACGACTTCGGAAACGGCCGCCTCTTCCAGCTCCGCGGCCGGAGGAGCCGGCGGCCTCTTCACGGCCTGAGCCCAGGACGGCTCGGCAACGGCCAGAACGGCGATGGCCGAGGTTCCAGAGATCAGCAAGGCGCGATGAATTGCGTGCTTCAAGTTCCACCTCCCATAAGGCGCTTCATCGAGAAGCGCGCCCGTTAGACGGGTCTATTGTCTGGGTAATCGCTACGCGAATCCGAACGGCGACGCAAGGAGTTGTCAGACCAATGGCCGTGCATAGGTCGGAACTCAGTTGCCAGGTGGTCAGTCGAGCGGATAAGGCTAGTCCCAGGTGCGGCAGGGGAGCCTCACGCTTTGGCCCGCCCGGCATCCTCCAGGCCCACGACATAAGGGGCCTAGGTCGTCGGGCTTCAGGAGGGGAGGGCGGCCGTGGGGTTGCGACCTGGTCAGTCTCAATTGTCGTACAAATCCTCGCCATCGTGCTTGGCTGGTCGGAATATTGGAGCGGTGATCATGCCTGAGAGACTTGTCGGGTCGGCCAGCTTGGTGCGGACCGTGTCGGCTTCGCACGCCAGAAGGGTCGATGCGGAGGCGGCTGCTTCATCTCGTCCGGGGAAGGGCGCTCAAGGCGACCGTATGGGCGGTGGACGGCGGCTGCGGGCTGCGATGCTGGGCGCGATGGCCGCCTGGGCATCCATCGTTGCCTCAGTAGTCCCCGCCGGCGCTCACGATACCGCGCCGCGTCAGCAGATCCTGATCGACACGGGCTGGCGGTTCACGCGGGGCGATCCGGCCGATGCGCCGCCCGGCCTGCGCTACGACGTGAGGCCAGAGGTCAGGCAATCCGCCGACGGCAAGGCCGCCGATGCGCGTCCGGAGGAGGCGGAGAAGCTCGAGGCGGGCACGAGCCCGGCGCTCAAGCCGTGGATCCTGCCGACCGGCGACGCCTTCCTCAAGGACCCCGCCAAGCGCCACGTTCGTCCCGCCGGCGATCCTGGCGCCGAGGTTTCCTATGTCCGCGCGGGGTTCGACGATCGGTCTTGGGAGGCCGTGACCCTGCCGCACGACTGGGCGATCAAGGGACCGTTCCTGGCCACCGGTCCCTACGGCGGCGTGGGCCGGCTGCCCAGTTGGGGCGTGGGCTGGTACCGCAAGGCGCTGGACATTCCCGCCGGCGACGCGGGCAAGTCGATCTTCCTCGATGTTGACGGAGCGATGTCCTATGCGGCCGTCTGGCTGAACGGACGACTCGTGGGCGGCTGGCCCTATGGCTACAATTCCTGGCGACTGGACCTGACGCCCTATCTCGTACCCGGCGGCGTCAACCAGCTGGCCATTCGCCTGGACAATCCGCCGGAGTCGTCGCGCTGGTATCCGGGCGCGGGCCTCTATCGCGACGTCTGGCTGACCAAGACTTCTCCTGTCCACGTTGGGCAATGGGGCGTGTTCGTCCGCACGCCGGAGGTCTCGGCCCAGGCGGCGAAGGTCGAGATCGACGTCGCCGTCGACAACGACGCCAAGACGTCCGCCGAGGTCGAGGTCCGCACCGAGCTCTACGCTCTGGACGCGGACGGGCGACGAGCAGGACCCGCGGTGGCCCGGTTGGCGTCGGTCAAGGGCACGGTTCCGGCGAATGGCGGCGCGAAGTTCCCGGCCTCGATTCGGATCGACAATCCGCGCCTGTGGGGCCCGCCGCCCAAGCAGCAGCCCAACCGCTACCTCGCCGTCACCACCATCATGAAGGCGGGGCGCGTCGTCGATCGCTACGAGACGCCGTTCGGGATCCGCGAGATCCGCACGACGGGCGACGGCCTCTATGTCAACGGCCAGAGGGTGGCGATCCAGGGCGTCAACAACCACCACGACCTCGGCGCCCTGGGCGCGGCGTTCAACGCGCGAGCCGCCGAGCGCCAGCTGGAGATGCTGCGCGAGATGGGCGTCAACGCCCTGCGGATGAGCCACAACCCGCCCGCGCCGGAGCTGCTGGACCTGGCCGACCGCATGGGCTTCCTGGTCATCGACGAGGTCTTCGACACGTGGTTCAGCAAGAAGACGCCGCTCGACAACCACCTGATCTTCCCCGACTGGCACGAGCAGGATTTGCGGTCGATGATCCGCCGCGACCGCAACCATCCGTCGGTGATGATCTGGAGCGTCGGCAACGAGGTCGGCGAGCAATATACCGGCGCCGACGGGGCCAAGGTCGCCCGCGAGCTGGTCGCCATCGCCAAGGACGAGGATCCGACCCGGCCCACGACCACGGCCATGAATTTCGCCAAGGCGGACATGCCGTTGCCGGCCGAGGTGGACGTGATCGGTCTGAACTACCAGGCCGCCGGCATCCGCGCCCTGCCGTCCCAGGCGCCGATGTTCCATGCCCGCTTCCCCGACAAGATGATCGTCAGCACCGAAAGCGCCGCGGCGCTCAGCACCCGGGGCGACTTCCAGTTCCCCGTGGTCGGAAGCAACAGCGCTCCGGTGCGGCCCGGGATCGGCGGCGATCCCAAGACGCGGCAGGTCAGCGCCTACGAGCTCTACGCGGCCGACTTCGGATCCTCGGCCGACCGGACCTTCGCGGCTCACGACCAGAACCCTTACATCGCCGGCGAGTTCGTCTGGAGCGGCTGGGACTATCTGGGCGAGCCGACGCCCTACTATGAATCCCGCAGCGCCTATTTCGGGATCATCGACCTGGCCGGGTTCAAGAAGGACCGCTTCTATCTCTACCAGGCCCGCTGGCGGCCCGACCTGCCGATGGCCCACATCCTGCCACACTGGACCTGGCCCGAGCGGGTGGGCGAGGTGACCCCGGTGCACGTGTTCTCATCGGGCGACGAGGCCGAGCTGTTCATCAACGGCCAGTCGCAGGGGCGCAAGAAGCGGGGACCCTATGAGTACCGGTTCCGCTGGGACTACACGATCTACCAGCCGGGCGAGCTGAAGGTGGTGGCCTATAAGGACGGCAAGGTCTGGGCGAGCGAGGTGGTCAAGACCGCCGGTCCGCCCGCCGCCCTGGAGGCCGCCCCCGACCGCGCGACGATCAAGGCCGATAGCCGCGACCTGTCGTTCGTCTCGGTGCGGATCGTCGACAAGGACGGCGTCGTCGCGCCGCGCGCCAATCCCCGCGTGACCTTCAAGATCGAAGGGCCCGGCGAGATCGTCGCCACCGACAACGGCGACCCCACCGACCTGGAGGCTTTCTCGTCTCCGGCTCGCAAGGCCTTCAACGGCCAGGTGATGGCGATTGTGCGGGCCAGGCCCGGCCAGGCCGGACCGATCGTTGTCACGGCGCAGGCGCCCGGACTGACGTCCAGCCGCGTCGAAGTCCGCGCCGCTCGCTGAAAGGCCTCGTTCACCCGGCGCGGCGCAGGACCGGGACGGCCTCACCGGCAACTGTCGAGAATACTGAACCCGCAGGCGTTCCTGAACGCCATGAGCGGCGCCCGCTTCTACGGCTGAACCGAGGCGGTGAAGCAGAGCCTATGTCGAGACTGGTCCTGAACGCCTTCACCCCCGATGAATGCGCCAACTAATTTCGGCGTCCCGGCTATGCGTCAACTTAAGCGACGAATGCTCTAGGTCGCCAGATCGCGCTCCAGCAGCGTGCGATAGACGGCGCGCCTAACAGTGAGGGCGCATTTCAGGAGTTGTACCGACGGCGGCTCTTGGCGCCGTCCAGTCCGGAAGGCTTCGGGACACCGTGGGGCGATCTCAAACAGGGAATTGATCTGGATGTTGGGCTCGCGTCCTATTGTCCACAATCCGCTAGCCGAGTCACATGGCATCTTCGACCAACCGACTGATCCCACTTGGGTAATGGTGAAGATTGGCGGCCAACCGCGCGATAATCAGGCGAGGCGCCTGAAGTCACGAGCGACGTTATGTCGCTTGCATCCAACTCAATTCTGACCGGCAAATTAACGGTCCCGACCGCTTAAAGGGCGCCTGGAAAAGGCCACCTATGGGCGAACGGGAATGATTCTCGCAACTTGCGAATCGGGTATGCGAACGACCGCGCTCTGGCGGCGGGTCGCGTGGACCGTCGTGGCCGCTTTCATCCTGCTGGTGATGGCCATGCCCGCCGCCGCGGCCGACCTGACGTTTACGCGCGCCTATCAAGGCAGCCTGTCGGGGCAGACGTTCACGACGACGACGGCGCTCAACGCCGACGCCGGTTCGATCCGTTTCCTGGACGGAGGAACCCAGCGCGTCTTTCAGAACACCAGCGGGACGCTCGCCTATACGATCGCGGGCGTGCCCCATTCCGAAGTGGGGGTGCTCAATTCGCGCTATCCCAACGGCAACACCCTGATGAACGCCGTTGCGTTCAGCGGCGGCAGCGGCGATCGGCTGCTGGTGCTGGGAGGCTCCTACACGACGTCCAGCGCCTATAGCGGCAGTTCGAACGCTATCGTCGCCAAGTTGAACGAATATGTCGACGCCACGGCGCCGGATCCGGCGGGAACCACGTTGCTGGTCAATGGCGGAGCGACGGCCACTGCGTCCGTAGGCGCCACTGCGACCATCGTCGTGACCGTCAAGCTCGCGTCGGGAACCGCCGTATCGGGCGCCAGCACGTCTCTGTCCGGCAGTCCTTCGAGCGGATCGTCGATCTCTCCGGCCTCGACGACGACCAATTCCAGCGGCCAGGCGACCTTCACCGTCCAGGGCCTTCAGTCGGGCAGTGTGACCTACAACGCCGTGGCGTCGGCGAACGGCACGACGACGACCAGTTCCAACGCCGTCTCCGTCACTTGGGTGGGGACCAGGAGCCCGGCGCAATCGACCGCGAGCGCGCCCTCCGGCGTGGCCGGTCGCGCGACGACGGTCCTGATCACGGTCCGCGACACCAATGGCAATACGATGACCGGCGCCGCCAGCGGCCTGGCCATGGCCATTGGCGGGACGAACGCCGGCGCCACGCCAGGCGCGATCACCGACAACGGCAATGGGACCTATTCCGTGACTTATACGCCCTCGGCGGCCGGCGTCGACACGCTGTCGATCACCCTGGACGGCGTGGCCATCTCAGGCTCTCCCTATTCGAGCACCGTCGCAGCGGCCCCGACACCGCCCGTCATCACCACGGCGAGCCTGCCGACGCCGGTGCTAGGTCAGGCCTACAGCCAGACCGTCGCCACCACGGGCGGCACGGCCCCGGTGACCTTCGCCGTCACGGGCGGCGTCTTGCCGACCGGCCTGAGCCTGAACGCCTCGACCGGCGCCATCACCGGCGCGGCCACGGCGGCCGGCGCCTACAGCGTCATCATCACCGCCACCGACGCCAACAGCCTCACCGACGCCAAGACCTATTCCGGCACGATCTCGGCTGGCGTGACCATCACCACGCTGACCCTCCCGACGCCGGTGCTCGGTCAGAGCTACAGCCAAACCATCGTCACTTCGGGCGGCACGGCCCCGGTGACCTTCGCCGTCACCAGCGGCGCCCTGCCGGCCGGTCTGAGCCTCAACGCTTCGACCGGCGCCGTCACCGGAACGGCCACCGCAGCGGGGGCCTACAGCGTCACCATCACCGCCACCGACGCCAACAGCCTGACCGACGCCAAGACCTACAGCGGGACCATCTCGGCCGGCGTGACCATCACCACGGCGAGCCTGCCGACGCCGGTGCTCGGTCAGAGCTACAGCCAAACCATCGTCACTTCGGGCGGCACGGCCCCGGTGACCTTCGCCGTCACCAGCGGCGCCCTGCCGGCCGGTCTGAGCCTCAACGCTTCGACCGGCGCGATCACCGGGACGGCCACGGCGGCCGGGGCCTACAGCGTCACCATCACCGCCACTGACGCCAACGGCCTCACCGACGCTAAGATCTATAGCGGGACGATCTTGGCCGGCGTGGTCATCACGACCACCTCGCTCCCGACACCCGTGCTCGGCCAGAGCTACAGCCAGGTCGTCGCCACCTCCGGCGGCACGTCTCCCGTGACTTTCGCCGTCACCGGCGGGGCCCTGCCGGCCGGCCTGAGCCTCAACGCTTCGACCGGCGCGATCAGCGGGACGGCCACGGCGGCGGGCGCCTACAGCGTCACCATCACTGCCACCGACACCAACGGCCTCACCGATGCTGAGACCTACAGCGGGACCATCTCGGCTGGCGTGACCATCACCACGGCGAGCCTGCCGACGCCGGTGCTCGGCCAGAGCTACAGCCAGACGATCGTCACTTCGGGCGGCACGGCCCCGGTGACCTTCGCCGTCACCAGCGGCGCCCTGCCGGCCGGTCTGAGCCTCAACGCTTCGACCGGCGCGATCAGCGGGACGGCCACGGCGGCGGGCGCCTACAGCGTCACCATCATTGCCACCGACACCAACGGCCTCACCGATGCTGAGACCTACAGCGGGACCATCTCGGCTGGCGTGACCATCACCACGCTGACTCTCCCGACGCCGGTGCTCGGCCAGAGCTACAGCCAGACGATCGTCACCTCCGGCGGCGCCGCCCCGGTGACCTTCGCCGTCACCAGCGGCGCCCTGCCGACCGGCTTGAGCCTGAACACCTCGACGGGCGCGGTCACCGGCGCGGCCACGGCGGCAGGAGCCTACAGCGTCACCATCACCGCCACCGACGCTAACGGCCTGACCGACGCTGAGACCTACAGCAGGACCATCTCGGCTGGCGTGACCATCACCACGCTGACTCTCCCGACGCCGGTGCTCGGCCAGAGCTACAGCCAAACCATCGGCACCGCGGGCGGTACGGCTCCGGTGAGCTTCGCCGTCATGAGCGGCGGCGCCCTGCCGGCCGGCCTGAGCCTGAACGCCTCGACCGGCGCCGTCACCGGAACGGCCACCGCAGCGGGGGCCTACAGCGTCACCATCACCGCCACCGACGCCAACAGCCTGACCGACGCCGAGACCTACAGCGGGACCATCTCGGCCCTCCTCGGTCCGCCGATCGCCGGCGCAGTCTCCGTGACGGTCGCGGCCAACAGTTCGGCCAACGCGGTGGCGCTCGATCTGTCCGGCGGGACCGCCGCGTCGGTCACCGTCGCCGGTCAAGCGGGCCACGGCGTCGCCACTGCGTCGGGCCTGTCGATTACCTATGCCCCGGCGGCGGGTTTCTCCGGCGCCGACAGCTTCACCTACACCGCCGCCAATACGGCGGGCGCGTCCTCCGCCGCCACCGTCACGGTGACCGTCACCTCTCCGAGTCTGGTGTTCAGTCCGGGGCCCGGTTCCCTGCCAGGCGGCAGGGTCGGCGCGGCCTATGGCCAGACCGTCGCGGCTTCGGGCGGCACGGCTCCCTACGCCTACGTCGTTTCCGGCGGCGGCCTGCCGACGGGCCTGAGCCTTGAAGGCGCGACCGGCGCGGTCACCGGAACTCCGACGGCGGCGGGGACTTACACGTTCGACGTCACCGCCACCGACGCCAACGGCGCCAGCGGAAGGGCCAACTATTCGGTCGTGATCGCGCCGGCCGCCCTGGCGGCGCCCGTCGCCGGTCCGGTCTCGATCACGGTCGCCGCCAACAGCGCGGCCAACGCGGTGGCGCTCGATCTGTCCGGCGGGACCGCCGCGTCGATCGCCGTCGTGAGCCAAGCCGGCCATGGCGTCGCCACCGCGTCGGGCCTGTCGATCACCTACGCCCCGACCGCAGGCTTCTCCGGTTCTGACAGCTTCACCTACACCGCCGCCAACGTCACGGGCGCGTCTTCGGCCGCCACCGTCACGGTGACGGTCCTGGCGCCGAGCCTGACGTTCGGCCCCGCCCCCGGCGCTCTGCCGGGCGGTACGGCCGGCGCGCCGTACAGCCAGACCGTAACAGCCTCGGGCGCCGCAGCGCCGTACGCCTACGTCGTTTCCGGCGGCGACTTGCCGGCGGGCCTGAGCCTCGAAGGCGCGACCGGCGCCCTCACCGGCACGCCGACCGCGGCCGGGACCTACACGCTCGACATCACCGCCACGGACGCCAACGGCGCCACCGGAACGGCCAGCTATTCGGTCGTGATCGCCGCTGCGGCTCCCGTCGCCGCCAACTCGACCTCCACGACGGTGCCGGCCAACACCCAGACCCAGGCCGGCCAGAACGTCGGCCTGAACCTTTCCAGCCTGGTCTCCGGCGACGTGACCGAGGTCCGGATCGTCACCCAGCCGCAGCATGGTTCGGTCGTCATCACCCAGACGCTGGCCCTGCGCGGGGGCGGGGGCCTCTTCGCCATGGCGCTGGCGGCCAGCTCGACGATATCGACGCCTGGCCAGTTCATCGCCGTCTACACGCCGGAGAAGGACTTCCAAGGGGTCGACAGCTTCGAGTTCGTCGCTGTCGGACCCGGCGGCGTGTCCGCCCCCGCCACCGCAACCATCACTGTGGTGGGCCAGGCGCCCGCCGCCATGGCCCACGCCGCTTCGACGACCGACGGCAAGATGGTCTCCGTGGACTTGACCGCGGGCGCGACGGAAGGCCCGTTCACCGGCGCGAACCTGGGGGCGATCAGCCCCGCCGACGCCGCGACGATCAATCTGGTTCAAGGCGGAACCGATACGGGCCGCACCTTCCGCCTCGACGTCACGCCCAAGGCCCGCTTCGGCGGGACAATCACGATCCGCTATACCTTGACGAACGTCTTCGGCGCCTCGTCGCCCGCGACGGTGACGATCACGGTCGCCGCGCGGCCTGATCCCTCGGCCGATCCGGTCGTGCAGGCCGTCAGCGACGCCCAGGCGGAGGCGGCGCGCCGCTTCTCGCAGGCCCAGGTCGACAACTTCATGCGCCGGGCCGAAAGGCTGCATGGCGCCGATTGTCTGGCTTCCGGCAACGGCATCCGTCTGAACGCCGTCGACACGGCCCGGAGCGGCGACGCTCGCGGCCGCACCGGCGGTCTCCAGCCCGCCGACGATGCGCCGGCGCTGGCTGCGGAGACCTCGGCGAAAGCGCCTGTCGCGGCTCGACCGGACCAGACCTGCCGTCGGGGCGAGTTGTCGGTGTGGACCGCCGGCTCGATCGAGCTGAGCACGCGCGACGCCTCGACCCGGGCGTCCAAGATCCGCGCCACCAGCAGCGGGCTCACTCTCGGCATGGACGCCAGGGTTTCTGATCGGGCGAGCCTCGGCGTCGGCCTGGGCTACGGCGAGGATCGCAGCCGCGTCGGCGGCCAAGCCGGACGAGTCTCCGCCCAGAGCAAGGTCGTGGCCATGTACGGCAGCCTCACGCCGGTCGAGGGTATGTTCGTCGACGGCATGGTCGCGCATGGCTGGCTGAACTTCGACACGCGCCGCGTCGATCCGACAAGCAGCGCTATCACCTTGGGCGACCGCGACGGACGCTTCACGACCATTTCCCTGTCGTCGGGCCTGGATCGGGAGGCGGGCTGGCTGAACTGGTCGAGCTACGGACGGCTGGACTATCTCGACGGATCGTTGGACGCCTATCGCGAGGAGGGGGCCGGCATCTTCGATCTGCGTTTCGATCGCCGAAAGATCCGCTCGACGCTCGGCGTGCTGGGCCTGCGCGCCTCGTACAGCCGGCCGATCCCCGCCGGCATCGTGACGGCCGGCCTGCGCGGCGAGTGGCGGCACGAGTTCTCGGGCGGTTCGCGCCAAGGCGTGGATTACGCGGACGTCACGGGCGACAGCTATTACGGCCTGCCATCGCGCGACTGGTCACGGGAGGTGTTCGTGCTCGACCCGGAGCTGGGCATTCTCCTGCCGTCGGGTTGGGAGCTTGGCCTGGCCGCCGGGCTGCGCGCTTCTGCGGGCGAGGAGGCTGTTCGGGGGAGGATGGAAGCCCGCAGGCGGTTCTAGCCGAAAGGACGGTTTGCGATCGAGGACGGGCCAGGCCAACGGAATAGTACGGGGCGAAGGGAGTGGCCAACGCGCGATAGTGGTTGCGCCTGACCCGCGAACATCGCGTTTCTGGAGTTGGATCAATGGCGGCTTCTGGCGCGCGGCGGTGCTCCGACATGGTCTGGCTCCTCAAAGGAGGTCGACTTGGCCCCGCACGCCGTCGAGCGTGGTGACCTGCGCTGGCGAGAGCACCAGATCCGCCGCGGCGAAGTTCTCCCGAAGGTGAGCCGGCGACGAGGTGCCAGCGATCACCAGGATGTTGGGCGAGCGCTGCAGCAGCCAGGCCAGCGCGACCTGCTTGGGGCTGGCGCCAAGTTCGGTCGCCACTTCGGAGAGCCGCGACGACTGCAACGGCGAAAAACCACCGAGCGGGAAGAAGGGCGCGTAGGCCACGCCCGGGCCGCTATCCCCAGGATGCGCTCACGGCTCTCGGCCTTCTTGGCGCGCGATAGCTAGAGCGATGCCGATGCGTCGGTCAAGTCTAGCTCGGCGCTATCAGCTACCAGGGACATGGGCGGATCGCCGGTCACCTTCTCAAGGGCGCCGGCCATGGCCGAAAACAAGGCGGTCACTTCGATCGGTTTGCTCACATGCGCGTCGAGACCGGCCGTCAGGTAATCGTGTTTCTGATGGTCCATGGCGTTCGCCGTCAGGGCGATGATGGGTGTCCGCGGCCGTCCATCAGCCTGCTCCTGCGCCCGGATCGCCCGCGCGGCGCTGACGCCGTCCATGATCGGCATGTTGATGTCCATCAAGATCAGGTCAAACGCGCCCTTGCGCCAGGCCTCGACCGCTAGCCGGCCGTCCTCGACCACTTCGACGGTGAAGGCTGCGCAGTCCAGGAGACTGCGCAGCACCAGTTGGTTGGTCGGATTGTCCTCGGCCACCAGAATGCTGAGCGGTTCGCTAGTGACCGCGGCCAATTCTTCCGTGGCCGGCGCGACCGGCGAATCCATTTCGCCGACAGTGTTCATTGCCGGCGCCAAGGGGAGGATGACACGGAAGGTGGACCCTTTCCCGATCCGGCTTTCGACGGCGATGTCGCCGCCCATCAGGTTGGCCAGTTCCCGCGAGATCGGCAGGCCAAGGCCCGAGCCCCCGAAGCGCCGGGTCGTCGTGGCGTCGGCTTGGCCGAATTTCTCGAACAGGCTGGTCCTGGCCTGCTCAGAAAAACCGATGCCGGTATCCTCGACAACCAGTTCCAAACCCTCCGCCCCGAAGGCGAGGCGGACCATGACTTGGCCGTGATCGGTGAATTTCACCGCGTTGCCGATCAGATTGTAGAGGATCTGCCGGACCCGGGTGGGATCGCCGTGATAGAAGGCGGCCTGGCCTCGGCTTTCGAAGCGAAGGCCGAGGCCCTTCTCCTCGGCGATGCCCGCGAAGGCGCGGCAGGCGTCCCGCGCGAGCGCCTCCGGGTCGAAGTCCAGAGGCTCGAGTTGGATCTTGCCCGCCTCGATCTTGGCCATGTCCAGAAGGTCGTTGAGCAGGGTCAGCAGGGTCGCGCCAGACTGCTGCAGCACCTTGAGACGATCGGCCTGATCGGCCGACATCGGTTCACGGGCCATCGCCTGAGCCATGCCCAAAACGCCATTGAGCGGCGTGCGGATCTCGTGGGAGACGGTCGCGAGGAAGGCGCTCTTGGCTTGGTTGGCCTGTTCGGCGCTGTATTGCCCGCTGATGACCTCGGCATAGGAATCGGCGTTGGCCACCTGCAGTCCCCGAGCATTGACCAGAAAGCACAGGCCCAGCGCCACAAGGATCCAGGCTTCGAATCCCGATTGCAGCCGGCTGATGCTGTACAGCAGCGCCGCGGCCGGGACCGGCGCCGTCCAGAAGAACATTCCGCGCGTCAGGGTGTGCTGGGCGGCGATGGTCATCAGGACGCCGGCGCTGACCATCATCATGGCGGCGACGCCCGCGCTGCTCGTCGGCTGCGCCAGAAGAACCGGGCCCGCGCCGGTCGCCGACAGCAACGCCGTGATCGCGATCAACTGGTTTCGAAAGGCGAGGATCTGCTCGGGCCCGGCTTCAGGAAGGCGCGGGACGACCGTGCGCCACCAGGCCATGGCGAAGATCTCCGAGAGCGCGAAGGCGGCGATCCAGCCCAAGGCGATCCCGGCGCCGATCACCTTCAGAAAGAGCAGCAACACCGCAACGACGGCGATGCTGCCGATCCGCATGACGACGTGACCGGAGTAGGTGCGCGCGTAATATTTCTCGAACGCCTGCTGCGAATAGGACCTGTGTGCTCCGGTTTGCATGCCGCCAGCTTGGGCGGGCGACCCTTTACGCGTTATTGGCGGATCGCTCCGCCGGTTGCGGCATGGCGCCGCAGCCATTCCCCCAAAAACAGCGCTTCCCATCCGGCGAGATCGTCAAGCTCAGCCTGCCGCGTCCCGACGGAGGGATCTTTGAGCAGGTCGATAAGGTCTATCTGCGTCGGGGCGATTTGACGTGAATGGCAGGCCATTCAGGGAGCTATAGGCCTTTCTCAAGGGGCGAGATGGAAGCGGTTCCTGCGTGACGATGACGCACTTCCAGCGCCAAAGAACAAAGTTTTTCAAAATTTAACTATGCATGAGCCAACACTTGAACCGCGCCGTGTTTGCTTTTGGGCGAACAGGCAAAGGTTGCATTTTCGGTTCTGCTTACACAACCATCCATATACTGAGGCTTACATGGCGGGATTTCAGTTCAATCGCGGGGCGAGTGCGGCGGACACCTTGACGGCTCTGGGCCGTTCACTTGCGATCATCGAGTTTGATCCTAGTGGAAAGATCCTCACCGCCAATGATAACTTTTGCGCAGCGCTCGGATATGCCCTGAGCGAGATCAAGGGCCGGCACCACAGTCTGTTCGTCGATCCTGCCTATGCCGCGTCGCCGGACTATCGCGCGTTCTGGGCCAAGCTCGGGCGAGGGGAGTTCGACGCCCAGGAATATCTGCGCGTCGGCAAGGGCGGGGCCGAGGTCTGGATCCAGGCCTCGTATAATCCGGTCCGCAACGCCCGCGGCGTCGTGACCAGGGTGGTGAAGGTCGCCACGGTGATCACCGCCGAGAAACGCCGGAATGCGGAGTTCGAAGGCAAACTCAACGCCATTTCGCGCGTGCAGGCGATCATCGAGTTCTCGCCCGAGGGCGAGGTTCTGACCGCCAACCCGAACTTCCTCGATACGCTCGGCTACGGTCTCGCTGAGATCCAGGGTCAGCACCATCGGATGTTCGTCGACCCGGCCTATGCCCGATCGGCGGATTATCAGGTCTTCTGGCAAAAGTTGAACGCCGGCGAGTTCGTCTCGGCGGAGTTCAAGCGCCTGGGCAAGAACGGCAAGGAGGTCTGGATCCAGGCTTCTTACAACCCGATTTTCGATCACAAAGGCCGGGTCACCAAGGTCGTCAAGTTCGCCACCGACGTCACCGGCCGCGTCAAGGCCGTCGACGAGATCGCCGCCGGCCTGGATCACCTGGCCCACAACGACCTGACCTACCGCATCGGCCGGCCCGTCGACGCGGCCTATGAGAAGGTGCGTAACGACTTCAACGCCGCGGCCGGCACGCTCGAGAGCACGATGTCGGCGATCTCGGCCTCGACGGGCAGCGTTGGCGGCGGTGCTCAGGAAATCGCCAAGGCGTCGAGCGACCTTTCGCGGCGCACCGAACAGCAGGCCGCGAGCCTGGAAGAGACCGCCGCAGCCCTGGATGAGATCACCGCGACCGTCAAGCGTAGCGCCGAGGGCGCCAAGCAGGCCTTCGGCGCGGCGTCCCAGGCGCGCGCCGACGCCCAGCGATCGGGCGAGATCGTCCGCGAAGCGGTGTCGGCCATGGACGCCATCGAAGGCTCGTCCCGCCAGATCACCCAGATCATCGGCGTCATCGACGAGATCGCCTTCCAGACCAACCTTCTGGCCTTGAATGCGGGCGTGGAAGCGGCCCGCGCCGGCGACGCCGGCAGGGGATTCGCCGTCGTCGCCCAGGAAGTCCGGGCCCTGGCCCAGCGCTCGGCCGAGGCGGCCAAGGAAATCAAAACCCTGATCGCCACGTCGAGCGCCCATGTCGAGCGTGGGGTGAAGCTGGTGGGCGACACCGGCGAAGCCCTGGGCGGCATCGCCGCCAAGGTCGCCGAGATCGACGGCCTGATTTCCGGGATCGCCGCGTCGTCCCATGAACAGGCGACTGGACTGGCTGAGGTCAACATCGCCGTCAATCAGATGGACCAGGTGACCCAGCAGAACGCGGCGATGGTCGAGGAGGCGACCGCCGCCGCCGGCAACCTGAGCAACGAGTCGCGCGAGCTTTCGCGCCTGGTGGGTCAGTTCCGAACCGGCGCGCAAAGATCGTCGGCGCAGCGAGCCGCCTAGCCAATATTGGACAGGCCTACGGCTGCACGGCTTCGGCGTGAGGCAAAGCTAGGTCAGGGCGCCATGCCTTCGCATATTCAGCCTGGGCCGCGGTGGGAACTTGCGGCCCAGGCGGGCGCGCCTACAGGACGCCAATAGGATCGCCAGGGCCATAAAGCCGACGGCGTCAGGCGAAAGGCTAGGGTCGCGACGAACGCGAGAGGCTCCGCCTAGAGCATCGCGCGGAAAAGTGGCCGCCGGTTTTCCGCAAAAGCGATGCGAAAACAAAAATCTAGAGCAAGCCGGGCGATTCCAACATCGCGCGGCTTGCTCTAGGCAGCTGATTTTCAGGCAGACCGCCGAAGCTGTCTTAGAAACGGGCCGCCAGCGACAGCACCAGGCCGCCGCCGCCTTGATCGCTGTCGACATAGGCCGCCGAGGCCTGCAGATGACCCCACGTCCGGCTCGCCGAGAGCGACCAATCCGTCTTTTGATCGGCGAAGGCGCCGTCCTCTCGTCCGATCCGGGCCGACAGGGCCATGGGCAGGGCGGCTCCATTGTAATCGAGACCCGTCCACAGATACCAATTGTCCCGATCCAGCGCGTGCTGTTCGGGCGCGTAGGCGAACCCGACCGAGCCGGTCCAGGCGCCAAGGGTCTTGGAGGCCTGCGCCGGTAGCTCGACATAGTTGACGCCCACGCCGCCGGGATAGGTGTAGGCCGAGGCGGCGACGTCGAAATCCAGACCGGCGGCGGCGAACGCCCAGCCGGCCGTGTAGTCCAGCTCGACCGTCGCGCCCTTGCCGCTGGCGTCCTGGCCGTACTCGTCGATCGTCGAGGCGAAGACCGAGACATAGGCGCCGCTCTTGTGACTCACCGTCAAATCCGCTTGCAGGGCGGGCCTGCGGTCGGACAGCGACAGGCCGCGGAACCGATAGTCGGACACCGCCACGAGGCCGCCCTCCGCCGTGACGGACGCGGCGTGCGCCAGGTCGGTGCTCACGGTCGCAAACAGAACGGTCGCGATTGCGGCAATTAGCTTAAGCGTCATGCAGAAGGTCCCCCGGCCGGACCTTAGGGGGCGCTCCTTAAAGTAACGTTTGGGACGGTCGCGAAGGTCGGTCGATCTTGAGGTCTTATGACCTTGTTAGACACTCCGTGCTCGATTGGCGTCGGGGGATAGAATGGGACCAGGTTCAGTCCATAATCGCACGCAACTGAGAAGAATCGTCGCCGCGGGTTTCCTGGCGGCGCTTGTCGTGGTCACCGGCGTCGCGACTCTGGCGGCCTATGCGGTGCGTGCTATTGACGCAGCCCATCAGGAGACCGAGACCGGCCTGGTGACGCGCCGTGTTGAACGCACCCTGGAGCTCATGCGCGATAATGTGGTCTCGGCGAGCGTCTGGAATGACGCTTGCGTCGCCATGGCCAATAAGGACTGGGCCTGGGCCCAGATCAATTTCGGCGACTACTACGCCGACTACATGAAGCACGACGTCACGCTGGCCTATGGCGCCGATGGCGCCCTGGCCTATGCATCGCGCAGCAGCGAGCGGGCGTCGCTGGAGAGCGAGCGTGCGTTCGCCGAGGCGGTCGCGCCCTTGGTCGCGGACGTCCGCGCGCGCGGCGCGGCGGCCAAGGCGGCGCACGGCCGGCCGCCGATCGGCTTGGAGGCGGTCGTGACCCGCCAAGCGGTCGTCGAGGCCGGCGGCGTGCTCTACGCCGTCTCGGCCGCCACCATCGTTCCCGAGGATGTCGCCCATGCCACGCCAGGACCTTTCGATCCCGTCGTGGTCTCGGGCCGAAAGGTCGCCGGCGTGGTGGGCGAGCTTGGGCGTGACCTGCTGATCTCCGATGCGCGCCTGGCCCCGGCGCGAGGCGGGGCAGGGACGCGCGTCGTACTGAACGGACCCGATGGCCGGCCGCTGGCGGCGATCACCTGGTCGCCCGCCAAGCCTGGCCTGACCGTCCTTGCCCACGCCGCGCCCCTGTTGTTGCTGGTCGGGGCCGTGCTGATAGCGTTGTGCGTGTTCGGCTATTGGCGAATCCTCAGCCTGCTCGGACAGCTCGACCGCAATGAGGCGGCGCGCGACGCGGCGCTCGCCAGGGCCGAGGAAGCCGCCGCCGCCAAGGCCCGGTTCCTGGCCAATATGAGCCATGAACTGCGCACGCCGCTAAACGGGGTCATCGCCGTCGGCGAGGTGCTGCGCGACCGCCAGGCGACCGACCAGAGCCGGGAAATGGCCGGGTTGATCGTGTCCTCGGCCCGGGTGCTGGAGCGCCTGGTCAACGACGTGCTCGACACCGCCAAGATCGAGGCTGGCCATATGCGCCTGGAAGCCGAGCCTTTCGCCTTGCGCGACCTGGTCCGCGACGTCGCCGAACTGCACGCCGCGGCGGCCGCGGCCAGGGACATCGCCTTGAGCTGGCGGATCAGTCCCGCGGCGGCCGCCGTCTATCTCGGCGACCAGACGCGCCTGACCCAGGTGCTGTCGAACCTGCTGAGCAATGCGGTGAAGTTCACCGCGCGGGGGCAGGTGCGCCTCACTGCGCGGCCGACGAAGCGCGGCCTGCGGTTCGTTGTTTGCGACACCGGCGCGGGGTTCGACGAGCAGGACGCGCAGCGGCTGTTTCGCCCCTTCGAACAGGCCGACGCCTCCACGACCCGCCGCCACGGCGGGACCGGCCTTGGCCTGGCGATCTGCCAGTCGCTGGTCGAGCTGATGGGCGGACGAATCTCGGTGCGGTCCAGGATTGGCCGGGGCTCCGCCTTCGCGGTCTTCGTGCCGCTGACGCCCTCGGGCGACCTCTGTTCGGGCGATGCCGCCAAGCCGGCCGGCCAGGTCAGCAATCTCGAACAGGCGCCTCGAATCCTGCTCGCCGAGGACCACCCCACCAACCAGAAAGTGGTGGCGATGATCCTGGAGCCGATCGGCGCGGACTTGACGATCGTCGACAATGGCCAGGCGGCGGTCGAGGCCGCGCGGGCGGGGGCCTTTGACCTGATCCTGATGGACATCCAGATGCCGGTCATGGACGGCTTGGAAGCGACGGCCCAGATCCGACGGGCCGAACGGCAGAGCGGCGTGCGGACGCCGATCATCTGCCTGACCGCCAACACCAGCCAGGCCGAAGCCCAGGCCTGTCTGGCCGCCGGCGGCGACCTTCATGTCGCCAAGCCCTACCGGGCCGAGATCCTGCTGCAGGCGGTCTTCCAGTCGCTCGTTGGCGCGCAGGACGAAGCCGTCTAGACGGCCGCAGTCCTGCCGTCGAGCAGTTCGGCCACCGCCGTGGCGACGTGCGTTTCGTCATAGGGCTTGGCGAAGGTTGATCGCACATCGCAGAGCTTGGAGGCCAGCTCCAGCGCCAGGGCGTGACCCGAGGCGACCAGCACCGGGAGCTCGGGCCGGTGCTCGCGAAGCCAGCGAACAACCCCAAAGCCGTCGATGTCGCCCGGCATCTGCATGTCGGTGAAGACGACGTCGACGGCGGCGCCGCTGGCCAGGAGGTCGATGGCCTCCTGCCCGGTCTCGGCTTCCAGAACCTCATAGCCGCAATCGCGCAGGTGGTCGCCGACCGCGAACCGCGTGAAGACATCGTCCTCGACGACTAGGATCAACCCGCCCTGCACCTGATCATTCCTTCGCGGAAGCCCTCGTCGTCGCATCCCTAGCGGCTGATTGGCCGTCGGGTTCCGACGGTGGAGATTGAGGCGTGTGGGATGTGCTTTTGCGGTCATGTGGCGGTTTCGACGTTCAGCTATGGACGGCGGCGCCAGAGGCGGCTTTACAGTTTCACGATTTTTACGGGAGACGTTGGCGATTGGGAGACGCGGCGAACAAGGACGAGAAGGTCAGCCTGCACCAACGCATCCGCTCCGAGATCGAGCAGCGCATCTTTTCCAACCAATGGCCGCCCGGATATCGGATCCCGATCGAGCAGGAGCTGATGAAGCAGTTCGGCTGCTCGCGCATGACCGTCAACAAGGCGCTGTCCAGCCTGGTCGAGGCGGGTTTCCTCGATCGAAGGCGAAAGGCCGGGACGTTCGTCGTCTATCCGTCGGGCCACTATGCGTCGCTGCACATCCCCGACATCCGCAAGGCCGTCCTCGAAGCCGGCTTTCCGTACCGCTACCAGGCGGTCAACATCGAGCGGCGAACGGCCGACGCCGATGATCGCCAGCTGCTCCAGTGTCGCGAAAACTGCGAAATCCTCAAGGTGCAATCGCTGCACTATGCGGCGCTGCGGTGCTTTGCGTTCGAACGTCGCCGGATCAACCTTGCCGTCGCGCCCGAGGCGGCGGGCATCGATTTCACCCAGCTACCGCCGAGCATCTGGCTGCTGACCCATGTGCCCTGGAGCAACGCCGAACATGAGATCGACGCCGTTGGTCTCGCTCCCGACGTCGCCGCGGCGATGGCGCTGCCGGAAGGCTCGCCCGGTTTGAGGCTGGGGCGGAGAACCTGGGGCGCGGCCGGCACGATCACCCAGGCCGAACAATATTTTCCGGCCGGCGCCCTGACGCTCCACGCCTCCTTCCTGATGAAGAGCAGCGGCGCCTAGAGCGGACGCGCCGGCTGTCCGGGATGGCCGATGCAATTCGTTCGGCGCGCACCAGCGCAGGCGGCAGATTTTTGCCCGGTCCGTAGGCGGCAGAGCCGCATTCAAGACCAGAATGGCGGCGGCCTCGCCGATCGTTTTCGCCTGTCACGTTTTTAGGTATATACATTAAACGCGGGCGCTGCGATGGTGTGGAACACGCTTGGGGCGACACGTGATGCGACACGGTCAGGAAGGATGTGCAGATCGTCGATCGGCGATCCAGACGCGTCGCGCGACCCTTTTCGATCCCCATCCCTTCGGCCCTGCGCGAGGATCTCGCGCGTCTTCCGGCCGCCATCTCAGTCCTCGGAGCCGTTCGTGAGCCAGCCGCCCCATCACCGCCTCGACAACACCCGCGTCATCCGCCCCGCCACCGGGACCGAACTCTCGGCAAAGTCCTGGCTGACCGAGGCGCCGCTGCGGATGCTGATGAACAATCTGCACCCCGACGTCGCCGAGCGGCCCGAAGAGCTGGTGGTCTATGGCGGCATCGGCCGGGCGGCCCGCGACTGGGAAAGCTACGACAGGATCGTCGAGACCCTGCGGCGGCTGGAGGACGACGAGACCCTGCTGGTCCAGTCGGGCAAGCCCGTCGGGGTATTCAGGACCCATGCCGACGCGCCGCGGGTGCTGATCGCCAATTCCAACCTCGTGCCGCGCTGGGCGACCTGGGAGCACTTCAACGAGCTCGACCGCAAGGGCCTGGCCATGTACGGCCAGATGACCGCCGGCTCGTGGATCTATATCGGCGCCCAGGGCATCGTCCAGGGCACCTACGAGACCTTCGTCGAGATGGGCCGCCAGCACCATGGCGGCGACCTGTCGGGCAAGTGGCTGCTGACCGCCGGCCTGGGCGGCATGGGCGGGGCCCAACCGCTGGCGGCGGTGATGGCCGGGGCCTCGTGCCTGGCGATCGAGTGCCAGCCCAGCCGCATCGAAATGCGGCTGCGCACCGGCTATCTGGACAAGGCGACCGAAAGCCTCGACGAGGCCCTGGCCTGGATCGAACAGGCCAAGGCCGAGGGGCGGCCGGTCTCGGTCGGCCTGCTCGGCAACGCCGCGCAACTGCTGCCGGCCATGTTCGCGGCGGGGATCCGCCCCGACCTGCTGACCGACCAGACCAGCGCCCATGACCCGATCAACGGCTACCTGCCGGCCGGCTGGACCCTGGACCAGTGGGCGAGCGCCAGGGAGCGCGATCCCGAAAGCGTCAACCGCGCCGCCCGCGCCTCGATGGCGGTGCATGTGCAGGCCATGCTCGACTTCCAGGCCGCTGGCGTGCCCACCGTCGACTACGGCAACAATATCCGCCAGATGGCGCTGGAGGAGGGCGTCAAGAACGCCTTCGACTTTCCCGGCTTCGTGCCGGCCTATATCCGACCGCTGTTCTGCCGGGGCATCGGGCCGTTCCGCTGGGCGGCGCTGTCGGGCGATCCGGAGGACATCAAGAGGACCGACGCCAAGGTCAAGGAACTGATCCCCGACAATCCGCATCTGCACCACTGGCTGGACATGGCCGCCGAGAAGATCAAGTTCCAAGGTCTTCCGGCCCGCATCTGCTGGGTGGGGCTGGGCGACCGTCACCGGCTGGGCCTGGCGTTCAATGAGATGGTCGCCAGCGGCGAGCTGAAGGCCCCGGTGGTGATCGGCCGCGACCACCTCGACAGCGGCTCGGTCGCCTCGCCCAACCGCGAGACCGAGGGCATGCTGGACGGCTCGGACGCGGTGTCGGACTGGCCGTTGCTCAACGCCCTGCTCAACACCGCCTCGGGCGCCACCTGGGTGTCGCTGCACCATGGCGGCGGGGTCGGCATGGGTTTTTCGCAGCACGCCGGCATGGTCATCGTCTGCGACGGCACCGAGGCGGCGGCCAAGCGGATCGAGCGGGTGCTGTGGAACGACCCGGCGACCGGCGTCATGCGCCACGCCGACGCCGGCTACGACATCGCACTCGATTGCGCCCGCGAGCAGGGACTGGATCTGCCGGGGATATTGTGAGGACGTTCGCGCTCCTCCGGCGTGTCGATCGCCCTTCATCGCCCTGGAAAAATGGCGGCGGGATCACCTGGACCGTCGCGATGGATCCGCAGGATGGGTCGATAGGGGATTTTTCGTGGCGGCTTAGCCTCGCCCAGGTCGGCGTTGCTGGGCCGTTCTCATACTTCCCTGACGTCGATCGGATTCTCACGGTCGTCGAAGGCCGCCTGCTGTTGCAGATCGACGGGGCGGAGCGGCGATTGGGCGCCGCGGACAGTTGCATGGCCTTCGCCGGCGAAGATCCCGTCTGCGGCGCGCCTGAGGGCGACGTCGCGCTCGACCTGAACCTCATGCTCCGCCGCGGACGCTGCTCGGGCGCCATCCGGCGCCTGCCAACCTTGGGAACGCCCTGCACTGGTCCGGACGTCTCTCCGGCCATGACGACGATCGTGATGGTGTTTACCGGGCCAGGGTCCGTCGAGGACGACGAAGGCGGGGTCGAGGTCGGATATCTGGACGCCATTCGGATGGCCGCACCGGATTTCGGGATCTTGCGGATTGCCAGTCCATGGCCGGCCTACAGGGTCGAGATCAACCATCGAGCGGGCGTCGCGGTCGGGCCAGAAGGGGAGCGGTCTTGAACGGCGCCAAAATCGCCGTGATCGGACTGGCGCTGCTCGTCCTCTCGGCCTGTCAGGGCGCGCCGCCGCCGCGCGCGGCCAACGAGATCATCGTCGGAACCGAAGGCGCCTATCCGCCGTGGAACCTGACCCGGCCGGACGGGACGCTGGACGGGTTCGAGCCCGAACTGCTGAAGGCGCTCTGCGGGCGCGCGGGTTTGCGCTGTCGCCTGGTCGCCCAGGACTGGAGCGGGATGATCGCCGCGCTCGACGCCAAGAAGATCGACATGATCGCCGATTCCGTCGTCGTCACGCCCGCCCGCACCCAGGTGGTGAGGTTCACCGACCGCCTCGGTGTTCGTCACCGCCCACCCGAATGGCGGCGAGCGGAACTCCGGACGGGGCGCTGAGCGGGGAGGGGGCGACGCTCGACTACGACCGCCCTTCGTCGTCATTCGCGGCCGGCATCGCCGATCTTAGGCAACGGTTGCGCGGCAAGACGACCGGCGTCCAAGCGTCGGGCGTCTAGAGTATCTCAACCACGAACTTGCCGGGGTGGCGACGATCCGGATCTATCGGACGGCGGGCGCGCGTGTGGGATCCGGACTAGGGATTTCCCTAGCTGGTGCGCGGGGCGTTCACCGAAGAGATTGCCGGGGCCGCCGAGGCTGGCGGTCCGTCCGGGAGTTTCGCTATGCTCGACGCCGCATCCTCAGGCCAGGTCCGCCAAGCGCCGCCGCCACCGCCGCCGCCCGCCCGAGACGCCGTGGACACCGTCCACGACAAGATGAAGAGCGGCTTCTTCAACCCGATCACCAATGGCGACGTGAAGGACGCCGTCGGCGCCCTGTCGTCGCTGGACGCCACCAACACCCGCGCCGCGATCAGCGAACTGGCTCAGGATGGCGGGCTGGACAAGCTGGCGTCGGAGATCAACGACGGCAAGTCGTTCGGCCTGGGCGGCCTGTCGGCCGATGAAAAGCGCAGCTTCTTCACCGAAATGGCGCGCGACCTCGGCGGCGCCGAGCTGAAGCAGCTGTCGGACGCCTTCGCCAAGGCCGGCGGCGACTATCATGGCAAGGCCGACGTCGAGGCGCTGGGCCAGGCGATCGCCACCCACGCCACGGCCGACGCCAAGCTTGACTATATCCGGGCCCAGGCCGGCTCGACGCTGGACCATAAGGCGGACACCACCAGCCCCTTCACCCTGGGAGGCTCGATCGAGGTCACCAGCCACGGCGACGCCGAGGCCGCCGCGGTGGGGCAGGTCCTGGCCAGCCTGAACGGCAATCCGGCCGTCGCCCAGCAGGCCTTCGACGCCCTCAATCCGGACCAGCTGCGCGGCGTGCTCGACGCCTCGATCCATCGCGAGGAGATGGACACCACCATGGCCTCGATGGGCGGGATAGCGCACAGCAACAGCACCAGCCTGGACACCTCGACCTACAAGGGCATCCTCGAGGCCGGCGCCCAGTCGACCAACGCCGACTTCAAGGCGCGGCTGTTCGCCGAGGGCTCGGCGGTGCTCAAGGATGTTCCGCAGCAGAACCTGCTGCTGGGCGTCAGCGTCATGGATCGCGACGCGGCGACCAGGACCATGGGCGAGGGCCTGACCGCGGTGCTCGGCAGCGACGTCTCCGGCGTCATGCGCGAGCTGTCGCTCAACACCGAGACCCGCGACGGCACGGCCTTCGCCACCTACGCCAAGCAGATGCTGAACGACAAGCAGACCGAGCCCCTGGCCGACATGATGCAGCAGCTGCAGGTGGGCGGGAGCAAGAACGAGAATCCGATCAACCATTTCGAGGCCACCACCCAGGTGACCTTGCCCGACGGGAAGAAGGTCGACCGCTACGAGAACGCCACGGCCCTGGGCCACTATGTCGGCGGCGTGCAGGCGGCCGCGGCCTCGATCACGACCGACCGCAAGGAGCAGGCCGAACTAATGACCGCCGTGCTGAAGAGCGGCCTGACGATCGTCGATAAGGCGGGCTGGGGCGGCAAGGGCGTCGGGGCGGCCGCGGCGGTGGCCAAGGAGTGGGTCAGCCTCGGCACCAACGCTGCGCTCAAGGCGATCCAGGACGATCCTTCGGCCGCCGGCAAGGCGCTGGACCGGCTCGCCATACCATCCGATCCCAAGACCGGCGAAGAGGCGGTGGGCAGCAATTCCAAGAGCGCCTACAACACCGCCCTGGACGTCGTCGTGCGGCAGGCCAAGCCCTGACGCCGGCGTCCGCCGCGAGGCCGATGGTGCGATCGATCGTTCCCCCCGCCGCCGTCCTGCTGGCGGCGGCCCTTGGGCTGGCGGCGTGCGGCCGTCCGCCGGCGGCGGTGCGCACCCCGCCGCCGCCGCCGGGCTTCGTCGACGTCCGGACCCTGCCGCTGGGCCAGACCCGGGCCAACGACTATGACAAGGTTCTGGAGACCGGCCTGGCCGAGCAGGACGCGGCCTGGAGCGCGCCCGATGCCCGCACCACGACCTATCGCGCCCCCGCCAGCCTGGGACGCGCGGCGATCACCGCCTATTATGACAAGGCCGCCGCCGAACGGGGCTGGGCTCCTGATCCCACCCTGAGACCTTCCGCACGCTCGCCTTTGGCGGGACAGTACTGGTCTTTCGGCTATCGCGCCGACGACCGCCGCTTCATGGTCGCCGGCGTCGAGCCGGGGCCGGCGCTCGCCGTCCCAGCGGCCGGCCTGCCGGTCGTGGTGCGCAGCAACGCCGACTGACGCGTGATCCTGGTGCAGGGCCTCTGAACGCAAAAACCCCGAACCTGGCGATCGCCGGGTTCGGGGTCGTTCGGGCTTGGGGACCCTGTTCAGAACGCCGCCACGTTCAGCGGGTGCGGGGTTCCGAGGCGCTCGCCGATCCGTGCGGAGGCGTCGGCGCCGACGCCGGCCCCGAGCCCTGCGCCGAGGAGCCATCCGGTCAGCATCAGCCCCAGGGCGCTGCTGAAGGTTTGCAACGCCTCGCGCAGGCCCTCGGCGCCGGGCTTGGTCAGGTTGAAGTCGGCCTGGCCGACCGCGCCGCCGGTGATCGAGCTGGTCCAGCCGGTGCTGGCCCCGTCGTTCTCCCGGATCACCAGGCCGTCGTCATGGGCCGCGTTGAGCGCATAGCCACTGCCGCCCAGCGAGACGGTGAGATCGCCTTTGGTCTGCTCGCTGACGCCGTCGATGACCAGGGCCTGGTCGCCGCGGGTGACCACCACCTGTTCGGCGTAGGTGGCGTTGTTCCAGGTCGACTTCTCGGTGTTGATGGTGATCTTGGTGCCGTTCTCGAGCACGAAGGTGGTCGTGCCCCAGAAGTCGCCGACCTGCTTGCCGTTGTACTGCACGTGGGGGTCGCCCCAGATCCGGGTGGCGTTGCCGTCGGCGTCGCGAATGACGATCTCGGAACTGGCCTCGTTGATCGACAGCGTGTTGCCGTCGCCCAGGTCGATCTCGGCCTTGCCGTTCTCGGGCATGGCGGCGGTGAATTTCGGCTGGCTGGGCGCGGCCTGGAAGGCGCCGCCGGCCATCAGGCCGAGCGTGAACTGCATGGCGCCGAAGGCGCTCAGTCCCTGGCCCATCTGGGCGCCGATCCCGGTCAGCAAGCTGGTGTTCACGGCGGTCGTCAAAGCCGCGTTGATGCTGGTCATCCTTCAACCCCTGTTGGTTCGAGACGGCCGCATCCTGCGGCCTCGACCAACAGTTGGCGCCAGGCTCGACAGTCCCGCTAGCTGGGGCTTACCCCATCAGGGTAAACCCTAACGCGACCTCTACGGCGCCTGGCCGGACATCGCGCGCAGCACCTGCAGAATGGTGGAGGGGCGTGCGCCGATCTCGTTCAGCAGCAGCTGGACCAGTCCGGTCAGCATCGCCAGCACCACCGCCGTGGCGATCCACGACTTGATGGCCAGGCCCAGGGAAAACACATTCAGCTGCGGGGCGTAGCGGTTGACCAGGCCCAGGCCGCCGTCGACCAGATAGAGAATGGCCAGGGCCGGGGTGGCCAGCATCACCGCCAGCACCATCAGCCGCGAGAACTCGCCCTCGAACAGCGACAGGCTCCGCAGGGACAGCACCGGCGTCAGGCTGCCGATCGGCCAGACCGCGTAGCTGTCCAGGATCGTGCCGACCAGCAACAGCAGCCCGCCGGAGAACATGAAGACGAAATTGGCCAGCCGCGCCAGGAACTCGCCGTTCAGCGAGGTCTGGTGGCCGCTCAGGGGATCGACGATCTGGGCCATGGTCGCCCCGACCTTGGCGTCGATGATCTGGCCCGCCGCTTCGAACGCCCACAGCATGGTGCCGAAGAAGAAGCCGATCACCACCCCGATCAGCGCCTCCTTGCCGAAGATCAGGATCCACTGGATCGTCGGCAGGTCGCTGTGGGCGATCTGCGGCTGCAGGGTGATGACGATGATCCCGAAGGCCAGGAAGATCGAGTTGCGCACCAGGGCCGGCACGGTCTCGGGCGACAGCAGCGGTAGCAGCATGAAGGCCGCGGCGATCCGCGTCGCCCCGACCGCCAGCACCAGGGTGTTGGCGAAGATCGCGCTCAGCCAGTCCGGCGCCCCCTCGGGCATCAGCGGCGGACCATGGCCGGGAATTCGGTGAACACCCGGTCGCCGAACCGGTAGAGCGTGCCGCCCAGCAGGCTGGCGGTCAGGAAGATGGTCAGGACGATGGCGAAGAACTTGGCCGCGTACTGCAGGGTCTGTTCCTGAAGCTGGGTGGCCGATTGGATCACGGCCACCGCCACCCCGACCACCGAGGCGGCGACGATGGGTGGGGCCGACAGCATCAGCACGATCCACAGCGCCTGGTTCACCAGCTCGATGGCTTGGGTGTTCATCATCGCAAGACCTCAGGTGTAGGACAGGACCAGGCCGTGGGCGAGCTTCACCCAGCCGTCGATCAGCACGAAGAGCAGCAGCTTGAAGGGCAGGGACACCGTCGTCGGCGACAGCATCATCATGCCCATGGCCAGCAGGATGTTCGACACCACCAGGTCGATGATCAGGAACGGCAGGAAGATCAGGAAGCCGATCTGGAAGGCGGCGGCCAGTTCCGACACGGTGAAGGCCGGCACGACCACGATGAAGTCCCGCTGGGTCATGACCTGGGCCTTCTGCGGGCCGTTGATGCGCTGGGCGGTCTTCAGGAAGAAGGCGCGCTCGCGCGGCGTCGAATGCTTCATCAGGAAGGCGCGCAGCGGCTCCTTGGCCTTGTCGGCGTAGGTGAACAGCGCCTGGGTGTCGCTGCTGACCGCGGCGGCCGGTTTGACGCCCTGGTTGGCGGCGGCCATCTCCTGGCCGACCGGATACATCACATAGAGGGTCAGGATCAGGGCCAGGCCGTTGAGCACGATGTTGGGCGGCACCTGCTGCAGGCCCAGGGCGTTGCGCAGCAGGCTCAGGGTGACGACGATCTTGGTGAAGGAGGTGACCATCACCGCCACGAACGGCGCCAGGGCCAGCAGGATGACGGTGATCAGCGCCGAGCCGGGCGTGAACTGCGACAGGTCCATGCGCGGTCAGGCTCCCGTCGCCAGCTGTTCGATCAGCAGGCCGTAGGCCTCGCCCACGGCCACCAGCCGGCCGGTGGCGATGGGCTGCTCGCCGGCCAGCAACAGGGCGGCCGTATCCTGGACCGTCCGGCCGAGCACGACGGTGGAGCCGGGCCGCAGTCCGGCCAGTTCCGACAGGGGCAGGGCGACCTCGCCCAGCATCACCCGCAGCGGCACGGGCGTGTCGATCGTGACGCCATCGGAAGCCGGCGCCTCCCCGGCCAGGACGGCGGCGTCGGCAGGCGGCTCGTTCATGGCGCGCTCCTCGATATGGATGACGGTGAAGCGGTGGTCGGCGGGGTCGTAGCGTCCGGTCAGGCGGCGGCCGGGCAGGACCAGGCGCGCGCCGCCGGGCCGGTTCGGCCCTGCCGGCGTGAGCACGATGTCGCCAGGGCGCAGGGCGGCCACGCGGGTGGCGGCCACCGCGGCGGCCTCCAGCACCAGCCGGCCCAGGACCGGAGCGGCCTGGTGCGGCCCGTCGGCGGCCAGGTCGACCGCCGGTGTCGGCCAGGAGCGGGCGAGGGCGGTGTCCACATGGAAGATTAGGCGGGACGCCGTCGCGCCGTCCTCCGCCGTCAGGTCGAAGGCGACGCTCAGGCCGTCGGCGGGCGGTTGGCTGGAGACGCCGGTCGGTTCGAGCGCCAGGCCGGTCGCCGCCTCGATCGCCGCCAGCAGGGGCTCGAAGCGGTCGAGCGCGACCAGCAGGGCGGCGTCGTCCTCGGGCGCGAACCTCGCTCCGTCCACCTCGACGATCAGCAGGCGCGGCGCGTCCCGATCGGAGCCGAACAGGATCCACGATCCGGCGGCGGGTTCGGCCAGGCTCGCGGCGATCCGCAGGCCGGGAACCTCAAGCGCCGCCATCACCGCCAGGGCGTGATTGCGGGTCGCGACCTCGGCCGGGTCGAACCGCTCAAGGTTCGGTGGCGACGGCGCGGCGGGGGGAGGGCTGAGGACGTCGGTCATGCGTCGCCGTCCGTCGTACCGGTGATGGCCATGCGCACCAGCTCGGTCAGGCTGGCGGCCTCCATCTTGGCCATGATCCGCGACCGATGCAGCTCGACGGTCTTGGGACTGATGCCCAGCTCGTAGGCGATGATCTTGTTGACCCGGCCGGCGACGACCAGCGCCATGACCTCGCGCTCGCGCCCGGTCAGGGCGGCCAGCCGGCGGGCATAGAGCGCCTGGCCCGGGGTCACGGCGGGCCGGACGCGGGCGAAGGCCTGGCCCAGGGCCTCTTCCAGCGCCGCCTCCTGGAAGGGTTTTTCGAGGAAGGTGACGGCGCCCTTGCGCATGGCCTCGACCGCCAGGGGCACGTCGCCGTGGCCGGTCATGAAGATCACCGGCAGGTCGCAGCCGCGCGCCTTGACCGCGTCCAGCAGGTCCAGGCCCGACATGGTCGGCATGCGGACGTCGAACAGCAGGCAGGCGCCGGCCGGCGGGTCGCCGGCGTCGAGGAAGGCCTGCGGGTCGTCATAGGCGGTGACGGTGTAGCCCAGGCTTTCCAGCCACCAAGCCGCCGTCTCGCGAAACTCGCCATGGTCGTCGACGAGGCAGACGGCGCCCAGGCTTCGTCCTGACGTTGGGCCCGAGGACGCGGCGGGCTGTGCGAGAGTCATGCTCTATCCTCCTGGCGCGCCGTCGGCAGCGCGATGTGGAACACGCTTCCCCCCTCCGCCGGGCGGGTGTGCCAGAGGCGCCCGCGGTGCAGTTCGACGATCGACCGGCAGATCCCCAGGCCTACGCCCATGCCGCCCGGCTTGGTGGAGAAGAAGGCCGAGAACATCCGGCCGGCCGCGGCTTCGGAAACGCCGGGCCCGGTGTCGGCGACGGTCAGCTCGACCATCCGCGCCGAATCCTCCATCCGCCGGCCGCCGATGGTCAGGCGGCGGGGCTGGGGCGCGCCGCGCAGGGCGTCCAGGCCGTTGCGCGCCAGGTTGACCAGCACCTGCTGGACCATCACCGCGTCGCCGAGCACCGACGGCAGGTCGTCGTCGAACACGGCCTGGGCGCGGACGCCGTCGCGGGCGATCTCCCAGTCCAGCAGGTCGAGGGTCGCGCGGGCCAGCCGGGGCAAGTCGAGGGTTTCGACCTGCGGCTGGCGCTGGTCGACGAACGAGCGCATGCGCTGGATGACGCCCGAGGCGTAGAGCGCCTGGTCGGCGGCCTTGTCCAGGGCCTCGACGCCGTCCTCGGGCGTCAGGGCGCCCCGGGACAGCCGCGCCTTCAGGCCGCGGACGATATTGGCGATCGAGCCGATCGGCTGGTTCAGCTCGTGGGCGATCGTCGTCGCCATTTCGCCGACCGACATGATCCGGGAAGTCAGCAGCAGGCGCTCGCGGTCGGCCAGGCGGCGGGCCTCGGCCTCCTGGCGCTCGGCGGCGTCGGAGACCTTCAGATAGAGCCGTCCGTCGGCGGCGAGGCCCGGCCGGATTTCCAACGGGGCCTGGCCGGTCTCCAGGCTCAGCGGCGCGACCTCGCCCCGCCGGGCGGCGTCGAGGGCGGCGGCGAGGCCGGCGGGGGCCTGATCGCCCGGCGAAACCTCCGGCAGCAGGCGGGCGAAGGCGTCGGTGCGCCAGATCAGTCGCGGCGGCGTTCCCTCGAAGGCGCCGACCGCCAGGTCCAGCGCCGCGAAGGCCGCCTCGGCGGGGTCAAGTTCGGGCGCATGGAGGCGAAGCGCGGTCATGGCCGCTTCTCCGTCCCAGGCGCGGGCGCTAGGGAAAACCCGACTGGCGCCGGCGCCCCGCCGGTCGTATTCAGAGGATGAAGGAGACCGTCATGTCGACCATCCGCATCGACGCCAACGCTGTCTCGGGCGTCTGGGCCCGGGGCCTGGACAGCGCCCCCCGCGCCGACGCCGCCGGGCGGGGCGAGGCCTTCGGCGATTTCTCGGCCTTTTCCCGCCAGGACGGGGCGCTCAGCCTCGCAACCGGCGTCCACCGCGACCTGGACGGCACGGCCCGGGCGGTCTGCGATCGCCTGACGGACTTCGGCGACAACGGCTTCGGCTGAGACGGGCGTCCCGCGGTCGTGGCCGAACGCACGCTGAAGGCCGAGCCCGACTGGTTCGGCGCGGCTCAGGCCCTGGTCGAGGGCCTGCAGGCCCAGGTCACCCTCGATGGCCGGGTCGACGTGCTCGAACGCGTCTGCCTGGACCTGGGGCAGGCGCTCTATCCCGGCTTCGCCAAGTTGCTGGCCGCGGTCGACCATTTCGGCGACCGCGAGGTCAAGGTGCTGGTCGCCGACGCCCTGGCCCAGGCCCTGATGACCGCCCGGCTGCCCTCCACGCGCCTGCCGGCCTGGGGCGCGGGCGGCTTTGCGGGCCTTGGGCTCGACGGTCCCCTGCGCACCAACAGCCGCAATGTCGGGCCGCTGGAATTCCTCTGCGTCTGGCTGGCGCGCGACGTCGGCGATACGGCCCTGAGCAGCGAAGCGTTCGAAACCGCCGCCACCTATTTGATCGACCTGATCGCGGCCTCGCCCCGGGCGGCGGCGCTCTATGTCGACAAGCTGCGGGCCGATGTCGGCGATCCGACCGAAGGCCTGCACAACGCCCAGACCCGGCGCCTGGTCGAGACCCTGGCCGACCGGTGGGCGGCCGGCGATCCGCCCGCCGAGATCGCTCGCGCGGTGGCGCGGGCGGCCGAGGCCGACCGTAGCGCCACGCGCTGGGGCGCCCCGCGGCTCTGATCGCGCGACGGCCATCAGCGGACCTTCGGAATCAGGCGCTCGAAGTCGCCGTCGTCCGCCTCGACCTGCAGATCCGCGAGCGCCAGGCCTCGCACCTCCAGCCGCTTGCGCAGCGCCTCCAAGGCCTTGGTCACCTCCGGCGTCGCGTGGGGGTGCGCGGCCAGGGTGAGCGACAGCGAGCCGTCGGCCCCGCGCGCCAGGCCCAGTCCGGTCAGCGGCGAACCGCGGTCGGCAAGGCCCATGGCCAGGCCCCTGGTCTTGTCGCCGCCCGCAGCCAGCCAGGCCTTTTCCATGGCGGCGGCGAAGGCTTCGATTTCCGCGCCGCCGGCGCTGGCCGGAAGCTGAACGACGACGGGAGCGGTCGCGCCGTGGGCGGTCGCAGCGACGCCGACGCCCTCCGGCGTCGTCTCGGACGACGGGGCGTCGTTCGCGCCGGGGAGGTCGCGCGGCGGGCCGAGCAGGGCGGCGAGGTCGGCTCCGTCCTCGGTCTTGTCGTCGTCGTCATGCTCGGGCCGGGCGGGCTGGCGCGCCAGGGGCTCGCGATGTTCGGCGGCGGCGCGCTGCAGCGCGGCGGCGAATTCCGCGCCGCGCCAGGGCGTCGACGGTTCGGCGGTTGGGAGGTGTTGGGGCAGGTGGGCCCGTTCGGCGCTGGAAACATCGCGGGCGGCGGTCATGGGGCAACGCTCCTGGCGGGGACGGACCTGGGTCCGCCGGCGTCCTCGAGGTCCTGCTGCTGGCGTTCGTCGCGGGCGGCGAGCCAGGCCAGGCGGAGGCGATCCTTCTGGCCGCTCATCGCCTCGAACCGTCCCTGGGCGCGGACCAGGGCTTGCAAGGCGAGGTCTAGGTCTTCGCGAGCTTGCTGGACCGCCTCCCGATCGTCGTCGCGCGCCGCCAGGTCCTGATCGCGGCGGCTGATGACGGCGTCGCGCCGGGCCAGGGCGCCTTCGACCAGGGCGGCCGATCCTGTCAGCCCCTCGGCGAACCAGGCGTCGAGGCGGGCCAGGGCCGCGTCATGGGCGGCGATGGCGCGTTCGCGGGCCGCCAGGGCGTCTTCGGCGGCGGCCAGGACCTGTCGCGTGGCGACCACCTGCTGGCGCGCGACCTCCAGCCGCCGCTCGCGCAGGCGCACGACGGGCGTGAGGATGTCGATCTGGCGGCGCGGGTTCATGCGGCCGTCTCCGCCAGGGTCGCCAGGGCGTCGGCGCCAGCGATGCGCTCGTGGGGCGCCTGGCGCAGCAGCAGGTCGATCGCCGTCCGCTTGGCGATGGCGACGTCCGCGAGCGGATCGCCGCCGGCCTTGTACTCGCCGATCTGCAGCAGGAACTCGATATCGGCGTACTTGGCCATCCAACCGCGCACCCTGGCCGCCTGGGCCTGGTGTTCCGGGGAGGTCACGCGCGGGAATACCCGGCTGAGGCTGGCGGCGATGTCGACCGCCGGATAGTGGCCGGCCTGGCCGAGCTTGCGCGACAGGTAGATGTGGCCGTCGAGGATCGAGCGGACTTCCTCGCCGACCGGATCGCCGCCGTCCTCGTCCTCGACCAGCACGGTGTAGAAGGCGGTGATCGCGCCGCCATAGGCCGCGCCGGCTCGCTCGAACAGGCGCGGCAGCTCGGCGAACACCGACGGCGGAAAGCCCCGGCGCACCGCCGGCTCGCCGACCGACAGGCCGATCTCGCGCAGGGCGCGGGCGAAGCGGGTGACGCTGTCCATCTGCAGCATCACCTTCAGGCCCCGGGCCCGGAAGCCTTCCGCGATGGCGGTGGCGACATGGGCGGCGCGCACCCGCTCCATGGCCGGACGGTCCGAGGTCGAGACCACCACCACCGAGCGCGCCAGGCCCTCGGGTCCCAGGCAGTCGTCGAGGAACTCGCGCACCTCGCGGCCGCGCTCGCCGATCAGGGCGATGACATTGACGTCGGCCTGGGCATGGCGGGCGAACATGCCCAGCAGGGTCGACTTGCCGCCGCCGGCCATGGCGAACACGCCTACCCGCTGACCCTCGCCGGTGGTCAGCAAGGTGTCGATGCTGCGCACGCCGGTGGCGAACACGCGCTCGATCGGCGAGCGTTCCAGCGGATTGGGCGCCTCGCCATAGACCGCCTGCGGCCGCAGCGGACCGGCGATCGGACCCAGGCCGTCCAGAGGCTCGCCATGGGCGTCGAGTACCCGGCCCAGCAGGCCGTCGCCGACGCCGATCTCGCTGCGGCGCGGCCCGGCGAGCACCTCGGCGTCGATCGACAGGCCCTCCAGCCGGGTCAGCGGCGTCAGAATGGCGGCGCCGTCCTGGAAGCCGACCACCTGGGCCTTCAGGCGGCCGCCGCTGGCGCGGTCGACGATCTCGCACTCCTGGCCGATGCGGGCGTCCAGGCCGGTGGCCCGGATGGTGGTGCCGAACGCCTGCACCACACGTCCGCGCCTTTCGACGGTCCGAGCGTGGCGCAAGGCGTCGCGCAGGGCGGCGTTGGCGGTCGGGGCGGTCATGCGGCCGCCTCGTCGCGGGCGGCGAACACCGTTTCCAGCGCCCTGAGCTGGACCTCCAGCCCGGCGTGGGTGCGGCCCGAAGGGGTGTCGAGCACGCAGTCCTCGGCCGTCAGATCCGGATCGCCCTGCACCTCGATCCGCGCGCCGAGCGGCCACAGGCGGCGGCGGACGGCTCCGACGGCCTCGGGGACCACGCGGACGCCGATCGGCTCCTCAGGCAGCAGGTCGCGGGCGGCCTGCTCGGCCAGGGCGGCGAGGACCTCGTCGGCGGCGAGGCCGGCGGCGATGCGGCGGACGATGTCCAGCGCCAGGGCGGCGGCGGCGGCCCGCAGGCGGGCGCGTTCCCCCTGCAGGGCGGCATGGACCTCGGCCAGGGTCTGGGCGACCTCGCGCGCGGCCCTGGCGGTTCCCTCGGCATGCCCTTCCGCGAAGCCCTCGGCGACGGCGACTTCGCGCGCCGTCCGGCGATGGGCGTCGAGGCTGGCCACCACCTCGACCGCCGCGTCGAGGTGGGCGACGTCCTCGCGCCGGACGATCGGATCGTCGGTCAGCAGCACGGCGGACGGCGCAGCGGCGAGCAGCAGGTAGCTCATCGGGCGACCTCCGTCGCGCCGGCCTCGAGCGCCATCAGGCCGCCGCGCGCCGCGTGCAGGGCGATCCGGCCGATGTCGGGCGGCAGCGGCCAGGGCTCGACGTCCAGCAGCCGGGCCAGGCGGCCGGCGAGGGCCGGCCGATCGACGACGTCCGCCAGCAGCACCGCCGCCCCCAGGGCCCGCAGGCCCTCGTCGCTGGCCAGGGCGGCTTCGCAGGGCGCGTCGGGAATCAGGCCCGGCGGCGCCGAGAGCACCGCGTCGAGCGCTCCCTCGCCGACCTTTCCGGCCACACGAGCCAGGATCTTGCCGTCGATGGTCCGACGCAGGATGGGCGCGCAGGCGGTGGCGGCCGCCAGGAACAAGAAGGTTTCCTGGCGCTCGCGCGGCCAAGAGGCCCAGTCGGGCAGGGCGGCGACGTCGTCGAAGCTCAGAGGCGCCACCAGCGTGCGACCGCCAAGGCGACGCCACAGCCGGCGCGCCCGCGGGCCCAGCGGGGCGGCCGGCGCGTCGAGCAGCCGCGCCTTGGCGACGATCCCGGCTCGGGCGGCGGCGCTCATGCGGCCGGCCTTTCCGGCTCGACCGCCCGCAGGCGAGGCCGCGGCTTTTTCCGGGTCCGGCGGCTCAGCAGGTAGGCGCCCACCCCGCCGAGCGCCAGGACCACGGCGACCGCCGGCGCGGTCATCGATTTCACGGCCGACGGCGCGGCCTGGGTCATGACCGGCCGGGCCGGAAACATCACCACCGTCACCTTGTCATAGGGCAGGCCCTCGATGGAGTTGGTGACCAGCGCCTTGATCGAACCCACCTGGTCGGACAGGTCGACATCGGGATTGTGGCGGATGAACACCGAGGCCGAGGACGGCTTCTGGGTCTCGGCCAGGGGGTCGGCCTCGGGCACGGCGATGTGCACCCGGGCCTGGACCACGCCGTCGATCGACGAGATGGTCTGGCTGAGCTCCTGACTGAGGCCGTACATCAGCCGCGCCCGCTGCTCCATCGGCGAGGAGACGAAGCCTTCCTTCTTGAAGACGTCGCCCAGGCTCTCGAACTTGTCGCGCGGATAGCCCTGGTCGTGTAGCGTGGCGACGGCCGAGGCGAACTGGTCGGGACGGGTCTTCAGCGTCCAGACCTTGCCGTCCTTGCTGCTCTTGGCGGCGGTGACGCCGGCGTTCTGGAGCACGGCGACCATCTCGTTGGCCTCGCGCTCGCTGAGGTCGCCATAGAGCTCCTTCTCGGCGCAGGCCGACAGGAGCAGCGCGGTGGCGGCCAGGGTCGCCAGGAGGATCCTGCGCATGGCCCGCCCCCTAGGCCTGCTGCCGGAACAGCTGCTGCAGCCCGTCGGACGTGCGGTTGGCGATGTTCGAGGTCAGCTGGCAGTTGAACATGAACTCGTGGCACTGGACTGTCAGGCCGATCATCTCGCCGGGGGTGATCGCCGCGCCCTTGGCCTCGGCGGCCTTGGCGTGGGCGGCCAAGCTGGAGGCTTGGCCGTTGACGAACTCCAGCTGGTTGAAGACGCCCTTCATGGCCGGGGCCAGGGCTTCCGGACCGCCGACGCCGGCCGAGGCCGAGGCGCCGGCGGCGTGCAGCGCGTTCTGGAACTGCACCGCTTCGGTCAGGGAGGCGCCGTAGCCGACCTGGCTGACCTGGATTTCTGACGGGGCGGCCAGGGCGGCCGCCGAGACGGGGTCGAAGGACATGACGTCGCTTTCGGGTGAGGACCGCTAGTTCTTGCGGGCCATGGTTTCGAGGGCGCGGCCGACGCTGTCGACCGAGGTGGATTCGGAATTGGACATGAAGTTCAGGCGCAGGCTTTCGGCGGTCAGCATGGCCATCACCGAGGGCTTGTCCTCGCCGCCGGGGCCGATCTGGTCGGCCAGTTCGGTGATCTTCACGGCCTGGGCGTCGAGGGTCTGGCCCCAGGCGTGGGCCATGGCCTCGAACCAGGTGCCGGGACGGTTCTTGTTGTTCGAGCCCTGGAGGCTGGCGGCTAGGGACAGGTTGCCAAAGCCCTGGATTTCGTCGGCCATCGTCTTTCTCCTGCTTGGGGGTTTGAGGTTCAGAACATCAGCTTGGTGGTGGCGCCGTTCTTCTCGACCAGCACCGCCTGGCTCTCGACGCCGACGATGCGGTCGCCGGTCGGCAGCATAGAGCCGGCGAAGTAGCGGGCCCCGTCGGCGGTCGCGACATAGCCGGCCTCGCCGCCGACCACGGACACCACCTGCTTGCCGGGGCCCTGGTCGAAGACCTTGCCGAACCGGTCGCCGCCGCCCTCGGTCCGCTCGACTTCGAGGTCGCGCAGGCCCTTGACGTCGCTGAGCGCGACCTTCTCAATCTTGGCAACCTGTTCGGCCGGACCGGTCACCTGGACGCGGACCCGGGCCAAGCCGGCCGGCCGAGCCGTGGCGGCCAGGCCGTTGGCCATGAAGACGTCCTCGACGTTGCGGGCCAGGGACTCGCTGGTCTGGACCTCGATCCGGGCCGGCACGTTCCGGGTGTCGACGATCTGGCGCAGGCGGTCCTTGTCGGCCTCGCGGTTCAGCACCCCGGCGATCACCAGCTTGTCGCCCTCGGCGGACTTGACCGCCAGGGCGCCGTAGCCGGTCTCGCGCAGCAGCGCATGGATCTGGCCGGCGTTGGCGTGGTGGCGGTCCCAGATCGGCGCGTTGGCGGCGGCGTAGGTCACGCAGGCCAGGGCCGACCCGAACACCAGGCTGGGCAGCAGATGCGGCGTGCCGCGCGCCAGGGCGAGCCCGCGGTCGAACAGGCGGCGGGCGAGCGTCTGGCCGTAGTCGTGCTCGGCCTCGGCCGGGGGCGCGGCGGCGCTCGGCGGGGCGGTGGTCAGCAGGCGTTCGGCTTCGCTCCAGCGGGGGCTGCGCTCCAGTCCCAGCGCCACGGCGTTGTCGCCGACCAGCAGCGGCACATAGCAGGGCAGGATGGCCCGGGCCGGCGCGGTCAGGACGTGGCCCAGCATCTCGACCGCGCCTTCGAGGACCTCGATGTCGGCGGACTCCTCGCGGGCGGTCACGCGCAGGCGGACGCCCTTGGCGCTGGGATCGCGCAGCACGATGTCGGCGTCGAAGCCGTGACCGATCTCGAGGGCCTGATCGGCGGTCAGGGGCGCCGAGGCCCCGCGGACGCGGCCGGCCAGGACCTTGAGGACCAGGGTTTCCGAGGATGTTTCGAGGGCTGTGTCGAACATGGCGCCTAACTCGGGTTTGGGATGGGTTGCATCGTGCCGGTGGTCGGCGGCGGGGGAGCGGCAGGTCGCGCCGCCGGGGCGGCGCGACCGGCCTTGACGGCGCGCGGCGGCCGCTTGCGATCGACCGGCAGGGGCGGGGCCGAGGGCAGAGGCGCGTTCTCGAAGCCGGAGGCCGGCGCGTCGTAGCGGAGCCCAGCCTGGGCGGCGGAACGGGCGGTCCCGATCGAGGCCAGGCGCGGGGTGATCAGGAACATCCGCTCGACCCGGCCGCTGCTGCGCGACTGCACCTTGAACAGAGCCCCCAGCCCGGGAATGCCGCCGAGCACGGGGATCCGGCTTGAGCCGGTGGAGTCCGACTGCACGGTCATGCCGCCCAGCAGCAGGCTCTGGCCTTCGACGATCAGCGCCTGGGTGTTGAGGGCCGAGCGCCGGACGACCGGGATGTTGTCGACGCTGGCGTTGGTAAGGGCGCCGTCCTCGATGCTGACCAGCATGCGGATGCGGGTCTGGTTGTTCTCGCGGGTCACGTGCGGCGTGACGCGCAGGGTCGTGCCGCTGCTGACGTTGAACAGGTCGACGTCGCGCTCGCCCGCCAGGCGGACGTAGAAGTCGCGGGTGTTTTCGAACACCGCCTCGACGTTCGACAGGGTGACGATCTGCGGCCGCGACACCACGCGGGCCACGCCTTCGGTCTCCAGGGCGTTGAGGCGGGCGGCGAAATAGTCGCCGTTGCCGATGATGGTCGAGGCCACCAGGCCGGCGGCCGACTTGGGCGAGGTGGAGCCGCGCACCAGGTTGCTGTCTTCGAGCCCGGCCGGCGCGTTCGGGCCGCGGCCGAACTGGATGCCGCCGTTGCCGTCGTCGAACCGCCAGTTGACCCCCAGGTCGCGGGCCTTGGTGGTGTCGATGTCGATGATCGCCGCTTCGATCTCGAGCAGCTGGGGCTCGACGTCGAGGGCCCTGACCAGCTCCTCATAGGCCGACATCCGCTCGGCCACGTCGCGGACGATGACGGCGTTGAGGCGGGAGTCGGCCTGGATCCGCACGGGGTTTTGCGGGGAGTAGACGTCGGTCTGCTCATTGGCCAGCGGCGTGCCGAGCGGGCCCGGGTCGGCATAGGCCGGACCGGCGGGATTGGGCGTCCCCAGCGTCGCCAGGCCCTGGCCGCGCAGGCCCTGCACGGCGGCGGGGATCAGTTCGCTGCGGGCGCTGGCGCCCGACCGCTCGTGGGGATCGGAGCTGACCAGCGAGCGGACGATCGAGGCGACGCCCGGGATGGTCACCTGTTTGGAGCCGACGGTCAGGTTCACGTCGTCGGCCCAGCCGTAGCGCAGGTAGAACACCCGATACTGCAGGGTGGGCGAGGCGGCCTCGGCCCGGGCGCCGCCGCGCGACAACTCGTCGATCTGCTGCAGGAAGCGCGGCGAGCCCGAGGCCAGCAGCAGGTCGCCCGTGGCGCGCAGGGTGTTGCGGCCGTCGAGCAGGTCCAGTTGGCGGGCTGCGCGGTCGACGCGCCGCGCCGCGGAGGCGGAAAGCGGAAAGCTGCGGCTCGACAGCTGGGCGGCGGTGTAAACATAGGCCGCGCCGCCGTCGTAGTAGGTGACCAGGTCGAAGGCCTTGGCGACATCGGCCTCGATCTTGGCGGCCGGGCCGCGGAACACACCGTTGATCGTGCCCGCCACCGACGACGAGATCACCACCGGCACGCCGACCTGGTTGTAGAAGTTCTGCAGGAATTGGCTGATCGGCTGCTCGCGCGCGGTCAGGTCGACCGTGTGCGCGCCCAGCGGAACCTCGCCGGACTGGGCGGCCGGGGCGAGGGTCAGCAGGGCGGCGCTGAAGCCCATCGCCAGGACGGCCTTGGGCCAGCGGCGGGCGCACGCGGCAGGGGAGGGTCTTAGGCGCATTGCGTCTCCGGGTCAGGCCGCTGCAGGCGTCGGTTCGGGGGGCGGGGATTCGGTCGGCACGAGGGTCAGCGGGTCGCGCGGGAAGGCGACCCGGCCGGCGATCTCGAGCTTGAGGGTGGGCAGCAGCTCGTGGAACGACAGCACGCCCAGATCGAAGCGGGCCGGTTCGACGAGCTTGCGCAAGTGGCGGCGCAGGTCGATCGCGGCCAGCAGCACCGGAACCTGGGTTTCGTCGACCTTGGCGAGGACGGCGTCGGTGATCCGCCGCGACATCTCCGGATCCAGCGCCAGCTGCGGGGCCCCGCCGGCGGTCCGGATGGACTCGCGCAGGTGCTGCTCCAGCGGCGGCTCCAGCACCACCGCGCGCAGGGCGCCGTCGGGGGCGTAGCGGTGGCTGATCTGCCGGCGCAGGGCGACCCGGGCGAATTCCGTCAGGGCGAAGGGGTCCTTCTCCCGCTGGCCGGCGTCCGCCAGCGACTCAAGGATGTCGCGCAGGTTCCGCAGCGGCACCTCTTCCTCCGCCAGGCGGCGCAGGACCTCGGCGATCCGGGCCAGGGGCAGGGCGCGGGCGGCTTCCTTGACCACTTCGGGATAGTCGGCGCCGGCGCGATTGAGCAGGGTGCTGGCTTCCTGGATGCCGACGAACAGGCCGGTGTTGCGGCGCAGGGCCTGGCGCACGGCGTCCTGCAGGGCGGGCAGGTCGGACGGATCGGCCAGGCCGCCGGCGCCGATCGGGGCTTCGAAGGCCAGCAGCCGCCAGCGCGCGGGACCGGCCGCCTCGCCATAGTGGAACGAGGCGCGGGGCAGGGCGACGCCGAGTCGGACCTCGAAGCCTTCGAGCACCTCCTCCAGGGCCCGGGCCAGGACCGCGCCCTCGTGCCGGCGCACGCCGTCGCCGTCCAGCTCCAGCAGCAGGGGGACGATCGGCTGGGCGTCCAGGGTCCGCGTCTGGGCGACGACCGCCGGGGCCTTGGTCTCGTCGGCCAGGACGCGGCCCGGAAGGAAGCGCTTGGTCAGCTTGCCGCGCAGCTCGACGTCGAGCAGGGCGCCGGTGACCAGGCCCACCCCGCCCAGCAGCAGGAACACCGGCGCCGGGAAGCCGGGGATCAGGGCCAGCAGCCAGCAGATGCCGCCCGAGACCAGGAACACCCGCGGCTTGGCGGCGAACTGCCGACGCACGGCGTCGCCCAGGTGGCTGTCGCTGTCCTCGTCGGTGGTGCGGGTGACGATCAGGCCGGCGGCCATGGCGCCCAGCAGGGCCGGGATCTGGGTGACCATGCCGTCGCCGATGGTCAGGATCGAGTACTTGTGGATCGCCGCGCCGAACTCCAGCCCCTGCTGGATCATGCCGATGGCCAGGCCGCCCAGCAGATTGATGACCACGATGATGATCGAGGCGATAGCGTCGCCCTTCACGAACTTCATCGCTCCGTCGAGGCTGCCGTGGAGCTTGCTCTCCATCTCCAGCACCCGCCGGCGGCGCTTGGCCTCATCCTTGTCGATCATGCCCGAGCGCAGGTCGCTGTCGATCGACAGCTGCTTGCCCGGCATGGCGTCGAGGCTGAACCGCGCGGCCACCTCGGCGACCCGCTCGGCGCCCTTGGCGATGACGATGAACTGCACGACGGTGATGATCAGGAACACCACCAGCCCGACCACCAGGTTGCCGCCGGCCACCAGCGTGCCGAAGGTGTCGATGATGTGCCCGGCGTGGCCCTCGATCAGGATCATCCGGGTCGTGGCGATCGACAGGGCCAGCCGATAAAGGGTGGTGATCAGCAGCAGGCTGGGGAACACCGAGAACTCGACGATGGTCGAGATGTAGATCGCCACCAGCAGCAGCATGACGCCGAAGCAGATGTTGACCGCCACCAGGGAGTCGAGCGCCAGGGGCGGCAGGGGCAGGATCATCAGCCCGACGATGGCCACCACGCCGGCGACCAGGAACAGGTCGCTGAACCGGGCCACCAGGCCCTGCGAGGGGCGGCGCTGCAGGCGCTTGAGGTAGGTTTCGACGCTCATGGTTGGCCCCCGTCGCCTCGCCTACTGACCGCCGCGGGCGGAAACGAGGGTCCGGTACCGGCCCAGGACGCTGGTCACGTAGTTCTGGGTTTCGCGGTAGGGCGGGGTCTTCAGGCCGTACTTGATGACCGCGCCTTCGCCGGCGTTGTAGGCGGCCAGCACCAGTTCCAGATCGTTGCCGAAGCGCCCCTGCAGGGTCTTCAGATAGGCCGCGCCGGTGCGGATGTTGGTCCGAGGATCGTTCAGCTCGACCAGCGGCTCGCGGACGCCGAAGCGGCGGGCGGTGGCCGGCATGATCTGCATCAGCCCGCGCGCGCCCTTGGGCGAAACGGCGGCGGCGTCGCCGCGCGATTCCACGTGCATCACCGCGCGCAGCAGGTCGGGATCGATGTCGTAGTCGCGCGCGGCGGCGGCGGTCTGGGCGGCGTAGGGCGTGGTCCCCAGACCGCGCGAGGCGACCACCAGCGGCGGGGGAAGCAGCCTGCCCGCCGAGATCACCGTGGTGACCGCGGCCGGCGCGTCATAGAGCTGGAGCTGTTCGGATGCCGCCGCCGGTTGAGTTTCCGCGGTGCAATGGGCGAGCGATAAAGAAAACTTCTCGTTGAGCTGGCTCGATGAGCTGAATTTCAGTCCGCCTTCGGTCTCGCATTCATAAGCATGCGCTAGGTGAGGATAAAACAATATTGTACAGGCGATAGTCTGCCATACGCAGAACTTGCGCATACATCCGTCCCTCTATCTAGCGCCCCTTTTGTGTTTCCCGACCCATTAAACGTTAACTTTGGCTTAGATATCCTGTCAACTGCGCAATCGTGACAATTTTTCATTTCTGTATACTGACTTATAGGCGAGCCTTTCTAAGGTTAAGCTTGTGACGCTCTGAGGTTAAGCTTGTCATCTTTCCGCCCTATTTAAGGGTGAATTCGCTACCTCCACAGGTTGGGTCGCGGTCGAGAAACCGGGTTCTTCGCGGGCACACGCTATGGCTGAGAAGAACGACGGCGGCGACAAGACCGAAAAGCCGACGCCGAAACGCCTCTCCGACGCGCGAAAGAAGGGCGACGTCCCCAAGAGCAAGGATGTCACCTCCACCGTGGTTCTGAGCGCCTGGGTCCTGCTGGGGCTGATGGTCGCCGGCGTCACCCTCGATCGTCTGGGCGGGCTGTTCGACGAGATCTTCGCGGTCATCGACCGGCCGTTCGCCCAGGCCTGGCCGATCGCCGGCGCAGCGGCGGGCCGGGCGCTGGTGACCATCACTGCGACGCTTCTGATTCCGGCCGCGATCGTCGGCATGCTGGCCGAATTCGCCCAGGTCGGACCGGTCTTCACCCTCGAGAAGATGACCCCGAAGATGTCGCACATGAACCCCGGCGAGGGGCTCAAGCGGATGTTCAACACCGACAACCTGTTCGAGGTCGTCAAGTCGCTGGCCAAGACCGTGCTGCTGGTCGTGCTGACCTGGATCGTGGCGGCCGCGGCCTTCGACAAGCTGATGGCCGTGCCGACCGGCGAGGCCGACGGCGCCCTGGCGGCCTATGGCGGGCTGACGTTCCAGCTGCTGGCCGGCACCGTCGGGGTGTTCCTGTTCGTGTCGATGCTCGACTACGCCTACCAGAAGTTCTCCTTCACCAAGAAGATGCGGATGAGCCGGCGCGACATCCGCCAGGAGATGAAGGATTCCGAGGGCGATCCGCACGTGAAGGCCCATCGCCGCCAGCTGCACCAGGAGTGGGCGCAGCAGAACGCGGTCCAGGCGGCGCGCGACGCCTCGGTGCTGGTGGTCAATCCCACTCACATCGCCTGCGCCCTGGCCTATGACCCCGCCGAACACGCCGTTCCCGTGCTGCTCGGCAAGGGCGAGGGGCTGATCGCCCAGGCCATGCGCGAGGCGGCCGAGGCGCAGGGCGTGCCGATCATCCGCAATGTCGAACTGGCGCGGGCCCTGCGCGACAAGGTGGCGGTCGACGACATCATCCCGCAGGACCTGTTCGCGGCGGTGGCCGAGGTCATCCTCTGGGCCCGCCGCCTGCGAGAGGATGCGGCGAGCAACGAGCCTTCTCCCGCCGAGCTGCCTGCCGATCAAGACGGCGCCGAGTCCGGGCCGACCTTTCCGCCGCCACCGGAAGGCGGCTTGCGACCCGATCAGGAGCCCTCATGAACGTCGCCGGCGCCCTGCTCGAACTGCTGACCGTCGCCTTCGCCCTGGCCATCGTGCTGGGGCTGGCGTTCTTCTCCCTCAAGCTGCTCAAGCGCTTTCAGACCGGCGCGCCCAGCGACGACCAGATCCGCTATCTGCGCGCCCTGCCGGTGGGCCAGCGCGAGCGCCTGACCCTGGTGGCCTATCGCGACGAGGTGTTCCTGCTCGGCGTCACCGCCGGCCAGATCACCGTCCTGGACCGCCGGACCCGCACGGCCGAGGAACTGGCCGCCGAGGCCAGCGCCGCCGAACAGGCCCGCCGGCGTGCGGCCCAGCCCTCGATGGCCATGCGCCGGCTCATAGGGAAAACCCTAGCTAGGGAACGCCCCAACTTCTGAGCGTGAAAACAAGATGGTTCTCTGACCCTGCCGGGCGACGGAGCGACGCTCCTTAAGCCCTCCCGAGCAAACCGGAACATAGGAGTGTCGACATGTCTTTCCTGGGAATTGGCGGCGGCGGTAACCTGTTCAGCGGCATCGCGAGCCTGGCCCTGCAGGGCGCTTTGGGCGTCGCCACCGGCGGAGCCTCGCTGCTGGTCACGACGGCTCTGAAGAGCGTCATGATGGCGGTCGGCGATCAAGTCCTCCAGCAACTGGGGCAGCAACTCGGCCTGCCGCAGGGCGCCATCGACTTGGCCCAGGCCGCCTTCCATGGCGCGGCGGGCGACCCCGGCGGCGCGGTTCAGAACCTGAGCGAAGCTTCGCAAGGCCTGTCGTCCGCCATCGGCGGCGGCGCCTTCGAAGCTGGTCAGATCGAGCGCACCGCTCAAGGCCAGGTCCAGGATCTCATCGCCCAGGCCAACGAAGCGGCCAATCGCAGCCGCGACGACTCTTCGAGCGGCGATGAAGCCGGCGTGGGCCGTGGCGGCCGTGGCGGCGACAGCCTGCTGGTGGCCATCGCCAAGGCCATGGGCAAGGTCATCGACTCGAAAATGGGCCAGATGGCCGACAAAACGCAGCAGATGGGCTCGGCCAAGGGCGAGAAGTACGGCCAACTGTCGGCCGAGGTTCAAGCCCTGGGTCAAGAGATCAGCATGGTCAGCAACTCGCTGAACAACGCTATCAAGGCGATCGGCGAAGCCTCGGCCCAGCTGGCTCGCAAAGGCTAGGCGGTCAGGAACCGGCATTCGGGCGGGGGGCGTATGCTCCCCGCCTATTTGTCGTCACAGAACGGTGTTTCCATCTTAGGATGTAAGATCGGAGTGGTTGAATGAAGCTGATCGCGAGCCTTGCGGGCCTGACCCTGGCCCTGGTTCTGGGAAGCGGCATGGCCGCGCGGGCCCAAGGCTTTCCCGATCTGGGTTATATGGGCACGACGATCGGGGCTGGCGGCCTTCAGACCTCAGCGATGAACAACGTCATCTCGATGAGCGTGCAGTCACAGTCCGCGCCGGCTCGTGGATCGGGCTACGCGACGGACGCCCGCGGAGCGTTGGGCCTTCGGCCGCGGGGCTCGGGGGTCACGACCTACAGGGCCGATCCGCAGGTCGCCGCGCGTGTCCAGAAGCAGTTCTCCGATTGGATGGCCAAGCAGGCCGGGCCGGACGCCGGCCGACAGGTGGCCGCCGCCATGCAGCGCACCAATCCCGTACGCAACTGGTCGCAGCTCGTCGCGTCCGACGGCCTGCGCGCCGGCGACACGGCTGACGCCCTGGCGGGCTATTGGGTGCTCAACTGGATGATCGCCAATGGCGGCGACAACACCCGCGCCCAGACCCTCGCCGTGCGCGACCAGGTTCGACCGATCATCGCCAACAACCCCGCCTACAGCCGCTTGGACGAACCCCATCGGCAAGAGTTCGCCGAGATCCTGATGCTGAACTTCCTGATCCAGCATGCGGCCTATGTCGATGCGATGAAGCGCGGCGACCAACCCACCCTGCGCAAGCTGGCGGACGCGGCGGTGGCGCGGTTCCGCAATGAGATGGGCGTAGACCTGCGCCAGCTGCGATTGACCGACCAAGGCATGATCAAAGGCTGAAGCCGACGGTTCCCAGGAGGACGTGATGATCGTCAACGCCGCATCCGCGACCCGTGCGCCGCCGCAAGAGACCGGCGTCGATCCGCTCGATCGGGCCATCCGTGATTTCGAACGCACTGGTCAGGTCGAGGCCGGCGCGTTCGCCGAGGTCGATCCGCCCACGCTCCGCAACGCCCTATCCAGCCTGCCGCCGGCCGCGCGCGGCGCGCTCGAACGCGAACTTCAGGGCAAGGGGCTTGGCGGACTGTTAGGAGGGGTCGTCGCGGGCGCGACCGGAACGGTCGCAGAGGTCGCTGACGCCGCTGTCGAGACGCCCTCGGAGCATCGCGCCGAGGAGATGGGCACGGCCTGGCAGGTGCAGGGGCTGGACCGGCTCCGCGCCCAGGGACATCTCGACGCCACTCTGTCGTCCTATGGGGCCGTCGAGCGCGAGGCCGCGGCCCACGCCAGCAACGTTTCGGTTCGGCCCGATCGCGAAGAAGTCTCCGGCGATCTTGGCGGAGCCGGGGATCGATAGCGCCCAAGGCGAAAACGTTCGTAATGGCGGCTGCGAGCGAACATCGAGAGAAACCATGGGTTTGATGCTCAAGGCTGTAACCTTCGCGATGGCGCTCGCCCTGACATCGTCCGCCTTCGCGCAAGACTTTCCGGCCCCGTTCTCGGGCTTGACGCAATCCGAGACCAACCGGATGCTGATGGACGACCTTCGCAACCGGAATCTGGGTCTGCTCGACTCTCCGCGCACGACCGGCCAAGCCAGGGGCGCGACACTGGCCAACCGGTCGGCCGCCACGCCCTCGGTGTCGTCAGTCTCGACCCGCTACACCGCCTCGCCGCAGGTCAGCGCGCGCGTCCGCAAGCAGTTCGCCGACTGGATGGCCACGCAGAGCAATGCCGAGGGCGGCCGCAGCGTGGACGCGCTGCTGGAGCGCACCGACCCAGTGAACAACTGGGCCCAGCTGGTGGCCAGCGACGGCCTTCGTCCCGGCGATGCCGCCGACGCCTTGGCCGGCTACTGGGTGCTCAACTGGGTCATGGCCAACGACGGCGACAGCAACCGCACGCAGGTCCTGGCCGTGCGCGATCAGGTTCGGCCGACCATCGCCAACAATCCCGCCTACGCGCGCCTCGACGAGGCCCAGCGCCAGGAGTTCGCCGAGATCCTGATCCTCAACTTCCTGATCCAGCACGCGGCCTATGCCGAGGCGATGAAGCGGGGCGATCAGGAGGTGTTGCGAAAGCTTTCCGATGCGGCGGTGACCCGGTTCCGCAACGAAATGGGCGTGGATCTGCGCCGGCTGCAGTTGACCGACCGCGGCATGGTCAGACGCTAGGATGTTATCCACTGGAGGAAACCGCGTGGCGAAAACGAAGAGGGCCAAATGAAGCGTCGTCTGGTCCCGTTGCTGGGCGTCGCGGTGCTGGCCTTCGGCCTCCCGGCCGCGGCCCAGGACTTCTCCGGCGTCGCCGGCCAGTACATGGATTTCGGCGCGTCGATGATGGCGGTCGGCCAGATGAACAACGTGCTGGGCTCGACCGTGCAGGGCGGCGGGAGCGGCCATCGCCGCGCCGACCCCAGCGCGATCTCGCGCCCCGCCGCATCCGTCGATACTCGCTATCGCCCCTCGCAGACGGTCTCGAACCGGGTGCGCGGGCAGTTCGCCGATTTCCTCGCCAAGACCGACCCGGCCAACGCCGACCGCCTGCGCCAGACCGTCCAGCAGCAGGACCTGCTGGGCCTCTGGGAAAAGCACGTCTCGGCCGACGGGTTGCGTCGCGGCGACGTGGCCGACGCGATGGCCGCCTATTGGGTGCAAAACTGGCAGATCGCCAACAATGTCGCCTTCACCAACCGCATCCAGGTCCAGGCCGTCCGCGGCCAAGTCTATCGGGCCCTTGGGTCCAATCCTCGGTTCCCCCAGCTCGACGACGCCGGCAAGCAGGAGATGGCGGAGGTGTTCATGCTCAACCTCGTGGCCCAGGGCTCGGCGTTCTCCGACGCCGCGTCCCGGGGCGACAAGGACCTGAGCCGCCGGCTTTCCGACGCAGCGGTCGCGCGCTTCCGCAACGAAATGGGCATCGATCTGCGCCAGATCGCGCTGACCGACAAAGGGTTCATCCGGAGACCCTGAGCTCCGCGGGGATGGAAAGCGCGCATCAACGCCAGAATCGCTGGCCGACCGACGCGCTTTGCGTTCAAATTATCGAGGAAGGGTCCATGGAGCTCCGTCTTCTTACCGCCGTCGTTGTCATCGGCCTTAGCCTGCCTGGGAAGGCCCCCGCCCAGATGAACGCCTTCCCACTGGACATGGTGACACCCCGATTCCAAGCTCAGACGCTTCAGACCGTCCTGGAAGCAAACGCCCGGTCCTTCGAGCCTGGGCCGGGGAGCCGCGCCAGACGCTCGCCGGATCATACGGGGGCGACACCCCGGCCCGCGCAGCGACCCGCGCTCCGGGGCGCGGCGTCGACGACTTATCGAGCCTCGCCCCAGGTCAGCGCGCAGGTCCGCAGGCAGTTCTCGGACTGGATGGCCAAACAGACCAGCGCCGAGGGCGGTCGTCTGGTCGCCCAGGAGCTGAATCGTATCGACCCCGTGCGCAGCTGGGCTCAGGTCGTTGGCGCCGACGGCTTGCGTCCTGGCGACACGGCCGACGCGCTGGCCGGCTACTGGATTCTCAACTGGGTGATGGCCAATAGCGGCGACAGCGATCGCACGCAGGTCCTGGCCGTGCGTGAGCAGGTCCGACCGATCATTGCCGCCAACCCCGCCTACGCTCGCCTCAACGAGGCCCAGCGGCAGGAGTTCGCCGAAGTGCTGATGCTGAACTTCCTGATCCAGCACGCGGCCTACACCGACGCCCTGAAGCGCGGCGACCGGAACACCGCGCGCCGGATCGGCGACGCCGCCGTGGCGCGTTTCCGCAGCGAAATGGGCGTCGATCTGCGCCAGATCGCGCTGACCGAGCACGGGTTCGTGCGGAGATGATGAGCGCCGCGGCTCGGGCCGCTAGGCCCCGCCGCGCAGCTCCTGGGTCGCGCCGTCGATGATGCGGACGAACTGTTCGACCGCGTCGGCCTGCGCCGCGCCCGGAGCGGGTTCGCGTTGCAGGCCGGCGGCGATGGCGCGCATCAGCGGCTCGACGAGGGCGGCCGGCGTCATGTGGGGCTTGTCGACGGCCTGGGTCCGCAGTTCGCGGGCGAAGTCGGCGAGCACGCGCTCGATCCGCCCCGCGTCGACCGGCGAGGTGGCCGACAGGCGGCCGGCGACGGTCTGGCCGCTCTGGGCCGCCAGGGTGCGAAGATCGCCGCCCACCTGCGCCGTGCTGCTCTGACCGTGCTCCGCCCAGGCCTGGGCGACCACGCCGCCCCGGTCGCCGCCGTGCAGCGGATCCATCAGGGCCGCGCCGGTGATCGTCGCCATGGCTTCCAGGGCCAGACGCGCCACGCCGGCCCGCGCCGCGGTGGTCGAGGGCGTCGAGGTCGAAAGGTCGGCGCTGGCGACGCGCTCTATGGGACGGATCATGGGGCGGCCTCCACCTTGGCGACGTGCAGGCCGGGCTTCAGGGCGCTCCACCCGACGACCGCGCCGATCGCCTGCATGCTGTTGCGGCCGTCCGCCAGTTCCTCGTTCTCGCCGTCGAAGGTGAGAACGGCGACCTGCCGGTCGCCCTGGCGCAGGGCGAAGCGGGCCCAGGGATAGCCTTCGACGATCCGCAGCCGGGCGTCCGGATAGGCCGCCGCGAGGTCGGCGACGGACGTTCCCGGGCTCAGCGGGGTCTTGGCGGTGTTGGCGACCCGGTCGGCGCGGACATAGCGTCCCGACAGGTTGGCGCCGACGCCGCAGCCGGCGAAGTCAGTAGCCACGGTCGCGCTGGCCGACGCGAGGCTCACCGTCACGTGGGCGGGGCGGGCGGCCAGGTCCTGGGCGCTGACCGAAAGGTCGGTTCCCTCGAACGGCACCACATTGGCGGTGATCGTCTGGCCGTGCAGGGGGCCCTCGGCTTGGAGTTCGCAATCGGCGGCCGCGCCGGCCCCGTCGGCCGAACTGGCCCCGCCCTTGAGGCTGACCCGCCATCCGGTCGCGTTCGGCGCGAGGATCAGGTCGGCGCGGCGACCGTCCCGCATCACGTAGGTTCCAGCCGGAGAGGGGGCAGACGAGGACGCCGCCTGGGCCTGGGCGGATCCGGTCGCGGCAGGCGGGGGGGCGAGCGCCGCCGCCGGGCGCTCGCAACCGGCCAGGGCCACCGCAAGGGCGAAGAGGGAAAGCCGGCGTGGACCCATCCGGCCAGAACGCGAAACGCGTCCGGTGGTTCTCATCGGCCGAGCATCGCCAGGGCGTCGCGCCGTTCGCTGGCGAAGCGATTGGCGACCGAAGCCTGCACGTCGGCCGAGGCGCTGGCGAAATAGGCCAGGGTTCCGTCCGCGCCGCGCTTGCCGCGCTCGTCATAGACGGCGTTGATCAGCGCCCGGTCATAGGCTTGGCCGTCGGTCGGCTTGACGCCCTGGGCCTCCACCCGGGCCATGGCCCGTACGATCACCTGGCTTTGCGGCCCATGCTGCACGGAAGTCGACCAGGCCACGTCCTTCAGGGCGGCCGAGCGCGTCGAAAGATCCAGGCCGGTCGCGTCCTTCACGTGCTGGACCTGCACCGCATAGTGGGTGCGCTGGATATAGGCGTGCTGGGCGGCTTCGAACCTTTCGGGCTCGCGCGCGGCGATGGCTTTCCAGGTGGCGGTGAACGCCGCCGAGCCGGGACGGGAGCCGCCGAACTCCGCCGCCCAGGCCTGGCCCTCGGCGGCCAGGAACTGCTGCGGACGCCCCAGATTGCCGGCCAGTTGATAGACGCCGTACGACACGCCGCCGGGGTCGCCGTGGCCCGACGACACCGTGCCCGGTCCCCGTCCGCCGGTCTCGTACCGCTCGGACAGGACGCCCAGGCGTCGGCCGTCGTCGCTGACGGCCGACGCCTGGGTCGTCGCACCCCTGGGCGGATCCAGGCGATCGACGTTCACCAGCACATAGTTGAAGGTCTTCTGGTCGCCCAGGCTGTTCCAGAAGGCCTGGTAGTCGCCGGGCCGCATTGTCTGGCAACCGGCTGAGCCGGTGTTGCTGGCGCCGCCGGCGTGAAACAGGAACGAGTTGTCGGTGCTGCGCCCCGCGCCGCGCGGATCAGCGGCGTCGATGCGGCCGTCGTGGTTGGTGTCGCGCTGCACGCCCAGCGCCTGGGTCGGGCGCAGCACGTCGCCGAGATTGGCGCTGTGGCTCTTCTGGAAGCTGATTGTCCCTTCGGCCATCCGGCCGAGTTCCCGACGGCCATCGCCGTTGAAGTCTTCGCCGTAGCGGCCGTCGTATTGGCTGGAGGGCTCGGTATTGGCCGAGAACTCACGGACCGCGCCGCCGGAGCTGTTGGCCTGCAGCACCACGATCCGGTCGTCATAAACGCCCTTGCCGTTGTTGGCGTTGACGGCGGTGTCGTCGCGCAGGCCCAGGATCAACTGCCGTCCCGCAGCCAGGTCGGCCTTCGCCGCGGCGTCGCCGTGGGCGTTCACATAGCCGGCATAGAGGTCGAACTTCTGGCGCGCGCTCAGGCCGGCGGTCTCGGGCAGGGCGCCGGCAGCCGGGCGAGTCGCGCTGGCCTGGACCACGGTCGAGACGGGCCTGGTCGCGGCGGGATCGCCGTCGCGGGCGGGAATTCGCAGATCCTGGCCGATGCGGATCCGGTCGGGGTCGGCCAGATGATTGGCCTCCGCGATCGCCTGCCAGGAAACCCCGAATTGCGCGCCGATCTTCGACAGGGTGTCGCCGTCGCGCGCGGCGTAGGATCGGGTCTCGCCGCCTGGCGGTAGGGTGATGGTCTGGCCCGGGCGGATGAGATTCGGATTGACGATCTGCGGGTTGGCGCGGATCAGCGCATCGAGCGACACCCCGCGCTCGGCCGCGATGCCCGACAGGGTCTCGCCGGGCTTGACCACGTGATCGTCCGGGGCGGGGCCGGAGCGACCGCCGCCGACGGAAGCCTGGGCGCTCAGGGAGACGGCGGTCATCGAAGAACTCCTCGGACGGGCAATATTCAGAGGCTAGTCCCAGCGCTTGCGTCACATAATTAGGGAGAACCCTAGGTAGGGAACCTAGGTGTGCAGGCGTGGCGATAAGGCGCTCGGGCCACTCGCCGGTTAGCCGATTTGGGCGCTGGCCTTCGGTCGGTCCACCCGATCGTCAGAGCCTTCAATGTTCACGATCGGCGATTGATGACTTGCCACCAGCCGCACCAGATCGGCTTGCCGCGCAGCGCCGGTCTTGGCGAATAGTTCGCGCAAATGCGTGCAGACCGTGGCTACAGAAAACGTCAAAGCCGCGGCGACTTGGCGGACGCCGCCGCTCAGCAGTCGGACCTCGGCGGGGTCAAACCATGGAGTCGGGACACAATCGCCGCCGGCGGATCGACCTCCAATTGGGCTTCGCGCACGAAGACCGTCGGCATGGCGTCAGACGCGCCCCGCCCGGTCGCGGCCAAGGGCGGAACCTGCCGTTCTCGGCTCCGGTCGCCAACCGAACGGCGTCTCCGACCTCCCTTCGAGATCGGAAAATGTGTCACGGATGTCTCCGAACACCTGTCACGGATGTCCCCGGTCTGAACACCCAAAGGAATAGGGATCCGACCTCCGCTCAGGGTCGACCTCGCCCGTAGGCCGATGGCCTGAACGTCCAGTTCCTGGCGCTGAGCCAACGGCAGCTTCTGGCGTAACACGATCTGTCGAGGAGGTTTAGAGCCCGCTGCGTTTCTCGGAGGTCAGGCGGCGCTCCGACGCCGACGCTGTACTTCTTCCGTGGCGCGTGCGGCCATGGTCTTTTTATCGAGCTTGCCGGTCGGCGTAAGGGCCATGGCCTCGACCAGCACCAGATGTTCTGGCCATTTCTTGCGCGAGATCCCGCTGGCCGCCATGTGGTCGAGGAGAGCGGACAACTGCAGTGACGGGAACCCAGGACGCAGCCGGCAGACGGCGCAGGCCTGTTCACCGAGCTTGGCTTCGGGCACGGCGACCACGGCGACCTCGGCGATCGCCGGGTGCCTGAGCAGGGCGGCCTCGATCTCGGCGGGGTCGATGTTGAAGCCGCCGCGGATGATCTGGTCCTTGATGCGGCCGACGACGCGGACGAAGCCCTCGTCGTCGCGGACGATCTCGTCGCCCGTCAGGTAGAACCCGTCCGGGGTCATGCGCTCCTGGCCCGCGCCCATGCCCTGGGCGTAGCCGAGGAACAGCGATGGCCCTCGGACGCCGGCCTGGCCGCGCTCGCCGCGCGGCAGGGCGACCAGTTGGGCGTCGAACGCCTCCTCCGCCGTGCCGGGGAAGGGCCATCCGTCGTAGGCCTGGCGGCGGTCGAGGGGATGTCCCGGCCAGGTCGAGCAGTGACCCATGCATTCGGACATGCCGAACATCCGCAGCGCCTTGATCCCCAGGAGCGTGTCGGCGTCGGCGATCAGTTCGGCGGTCATCGCGCTGCCGCCCACCGCCATGGCCTTCAGCGGCAGGCGGCCGGTCCAGAGGCCCTGGCGCGCCGCCTCGACCATGGTGAACAGGTGGGTCGGCACCGCGATCGCCCAGCCGCAGCCGAAACGTTCGGCGCGGGCCATGGCCTGGACCGGATCCCAGGGATCGACGAAGACCAGCCGCCGCCCCTGCGACAGTGCGAAGTGGGCGGTGAAGGTGAAGCCCGGCGCGCTGTCCAGCGGCACGATGCCGAGCAGGGCGTCGTCCGGCGCCAGACGGGCGATCGCGGCGCAGGCGCGGGTCGCATAGTTCAAGGCCCCCGCGCCGTGCATGACTCCTTTGGGCGTCCCGGTCGATCCGGAGGTGAAGCCGATCAGCACGGCGATCGCGTCGCGAGGATCCTCGGAGCGCTCTGAGGCGCTCGGCATGATCTCCCACGTGTCGGCCTGGGCGCAGACCACCTTGGCGGCGTGGCCGAGCGCGGCTTCCAGCGCCGCCAGTTCCGCCGGACCCAACTTCGGGGAATAGGGACAGAACACGCCTTCGAGCGCGGAGACCGCCAGGGCCGCGGCAAGGGTTCCGGCCGTCTTGTAACCGGCGACCAGCACACGGTCGCCCCGCCCCACGCCGCGAGCGCGAAGCTCGGCGGCGAGGCGGTCGGCCAGGCCGGCCAGCTCGGCCCTGGACCAGACACGGTCGTCGCAGTCGACCAGGGCCGCAGCGCGAGGGTCGGCTCGCCAGTGGGTCTGGAATTGCGGCCAGAGCCGCGCTTGGGTCCATGACAGGACGCCCGATCCGTCCGGAAGCGGAAGCTCAGGCAAGGGACTGTCCTCCATCGACGAGATAGGTCTGGCCGGTGATGAAGCTGCCGGCGCCGGAGGCCAGCAGGGCCAGCACGCCGCAGACCTCGAGCGGCGCGCCGAACCGGCCCAGCAGGATGCCGGCCTTGGTCTTCTCCTGGATGTCGGCGTCCAGGGTCTGGGTCATGCCGGTCTCGATCGAGCCGGGCGCGATGGCGTTCACTCTGATTCCGTGCCCGGCCCACTGGGCGGCCAGGTCGCTGGTCAGGTGGACGACGGCGGCCTTGGAGGTGGTGTACGGCACCACCCGACCAGCCTCCGGGCGGTAGGACAGGAAGGCGCCGACCGAGGCGATGTTGATGATCGCGCCGCCGCCGTGCTCGATCATGTGACGCGCCGTATGGCGGCTGGCCAGGAAGGCGCCGGTGACATTGACCTCCATCACCTTCTTCCAGCCCTTCAGCGGTATGTCCTGCGGCAAGCCCCACCAGGAGGCGCCGGCGTTGTTGACCAGGATGTCCAGCCCGCCGAGCCGCGCAACGGTCTCGGCCACCGCCGCCTCCACCGAATCCTCGTCGGTGACGTCGCAGGCCAGGCCGAAGGCCTGGACGCCGAAGCGGTCGGCGATCCGCTGGGCGGTCTCGGCGCAGTCGGCGGCGTTGCGCGAGGCCAGGGCGACCGAACAGCCGAGGTCGGCCAGGGTCGCGGCCATGGCCTCTGCCAGGGCGCCGCGGCCGCCGGTGATCAGGGCCCGCTTGCCGTCCAGGCGGAACAGCTGGTTGACGAAGCCGGGCGTCTCCTCAGCCATCGGCGGCCCCCGCCAGCAGGTCGACTTCCTCGGTGACGACGATGATCCGCTTGCCGCCCATGCCCTTGGTCTGGCGGGTGGCCGCGGCCCATTCGGGAGAGGCGAGGGCGGCGTCGAGCCCCGCCTGGTCGGCGAAGGTCAGCACCGCATGGCCGTCCCAGGCCGGCGCGTCGGGACTGTCGTAGTCCCGCGTCACCGCGCCATGCCGGTAGGCCTGGAGGCCGGGCAGGACGCGGGCCGCCGCGGCGTGGGGGCCGCGCCACCAGGCCGTGAACTGCTCGTGCGTCATGTCCGGCGGCCGGCTGGCCAGGACGACCATGCTGACGGCCATGGTTAAGCGCCCGTCCAGACCGGCTTGCGCTTCTCAAGGAAGGCGCTGACGCCTTCGCGCGCATCGGCCGAGTGGTGAACGACGTTGCAGGTCATGGTCTCCAGGGTAATCAGGGAGTTGGTGTCGGCGTCCAGCCCGCGATTGACCGCCATCTTGGTCATCCACATGCAGAACGGGCTGAGGTCGAGGAAGGGCTGGCAGAACTCGGCGATCAGGGCGTCGAACTTGTCGGCCGGGGCCGAGGCGTTGCACAGGCCCCATTCGGCGCATTCGTCGCCCGACAGCAGCTTGCCCGTCAGCATCAGCTCCTTGGCCTTGCGCATGCCGATATAGCGCGGCAGGCGATAGATCGGGCCGGCGCCGCCGAACAGGGCGCGGCGGATGTGGAAGTCGCCGATCTTGGCTTCCGAGGCGGCCAGGGCGAAGTCGCAGCTGATCATCAGCTCGAAGCCGCCGGCGACGGCGTAACCCTCGACCGCCGCGATCGTCGGCTTACGCATGTTGAAGATCTTGTCGTAGGTGCGGGCCGAATCGATCGCCAGCTGCAGCGAGGTGCTGGTCTCGTGCAGCACCGGCCCGACCAGCTGGTCCAGGTCCGCACCCGAGCAGAAGGTGTTGCCGCGGCCGCGGAAGACGACCGCCAGGGCCTTGGGCTCGGCGGCGACCTTGTCGACGGCGGCTTCCAGGTCGCGCAGCAGCTGGGGGCTGACGCAGTTGCGCTTGTGGGGGCGGTTCAGCCAGATCGTGGCCAGGCCGTTGTCCGCCAGTTCGTACTGGATGACGTCCTGTTCGAGTTCCATCGTGATCTCCTTGTGAAAGTGGTGGTGGTTTTCAGGTCGCCTGGGCGTCGGGCGGCGCGAGCATGGCGCCAACGCCCATCCAGGCGGCGATCCCGGCGGAGGGCACCGCGCAGAGGACGGCCTCGGCGATCTCCGCGTCGGTGGCGCCGGCGTTGCGCGCGCCGCGAACGTGGGTGAGGGCCATCGGGCTGTAACCGGCGGCCAGGATGGCCAGCAGCAGCAGTTCGCCGTGCTTGGGGCTGAGGGGATTGGCGTCGAGGCTGCCGCGCCGCATCAGATAATAGGCGTCGGCCGCCTGCGGGCTGAGGCGCAGCAATTGGCGCAGGGGCGCGGGAATGGTCCCGAAATAGGCGGTGAAATTGGCGATCGCCTCGCCGTCGGCCGCCGTCGGCAACGGCTGGGCGGGCGGGGCTTCGGCGTCTCCGAACACCGCCTGGATGACGCCGGCGAATTCCAGGGCCGCGCCTTCGCCGCGCAGGCTGCTGAGGACGATGAGGCCCGCGACCGCCTCCTTGACGGTCAGGCCCAGGTCGCGTCCCCGGCCCAGCTCACGCAGCGCCAGCGCCTCGTAGCGGCGATCGACGGCGGCGACGGCCGCGAACAGGGCCTTGAGCCGGGCCGGCACCGCGCCGTCCGTGTCGATCACCTGCCGGAACCCGGCATAGCCCGCCAGGGTGTAGGGCGCGAACCCCTGGAGCAGCGCCACGTCCATTAGCGGACTTGTTGTCATCGTTTCTCTCCTTGCCCCTGTCATGTTCGACCGACTGGTCGGGCGTCAAGCGCAAAAAAAGTTGGCTGACCAGTTTGACAGCCGACCGGTCGGTCGGGTAGCCATCTAAGCGACCAACCGGACGGTCGAGTGTTTCGCGACAAAAAAGATCCGGCCGACGGGACGAAACGTGGCCGGAAGGGGCGCTTATGGATTTCGAGCAATCAGCCAGGTCGCGCGAGTGGATGGAGCGGGTGCGGTCGTTCATGGACGATCACATCGCCCCCGCCCTTCCGACCTATCACCAGCAATGCGCCGCCCTGGATCGCTGGCGCGAAATCCCGCCGGTGTTCGACGAGCTCAAGGCCAAGGCCAAGGCCGCCGGCCTGTGGAACCTGTTCATGCCGCCGTCGGACCATGACGACGCGTTCTTCACCAGCGTCGGCCTGACCAACCTCGAATACGCGCCGATCGCCGAGACGATGGGGCGCATCTACATCGCCGCTGAAGTCTTCAATTGCATGGCGCCCGACACCGGCAATTTCGAGGTCCTGCACCGCTACGGCACGCCGGACCAGAAGCGGCGGTTCATGGTTCCGTTGCGGGACGGCGAGACCCGTTCGGCCTTCCTGATGACCGAGCCGGACGTGGCCTCGTCGGATGCGCGCAACATCCAGACCTCGATCCGGCGCGACGGCGACGACTATGTGATCAACGGCCGCAAGTGGTGGTCGTCGGGTGCGGGCCATCCGCGCTGCGCCTTCTTCATCCTGATGGGCAAGACTGATCCGGACGCGCCGGCCTACCGCCAGCAGTCGATGATCATCGTGCCGCGCGACGCCCCCGGCGTCACCTTGGTGCGGCACCTGCCGGTGTTCGGCTACGATCACGCACCGCACGGCCATTTCGAGGTGCGGCTCGAAGACGTGCGGGTCCCGGCCGAGAACATGCTGCTGGGCGAGGGGCGCGGGTTCGAGATCGCCCAGGGGCGGCTGGGGCCGGGCCGCATCCATCACACCATGCGCAACATCGCCACGATGGAGACGGCGCTGGAGAAGATGTGCCGGCGCCTGGTCGAGCGCCGGACCTTCGGCAAGGCCATCGGCGAGCACTCGGTCTGGGAGCAGAGGATCGCCCGCGCCCGCTGCGAGATCGAGATGGCCCGGCTGCTGTGCCTCAAGGCCGCCCACCGGATGGACACGGTCGGCAACAAGGAGGCGCGCGCCGAGATCGCGATGATCAAGATCGCCGCGCCCCGGATGGCCCAGCAGATCGTCGACGACGCCATCCAGGCCCATGGCGGGGGCGGGGTCAGCGACGATTTCGGCCTGGCCGAGATGTGGGCCAACACCCGCATCGTCCGCCTGACCGACGGTCCCGACGAGGTTCACGAGCGCCAGCTGGCGCGCATGGAACTGGACAAGTACCGCACGGCGGTCGCCTCGTGAGCGCCGCCCAGCCCGCCGCCTATCTGGGCTCCACCCGCGCGGTGGCCGAGGGAACCCAGTTCGACCAGACGCGCCTGACGCGGTACCTGGAGGCGCACGTGCCCGGCTTCCGCGGGCCGCTCGTCGTCGAACAGTTCGAGGGCGGACAGTCCAACCCGACCTATCTGCTGATCACCTCCGACCACCGCTACGTGCTGCGGCGCAAGCCGGCCGGGGTGTTGCTGAAGTCCGCCCATGCGGTCGACCGCGAATTCCGGGTGACGCGGGCCCTGTTCGAGGCCGGGCTGCCGGTCCCCGAGCCCCTGGTCCTGTGCGAGGACGAGGAGGTCATCGGCAGCATCTTCTATGTGATGCGGCATGTGCCCGGCCGGGTGTTCTGGGATCCGCAGATGCCCGATCTTTCGCGCGACGACCGGGCCGCGATCTACGATTCCGCCAACGCCACCCTGGCCCAGCTGCACCGCGTCGACTACGCCGCCCTGGGCCTGGACGATTTCGGCCGGCCGGGAAACTATTTCGCCCGCCAGATCTCGCGCTGGTCGCGCCAGTACGAGGCCTCGCGCACCACCGACCTGCCGCAGATGGATCGCCTGATCGAATGGCTGCCCGGCGCCGTCCCCGACGACGGCGACCGCAGCACGATCATCCATGGCGACTATTCGTTCCACAACCTGATCGTCCATCCGACCGAGCCGCGGGTGGTGGCGGTGCTGGACTGGGAGCTGTCGACGATCGGCAACCCGGTGGGCGACCTGACCTATCACATGATGGAATGGTTCCGGCCCGCCGGGGTCGACGTGCGCGGAACGCTGGCCGGCGCGGACCTGGCGGCGCTCGGCATTCCCAGCGCCGAGGACTACGCCGCGCGCTATCGCGACCGGACGGGCTTCGACGTCGACCCGATCCACCCCTTCTACCGCGCCTTCAACCTGTTCCGCGTCGCCGCGATCCTCCAGGGCATCGCCGGCCGGGCCCGGGACGGCGTCCAGACCGACGCCAAGGCGGTGGAAATCATCACGCGCATCAAGCCGCTCGTCGCGGCGGCGTGGCGCGAAGCTCAGGCGGCGGGAGCCAGCTGACAGTCAAACAAGCGTAATCATCAACATCAAGGGCGAGATCGGCGACCACAAGCTCGACGCGCCCCAAGGAGGGAAACCATCATGTTCAGGAACACGCGTTCGCAGAAACTCCTGGGATTGTTGGCGGGGGGATCGCTTGCGGCCCTGGCGGCGCCAGCCCTGGCCCAGACCGCGGCGCCGCCGGCCGCCGCGCCGTCGCCCGCTCCGGCCGCCAAGGACAGCACCACGCTCGACGACATCATCGTCACCGCGACCCGTCGTTCCGAACGCCTGCAGGACGTGCCGATCGCCGTCAGCGCGCTCAATGAAAAGGCTATCCAGGCCCGCAAGATCGACAACTTCGCCGAGGTCGTGAAGATCGCGCCGGGTCCCAACTTCGTGCCGGTCAAGGGCACCTCGGTGATCACCGTCCAGATCCGGGGGCAGGGGACGATCAACGACTCCCCGGGCCTGGAGAACCCGACCGGGGTCTATATCGACGACATCTATTACGGCACGCTGGCCTCCTTCGACGCCAACATGTTCGACGTCTCGCAGATTTCGGTGCTGCGGGGGCCGCAGGGCACCACCTTCGGCCGCAACGCCGTCGGCGGCGCGCTGCAGATCACCAACAATACGCCGGTGCTCGGTGACTATTCGGGCCGGGTCACCACGACCGCGTCGGCGTTCGAGGGCGGCAGCACCGGCGTTGAAACCGACGGCTACGTCAATTTCCCGATCTCCGAGACCCTGGCCGGCCGCCTGGCGGCCAGCGTCAAGCGGGTCGAGGGCTATCAGCACAACCTGGTCACCGGCCATGACCTGGCCGACAACAAGGTGGCGTCGGTTCGCGGTTCGCTCCGCTGGCGTCCCAACGACCGCCTGGATGTCGTGGCCAGCGTGTCCTACCTGGACCGCGGCGGCTATGGCGACGGGCCGGCCCTGATCGGCGACGGCGCCGTGGCGGCCGCGGCCCAGCGCGCGGGCGGCGGCGACCTGCACAAGGTGTCGCTGGACGTCGACGGTTCGACGGACCGGCAGATCTTCGCCAGCGTCGTCAACGCCAGCTACGACCTGGGCTTTGGTCACATCGCCTCGATCACCGGCTACAGGTCGCTCAAGGCGGTGCTCTACGAAGACGCCGACGGCGGTCCCAACCCGATGAGCGTGCCGTCCTTCAACACCAATAACGAGCGGCAGTTCAGCCAGGAATTCCGCTTCACCTCGGACCTCGGCGGCTCCTTCGACTTCATCGCCGGCGTCTATTTCGGCTACGAGGACCTCAACCACAAGATCGGCTTCGGCTTCAACGGGACCGACCCTCTGCTCTTTTTCTCGATCCTGAACGGCGGGCTCTATACGCCGGGCCAGGTGTTCGAAGGCCAGATCAAGAACCGCAGCTTCGGCCCCTATGTCGAAGGCAAGTACAAGCTGACCGACAAGTTCTCGATCACCGCCGGACTGCGCTACAGCTACGAGCGGAAATCAGGCTTCACCCAGCACAGCGGCTCGTCCCCGTTCCAAGGCGGCCCCTATTACCAGGTCCTGCCGGCCAACAGCGACGCCACCGACAGCTGGGCCGGCTGGACGCCGCGGTTCATCGCCGAATACAAGCCCTTCACCGGCGGCCTGCTCTATGCGTCGGCCTCGCGCGGCTTCCAGGGCGGCGGATGGACCTTCAATGTCCGCACGCCGCTGGCGGCCAGCACGCCGCTCAAGGCCCAGACCACCTGGAGCTATGAGGCGGGGGCGAAGGCCGATCTGTTCGAGCGTTTGCTCACCCTCAACGTCGCCGCCTTCTTGGCCGACACCAAGAACCTTCAGGTGCGATCGCAGGTGAACGGGGTCTTCCAGGATTCCAACGCCGGCGAGCTGCGAGCCCAGGGCGTCGAGTTCGAAGGCGTGCTGCGGCCGGCCGAGGGCTTCTCGCTGGGCGTCAACTACGCCTATACCGACGCCCACTACGCCAAGTTCACCGGCTGTACGGCCGGCGGCCTGAACTGCACGGGCAACGACGCGCCGTTCACGCCCAGGAACGATTTCACCGCCCTGGTCGACTACAGCCACAAGCTGGCCAGCGGCGGCTCGCTGGACTTCCACTTCGACACCAAGTTCGCCAGCAAGTTACAGCTGACGCCGACCGGCGGCGGCCAGCGCGCCGTGCCCTTGACCAAGAAGCGCAACATCGCCAGCGGCTCGGTCACCTACACCTCGGCCGGCGGCGGGTGGGATCTGCGCCTGTGGGGGCGCAACCTGTTCGACAAGCAGTATGTGACCAACGGCCTGCAGTACAATTTCTACCATGTCAGTCGCGCCGAGGTCACGGCGGCCGGCGGCCTTGGCTTCCTCGACACCGAGCGCGTCAGCGTCGCGCCGCCGAGACAGGTCGGCCTGACGCTCACGCTTCGCTTTGGCCAATAGTAGGGTCGCCTAGAGGACGGGGCTCGCGCGCCCCGTCCTCGTCGGGAGAAATGACATCATGAGCACCCCTGAGGGCAGGACGAACGGCGGCAGGGTCGCGCTGGTGGTGCTGATGCTCGTTTCGATCTTTAGCTATGTGGACCGGACGATCCTTTCGATCCTGCAGGTGCCGATCAAGAAGGACCTCGGCCTCACCGACGCCCAGCTGGGCGCCCTGACGGGCCTGGCCTTCGCCCTGTTCTACGCCACCCTGTCGGTGCCGATCGCCCGCCTGGCCGACCGGTTCAACCGCAAGCTCCTGATCGTGGTCTCGCTGACGGCCTGGAGCCTGATGACAGCGATGAGCGGCTTCGCCGCCAGCTTCGCCATGCTGGTGTTCTTCCGGATCGGGGTGGCCCTGGGCGAGGCCGGCAGCATACCGGCCAGCCATTCGATCCTCGCCGACTATTATCGGCCCGGCCAGCGGGCGACCGCCCTGGCGGTGTGGGGCCTGTCGCTGCCGATCGGCGTGATGCTGGGCTATCTGTGCGGCGGCTGGCTGGCCCAGGCGGTCGACTGGCGGGCGGCCCTGTGGATCATCGGCGGAGCCGGGGTGGTCCTGGCGCCGATCGTCCTGCTGACCTTGCGCGAGCCGCAAAGGGGGCGTCACGAGGCGCCCGTGGTGACCGCCGCGCCCGCCCCGCCGTGGCGCGAGGCCCTGATGATCCTGGTCCGCCTGAAGAGCTTTCGGCTGATGCTGCTGGGCGGGGCGCTGAACAATTTCGTGCTGAGCGTGGTCTTAAGCTGGAGCGCGCCCTTCTACACCCGGCTGCACGGCCTGACCCTGGGCCAGGTCGCCACGGCCCTGGCGGTGCTGACCGGGGTCGGCGGCGCGGTCGGCATCTTCGCGGGCGGCTGGCTGACGGACCGGCTCGGACGCCAGGACGCCAGCCTGCGGCCGCGGATGGTCGGCTACGCCCTGGCCGCGGTGACGCCGATCGGGCTGGTGCAGTATCTGGTCCCGTCCGCCGCGATCTCGATCGTGTTCGGCGGCCTGGCGGTGATGCTGCTCTTCTTCTACTACGCGCCGATCATCGCCCTTTCCCACGCCATCGTCGCGCCTTCGATGCGCGCCTTCACCTCGGCGATCATCCTGCTGGCGGTGAACATTATCGGCCTGGGCCTGGGACCCTGGCTGACGGGGATGCTGAGCGACGTGCTGGAGGCCCGGTTCGGCCAGGGCGACCTGGCGATCCGCTACGCCGTCGCCGCGGTGATGATGATCGGCCTTGCCGCCGGACTCTGCTTCATGGCCGCGGCCCGCAGCTACAACGCCGACCTGGCGCGGATACGCGGCGAACCGCTCGCGGAGACCTCGGCTGGATCGACGCTGAAAGCGGTGCGTGGTCCTCGTCGTTCGACAAGCTCAGGATGAGGACCATTTGCAGGCCCAGCAGTCGAAAACCTCATCCTGAGCTTGTCGAAGGACGAGGTTTTCGGATCCCGGAGCTGGACGTCGATCCGCCCCAGGCCGTCAAGCCGCCAGTTCCGCCCGCGCCCCGCTCGCGCCGCCGAACAGGTGCGACAGCACCAGGAGCCGGCGGTGGCCTCGCCCGACCAGCAGGTCCTCGGTCACCCCCATGCCGCCATGCAGCTGGGTCGCATCCTGGGCCAGCCGCAAGGCGGCGTCGGCGACATAGGCGCGGGCCTGCGTGACCGCGGTCGTGAAGTTCGCATCCTCGGCGAAGACGGCGCGCAGCAGCATGGAGCGGGACTGTTCGAGCAGCACGAACAGCCGCGCCACCCGGTGCTGGATCACCTGGAATGAGCCGATCGCCACGCCGAACTGTCGGCGCTGGCGGACGTGCTCGACCGTGGCCTCGTAGAGGGTCTGCATCAGCCCGACCATCTCGGCCACGATCGCCAGCTGGGCCAGGGCGAGGGCGCGTCGTCGCGGCTCGGTGCTCATCGATAGGCGTGCGGAGGAGGGAACCTTGACCCCCTCGAAACGCACGACGGCGGCTCGCTCGCCATCAGCCAGCCGGTACGGGACCGTGGCGACGCCCGGCGTGCCGGCCTCCACCAGCAACAGGTTCGGAGCATCGTCGAAGGCCACGACGAAGGCGTCGGCGGCCGCGCCGTGGCGCACCAGGAGTCGTTCGCCGGCCAAGACCCAGTCGTCGCCCGAGCGCTCCACGCTCAGTTCGCCGAGACCTTCGCCCTGGCCGACATAGGCGACGATCTTTTCCCCGGACATCAGGGCGTCGATCCAGGCCGAGCGCTGGGCGTCATCGCCGCTCTCGGCGATCAGGACGGCGCAGAGCACGGCGCATTCGGCCATCGGGGTCATCGCCGCCGCTCGCCCAAGGGTCTCGGCCACGATCGCGACCTCCTGCGGTCCGCCGCCGAGACCGCCGGCCGCCTCGGGCACGGCCAGGGCCAGGACGCCCAGCGCGCCAAGGGCGCGCCAGTCGGCCATCGGCAGCGACTCGCGGCCGGCGGCTTCGGGCGGGACGCGATCGGCCAGGAAGCGGCTGACCATGTCGCGCAGCAGCGCCTGTTCCTCGGTGGGCTCGAGCGTCACGGTCAGAGCCGCTCGATGATCGTGGCGTTGGCGATGCCGCCGCCTTCGCACATGGTCTGCAGGCCATAGCGGCCGCCGCGCGCGTGCAGGGCGTGGATCAGGGTGGCCATCAGCTTGGTGCCCGTGGCGCCCAGGGGGTGGCCGAGGGCGATCGCGCCGCCGTTGACGTTCAGCCTGGCGGGGTCGGCGTCCAGCGCCCTTAGCCAGGCCATAGGGATGGAGGCGAAGGCCTCGTTGACCTCGAACAGGTCGATGTCGTCCAGCTTCAGGCCCGCGCGCGCCAGGGCTCGGCGGGTGGCCGGGATCGGCTCCTCCAGCATGATGACCGGATCGCCGGCCGTGACCGTCAGGTTGACGATCCGCGCGATCGGCGTCAGGCCGTGGTCCTTGACCGCCTTTGCCGAGGCGACCAGCGCGCCCGAGGCGCCGTCGGCGATCTGGCTGGCCGTTGCGGCGCTGAGCGACCCCGTCTCGGTCAGCAGCTTGACCGAACCGATCGACTCCAGCGTCGAGTTGGCCCGGACGCCTTCGTCGCGATCGTGGATCATCGGGCCGTCCGGCGTGACGACCTCCAGCGGCACGATCTCGGCGGTGAAGGCGCCGGCCTGCGTGGCGGCGGCGGCCTTGAGATGGCTGTTCAGCGCAAAACGGTCCATGGCCTCGCGGTCGAAGCCGTACTTGTCGGCGATCATCTGGGCGCCAACGAACTGGCTGAACTCCGGCACGCCGTAGCGGTCCTGGATGCTCCTGGCGAAGGGACCTTCGCCGAGGCCGGCGGCCCTGGCCAGGGTCAGGGGCGAGCCCATCGGCACGCGACTCATGCTCTCCACCCCGCCGGCGATGACCAGGTCCTGCGTGCCCGACATCACCGCCTGGGCCGCGAAATGCAGCGCCTGTTGCGACGAGCCGCACTGCCGATCGATCGTCACGGCCGGGACGCTGTCGGGCAGCTGCGACGCCAGGACGACGTTGCGGCCCAGAGCGAAGGTCTGCTCGCCGACCTGGCTGACGCAGCCGATGATCACGTCGTCGATGGCGGCGGGATCGACCCCGCTTTCGGCGACCAGGGCGTTGAGGACGGCCGCGCCCAGGTCGGCGGGATGCCAGCCGGCCAGGCGGCCGTTGCGGCGGCCGGCGGCGGTGCGGCGGGCGGAGACGATATAGGCTTCGGGCATGGACGGTCCTTGGGAGTCAGAGGCCGACGGCGGCCTTGGCGATGAGGGTCAGCTGGATCTCGCTGGTGCCGCCGAAGATCGTCCAGGCGCGGCTGTTGAGGTATCGGGCCGCCGCGGGCTGGGCGGCCTGCGGGCCGATCGGCGGGGGCATATCGGACCCGTAGAAGGGTCTCTCGACGGGCAGCTGCAGGCCGGCGGGGCCGAAGGCGTCCACCGCCAGCTCGTCGATGCCTTGGCGGATTTCGGACGCGACCAGCTTGGTGATCAGGCTGCGCCGCGCCGGCGGCCCGCCGGCGTCCAGTTCGATCGCGGTGCGCAGCTCGGTCATTTCCAGCGCGCTGGCCTCAAGCGACAGCCTGACGGCGCGGGTGGCCAGTTCGCCCTGCAGCGGCCCCGTCGCTTCGATCAGCCGGCGCAGGTCGGCGACCAGGCCCGGACCGAAGGACGAACCGCCCCGCTCGTTCTCCAGCAGGAATTTGGCGATCGTCCAGCCCTGGCCTTCCTCGCCGACGCGGTTGGCGACCGGGACCCTGACCCCGTCGAGGAAGACCTCGTTCAGCTCGTGGTCGCCCGACGCGCTGAGAATGGGGCGCACGGCGACCCCGGGCGAGGCCATGTCGATCAGCAGGAAGCTGATGCCGGCCTGCGGCTTGGCGTCGGGGTCGGTGCGCACCAGGGCGAACAAGCGGTTGGCGTGCTGGGCCTGGGTGGTCCAGATCTTCTGGCCGGTGACCACATAGTCGTCGCCGTCGCGCACGGCCTTGGTCCGGAGGGAGGCCAGGTCCGAACCCGAACCCGGCTCCGAAAAGCCCTGGGCCCAGAAATCCTCGCCCGAGCGCAGCCGGGGCAAATGCTCGGCCTTTTGCGCCTCGTCGCCGAAGCTGTAGAGGACCGGTCCGACCAGTTTCAGGCCCATGCCCGGCAGGACCGGCGCGCCGGCCTCGGCGCATTCCTTCTCGAAGATCCAGCGCTTGACCCGCGACCAGCCCGGTCCGCCGGCGGAGACCGGCCAGTGATAGACCAGCCATCCGCGCGCCTCGAGGATCGCCTGCCAGGGCCGGGCGATGTCGGGTTCGGCGAACACCCCCGGCGTCAGGGCCGCCCCGCGCCGGAGTTCGGCGGACAGGTGGGCGTCCAGGAAGGCGCGCACCTCGTCCCGGAAGCGAAGCTCGTCGGGGCCGAACGCGACGGACACGCTCAGCGCTCCACGATGGCGGCGGCGGAGACGCCGGGGGCGCCGTAGACGTGGCTGTAGCCAAGGCGTGGATCGCCGCCGACCCGCCGCGCGCCCGCCTGGTCCGTCAGCTGGACGAAGTTCTCATAGACCTGGCGCAGGCCTGACGCGCCGATCGGCTCGCCGCAGGCCAGGCAGCCGCCGTCGGTATTGATCGGCAGGGCGCCGTCCAGACGGGTCCGCCCCTCGACGATCCAGGCCTCCTGGTCGCCGTCGGCGCAGAAGCCGTTCTCGGCCATGTGCATGATCTCGGCGCCCGCCTCGGTGTCCTGCAGCTGGGCGATGTCGATGTCGGCCGGCGCGACGCTGGCCATTTCAAATGCAGCGCGTGAGGCCAGGGTGGAGGGCGAGGGGCCGCGGACGATGTCCAGGGCCGGCGAGAACACCTCGAACGAGCCCGGCGGCCGGCTGCGGACCGCCGCGGCGCGGAGCCGGACCCCGTCCAGTCCCAGCCGGCGAGCCCGCGCCGCGCTGGCGAAGACCAGGGCCACCGCCCCTTCGCCGGGCGAGCAGAACATGAACTTGGTGAACGGGTCGCTGACCAGCGGCGCTGCCAGGATGGTCTCCAGGTCCACCGCCTCGCGCCGCCAGGCGTGCGGCGTGGCGACACCATTGGCGAAGGCCTTCTCGGCGACCCGGCCCAGCGTCTGGACCGATATGCCGTGCTCGGCCATGTAGCGTTGGGTCTTCATGGCGAAGAACTGGGTCGTCAGCATCAGGCCGGTCTCGCCGTACCAGTCGGGCAGGCCCCAGTCCGCCGGCTTGGGGTCGAAAGCGCCGCGCGGATGCTTGTCGAAGCCGACCGCGATCCCGAGATCGAACTCGCCGGACTTGATCGTGCTGTAGGCGCCGAACATGGCCGAGCCGCCGGTGGCGCAGCCGTTGGCGACATTGATGAACTGCAGGCCGGTCAGGCCAAGTTCGGAGACCATGGTGTCGGCGTTGCCGGCCGAGTCCGATCCGCCATAGGCGAACTGGATGTCGCGCCAGTCCAGGCCGGCCGCGGCCAGCGCCTGGCGGACGGCGAAGACGCCCTGTTGCAGGCCCGACAGCCCGGGGGTCCGGCCGAACGGATGGATGCCGGCGGCGATGATGCGCACGTCGCTCATAGGCGGTCCTCCGGCGCGAAGGCGAAGGTCAGCCGCATCTCGCCGTTCTCGAAGGCGAAGGGCTCCGTCGTCAGCCGTAGCGGCAGGCCGATCCGCAGGTCCTCGAACGCCACGCCGCTCAGGCGGCCTTCGACGATGATCGCCTCGCCCAGGGCGACATAGCCGACGGCGTAGGGCGCGAACTCGGCCGGACCGGCATAGGGCGGCGACTTGGGCCGAAACCGCTGGACCGTCCACGACCAGAGCCGTCCGCGGTTCGGCAGCCCAATCCGTTCGAAGCGGTCTTCGTCGGCGGGCAGGGGGAACACCAGACGGCCGGTAATCCGGTCGCGACCGCCGAGCAAAATCGGTGCGCCGTCGGCGTCGAAGTCGATCAGGCGTTCGGCGATAAGGGGGGCGAGGGTGGGGGACATGACGGCTCCTGCCGATTCACTACCCCGCCTTCAGGTCCTGCGGCTTCTGACCAAAGGGTCAGCGGATCATGGCCAGGAAGCCCAGCTGCGCGGCCTTGAACAGCGTCTGGTCGCGGTTCACCGCGTCCAGCTTCACCGAGGCGCTGCGGATGTGGAACCGCACCGTCGTTCGCTGCAGGCCCAGGATCATGCCGATCTCGTCATTGGTCTTGCCCGCGGCCGCCCAGCGCAGGCATTCGACCTCGCGCTTGCTCAGCAGGGCCGCGGCGACGCTGGGCCGGCGCCGCTCGGTCACCTTGACGTAGCTGGCCACGAAGGTCCGCGCCAGCAGGGCCAGGGTTTCGCCGTGCTGCTCGAAGGCTTCGGAGAGGTCGTCGACCCCCGGATCCGGCGACAGGAAGCTGGCGGCGGCGATCTGGCCGAACGGCAGGTGGATCGGGGCGACGATGGCCGCGCTGGTCAGCGCCCGTTCTCGGAAGTTCGACAGGTCGAGCGCCGACAGCAGCAGGTTGGGGGTGGGGGTGTGGATGCCGTCGGCGTTGCACCAGAACGGCTCGCTCTCGAACCGGCAGGCCATCGGCAGGGGGGAGGTCAGGGCCAGCTGCGGAAACCGCCACCAGCGCGCCTCGTCGCCGCTGGCGAAGCCGAAGACGGCGCTGGCCAGGACCGCGCCCGCGGCGTCCTTCATCGGCTCCTGGACGGCGATGTTGTCGGTGACCGCGCATCGCAGTCCCGTCAGGTCGGAGACGACGTCGCGCAGGGCCTCGGCGGCCGATCGGATCTGGTCGACGCCGCCGGCCCGTACGGCGCGGAGCGTCTCGGCGGTGATCACGCAAGCCTCCCGTCAGGCCGGGATCGCCAGGCCCTCGAAGAAGGGTTGGCAGAGGGCGTCGGCCATCTGCTCGGGGGTGCGCTCGGCCGCCATCGGCGGATACCACTTGTAGGCCCAGTTGCACATGCCCAGGAAGCCGTAGGCGGTCACGGTCGGATCGCAGCGGCGCAGGCGGCCGCTCTCGATTCCCTGCGAGATGATGCCCACCACGCGTTGAAAATACTCGGTGCGGCGGGCGCGGATTTCCGCCCGCATCTTGCCTTCCAGGTCCCCATAGTGGTCCATGAAGGCGCGGACATAGCCAGGGTGGTCGGCGATCTGCCGCAGGATGTCGATGCAGGCCGACCTCAGCAGGGCGACCGGGTCGCGGGTCTCGCCGTCGTGGATTTCCAGCCCGTCCAGCAGGGCCCGCATATGGGTCTCGTGGATCGCGTAGAGGATCGACAGCTTGCTGGGAAAGTAATGGTACAGGGTCGGCTTGCCGAGCCCGACCTCGTCGGCCAGCATCTGCATCGAGGCCTTGTGATAGCCGACCTTGTCGAACAGGGTCGCGCAGTGCCCGATGATCTCCAGGCGCTTGCCGTCGTGCGCCTCGGTGGTTTGCCGCTTCACCGCTTTTTTCGCAGCCACGTGTTCTCTTTCTGTCGCCAATTTCCCGTTCGGCGAGATTGTCCGTCGTGGACAACCCATGCCGCCTCCTTATTGCACCAGGGCGCCGCCGTCCACGCCCAGAGCGACCCCGGTGACATAGGAGGATTCCTCCGAGGCCAGATAAAGCACGGCCGACACGACCTCTTCGATCTCGGCGAAACGGCCGGCCGGTATGCGTGACAGCCGCCGCGCCAAGGCGTCGGCGTCGGCATAGGCGGCGCTGGCCATGGGGCTGTCGATGGGCCCCGGATGCACCGAATTGCACCGCACCCCGTCGCGGGCGTGCTGGGCGGCGATGACCCGGGTCAGCATGGTCACGCCCGCCTTGCTGCAGGCATAGGCCGGATCCATGATCCCCGACTGGCCAAGGCCGGCCACCGACGAGACATTGACGATGACGCCGCCGCCGCCCCGGCGAAACAGCGGCAAGGCGGCCCGGGCGCCCAGGAACGGCCCGCGGAGGTTGACCGCCATCACCCGATCCCAGTCGGCGGGGTCCCGCTCGTCGATCGCCACGATCGGCGAGGCGACGGCGGCGTTGTTGACCAGCAGGTCCAGGCCGCCCCAGGTCGAGGATGCGACCTCCATCGCCTCGTCCCAGGCCTGAGGCGCGGTGACGTCCAGGGCGACGAACAGGGCCTGGGGACCAAGGTCGCGGGCCAGGCGCTCGCCGCCGTCGTGATCCAGGTCGCCCAGCAGCACGTGCGCGCCCTCGGCGACGAAGCGCCTGGCCAGGGCGGCGCCGACGCCGCCCGACGCGCCGGTCACGAGCGCTCGCTTTCCTTGCAGACGGCCTTGAAACATCACACACGTTCGATTGCTCGACCGACCGGTCGAATGAGCATAGAGGCATAACCGATTTGTCCGCGGGAGGAAATTCGAAATGACCGATCTCACCGGCCGGGTAGCCCTGATCACGGGCGCGAGCTCGGGCCTGGGCCGCCATTTCGCCCAGGTCCTGGCGGACCGGGGCGCGACCGTGATCGCGGCGGCGCGACGGGAAGCCGCGCTCGAAGCCGTGGCCGCGGAGATCGCCGGTGCGAACGGGCGATGCCATCCCGTGGTCATGGACGTGACCGACGCCGACTCGGTCGCGGCTGGGATCGCCCGGGGGACGGCTCTGGCCGGGCCCATCGACATCGTGGTCAACAACGCTGGCGTGGCCCAGACCCAGGCCGCCATCGACCTGTCGCCCGCCGACTGGCGGGGCGCGATCGAGCCCAACCTGACCGGAGCGTTCCTGGTCGCCCAGGCGGCGGCCCGAGCGATGCGGGACAGCGGCGGCGGGACCATCGTCAACGTGGCCTCGATCCTGGGCGAGCGGGTGTCCAAGGGCCTGGCCGCCTACGCCGCCAGCAAGGCGGGCCTGATCCAGCTGACCAAGGCCCTGGCCCTTGAGTGGGCGTCGCTGGGCGTCCGCATCAACGCCCTGGCGCCGGGCTATGTCGAGACCGACCTCAACCGCGCCTTCTTCGCCACCGAGGCCGGGGCGCGGCTGGTCGCCCGCATCCCGCAACGCCGCCTGGGCCAGCTGTCGGACCTGGACGGGCCGCTGCTGCTGCTGTGTTCGGACGCTTCGCGCTACATGACCGGAGCGGTGATCGCCGTCGACGGCGGCCACCTGGTGAGCGGCCTCTGACCGGGCGTCAGGCGTCCATCGCCGTGGCGCCGACCACCCAGGCCGACAGCCCGCTGGTGGGCACGGCGCACAGCACCGCCTCGGCCACCTCATGCTCGCTGGCCCCGGCCTTGCGCGCCCCCTGCATGTGCACCGAGGACCAGGGGCTGTAGTCGGCGACCAGCACGGCGACGAGCAGCAGTTCGGCGTGCCGCGGCTCGAGCGCCGTTCCCGACAGGGTACCCTCGCGCATCAAATAATAGGCGTCCGCCGCGGTCGGGACGAGGTCCAGCAGCTTGCCCAGGGTGGGCGGCATGGTCGTGAAATAGGCTAGGAAATTGGCCTCCGCCTCGCCGGGCGCGACGTCCAGGTCCGCCGCCTCGATCGCGTCGTCCCCGGCGTCGGGATAGGCGGCCGCGAACAGCCTGTTGAACCGCAGCGCGGCGCCTTCGCCCCGCACGCTGGACAGGATCGCCACGGCGCTACGGGCTTCGGTTTCGGTCAGGCCCAGGGCGGCCGCGCGGCGCAGTTCACGCAACGCCATCTCTTCGTAGTTCTTGATGCAGGCCGCGCAGGCGACGAACAGCGCCTTGATCCGGGCGGGCAGGGCGCCGTCGCTGTCGATCACGCTCCGGAAGCGGCGATAGCCCGCCACGGTCTTGGGCGCGGACGCCTGCAGGGCGCCGATGGCGAGCAGGGGATTGGGGGGCACGGCCATGGTTTCTCCCGGTTCAGGCGGGGCGATCTTTTCGGCGCGCCCCGCAAGATGCATTTGACTACCGACCGGACGGTCGAGTAGCAAGTCCACGATTGAGAACGGCGCTGCAGAACCGTTCCCGACCTCATGGGAGAGCTTGGATGCGGGCGTTCGAGGGACGGACGGCGGTCATCACCGGCGCGGGCAGCGGCATCGGCGCGGCCCTGGCCCGGTGCGCCGCGGCGCGCGGCATGAGCCTGGTCCTGGCCGACATCAACCTGCCGGACGTGCAGGCCGTGGCGGCCGAGCTGGGCGGGCGCGAGGCCCTGGTTCTGCGGGTCGATGTCGCCGATCCCGACGCCGTCCAGGCCATGGCCGACCAGGCCTGGGACCGTTTCGGCAGCGTCGATCTGCTCTGCAACAACGCCGGCGTCGTGCCCGGCGGCCGTCATCGCAATGTCTGGGAATATCCGATCGAGGACTGGCGGTGGGCGTTCGGCGTCAACCTGGACGGGGTGGTCAACGGCATCCGCAGTTTCGTGCCGCGGATGATCGCCGCCGGCACGGCGGGGCACGTGCTGAACACCGCCTCGGTCGCCGGTTTCGTCAGCGGCGCAGGGTCGGCCGTCTATGGCGCCTCCAAGCACGCGATGGTGCGGGTGTCCGAGGCGCTTTACGCCGGGCTGGCGGACATCGGCGCGCCGATCGGCGTCACCCTGCTGTGCCCCGGGCTGGTCGCGACCCGGATCTACGACGCCGAACGCGCCCGGCCGGACCATCTGAGGACGCAGCCCCGCGCCGAGGAGGCCGCGGAGCTCAAGGCGATCTCCGACAACCTCTACGGGGCCGCCCCCAGCCCCGACCTCGTGGCGGAGATGGCCTTCGCCGGCGTGGAGGCCGACCAGTTCTACGTCTTCACCACCGACCGGTTCGACGACCCCATCCGGGCTCGCCTTGAGGCCGTGCTGGCGCGCCGCAATCCCAGCTTCGAGAGCCTCCTGTCGCTCAGCAAGAGCGACGTGGCCCCGCAGGGGAGCCCCGTCACATGAGCCGCCTGCGAGACCGGATCGCCGTGATCTCCGGCGCGGCGTCCGGCATCGGCCTGGCCACGGCCCGCCTTTTCGCCCGCGAAGGCGCGTCCGTCGTGCTGCTGGACCGCGATGGCCCGCGCCTGGCCGAGGCGATCGAGTCCCTGCCAGGCGAAGGGCATGATGCGGTGGTCCTCGACGTCACCCGGGAGGCGGCGTGGATGGCCTTGGCCGATCGCCTCCAGGCGACCCGCGGGCGCCTGGACGTGTTGGTCAACAACGCCGGCTTCGGCAGCTTCAGATCGATCGCCGACACCTCGCTGGAGCACTGGCGGTCGATCATGGCGGTGAACCTCGACAGCGTCTTCCTCGCCACCAAGCACCTGTTGCCGCTGCTGGCCGTGTCCGGGCGCGGTTCGATCGTCAACATGTCCTCGATCCGCGGGATCATGGGCGCGCCCAACACCGGTTCCTACTGCGCCGCCAAGGGCGGGGTGCGGCTGTTCACCAAGGCCACGGCCATGGAGTGCGCGGCGCTGGGTAACGGCGTGCGCGCCAACTCGATCCATCCGGGCCATGTCGCCACGCCCTTGACCGCAGGAGTCCATGCCGATCCAGCGATAGCGGCCAGGCTGCTGGCCGACATCCCGATCGGCCGCGTCGGCGCGGCGGAAGAGATCGCCGACGCCATCCTGTTCCTGGCCAGCGAGGAGTCCCGATACATGACCGGCGCCGAACTGGTGATCGACGGAGGCTCGACCGCCACATGACCCAGACCGGACCCAGCGACCGGGCGCTCGAGATCGGCGCGCGCGTCGAGGCCTTCGTGCGCGAGGTGGTCGCTCCCTATGAGCGCGACCCGCGCCGGACGCCGCACGGCCCGTCGGACGCGCTCGCCGCCGAACTGAAGGACCGGGCCCGGGCCGCCGGTGTCCTGACCCCGCACATCCTCGCCGACGGAAGCCATCTGACCCAGCGCGAGACCGCCTGGGTGCTGCGCAAGTCGGGGCTGTCGCCGCTGGGCCCGCTGGCGGTCAACACCGCCGCCCCCGACGAGGGCAACATGTACCTGATCGGCAAGGTCGGCTCGCCCGCGATCAAGGCGCGATTCCTGGCCCCGCTGGTCGAGGGGCGGGCGCGGTCGGCCTTCTTCATGACCGAGCCGGCTTCGGAGGGCGGGGCCGGTTCCGATCCGTCGATGATGAAGACCATCTGCCGGCGGGACGGCGAGCACTGGGTGATCAACGGCCGCAAGGCCTTCATCACCGGCGCCGACGGGGCCGGGGTCGGGATCATCATGGCCAAGGCCCAGGAGGGGGCCTGCCTGTTCCTGGTCGACCTGCCCGATCCGGCGATCCGGATCGAGCGCGTGCTGGACACGATCGACAGCTCGATGCCTGGGGGCCACGCCATCGTCGCCATCGACGATCTGCGCGTCCCGGCCGACCAGATGCTGGGCGAGAGCGGCGAGGGCCTCAGATACGCCCAGATCCGGCTGTCTCCGGCCCGGCTGTCGCACTGCATGCGCTGGACCGGCGCGGCGACCCGGGCCCACGAGATCGCCGTCGACTATGCCTGCCGGCGCCACGCCTTTGGCAAGCCGCTGATCGACCACGAGGGCGTCGGCTTCATGCTGGCCGAGAACCTGATCGACCTGAAGCAGGCCGAGCTGATGATCGACTGGTGCGCCGGGGTGCTGGACACCGGATCCCTGGGCACGGCCGAGAGCTCGATGGCCAAGGTGGCGGTGTCCGAGGCGCTGATGCGGGTCGCCGATCGCTGCGTCCAGGTCATGGGAGGCACGGGCGTCAGCGGCGACACCATCGTCGAGCAGGTGTTCCGCGAGATCCGCGCCTTTCGCATCTATGACGGCCCGACCGAGGTCCACAAATGGTCGCTGGCCAAGAAGATCAAGCGCGACCATCGCGAGGGCGAGGCGTGATGTCGGCCGCCGCCGCCGAAGCCAATCTGGGCGTCACCCCGGTGCGGGAGGGCTTCGCCTTCGACATCGGGGCGCTGGAACGCTGGATGGCCGCCCATATCGACGGGTTCGCGGGGCCGATGACCGTCGAGCAGTTTCGGGGCGGCCAGTCGAACCCGACATACAGGCTGTCCACGGCGGAGCGGACCTATGTCCTGCGGCGCAAGCCGGCCGGCCAGCTGCTCAAGGGGGCCCATGCCGTCGACCGCGAGGCGCGGGTGCTGATCGGGCTGGAGAAGGCGAACTTCCCCGTCGCCCACGTCTACGGCGTCTGCACCGACGAGGCGGTGATCGGGTCGTGGTTTTATGTGATGGCGATGGTTGAGGGCCGGATCTTCTGGGACGCCACGCTGCCCGAGGTCGATCGGTCGGCCCGGCCGGCCTATTTCGACGCCATGAACGCGGCTATGGCGGCCCTGCACCAGGTCGACTACGCCGCTGTCGGGCTGGGGGACTACGGCCGTCCGGGAAGTTATTTCGCCCGCCAGATCTCGCGCTGGTCGAAGCAGTATCTCGACGACCAAGCCGCGGGCCGGAACCCGGACATGGACCGGCTGGTCGCCTGGCTGCCCGACCACATCCCCGACGACGGCGACGAGACGACGATCGTCCACGGCGACTTCCGCATCGACAACGTGATCTTCCATCCGACCGAGCCGCGCATCCTGGCGGTGCTGGACTGGGAACTGTCGACGCTGGGCCATCCGCTGGCCGACTTCGCCTACCACGCCATGATGTACCGGATGCCGCCCCATATCGTGGCGGGCCTGCACGGCGCCGACCTGGCGGTCCTGAACCTGCCGAGCGAGGCCGACTACCTGGCCGCCTATTGCCGCCGGACGGGGCGGTCGGGGATGCCGGGCTACGGCTTCTACCTGGCGTTCAACTTCTTCCGCCTGGCGGCCATCTTTCACGGCATCAAGGGCCGGGTCCTGCGCGGCGCCGCGGCTTCGGCCCAGGCGGCCGAGCGCGCCGAGGCGTTTCCGGAGCTGGCGCGGCTGGCCTGGGTCCAGGCGATGGAGGCTGGGGCATGACCGAGGCGCTGGCTGTCACCGTCGAGATCGCCAAGGGCGTGGCCTGGCTGACCTTGAACCGGCCCGAAAGCCGCAATGCGGTCGGACCGGAACTGTCCCAGGCGCTTCATGAGGCCGCCATCCGTTGCGCCGACGATCCCGACGTGCGCTGCGTCGTCCTGACCGGATCGGGCAAGTTCTTCTGCGTCGGCGGCGACGTCGATCTGTTCGCCCGGGTTGGGGACCGGGCCGGGGAGACGGTCGGCGCCCTGGCGCGGACCTTTCACGCCGGCGTCCTGCGCCTGGCGACCATGCCCAAGCCCTTGATCACGGCCATCAACGGTCCGGCCGCCGGCGCCGGGCTGAGCCTGGCCATCCTCGGCGACATCGCCATCGCCGCTCGGTCGGCGCAGTTCGCAGTGGCCTATTCGGCGATCGGCCTGACGCCGGACGGCGGGGCCAGCTGGATGCTGCCGCGCCTGATCGGCCTGCGGCGGGCGCAGGAAATGATGCTGACCAACCGCCGCGTCGGCGCGGAGGAGGCGGCCACCATGGGTCTGGTCACCCGGACGGTGGCCGACGACGATCTGGTCGCGGCGGCCCGGGAAACCGCCGACGCCCTGGCGCAAGGGGCGGTCGGCGCCCTGGCGGCCTGCCGCAAGCTCTTGCACGACGGCGCTGTCGTCGGACTGGCCGCCCAGTTGGACGCCGAGGCCGCCGCCATCGCCGCGACCAGCGGATCGGCCGAAGGCCGCGAAGGCGTCGCCGCCTTCATCGGCAGGCGCCGACCGGCGTTTCCCGGCGCGCCGGTCGCCTGACCCCGACGTCGGTCATTGGCCGGTGAACCGGGGCGGACGCTTTTCGACGAAGGCCGCCATGCCTTCCTTCTGGTCCTCGAAGGCGAACAGCGAGTGGAACAGGCGGCGCTCGAACTGCAGGCCTGCGCTGAGCGTGGTCTCCAGCGCCACATTGACCATTTCCTTGTTGGCCATAGCCGCCAGCGGCGACTGGGCGGCGATCCTGCCGGCGATGGCCAAGGCCTCTTCATCGAGCAGGTCGGCCGGGAAGAGTCGCGAGACCAGACCGCTGCGCTCGGCTTCGGCGGCGTCCATCATCCGGCCCGTCAGGATCATGTCCATCGCCTTGGACTTGCCCACCAGCCGGGTCAGGCGTTGGCTGCCGCCGATCCCTGGCGCGACGCCGAGATTGATCTCGGGTTGCCCGAACTTCGCCGTGTCGGCCGCGACGATGAAGTCGCAGGCCATGGCCAGTTCGCAGCCGCCGCCCAGGGCGTAGCCGGCCACCGCCGCGACAATCGGCTTGCGGCATTGCTCGATCGCCCGGGCCCCGGCGGTGAAGAAGTCCTCCTTGAAGGCCTGGGGGTAGGTCTTGGTCGCCATCTCCTTGATGTCGGCCCCGGCCGCGAAAGCCTTGGGCGAGCCGGTGATGACGATGCAGCGCACCGCATCGTCGGCCTCGGCCGCGCCCAGCGCCTGGGCCAGCTCGACCAGCAGGCGGACGTTCAGCGCGTTGAGGGCCTGCGGCCTGTTCAGGCGGATCCGCAGCACGCCCTCGACGCCGCCCGGGGCGGTCTCGACGATCAGGGTTTCGTAGGACATCCGATCAGCTCCGAAGGCCGATGAAAGGGGACGGGATCAGTTCAGCTCACCCAGCCGACCGCGCAGCATCTGCAGCACCGCCGAGAAGTCCTTGCCGCCGAAGCCGTTGGCGTCGAACAGGGCGTAGAGGGCCTCGGCCTGGGCGCCCAGCGGGGTCGAGGCGCCGGCCTTGGCGGCGGCGTCCTGGGCCAGCTTCAAGTCCTTGAGCATCATCGCCGTGGCGAAGCCGCCCTCGTAGTGGCGGTCGGCGGGGGTGGCCGGGCCCACGCCCGGCACCGGGCAGTAGGTGTTGACCGACCAGCACTGGCCCGAGGACTGGCTGGCGATGTCGAAGAACCGCTCGGCGGCCAGGCCCAGCTTCTCGGCCAGGGCGAAGGCCTCGCAGGTCCCCAGCATCGACACCCCCAGCAGCATGTTGTTGCAGATCTTGGCCGCCTGGCCGGCTCCCGGCGCGCCGGCATGGATGGTCACCCGCGCCATCGGCTCGAGCGCCGCCTCGACGGCGGCGAAATCCGCCTCGTCGCAGCCGACCATGAAGGCCAGGGTCCCGGCCTCGGCGGCCATGATCCCGCCCGACACCGGGGTGTCGGCGAAGCGAAAGCCCGCCGCCTTGGCCTGGGCGGCCACGGCCCGGGCGCTGTCGACGTCGATGGTCGAGCAGTCGATCAGCAGGGCCGATGTCGGCGCGTGGACCAGGATCTGCTCGCCATACACCGAGCGCACATGCGGTCCGGCCGGCAGCATGGTGATCACGACTTGCGCGTCCTTCACGGCCTCGGCCGCCGAACCCGCCGCCTGGCAGCCCGCCGCCACGGCCCGCTCCAGCGCCGCCGCCGACAGATCGAACGCCGAGACCTGATGCCGGGCCTTGGCCTGGTTGGCGGCCATGCCGCCGCCCATGTTGCCCAGGCCGATGAAGGCGATGCGGGTCATGCGAGGTCTCCAGATTTTAGTGGACGTCCGGCTTTCCTGTTCAGCCGTCACGCCCGGAACATCTCGCGGGCGATGATCACCCGCATGATCTCGTTGGTCCCTTCCAGGATCTGGTGGACCCGCAGGTCGCGGACGATGCGCTCCAGCGGGTAGTCCTGCAGGTAGCCGTAGCCGCCGTGCAGCTGCAAGGCGTCGTTGGCGACCTGGAAGCCGGCGTCGGTGGCGAAGCGCTTGGCCATGGCGCACAGCTTGGTGGCGGCGGGGTCCTTGCGGTCCAGGGCGG